>NZ_JBVJPM010000010.1:45831-330857 GCF_055582645.1 Streptomyces sp. NPDC107517 | reverse complement strand
ATGGAACAGCCCCTCAACGCCCACCGCACCGGCACCATCAAGGGCCTCAGCGCAGAGATCGGCGCCTCCATCACCTCCGGCGCCACCATCTGCGAGATCAAGGACTGACCCTGATCGGCTGTCAGAGCACCTGACGCGAACGCCCGGCGGACCGGAAGACGGTCCACCGGGCGTTCGCGTTCTCTCGGTCCGTGGTCCGGCCGTCGCGCGATCAGGCATCCTGGAGAGCGCGCGCACGACCAGGGAGGACCGATGACGACCGGCACGGACCAGACGGACCGGCCCCGCCCGGCCCCTTCCGTACGCCCCATGCGGGCCGACGCACGCCGGAACTACGAGCGACTGCTCGCCCAGGCGCGTACGGCGTTCGCGGAGCACGGCACGGGCGCGTCCCTGGAGGACGTGGCGCGGCGCGCGGGCGTCGGCATCGGGACGCTCTACCGGCACTTCCCGAACCGGCACGCGCTGATGAGCGCGGTCTTCGAGGACGCGGTGAATGATCTGCTGGCGCGCTCGCGGGCGCTGCTCGCGGACCCGCAGCCATGCTCGGCGCTCGTGGCATGGCTGCGCGACATCATCACTCATGCGGGTGAGTACCGCGGGCTCTCGCGGGCCCTCATGTCGGCGTCGCACGACGCCGGTTCGGCTCTGTCGCGGTGCAGTACGCCGATGCGCGAGGCTGGCCAGGCCCTGCTGTCCAGGGCGCAGCGGGCAGGTGCCGTACGCGCGGACGTGTCGATCGGCGATCTGCTTCAGCTGACCAACGCGATCGCGCTGGCGGCGGAGGAGACCCCGGACGACCCGGAGCTGGCGGACCGGCTGCTACGGCTGACGCTGCGAGGCATCACAGCGGGCTAGGGCTGCGCACCACGACCGCCGACCGGCCCCGACGACCCGCAGCCGTACGGAGAAGGGCTCGGCCCCGCACGGAGTGCCGTTCAGCGCCGCCGGAGGTCGGCCACCCTTGCCGCGCGCTCAGGGGGTGCCTGGTCGAGGGCGGAGGCGCTGCGCAGCTGGGGGCCGCCCGGGAGCTGGGTGCGGCGCTGGCCCGGGAGAGGTACGTCCCGGCGCGCCTGCCGCGCCGGGACGGGATCTCCCCCCGCCGGCCCGGTTCCGGTCGCCGAGGCTCCGGCGATCGCGATCTGCACCCCCTGGTCGGCGAGTGCCTGGAGTTCGGTGACGGCGCGGTCGTCGTGGCCGGGCGGTTCGTCCGTCACGAGGCGCGTGATCACATCGGTCGGCACCGTCTGGAACATCGTGTCGGTGCCGAGCTTGGAGTGGTCGGCGAGGACGACGACCTCGGCCGCGGCCTGGACCAGCGCGCGGTCGACCGAGGCCGACAGCATGTTGGACGTGGAGAGGCCGCGTTCGGCGGTCAGGCCGCTGCCGGAGAGGAAGGCGCGGGTGACTCTGAGTCCCTGGAGGGACTGCTCGGCCCCGCTGCCCACGAGTGCGTAGTTGGAACCGCGCAGAGTGCCGCCCGTCATGACGACCTCGACCCTGTTGGCGTGGGCCAACGCCTGTGCCACCAGAAGGGAGTTGGTGACGACGGTCAGCCCGGGGACGCGCGCGAGCCGGCGGGCCAGCTCCTGCGTGGTCGTACCCGCTCCCACCACAATGGCTTCGCCTTCTTCGACGAGGCCCGCGGCGAGGTCGGCGATGGCCGTCTTCTCTGCGGTCGCGAGATGTGACTTCTGCGGAAAGCCGGACTCCCGCGTGAATCCGCCCGGCAATACCGCACCGCCATGCCGGCGGTCGAGGAGTCCTTCTGCCTCCAGTGCGCGCACGTCCCGCCGTACGGTCACTTCGGAGGTCTGGACGACGCGGGCGAGCTCCCGGAGCGATACCGCTCCATTGGCCCGCACCATTTCGAGGATCAATTGACGACGTTCTGCAGCGAACACGAAACTGACAGTAACCCCAACGTCCGTCTGCTTTCAGCAGTTTGCGCCGAATAACAGAAGTTGTTCGCACGGAACGGCAGGAAGTGGTATAGGCGCCTATCTCCCGCACCTATGGCCGAGGTATGGGCGGCAACAGGCTGTGACCTGCGGGAAGTTGATCGTGTCCGGTGAAAGCGCGGCCGTCAGGCTTCGTCGGCCGTCTTCCGCGTATGCAGCTGACGCGCCACCTCGGCGATCGAGCCCGAAAGCGACGGGTACACGGTGAACGCCTTCGCGATCTGCTCGACCGTCAGGTTGTTGTCGACCGCGATCGAGATGGGATGGATCAGCTCGCTCGCCCGCGGGGCGACGACCACACCGCCCACCACGATCCCCGTGCCGGGCCGGCAGAAGATCTTGACGAAGCCGTCGCGGATGCCCTGCATCTTGGCGCGCGGGTTGCGCAGCAGCGGCAGCTTCACCCCGCGGGCGTCGATCTTCCCGGCGTCGACGTCGGCCTGCGTGTAGCCGACCGTGGCGATCTCGGGGTCGGTGAAGACGTTCGAGGAGACCGTCTTGAGGTTCAGCGGGGCCACCGCGTCGCCGAGGAAGTGGTAGACGGCGATGCGGCCCTGCATGGCGGCCACGGAGGCGAGCGCGAAGACGCCGGTCACGTCACCCGCGGCGTACACGCCGGGAGCGGTGGTCCTGGAGACCTTGTCGGTCCAGATGTGCCCGGAGTCCTTGAGCTTGACCCCGGCCTCCTCCAGGCCCATCCCGCTGCTGTTCGGGATGGCGCCGACGGCCATCAGGCAGTGGGTGCCGGAGATGACGCGGCCGTCGGAGAGGGTGACCTCGACACGGTCGCCGACACGCTTGGCGGACTGGGCGCGCGAGCGGGCCATGACGTTCATGCCGCGGCGGCGGAAGACGTCCTCGAGGACGGCGGCGGCGTCCGGGTCCTCGCCGGGCAGGACGCGGTCGCGGCTGGACACGAGCGTGACGCGCGAGCCGAGGGCCTGGTAGGCACCGGCGAACTCGGCGCCGGTGACGCCAGAACCGACCACGATGAGCTCCTCGGGGAGCTCGTCGAGGTCGTAGACCTGGGTCCAGTTGAGGATGCGCTCGCCGTCGGGCTGGGCGTCGGGCACCTCGCGCGGGTGGCCGCCGGTGGCGATCAGGACGGCGTCGGCGGTGAGGGTCTCCTCGGTGCCGTCGGCGGCGCGCACGACGACCTTGCGGGAGCCGTCGGCGGCCTGCTGGCCCTCCAGGCGGCCGCGGCCGCGCATCACGCGGGCACCGGCCCGGGTGACGGACGCGGTGATGTCGTGGGACTGGGCGAGCGCGAGGCGCTTCACACGCCGGTTGACCTTCCCGAGGTCCACACCGACGACCCGCGCGGGGCTGTCGATGTGCGGGGTGTCGTCGGCGACGATGATCCCCAGCTCCTCGTACGACGAGTCGAAGGTGGTCATCACCTCGGCCGTCGCGATCAGGGTCTTGGACGGAACGCAGTCGGTGAGCACCGACGCCCCGCCCAGGCCGTCGCAGTCGACGACCGTCACTTCCGCGCCGAGCTGGGCAGCCACGAGGGCCGCCTCATATCCGCCGGGTCCGCCACCGATGATCACGATCCGAGTCACGTACTCCATTGTCCCGCACGCTTCAAGTGGTTTCGCCCCGGGGGCCTCCGTCCGCGCGCGTCCCACGTCGGAGGGGTCTTGTGTTACGGGAGGGACCCCGGCCGGACCTGCCGTACCCTCGACCACATGTCGCTCTACGCCGCATACGCAAGCAATCTCGACGCGCGGCTGATGACGCGCCGCGCACCGCACTCGCCGATGCGCGCGACGGGCTGGCTCAGCGGCTGGCGGCTGACGTTCGGGGGCGAGCACATGGGCTGGGAAGGTGCGCTCGCGACCCTCGTCGAGGCGCCCCGCTCGCAGGTCTTCGTCGCGCTGTACGACATCGCGCCGATGGACGAGGAGTCCATGGACCGCTGGGAGGGCGTGGGGCTCGACATCTACCGTCGCATGCGCGTACGCGTGGACACGCTGGAGGGCGAGGAACCCGCGTGGGTGTACGTGCTCAACGGGTACGAGGGCGGCTTCCCCTCGGCCCGCTATCTCGGCGAGCTGGCGGACGCGGCGGAGTCGGCCGGAGCCCCGCACGACTACGTGATGGAACTGCGCAAGCACCCCTGCTGAGCGGGCTTCGTCGGAAACGACAAGACAACGATCGCGATCCCGTGAGGTCTGTCATCTACGCGCGTAGGACCGAACCGGCTACCCTCGATCGCGTGAACGCATCTGTTACTCCGGACAACATCCAGGGCGCCACCCGATTCGATCCCCGGGTCGCCGCCGACGCCGCCGCCTCGCGCCTGCGCGAGCTCACGGGCGCCGACACCCACGACGTCGCCCTCGTGATGGGCTCCGGCTGGGCACCGGCCGTGGACGCCCTCGGCACCCCCGAGGCCGAGTTCCCCGTCACCGAGCTGCCCGGCTTCCCGCCGCCGGCCGTCGAGGGCCACGGCGGAAAGATCCGCTCGTACAAGATCGGTGACAAGCGCGCCCTCGTCTTCCTCGGGCGCACGCACTACTACGAGGGCCGCGGTGTCGCGTCCGTCGCGCACGGCGTCCGTACCGCCGTCGCCGCGGGCTGCAAGACCATCGTGCTGACCAACGGCTGCGGCGGTCTGCGCGAGGGCATGCGCCCCGGTCAGCCGGTCCTGATCAGCGACCACCTGAACCTCACGGCGACGTCGCCGATCGTCGGCGCGAACTTCGTCGACCTCACGGACCTGTACTCGCCGCGCCTGCGCACCCTGTGCAAGGAGATCGACCCCTCCCTCGAAGAGGGCGTCTACGCGCAGTTCCCCGGCCCGCACTACGAGACGCCGGCCGAGATCCGCATGGCGCGCACGATCGGCGCGGACCTCGTCGGCATGTCGACGGTCCTCGAGGCCATCGCGGCCCGCGAGGCGGGCGCCGAGGTGCTCGGCATCTCCCTCGTCACGAACCTGGCGGCAGGCATGACGGGCGAGCCCCTCAACCACGAAGAGGTGCTCCAGGCCGGCCGCGACTCCGCCACCCGCATGGGCGAGCTCCTGGGCAAGGTCCTGGACCGCATCTGATCCCGTAGAGACACGCGAGAGGCTGGACGAACCGTGACCTTGCAGGACACCGAACTGCTCGCCAGGGCCGAGGCCTGGCTGGCCGAGGACCCCGACCCGGAGACCCGCGAGGAGCTGGCGAAGCTCATCGAGAGCGCCGACACCAAGGCGCTCGCCGAGCGCTTCGCCGGCACGCTCCAGTTCGGCACCGCGGGCCTGCGCGGCGAGCTCGGCGCGGGCCCCATGCGGATGAACCGCTCCGTGGTCATCCGCGCGGCGGCGGGCCTCGCGGCGTACCTCAGGAGCAAGGGCGAGGCGGGCGGCCTGGTCGTCGTCGGGTACGACGCGCGCCACAAGTCGGCGGACTTCGCGCGGGACACGGCGGCCGTCATGACGGGCGCCGGCCTGCGCGCCGCGGTACTGCCGCGCCCGCTGCCCACTCCGGTCCTGGCCTTCGCCATACGGCACCTGGGCGCGGTCGCGGGCGTGGAGGTCACGGCCAGCCACAACCCGCCCCGCGACAACGGCTACAAGGTCTACCTGGGCGACGGCTCCCAGATCGTGCCGCCCGCGGACGCCGGGATCGCGGCCGAGATCGCGGCGATTCGCACCCTCCACGACGTGCCCCGCCCGGACTCCGGCTGGGAAACGCTCGGCGAGGACGTCCTGGAGGCCTACCTGGCCCGCACGGACGCGGTCCTGTCCCCGGACTCCCCGCGCACGGCGCGCACGGTCTACACGGCGATGCACGGCGTCGGCAAGGACACCCTGCTCGCCGCGTTCGCACGAGCGGGCTTCCCCGAGCCGGTCCTCGTGGCCGAGCAGGCGGACCCGGACCCGGACTTCCCGACGGTTGCGTTCCCGAACCCGGAAGAACCCGGTGCGATGGACCTGGCTTTCGCGACAGCCGGCGAAGCCGCCCCCGACCTGATCATCGCGAACGACCCGGACGCGGACCGCTGCGCAGTAGCCGTGAAGGACGACGGAGACTGGCGGATGCTGCGGGGCGACGAGGTGGGCGCGCTGCTGGCGGCCCACCTGGTGGCACGAGGAGCAAGGGGCGTGTTCGCGGAGTCGATCGTCTCGTCCTCCCTGCTCGGCCGTATCGCCGAGGCAGCCGGCCTCCCCTACGAGGAAACCCTGACGGGCTTCAAGTGGATCGCCCGGGTGGACGGCCTGCGCTACGGCTACGAGGAGGCGCTCGGCTACTGCGTGGACCCCGAGGGCGTACGGGACAAGGACGGCATCACGGCGGCGCTGCTGGTCACCGAACTGGCCTCGACGCTCAAGGAGAACGGCCGCACCCTCCTGGACGCACTCGACGATCTGGCGGTGGCCCACGGCCTGCACGCGACGGACCAGCTCTCCGTACGGGTCGAGGACCTCACGGTCATCGCGGAGGCCATGACCGCGCTCCGCGAAACACCGCCGACAGAACTGGCGGGCCTCCCGGTGGCAAAGGCGGAGGACCTCACCCACGGCACAGCGACGCTCCCGCCCACGGACGGCCTGCGTTACACGCTGGACGGCGAGTACCGAGCCCGGGTGATCGTCCGCCCGAGCGGCACAGAGCCCAAGCTGAAGTGCTACTTGGAAGCAGTGATCCCCGTAGCGAACCGCTCGGACCTCCCCTCCGCCCGGGCAGAGGGCACGCGGGTTCTGAACGCGATCAAGCAGGACCTGTCAGCGGCGGCAGGAATCTGAAAAGGGCAAGCGAAAGGCCGGGGTCGAAAACCGACCCCGGCCTTTCCCGTACCTGAGCGACCTACGCCCAAAACTCAGCCGGCAATCACCAGTACGGCCATCAGAATCGCACCCACCACCGCAGGCGCAAGAATCTCGTAGGCCCAGCGGATCGAGGGCTCGCCCTGGGCGGACGGCTTGTCGGCGCGGTCCCGGGCCAGCTCACGGATCTCGTCCAGGGACTGATCGCCGGCGGCCTTACGGGGCACGGAATCGGCGTCCCCGTTCAGACCGCCACCCTTACGCCCACCCGCTGCCCGGTTGGCCTTCTTACGGGCGCGCATGGAGACCGGGATGGCCCAGAGCTGGTACTTGTCCCCGCCTTCGGTGAAGACCTCGCTGGAGTAACCGGCCCGCAGATCGGCGACGGACGCCCAGGGCAGGGTGATCACACGGAACGGATTACGAACGCGCAGCCGGTCCTCATTCGCGTACACCGCGGGCCGGATCGTGAACGCGACGACGAGCGGCGCGACAAGAAGCAGCCCCGCGACGGCCAGCCAGGCGGTGCGTGCGTCACCATTGACCAGGGCGTCGAAACCGAGCCAGGCCCCCATCGCGAGCAGCAGGACGCCACCTGCGATTCCGGCGGGAGAACGGTAGGCCCGCTCCGCGGCCACGGGTTGCGTGACGGAGGACTGGGATTCCGGGGTCTTCATACTCCGATGATGCCTGAAGCCGACAAGGACGTTCATCACAGCCTGAGAACAACCACAGAAGCCCCTGCACACCCATGAGCCCCACCGGACGGCCAGGCGGCCGCGTACGAGACAGCGAAGCCCACCGGACGGCCAGCCGCATACGAGACAGGGCCGCAGACAGCGAACCCCCACCGGGCGGGCAGTCGCGTACGAGACGGGAGGGGACGTGGGGGCATGTGCGCGCGGAGCCACCAGCACCACGTACCGGCAATCAACTGGCTGACGTGCACCGATAGAACAGCGAGCACGTACATGCCCCCGCGGCCCCGCACCCGACAACGAAGCCGAGCAACCCGCACCGAGCCCGCACCCGCCAAAGAAGCAGCAGCCCCCACCGAGCCCGCACCCGAAACGCGGCAGCCCGCACCCGAAACGCGGCAGCCCGCACCCGACAGCACAACGCCCCCACGCAGCCGCACCGGAACCCACCACAGAGACCAGCCACAGAGACCCGCCACTCCCCCTCCCCCTGTACAGCAGCTACGCGCGTAGATATGCTCCCCTCGTGACCATGCCCACTGCACCCGCACCCGCATTCGCCGACGCGGTCGCTTCGGACCGTTCGCTGCGTCGCTTCCTTCACGGGCTGCCCGGGGTCGACACGGTCGGCCTGGAGGCTCGCGCCGCGTCCCTCGGTACGCGGTCGATCAAGACCACGGCCAAGGCGTACGCCATCGACCTGGCGATCTCGATGATCGACCTGACGACCCTCGAAGGCGCCGACACCGCCGGCAAGGTCCGCGCGCTCGGCGCGAAGGCCGTGCACCCGGACCCCACCGACCGTACGACTCCCCGCACAGCCGCCGTCTGCGTCTATCCGGACATGGTCGCGACGGCCAAGGAGGCCGTGGCCGGGAGTGACGTGAAGGTCGCCTCCGTGGCCACCGCGTTCCCGGCGGGCCGCGCCGCCCTGGAGGTGAAGCTCGGGGACGTCCGCGAGGCGGTCGCCGCCGGCGCGGACGAGATCGACATGGTCATCGACCGCGGAGCGTTCCTCGCGGGCCACTACCTGAAGGTGTACGAGGAGATCGTCGCCGTGAAGGAGGCCTCGGGCACCGCACGCCTGAAGGTCATCTTCGAGACGGGCGAGCTGTCGACGTACGACAACATCCGGCGAGCGAGCTGGCTGGGCATGATGGCCGGGGCGGACTTCATCAAGACGTCGACCGGCAAGGTCGGGGTGAACGCCACCCCGGCCAACACACTGCTGATGCTGGAGGCGGTGCGTGACTTCCGCGCCCAGACGGGCGTACAGGTGGGCGTGAAGCCCGCCGGAGGCATCCGCTCCACGAAGGACGCGCTCAAGTTCCTCGTGCTGGTCAACGAGACCGCCGGAAGCGACTGGCTGGACAACCACTGGTTCCGCTTCGGCGCTTCTAGCCTGCTCAACGACCTGTTGATGCAGCGTCAGAAGCTGAGCACCGGCCGCTACTCCGGCCCCGACTACGTGACGGTGGACTGACCCATGACGTTCGAGTACGCACCCGCACCGGAGTCCCGCTCCGTCGTCGACATCGCGCCCAGCTACGGCCTGTTCATCGACGGCGAGTTCGCCGAGGCGGCCGACGGCAAGGTCTTCAAGACGGTGAGCCCGTCGACGGAGGAGGTCCTCTCCGAGATCGCCCAGGCGGGCGAGGCGGACGTGGACCGCGCGGTGAAGGCCGCCCGCAAGGCGTTCGAGAAGTGGTCGGCGCTGCCGGGCGCGGAGCGCGCGAAGTACCTGTTCCGGATCGCGCGGATCATCCAGGAGCGCAGCCGCGAGCTCGCGGTCCTGGAGACGCTGGACAACGGCAAGCCGATCAAGGAGACGCGCGACGCGGACCTCCCTCTGGTGGCTGCGCACTTCTTCTACTACGCGGGCTGGGCGGACAAGCTCGACCACGCGGGCTTCGGCCCGAACCCGGCGCCGCTGGGCGTCGCGGGCCAGGTCATCCCGTGGAACTTCCCGCTGCTGATGCTGGCGTGGAAGATCGCCCCGGCTCTCGCGACGGGTAACACGGTCGTCCTGAAGCCGGCCGAGACGACCCCCTTGTCCGCCCTGTTCTTCGCGGACATCTGCCGCCAGGCGGGCCTGCCCAAGGGTGTGGTGAACATCCTCCCGGGCTACGGCGACGCGGGCGCGGCGCTCACGGCGCACCCCGACGTGAACAAGGTGGCTTTCACCGGCTCGACGGCGGTGGGCAAGGCGATCGCCCGCCAGGTGGCCGGCACGGACAAGAAGGTCACGCTCGAACTGGGCGGCAAGGGCGCGAACATCGTCTTCGACGACGCGCCCGTCGACCAGGCGGTCGAGGGCATCGTCACGGGCATCTTCTTCAACCAGGGCCAGGTCTGCTGCGCGGGCTCTCGACTCCTGGTCCAGGAGTCGGTGGCGGACGAGGTGCTGGACGCGCTGAAGCGCCGCCTCACCACCCTGCGCCTGGGCGACCCGCTGGACAAGAACACCGACATCGGCGCGATCAACTCGGCGGAGCAGCTCGCGAGGATCAAGGCGCTCGCGGACACGGGCGAGGCCGAGGGTGCGGAGCGCTGGTCGGCGCCGTGCGAACTCCCGGACAGCGGCTACTGGTTCGCCCCGACGCTGTTCACGAACGTCACGCAGGCGCACACGATCGCGCGGGACGAGATCTTCGGCCCGGTGCTGTCCGTCCTCACGTTCCGCACTCCGGAGGAGGCGGTGGCGAAGGCGAACAACACGCAGTACGGGCTCTCCGCCGGCATCTGGACGGAGAAGGGCTCGCGCATCCTCGCGGTCGCGAACAAGCTCCGGGCGGGCGTCGTCTGGGCCAACACCTTCAACAAGTTCGACCCGACCTCGCCGTTCGGCGGCTACAAGGAGTCGGGGCACGGCCGCGAGGGCGGCCGCCACGGCCTGGAGGCGTACCTCGCCCCGTCGAGCCCGGAGGGCACACGCTAAATGAGCACGGTTGAGCGACTCACGGTCCTGAAGACCTACAAGCTGTACGTGGGCGGGAAGTTCCCGCGTTCCGAGAGCGGCCGGGTGTACGAGGTGTCGGACTCGAAGGGCAAGTGGCTGGCGAACGCCCCGCTGTCGTCCCGCAAGGACGCGCGTGACGCGGTGGTGGCGGCGCGCAAGGCGTTCGGCGGCTGGGCGGGCGCGACGGCATACAACCGCGGGCAGGTGCTCTACCGCGTGGCGGAGATGCTGGAGGGCCGCCGCGACCAGTTCGTGCGGGATGTGGCGGACGCCGAGGGCCTGTCGAAGTCGAAGGCGGCGGCGGTCGTGGACGCGGCGGTCGACAGGTGGGTCTGGTACGCGGGCTGGACGGACAAGATCAGCCAGGTCGTGGGCGGGGCGAACCCGGTCGCGGGCCCGTTCTTCAACCTGTCCACGCCCGAGCCGACCGGAGTGGTGGCCGTGCTGGCGCCGCAGAAGTCGTCGTTCCTGGGCCTGGTCTCGGTGCTCGCCCCGGTGATCGCGACGGGCAACACGGCCGTGGTGATCGCGAGCGAGACGTCCCCGCTCCCGGCGCTGTCGCTCGGCGAGGTGCTCGCCACGTCCGACGTGCCGGGCGGTGTCGTGAACGTCCTGTCCGGCAGGACGGCGGAGATCGCCGCGCCGCTGGCCGCGCACCAGGACGTGAACGCGATCGACCTGACGGGCGCGGACGCCGACCTGGCCCGTGACCTGGAGATCGCGGCGGCGGACAACCTGAAGCGCGTACGCCGTCCCCAGGCTGTGGACACGGACTGGACGGCGGACCCGGGCACGGACAGGCTCACGTCGTTCCTGGAGACGAAGACGGTGTGGCACCCGACGGGTTCGCTCGGCGCATCGGGCTCTTCGTACTGAGCCCCGCCCCGAAGCCCGACCGGAACCCGAAGCCCCGGCCCTCCTCCGTCCAGGAGGGCCGGGGCTTCGCCGTGTCGTGGGCGGAACGACGCCCTAACCGGGGAGCAGCGAGGCGACCTGCCCCGTCAGCGGAAGGTCGGCGAGGGCGCCGCCCCGGGCCAGGGGGCCGGTGGCTGCGGCCGTGGTCACGGGCTTGAAGTCGGCGACCTGCGTACCGACCGCGTTGTCGAGCGGATCGACCCCGGTGCCGGAGAGCGGGTTGAGCCTCAGATGCTTGACCGGGGCGAGCCCTCCGGCCGTAGCGGCCTGGAGCGCCCCCGTCACCCCTTCCCCGGCTGCCGCGGCGTCGAGGTCACCGATCGACGGGGCGAGAGGCGCGGCGGCGGGCTCCGCCGCACCGGCGCTCACCGCACCCCCGCCGAGCGCCGCCCCCGCGGCGGTGAGGGTGAGCCCCGCGCGCAGCAGCGCACGCTGGGCCGCCGAGGACTTCTTCGCTGTGTGTCGTGCCATGAGGTGCCGCCCGTTTCCGGTACCGGCGGCCGTTGACCCGCCGCCGCAGATGGAGTAATCGTACGCGCACGCAGAGTAGTTGAGGTGCGGCCGTGCCACAAAGGCCGACCCGCGGGGTCCACCGGCGGGCGGGAATGCCGCACACTGGTGTCTCGTGAGTTCCCATCCCCCGATACCGACCCGGGTCGTCCTGCTGGCAGGTCCTTCCGGCTCCGGCAAGTCGTCGTTCGCGTCCCGCTCCGGGCTTCCCGTTCTGTGCCTGGACGACTTCTACAAGGAGGCCGACGACCCGACGCTGCCGCAGGTGCCGGGCAGTTCGGACATCGACTGGGACTCGCCCCGCTCCTGGGACACGGAGACGGCCGTCGCCGCGATCGAGGAGCTGTGCCGCACGGGCCGTACCCGCGTTCCCGTCTACGACATCGCGATCAGCGCGCGCGTGGGCGAGGAGACGCTCGACATCGAGCGCACGCCCCTGTTCATCGCGGAGGGCATTTTCGCCGCGGACATCGTGGAGCGCTGCCGGGACCTCGGGCTGCTGGCCGACGCGCTGTGCCTGCGCGGCCGCCCGTCCACGACGTTCCGCCGCCGGCTGCTGCGGGACCTCAGGGAGGGCCGCAAGTCCGTGCCGTTCCTGCTGCGCCGCGGCTGGCGCCTGATGCGCGCGGAGCGGGCCATCGTGGCCCGCCAGACGGCGCTCGGCGCGCACGCGTGCGGCAAGGAAGAAGCCCTCGGCCGTCTGGCCGCGGCCGCCGCGGGCCGGTGCGTGAAGGCCCGCGCCCAGGCGTGAGCGCCCCGCGCCTCCCGTACACGTGAAAGCGGGACCGGAGAGACCCCCCGGCCCTCCGGTCCCGCTTCGTTCCCCCGTGAAGATCCCCCGTGATCCCCCGGTACCGCTCCCCCGTACCGCCGTCGCGTCCCCCCGGAGCGACGGCCCGCCCCCGGCCTTCAGGCCACCAGCTCGCCGAAGGACTCCTCCAGGTCACGGCCGAAGCTGAGGGCCTCGTCCTCGCGCAGCCGGCGCAGGGAGCGCCAGATGCTCGACTTCACCGTGCCGACACTGATGTCGAGGATGTCCGCGATCTCGGGGTCCGTACGACCCTCGTAGTAGCGCAGGACGAGCATCGTGCGCTGCAGTTCGGGGAGGCGGGCCAGGGCCTGCCAGAGAACCGCGCGCAGCTCCGTGCCGCGCATCGCGTCCGTGTCGCCCGCCGTCTCCGGCAGTTCCTCGGTCGGGTACTCGTTCAGCTTGCGGCGGCGCCACGCGCTGATGTGCAGATTGGTCATGGTGCGGCGGAGGTAGCCCCCGACCGCCGCCTTGTCGCTGATCCTGTCCCAGGCTCGGTACGTCGAGAAGAGGGCGCTCTGGAGCAGGTCCTCGGCCTCGAACCGGTCACCGGTCAGGTGGTAGGCGGTTGCGTACAGGGAGGCGCGGCGTTCCTGTACGTAGGCCGTGAACGCCGCTTCGGCGTCCGCAGCCTCCGACAGGGACTTCTTCCGCTCCCCCGGTTCCTCCCCGTACGCGGCTCCCCCGTCGGATACCGCCTGGTTCGCGTCAACCACCGTCATGTACGTGGTGTGCTGACGCCCGGCGCCGCGAGCGCACCCCCGCCCGCTCACGGCACCGGACAACTCGTGCTTCCCGGAACCGGGACTCCGCACGAGAGCGTCATGAAGACGTGTGACAACTGCGCCAGTGGTGGTGCTGTGCAGCGTGTTCATCTCGCGCCCCCCGTCGTGGAGTCTCGGTTTCCCGTGGCTCGTAAGGACTTGCGTCCTTGCGATGTCCAAAAGCTTGCCCGGGCCACTTCATGACGGTGTCCGTCGACTGTCACAGACCTGTCACAGCGCCCGGGCGTGTGCGAGTCGTGTGTGGATGGGGCCCGAAGCCTCCTCATTACGAGCTTGGGAGCGCTCCAACGGTCGAACTCGAGCCGTGCCATGGGACAGAATGACGTCTGTGCCTTCCCTGTTGCTGATCGAGGACGACGACGCCATCCGAACGGCCCTGGAGCTCTCCCTTACGCGCCAGGGCCATCGGGTTGCCACCGCTGCCACCGGCGAGGACGGTCTGAAGCTGCTGCGCGAGCAGCGGCCGGACCTGATCGTGCTGGATGTGATGCTGCCCGGCATCGACGGGTTCGAGGTGTGCCGGCGCATCCGGCGCACGGACCAGCTGCCGATCATCCTGCTCACCGCGCGCAGTGACGACATCGACGTGGTGGTCGGGCTGGAGTCCGGCGCCGACGACTACGTCGTGAAACCGGTGCAGGGGCGGGTGCTCGACGCCCGGATCCGTGCGGTGCTCCGGCGGGGCGAGCGGGAGGCCAACGACGCCGCGTCGTTCGGGAGTCTCGTCATCGACCGGGCCGCGATGACGGTCACGAAGAACGGCGAGGACCTCCAACTGACGCCCACGGAGCTGCGGTTGCTCCTCGAGCTGAGCCGCAGACCCGGACAGGCGCTGTCGCGGCAGCAGTTGCTGCGTCTGGTGTGGGAGCACGACTACCTCGGTGACTCGCGGCTCGTCGACGCGTGTGTGCAGCGGCTGCGCGCGAAGGTCGAGGACGTGCCGTCGTCGCCGACGCTGATCCGTACGGTGCGCGGGGTCGGCTACCGGCTGGACACGCCTCAGTGAATGATGCGCACGACCGGCTGCGGGGGTGGGCCGCGGCGAGGAAGGCGATACTCGCCGGCCTGCGCTTCACCAGCCTGCGGCTGCGGCTCGTCGTCGTCTTCGCCCTGGTGGCGCTGACCGCGGCGGTGTCGGCGTCCGGGATCGCGTACTGGCTCAACCGCGAGGCGGTGCTGACCCGGGCGCAGGACGCGGCGCTCAGCGACTTCCAGCAGGAGATGCAGAATCGGGCCGCGGCACTGCCCGAGCATCCGACGCAGGGCGAGTTGCAGCATGCGGCGAACCTGATGGCGAGCAGCAGCCAGCACTTCAGTGTGCTGCTGATCAGCGACGACAAGGACGGCCGGCGGATCGCCGGGAACTCCGATCTGGACGCGATCACGCTGGCCGAGGTGCCGCGTTCACTGCGGGACGCGGTGAACAAGGAGCAGCCCCTCACGGACGGCAACAAGCACCCGTACCACCTGTACTGGCAGCGGATCGTCAGCAATGACACGCCCTATCTGGTCGGCGGGGCGCGGGTGATCGACGGGGGGCCGACGGGCTACATGCTCAAGTCCCTGGAGCCGGAGGCGAAGGACCTCAACTCCCTTGCCTGGTCGCTCGGGATCGCGACGGCGCTCGCGCTGGTCGGTTCGGCGCTGCTCGCACAGGCCGCGGCGACGACGGTGCTCAAGCCGGTGCACCGGCTGGGGAGGGCGGCGCGGCGGCTCGGCGAAGGAAAGCTGGACACGCGTCTGCGGGTGTCCGGTACGGATGAACTGGCCGATCTTTCCAGGACGTTCAACAGGACCGCGGAGAATCTGGAGAAGAAGGTCGCCGACATGAGTGCGCGCGAGGAGGCGTCGCGGCGCTTCGTCGCCGACATGTCGCACGAGCTGCGTACGCCGCTGACGGCGATCACCGCCGTGACGGAGGTGCTCGAGGAGGAGCTCGACGCGGAGACCGGTTCGGTCGACCCGATGATCGAGCCCGCCGTACGCCTCGTGGTGAGCGAGACACGACGGCTGAACGACCTGGTGGAGAACCTGATGGAGGTGACCCGTTTCGACGCGGGCACGGCACGGCTCGTCCTCGACCACGTCGACATCGCCGACCAGATCACGGCCTGCATCGACGCCCGCGCCTGGCTCGACGCGGTGGACCTGGACGCGGAGCGCGGCATCATGGCCCGCATCGACCCGCGCCGCCTCGACGTCATCATGGCGAACCTGATCGGGAACGCGCTCAAGCACGGCGGCTCGCCGGTGCGGGTGTCCGTGCGGCTTGCGGACTCGGAGCTGGTGATCGAGGTCCGTGACCACGGGCCGGGCATTCCGCAGGACGTGCTCCCGCACGTCTTCGACCGGTTCTACAAGGCGAGCGCGTCGCGGCCGCGTTCGGAGGGCAGCGGGCTCGGGCTCTCGATCGCCCTGGAGAACGCGCACATCCACGGCGGCGAGATCACGGCCGCCAACTCCCCTGAGGGCGGCGCCGTGTTCACGTTCCGGCTGCCGCTCGACGCGTCACCGCTGACGCTGCCGCCCGATGACGAGGGCGCCGACGGTGGCGGTTCCGGTGAGGAGGGCGGCGCGCGATGACCGCACGCAGGACGGGACGGCGTCACGCGGTGCTGGGCGCGGCGGTGCTCGCCGCGCTGCTCGCCGGGTGCGGGATCAGGCCGACGGAGGTGCCGACGGACTTCGGGGCCGCGCCGTCGCGGGTGCCGTGCACGCTGT
Source organism: Streptomyces sp. NPDC107517 (assembly GCF_055582645.1). Lineage (NCBI taxonomy): Bacteria > Bacillati > Actinomycetota > Actinomycetes > Kitasatosporales > Streptomycetaceae > Streptomyces > Streptomyces sp. NPDC107517. The sequence goes on along the minus strand of NZ_JBVJPM010000010.1, from coordinate 314,738 downwards.
CGGACCCGGATCTGGAGTCGCGCACGGGCGGCGAGTTCGCCGTGCAGGTGTATCTGGTCTGTACGTCGCAGCTGGTGAGCGTCGACCGGACGGTGACCCTGCCGAAGGGGCGGGGCGCCTCGGACCGGGTGCGGCTCGCGCAGGCGCTGCTCGACGAGCTGGAGCAGTCTCCGGGCGGCGCCGAGCGGCAGGCGGGGTACACGACGGACGTCCGGCCCGGGATGACCGTCTCGGGGCCGGGCAAGGGCGACCCGGACAACGCGCTGCGGCTGAGCGTCCCGCCGGACGACCTCTCGCCGTACGCGCTGGCCCAGATCGTGTGTACGTATGCGAACGGCGGGGCCGCGGCAAAGGACGACAAGGTCGTGCTCGGCGGGCCGGGGGACGACGCTCTGCGCGCGTACGACTGTTCTCCGGAGATGCGGACGCGGCCGGGGCTCGTCCCGGCGCCCGCCGAGACGGTCGGCTGACGGGGGCGGGCGCGGTTGTCGCGGGCGGACGCCGGCGACGCGGAACCGATCGTCCCGCCGTCCGCGTCTAGGGGGGCGTGCAGCGCCTTCGCCCGGGCGGCCCCAAGGCCGCCATCCGCTTCCGTACGGCAGGGATAGCCCTCCTTGCCGCGCATCTGCTTCTCGTCTGCTGGATCACGCTGCGCCCCCTGGACGTGCCGTGGGTCAGCGCCGCGAACCTGCATCCGTTCGCCGGGATCAGGGCGGATCTCGCGCTCGGCCCGGCGGAGGCGGTGCGGCGCATCGGCAAGGAACTGGTGCTGCTCGCGCCGCTGGGGGTGCTGCTGCCGATCGCCGGAGGGCGGCTCGTCGTCTCGCCGCTGGGTTCGCTGGTGCGTACGGTCGCCGCCGGAGCGCTGCTCTCGCTCGGCATCGAGCTGCTGCAGACCGGGGTGCCGGGGCAGGTCGTGGACATCGACTCGCTGTTCCTGAACACGCTGGGCGTGGCCCTCGCGCACGCGGCCGTGGTGCCGACCCTCAGGGGCAGGCTCCGCCGCAGGACCGAGGTCGCCGCCCTCCCCCGGGAGGAGCCCTCTCAGGGGCGGACCCCGACGATTTCCAGGGTCGGCATCGCCCCGTGAGCTGACGCTTCGCCCGGGTTCGTCGCCGTAGCTTTGAAGCCGTCAAAGACGCCCCGGCCCTCCCGGCCAAGGAGGCGCCTCACCGCTACGGTTCGCGAAGGAGCCCACCATGACCGCCCTTGCCCGCCCCACGAACGGACGGATGATCGGCGGAGTGTGCGCAGCGCTGGCAAGGCGCTTCGGCACCTCCGCGACCACGATGCGCGTGATCTTCGTGCTCTCGTGTCTGCTTCCCGGTCCCCAGTTCCTGCTGTACATCGCGCTGTGGATCCTGCTGCCGAGCGAGGGCAAGGTCCGCCAGGCGTGGTGACGACGGGGTCCGCAGGCTGATGCACGACAGGACAGGCTGACGTACGACAAGGAGGGGCGCACCCGTGCGAGCGGGTGCGCCCCTCCTGCGTGTCTGTGTCTGTGCCGCGTCGGGTGGGTCAGCCGACTGGCAGGGCTCCGCCGGCGGGCAGCGAGTTGACGGGCAGGCCGCCGAGGAGACCGGACACCGGGTCGCTGCCGTTGGTGGGGAGGGCCTTCCGGACGGCGGGCGTGGCGGCGTTCAGGCCACCGGCGACGGCGTTCTTGGTGGCGGTGAGGGACTCGGTGCCACCGGCGGGCAGGACCTGCGCGACCTGCTCGGCGGGGAGCGTGCCGGTCACGGTGTCGAGGGCGGAGCCGGCGTCCGGGAGGGCGGGGGCGGCGGACGCGGCACCGGCGCCCGCGGCGGCGAAGGCGACACCGAGAGCGGCGACACCGAGGGTCTTGACAGCAGACTGCTTCATTGCGAAATGAGTCCTCGTGAACGGGGGCTTGAGCGGTTCACGACCGTAAACATGTGTCAGGGCGCGTCGCAACCAGCGAAATACACGCGGAAGCGGCCGGGAGTTAATAATCCCGGCCGCTTCCGATTCGCACAAAGAGGCGCTACTGCGCGACAGAACCCCTGGTCGAGGCGGTCTGACGGAACAGCCATTCGGATTTCAACTCGGCATATCCCGGCTTGATGACGTCATTGATCATGGCCAGTCGTTCATCGAAAGGAATGAATGCTGATTTCATCGCATTGACAGTGAACCACTGCATGTCGTCGAGCGTGTAGCCGAATGCGTCGACCAGGTGCTCGAATTCGCGGCTCATGCTGGTGCCGGACATGAGGCGGTTGTCGGTGTTCACCGTGGTGCGGAAGTGCAGCTTGCGGAGCAGGCCGATGGGGTGGGCCTGGTAGGAGTCGGCGGCGCCCGTCTGGAGGTTGGAGCTGGGGCACATCTCCAGGGGGATGCGCTTGTCGCGCACATAGGAGGCGAGGCGGCCGAGCTTGACCGTGCCGTCGTCCTCGACCTTGATGTCGTCGATGATCCGCACGCCGTGGCCGAGGCGGTCGGCGCCGCACCACTGGAGGGCCTGCCAGATGGAGGGCAGCCCGAAGGCCTCGCCCGCGTGGATCGTGAAGTGGTTGTTCTCGCGCTTGAGGTACTCGAAGGCGTCGAGGTGGCGGGTGGGAGGGAAGCCGGCCTCCGCGCCCGCGATGTCGAAGCCGACGACGCCCGTGTCGCGGTAGCGGTTGGCGAGTTCGGCGATCTCCAGGGCCCGGGCCGCGTGCCGCATGGCGGTGAGCAGGGCGCCCACGCGGATGCGGTGGCCGTTGGCCCTGGCGCGGCGCTCGCCCTCCCGGAAGCCTTCGTTGACCGCCTCGACGACCTCTTCGAGGGTGAGGCCCTGTTCGAGGTGCTGCTCGGGGGCGTAGCGGATCTCCGCGTAGACGACGCCGTCCTCGGCGAGGTCCTCGGCGCACTCGGCGGCGACCCGGAACAGTGCCTCGCGGGTCTGCATGACGGCGCAGGTGTGGGCGAAGGTCTCCAGATAGCGCTCGAGGGAGCCGGAGTCGGCGGCCTCGCGGAACCAGATGCCGAGCTTGTCGGGATCGGTCTCCGGGAGGTTCTCGTAGCCCTGCGCCAGGGCGAGTTCGACGATGGTGCCGGGGCGAAGGCCGCCGTCGAGGTGGTCGTGCAGCAGCACCTTGGGGGCGCGAACGATCTGCTCGGGGGTCGGAATCTGCGAGTTTCCGCTGGTCTGGCTCGTCATTTCCGCACTCTAACGCCTACGCGCGTAGATACCCGCCGACGACCGCCTGTCGATACGTAACGGTGACCCTGCGGACGGGTGGCGTACACCGGGCCTTCTGACACTGTTCTGTCATGGGACAGCAAGCGACGACGGTCCGTGAGGCCCGGCTCGGGAAGGCCATGGGGCCCGTCCCCTCGACAGTGAGCGGTGTGGTTCTGCTGCTTCCCGCAGGTGAGGAGAGCTCCACGCGCAGGCCGTCACCGCTGGCCTCGGCAGCCGTACGGACCCTGGGGCGCGCCCTCGTGCGCGAGGGGCGGCGGGACGGCCTTGCGGCGCATGTCGTGCACTACCGCGGCCGCGGCTGGAACGGCGTGCAGGCACAGCTCGCGCGCGACGCCGACTGGGCCGCGGACGAAGCCGTACGGCGCTACGGCGACATCCCCGTCTGCCTCGTCGGGATCGACATGGGTGCCCGCGCGGCGCTGCACGCGGGCGGGCACAGCGCCGTCAACTCGGTGCTCGCGCTAGCCCCTTGGCTGCCCGAGGAGGACGTCGCCGCACCCCCCGAACCGGTGAAACAGCTCGCGGGCCGCCGCGTCCTGATCGTGCACGGCACGAACGACGAGCGCACGGATCCCGAGCTGTCGTTCCGCCTGGCCGCCCGCGCGAAGAAGTCCAACCGCGACATCTGCCGCTTCGAGGTGCACTCCGACGGCCACGCGCTCCATCAGCACCGCACCGAAGTCCACGCCCTGGCCCGCGACTTCGTGCTCGGCTCGCTCTTCGACCGGGCGTTCTCGCGGCCGCTGCAGGACGCGCTGGCCGCGCCGCCGCCGCTCGGGCTGCGGATGCCGCTGGCCTCGGGCTTCGGCAGGTCGCTCGCGCGGTGACTACTCCTGCGCGCGCGTCCACTCGGAGAGCAGCTTGCCGCGCCGGGAGAGCAGGAACTTCTTGAACGCCGCGACGGGCGGGGTGTCCGGATGTCCGTCGAGCCAGGCCACGCCGATCTCGCGCACCGCCCGCTGCCCGGTCACCGTCAGCTCCACAACTCCCGGGCGCGGTACGGCGGGTGGCGGCAGGAGCGCCACGCCGAGGCCCGCAGCGACCAGGCCGCGCAGGGTCTCGGTCTCCTCCCCCTCGAAGGCGACACGCGGCTTGAACCCCGCCTCCGCGCACAGGCCGTCGGCAATGCGCCGCAGCCCGTAGCCGGGTTCGAGGGTCACGAACGGCTCGTCGGCCGCCTCCGCGAGGCGGACGCGCTTGCGGCCCGCGAGGCGGTGGTCGTCGGGGACGACCAGGCGCAGGCGCTGCTCGTCGAGGCGGCGCGCGACGAGGCCGGGCTCGTCGGGGACGGGCGAGGTGAGGCAGAGGTCGAGCTCGCCGGCGCGCAGGCGCTCCAGCATCGCCTCGCCGTAGTTCTGGACCAGGCTGAAGCGGATACGGGGGTGGTCGGCGCGGAAGGCGCGGATCAGGCCGGGGACGGTCTCGGAGCCCATGGTGTGCAGGAAGCCGAAGGCGACCTTGCCCGAGGCGGGGTCGGCGTCGGCCCGTACGGACTCGGCGGCACGGCCGACCTCGGCGAGCGCCCTGTCGACGGACGTGAGGAACGTACGGCCCGCCGGGGTGAGCGAGACGGTACGGCCATGGCGCGCGAACAGCTCCACGCCGAGGTCCTGTTCGAGGCGGACCAGGGCGCGCGACAGCGTCGACTGGGGGATCTCCAGCTCGTGCGCGGCCCGCGTGACGTGCTCGGTGCGGGCGACCGCGGCGAAGTACGACAGGCGGGGCGCGAGCGTCGTCACGATGTCTTCTGTGTCACTGGACGGTGACAGACGAGTCTCTGAACTCTGCTTATGCGCCATGGGATCGATTATGGCGTTTTCATGCATTGGACGCATGAAACACGGAGGCCTACCTTCGAGATATGCCTCCTGCCAGTAGCGGGGCGGCCGCCACCCACGCGGTCGCCGCCCGTGAGCCGTCGTCCTCCGAAGCCCCCGACACCCGTCTGAACCCGGGCGGACCCGGTTACCGCCGGATGAGCTTCGCCCTCTTCCTGGCCGGCGTCGCGACCTTCGCCCTCCTCTACTCCACGCAGGCCCTGCTCCCCCTCGTCTCCGCCGACTTCGGCGTCAGCGCGAGCGCCGCGAGCTGGACGGTCTCCGGCGCGACGGGCGCGCTCGCCCTGTGTGTACTGCCGCTGAGTGCCCTGTCGGAGCGGTTCGGACGGCGCACCGTGATGACGGCGTCCCTGTCGGTGGCCGTCGCGGTCGGCCTGCTCGTGCCCTTCGCTCCCTCGCTCGGCGCGCTGGTCGCGCTGCGGGCCCTCCAGGGGGCCGCGCTCGCCGGTCTGCCGGCCTCCGCGATGGCGTATCTCGCGGAGGAGGTGCGGCCCAAGGCGCTGGTCGCCGCGATCGGCCTGTTCGTGGCCGGCAACTCCATCGGCGGGATGAGCGGCCGGGTCATCACCGGGTGGGTCGCGCAGGAGTGGGGCTGGCGCGCGGCGGTCGCCACGATCGGCGTGATCGCCGTGGCGTGCGCGGTCGCGTTCCGGCTGCTGCTGCCCCAGCCGCGGCACTTCACCCCGGGCTCGCTGCGGCCGCGGGTCCTGGCCCGCACGGTGCGCGGTCACCTCGCGAACCCGCTCCTGTGCCGTCTGTACGTGATCGGCGCCCTGTTCATGACGGTCTTCGGCGCCGTCTACACCGTGATCGGCTACCGGCTCACGGCCGCGCCGTTCTCGCTCCCGCAGGGCATCATCGGCTCGATCTTCCTGGTGTACCTGGTGGGTACGGTCTCCTCGGCCGCGGCCGGCAAGCTCGTCGCGCGGCTCGGGCGGCGCGGGGCGCTGTATCTGGCGGTGGGCACGACGGCGTCCGGGCTGCTGCTCTCGCTCGGCGACGCGATCGTCATGGTGCTGCTCGGCCTCGTCCTGATCACGGCCGGTTTCTTCGCGGGGCACGCGGTGGCCTCGTCCTCGGTCAGCCACACGGCGACGCACGGGCGGGCGCAGGCGTCCGCGCTGTACCAGTCCGTGTACTACATCGGCTCCAGCGTGGGCGGCACGCTCGGCGCGGTGGCCTTCCACGCGGGCGGCTGGGCCGGGACCGTGACCCTCGGCCTGGTGGCGGTGCTCGGCGTCGTGTCGGTGACCCTGTGGGGCTCGCACGCGGCCCGGGTGCAGCAGGGGAAGACGCTCGTGGCGGCGCACTGACGCTGCGCGGATCTTACTGACTGCGGCCCCCGGACCGGCGTATTTCGCCGGTCCGGGGGCCGCTGTCAGTGCACTGCGGTAGCTTCCGAAGTGCTGGGACTTGCATGGACTTTCGGGACTTGCCAGAAGCCGCAGGGCGGGGTGTGGACATGAGTGACATCGCAGGGACGACCACCGAGCTGGACGTCCGTCTGGAGAAGTACCGGGTCGAGCTGACCGGGTACTGCTACCGGATGCTGGGCTCGGCCTTCGAGGCCGAGGACGCGGTGCAGGACACGATGGTCCGCGCCTGGCGCAGTTTCGACAAGTTCGAGGGCCGCTCCAGCCTGCGGTCCTGGCTGTACCGCATCGCGACGAACGTCTGCCTGGACATGCTGAACGCGGGCAACAAGCGGGCCCGGCCGATGGACCTGACGGCGGCGGCGCCGCTCGCGCAGGCGGCTCTCACACCCCGGCCGGACAATGTGTGGCTGGAGCCGATGCCGGACGCGCGCGTGCTGCCGACCGTGCACGACCCGGCGGAGGCGGCGGTGGCGCGGGAGTCGGTTCGGCTCGCGTTCGTGGCGGCGCTCCAGCAGCTCCCGGCCAAGCAGCGGGCCGTGCTCATCCTGCGCGAGGTCCTGGCCTGGAAGGCGCAGGAGGTCGCCGAGCTCCTCGACACCTCTGTGGCGTCGGTGAACAGCGCGCTCCAGCGGGCCCGCGCCACGCTCGCCGAGGTCCCGGCCGAGAAGAAGAGCGCGGACGACGAGCTGGACGAGGAGCACCAGGCGCTCCTCGAGCGCTATGTCGCCGCGTTCGAGGGATACGACATGAAGGCGCTCACGGCGCTGCTCGCCGAGGACGCCATCATGACGATGCCGCCGTTCGACCTGTGGCTGCGCGGCACACCGGACATCACGGGCTTCATGACGACGATCGGCGCCTCATGCGCCGACAGCCGGCTGGTGCCCGTCGAGGCCAACGGCTCGCCCGCGTTCGCCCACTACAAGCCCGACCCGGACAAGGGCGGGTTCTCGCCGTGGGCCGTCCAGGTCCTCGAGGTCTCAGAGGGCCGGATCACCGGACTCCACTGCTTCCTGGACACGGCGCGCTATTTCCCGCTGTTCGGTCTGCCGCTCCATCTCGACGACCAGCCCGCCTAGGCCGGGCAGGCCGACCAGCTGAAGCAGGGCCCACAGAGCCGGGGACGGATCGCGCAGCCGCAGTCCTGACCCGGCTCTGCGGGCGACGAGCTGCATCCGGGCGAGCGCGTCCACGGTGGTGAGATCGGCCGTGGTGACCGCCGCGAGGTCGCAGACGATGTCGCGGGCGGGGGCGCGGGCGCACGCCGCGCGCACCTGGTCGCACAGATGCGGCACGTCGCCGCGGCGCAGGGGGCCTGAGGGAGCCAGGTCGGGACGTCGGAAAGCTGCCACGCTAGGGAGACCGGCGCGGCGCCGGGAACTCATCGGCGGTCCGGCCGCGCGCGGAGTGCGGTGCATCGTGTTGCCCCGGTGTCGCGCGCATCACGTTGACCCCGCGTCGGATGCCCTCCGACGCTATGGGGATGCTCCTTGATCGCGTACCTGCTCAGCCGTCCGCACGACGCCGGCAGGGGGCATCGTGGCAGGGGTGCTGAACGGGTTCGCCGTCATCGCCGTGGTCATCGCCGTCGGCTTCCTGATCGGCAAGCGCGGCTATCTCGGGGACAACGGCCGCGAGGTCCTCACCAAGCTCGCCTTCCATGTCGCCACGCCCGCGCTGCTGTTCACCACGCTCGCGAAGGCCGACCTCTCGGTGATCCTGTCGCCGCGGCTGCTGGTGACGGCGCTGAGCACGGCGGCCGCCGCCGGGGTGTTCATCGCGGTGGGCGTCGCGCGCCGGTGGGGCGTGGGGCGGACGACGATCGGCGCCCTGTGCTCCAGCTACGTCAATTCGGGCAACCTCGGCATCCCCATCGCCGTCTACGTCCTCGGCGACGCCTCGCTGGTCGCGCCGGTGCTGCTCTTCCAGCAGATCGTGGTGACGCCCATAGCGATGACGGTCCTCGATCTCTCGGAGGCCGGACAGACGCGGTCCTTGTGGCAGCGGATCGTCACGCCGCTGCGCAACCCGATCGCGGTGGGCGCGCTCGCGGGCGTGATCGTGGCGGCGACGGGGTGGACGGTGCCGGGGCCGGTCTTCAACCCGGTCGATCTGATCGGCAAGATGTCCGTGCCGGTGGTGCTGCTCGCGTACGGGATCTCGCTGTGCGGGAGTTCGCTGCCGGCCCGGCGAGGTTCGGACCGGGTGCCGGTGCTGCTGTCGGTGGCCCTGAAGTCGGTGGGCCAGCCCGCGGTGGCGTGGGTGCTCGCGGCGGGCGTCTTCGGCCTGCGGGGCGCGTCACTCCTGGACGTCGTGGTGACGTCGGCACTCCCGGCCGCGCAGAACCTCTTCACGTACGCCTCGCGCTACAACGTCGCGGAGAAACTGGCGAGAGAGTCGATCCTGCTGTCGACGCTGGCATCGGTGCCCGCGCTGGTGGTCGTCGCGGCACTGCTGGGGTGAGCCGAACGGGACCGGCGCAGGTCTGCCGATCCCGTTCACCCGTACGAGGAGACCCCAGGTCAGCCGATACGTTCCCGCACCACCGGCGTGGTTGCGAACGTCGTGCCGGGGGCCGAGATGTCGTAGGAACCTTCGACGGACTCAAGGGCGTACTCGAAGCGCTCCGGGGTGTCCGTGTGCAGGGTCAGGAGAGGCTGGCCCGCGGTGACGGATTCGCCCGGCTTGGCGTGGAGTTCGATGCCGGCGGCGGCCTGGACCGGGTCCTCCTTGCGGGCTCGGCCCGCGCCGAGACGCCAGGCGGCGACGCCGATGCCGTACGCGTCGAGGCGGGTCAGGACGCCGGAGGCGGGCGCCGTGACGACGTGCTGTTCCCGGGAGGTGGGCAGCGCTGCGTCCGGGTCGCCACCCTGCGCGGCGATCATGCGGCGCCAGACGTCCATCGCGGAGCCGTCGGCGAGGGCCTTCGCCGGGTCGGCATCCTTGACGCCCGCCGCGTCGAGCATCTCGCGGGCCAGGGCGAGGGTGAGTTCGACGACGTCGGAGGGGCCGCCGCCCGCCAGTACCTCTACGGACTCCCGGACTTCGAGCGCGTTGCCGGCGGTCAGACCGAGGGGCGTCGACATGTCCGTGAGCAGGGCGACCGTGCGCACGCCGCTGTCGGTGCCCAACTCGACCATGGTGGAGGCGAGTTCGCGGGCGTCCTCGATCGTCTTCATGAACGCGCCGGTGCCGACCTTGACGTCGAGGACCAGCGAGCCCGTGCCCTCGGCGATCTTCTTCGACATGATCGAGGAGGCGATGAGCGGGATCGCCTCGACGGTGCCGGTGACGTCGCGCAGCGCGTAGAGCTTCTTGTCCGCGGGGGCGAGCCCGTCGCCAGCCGCGCAGATCACGGAGCCGACGGTGTCGAGGACGTTCAGCATCTCGTCGTTGGAGAGCAGGGCGCGCCAGCCGGGGATGGACTCCAGCTTGTCGAGGGTGCCGCCGGTGTGGCCGAGGCCGCGGCCGGAGAGCTGCGGGACGGCGGCGCCGCACGCGGCGACCAGCGGGGCGAGCGGCAGCGTGATCTTGTCGCCGACGCCGCCGGTGGAGTGCTTGTCGGCGGTCGGGCGGGACAGGGACGAGAAGTCCATGCGCTCGCCGGAGGCGATCATCGCGGCGGTCCAGCGGGCGATCTCCGTACGGTTCATGCCGTTGAGGAGGATCGCCATGGCGAGCGCCGACATCTGCTCGTCCGCGACGACACCGCGCGTGTACGCGTCGATGACCCAGTCGATCTGCTCGTCGCTGAGTTCGCCCCGGTCCCGCTTGGTCCGGATGACGGAGATGACGTCCATGGCGTTGTCCTTCCGCAGGTGGCAGCAGGGCCAACTCTACGCGCATAGAGCGACCCGTTGAAAGCGGCCCCGCCCAACTGGGCGGGGCCGTGGTTCAGTTGAGGTGCTGGGGTCCGAACGCGTCGGGGAGCATCTCGCCGAGCGGGCGGATCCCCGACGTCGTCTCCAGGAGCAGCTCGGTGCCCCCGAACTCGTAGAGGAGCTGGCGGCAGCGGCCGCACGGCATCAGGATCTCGCCCTTGCCGTCCACGCACGTGAAGTGCGTCAGGCGGCCGCCGCCGGTGAGCTGGAGCTGCGAGACGAGCCCGCACTCGGCGCACAGGCCGAGCCCGTACGACGCGTTCTCCACGTTGCAGCCCGACACGGTGCGGCCGTCGTCCACGCGGGCCGCGGCGCCGACCGGGAAGGCCGAGTACGGCACGTAAGCGCGGGACATGGCCTCGCGGGCCGCCTCTCTGAGTGCTTCCCAGTCGGCTTCCGTCACTTGCCCTGGCCCTTCCGGTAGCGCATGCCGTCGGCCTTCGGCATCCGCAGCCGCTGTGCGGACAGCGAGAGCACCAGGAGGGTGACGACATACGGGGTGGCGCCGACGAAGTCGCCGGGCACCTCATCCGTCAGGAGGTACCAGACCAGGACGACCACGGCAATCACCGCGCTGACCGTGGCCTGGATCATGGCCTTGCGGTACGCCTTCCAGCCCGCCAGGAGGGCGAGCAGGACGACCAGCAGGAGGAGCAGCGCGTGGACGGTCTCGCCGCCGTTGCGCAGCTGGAGCGCGTCGGAGAAGCCGAACAGGCCCGCGCCCATGGCGAGTCCGCCCGGCCGCCAGTTGCCGAAGATCATGGCGGCGAGGCCGATGTAGCCGCGCCCGCCGGTCTGGCCCTCCAGGTAGCTGTGCGAGGTGACCAGCGCGAGGAACGCGCCGCCCAGACCCGCGAGTCCGCCGGAGATGGCGACGGCCGCGTACTTGTGCGCGTACACGTTGACGCCGAGGGACTCGGCCGCGACCGGGTTCTCGCCGCAGGAGCGCAGGCGCAGGCCGAACGAGGTGCGCCACAGCACCCACCAGCTGCCCACGAAGAGCAGCACGGCGAGGATCGTGATCACGGAGACGTTGGTGACCAGGCCGCCGAGGATGCCGGCGAGGTCGGAGACCAGGAACCAGTGGTGCTGCTCGATGGAGTGCAGTCCGCTGGACAGGCCCGGGATCGTGACGTCGCCCAGCGACTCGGCGGGCGGCGACTGCTTGGGGTTGCCGCCCTTGGTCGCGGGCTCGCCGTCGGCGAAGAACAACTTGGCGAGGTACTGCGTGGCGCCCAGGGCGAGGAGGTTGACGGCGACACCGGAGACGATGTGGTCGACGCCGAACGTGACGGTGGCGACGGCGTGGATCAGACCGCCCAGCACACCGAAGCCGATGCCGCAGACGAGGCCGAGCCACGGGCTGGTCTGCCAGCCGAGCCAGCCGGCACCGAACGTGCCGAGGATCATCATGCCTTCGAGGCCGATGTTGACCACGCCGGCCCGCTCCGACCACAGGCCCGCGAGGGCCGCGAGGCCGATGGGCACGGCGAGTCCGAGCGCGGCGCTGATCTGGCCGCCGGAGGTGAGCTGGTCGGCGCCCGTGATGACGCGGACGGCGGAGACCAGGAACAGCGCACCGACGACGATCATCAGGGTCTGGCCCGTGGAGAGCCGGCCGCGCGCCTTCTTGGCGCCGCTCACCGCGGGGGCGGCCGGCGGCGGGGTGTCGGTCGTCGTGGCGGTCATCCGGCCACCTCCTGCTTGTCGGTGCGGACGGCGGCGGCCTGTGCGGCGAGCTCGGCACCGACCCGCTGCTGCTGGCGCTTGAGCCCGTAGCGGCGTACGACCTCGTAGGCGATGACGACGCACAGGACGATGACGCCCTGGATCACGCCGAGGATCTCCTTGTCGTAGCCCTGGAACTCCAGGTGGTTGGTGGTGCGCTCCAGGAAGCCCCACAGCAGGGCGCCGAGCGCGATGCCGACCGGGTGGTTGCGGCCGAGCAGCGCGATCGCGATGCCCGTGAAGCCGAGGCCCACCGGGAAGCTGTTGTCGTACTGGTGGCTGTCGTTGAGGAGCGTCGGCATGCCGACCAGACCGGCCACGGCACCCGAGATGATCATGCTGGTGGCGACCATCTTCTTGACGCTGACGCCGCTCGCGGCGGCCGCCGACTCGGACTGGCCGACCGTGCGCAGGTCGAAGCCGAAGCGGGTGCGGCCGAGGACGAACCAGTACGCGATGCCCACGAGCACGGCGATCACGATGAAGCCCCAGACCTGGCCGGCCGGCCCCATGTCCATCGTGAAGAAGTACGAGGACTTCGGCAGCGGCTTGGTGGAGACCAGGGTGCCGGCGTCGTCGAGCTGGCCGAGCTGCTCGGGCTGGAGCAGGTAGGCGATGATCGCGGTGGCGATCGCGTTCAGCATGATCGTCGCGATGACCTCGCTGACCCCGCGGGTCACCTTGAGGATGCCCGCGATGGCCGCCCACAGGGCACCGGTCGCCATGGCCGCGAGCATGATCAGCGGGATGGAGAGCCAGCCGGGCAGCGTGAGCGCCCCGCCGAGCACGGCGGCGACGAACGCGGCGAGCCGGTACTGGCCGTCGACGCCGATGTTGAACAGGTTCATGCGGAAGCCGATGGCCACCGCGACACCCGCGAGGTAGTACGTCGTCGCCTTGTTGAGGATGTAGACCTGGCTGTCGCTCGCGGAGCCGTAGGTCACCATGTCGCTGAACGCGGCGAAGGGGTCCTTGCCGGTCGCCGCGATGATCACGGCGGTGACGACGAGTGCGGCGATGATCGCCAGGAGCGGGGCGGCGATCGCGAGGATCAGCCGCTCCTTGTCGATCCGGGACGTGCCCCGGGATATCAGTGTCTTCATCGGGCGTCCCCGCCTTCGGCGTCTTCCGTGTGCTGGAGGTGGCCCGAGGCCGCACCTGTCATGGCGGAGCCCAGCTCCTCCGGGGTGATGGTGGCGGGGTCGGCGTCGGCGACCAGGCGGCCGCGGTACATCACCCGCAGGGTGTCGGACAGGCCGATCAGCTCGTCCAGGTCGGCCGAGATGAGCAGCACGGCGAGGCCCTCGCGGCGGGCCCGGCGGATCTGGTCCCAGATCTGGGCCTGTGCGCCGACGTCCACACCGCGGGTGGGGTGGGCGGCGATCAGCAGCTTGGGCGCGTGGCTCATCTCGCGGCCGACGATCAGCTTCTGCTGGTTGCCGCCGGACAGGGAGGCCGCGGTGACCTCGATGCCGGGGGTGCGGACGTCGTAGTCGCGCACGATGCGCTCGGTGTCGGCGCGGGCGGCCTTCAGGTCGAGCAGCCCGCGCTTGGAGTTGGGGCGTTCGGTGACATGACCGAGAACCCGGTTCTCCCACAGCGGCGCTTCGAGGAGGAGGCCGTGACGGTGCCGGTCCTCGGGGATGTACCCGACACCGGCTTCGCGGCGCTTGCGGGTGGGGGTCCGGGTGACGTCGGCGCCGTCCAGGGCGACGGTGCCGCGGTCCGCGGTCCGCATGCCCATGATGGCCTCGACGAGTTCGGACTGGCCGTTGCCCTCCACGCCCGCGATGCCGAGGACTTCGCCCCGGCGGATGGTGAAGGTGATGTCGTCGAGGATGACGCGCTCGACGCCGTCCAGGTCGGTCTGCGTGAGCCGCACCCCGGCCAGGTGGAGCATCGGGGTGTCGGTGACCGTCGACTCCTCGGTCTCCGGCGACGGCAGCTCGCTGCCGACCATCAGCTCGGCGAGCTGCTTGGTGCTGGTGTTCCTCGGGTCGGCCGTGCCGACCGTGGTCCCGCGCCGGATGACCGTGATCTCGTCCGCGACGGAGAGCACCTCACCCAGCTTGTGGGAGATGAAGATGACGGTGAGGCCCTCGGACTTGAGCTCGCGCAGGTTGTCGAAGAGTGCGTCGACCTCCTGCGGCACGAGGACCGCGGTGGGCTCGTCGAGGATCAGCGTGCGGGCGCCCCGGTAGAGGACCTTGAGGATCTCGACGCGCTGCCGGTCGGCGACCCCGAGCTCCTCGACGAGGACGTCGGGCCGCACCCCGAGGCCGTACGCCTCGGATATCTCGCGGATCTTCGTACGCGCCTTGCCGCCGATGCCGTGCAGCTTCTCGGCGCCCAGGACGACGTTCTCCAGGACCGTGAGGTTGTCGGCCAGCATGAAGTGCTGGTGGACCATGCCGATGCCGCGCGCGATGGCGTCTGCGGGCGTGCCGAAGGCGACCTGGGTGCCGTCGACCGCGATGGTGCCCTCGTCCGGCTTCTGCATGCCGTAGAGGATCTTCATCAGGGTCGACTTGCCGGCGCCGTTCTCACCGCACAGGGCGTGGACGGTGCCCCGCCGTACGGTGATGTCGATGTCGCGGTTGGCGACGACGCCGGGAAAGCGCTTGGTGATGCCGCGCAGTTCGACGGCGGGAGGGCTGGACGCGTTGATGGCGCACTCTCCTCGGGGGACAGGACGTACGTACGGAAGGGGTGAACGGTCGCGCGGAGCCGCGCGGGGGCGCGTCGGCGACGGTAATACGCCAACTCTTAGCTACACGCGTAGAGTTGACACATTGTTATGGCTCGGCGAGGGGAAGCTTTCGCCACTCCCCCCGCCGAGCCGGGCCCTCAGGGGCCTCAGGTCACGGGGTGGTCTTGACCTTGACCTTGCCGTTCGCGATCTGCTCCTTGGCGGCGTCCAGCTTGGCCTGGATGTCGTCGATGTAGCCGCCGGAGGTGGCGAGCGAGACGCCGCCGTCCTTCAGGGCGTAGGTGTTGGTGCCGGTCTTCGGCGAACCGTCCTTGACCGACTGGATCAGGTCGTAGACGCCGATGTCGACGTTCTTGACGACCGAAGTCAGGATCGAGGACTTGTACTTGGCCAGACCCGGGATGTTGTACTGGTCCGAGTCGACGCCGATCGCCCAGGCGCCCTTCGTGCCGGAGACGGCCTCGATGGCACCGTTGCCGGAGGAGCCGGCGGCCGAGTAGACGACGTCGGCGCCCTTGTCGAGCATGCCCTGGGCGGCTTCCTTGCCCTTGTCCGGGGAGGCGAAGCCGGAGGTGTCCGAACCGTGGCTCAGGTACTGGACGTCGACCTTGATCTTCGGGTTGGTGGCCTTGACGCCCTGAACGTAACCCGCCTCGAACTTCTTGATCAGCGGGACGTCGACACCACCGATGAAGCCGACGTGGTCCTTCTTCGTCTTCAGCGCGGCGGCGACGCCGGCCAGGTAGGAGCCCTGCTCCTCGGTGAAGACGATGGAGTCGGTGTTCTTGGCGTTCACCACGGAGTCGACGATGCCGAAGGTGGTCTTCGGGTACTTCGCGGAGACCTTGGTCATCGAGGTGGCGTACGCGTAGCCGACCCCGATGATGGGGTTGTAGCCGGCGTCGGCCAGGTCGGACAGGCGCTGCTCGCGGTCGGCCTCGGTGTCGGAGGTCTTGGCGGTCAGCTCCTTGAGGTCACCGCCGAACTCCTTCTTGGCCTTGTCGGCACCGCGCGCGGCGGAGTCGTTGAAGGAGTGGTCGCCACGGCCGCCGACGTCGAAGGCGAGGCCGATCTTGACGCCGCCCTTCTTGCCGGAGTCCGACGAGGAGCCCGAGGACTCGTTGTCCGAGGAAGTGCCGCCACATGCGGTGGCGGTGAGAGCGAGTGCCGCGGTGGCTATGCACGCAGCAGAGATTTTGGCTACCCGGCGCAAGGGAGGCTCCTTCGACCTGACCTGAGCGCCGGGCTCCCGGCGCTGGTTTTCGGACGGATCGTAACGCGCGTAGATGTCAGATAAAGGGCCGTTCCGCAGCCGTTATCGGATTGACGCGAACCCCGCCCGGCGGTCCGGTCTACGGGGCGTTACGGAGGTGGGTCGGGTGGGTTACGTGCCGCCCCCACCGACCCTTTCCCCGCACCGGTTCACGCCCCCTGCTCCCGTGCGGCCCCGTCCAGCAGCGCCGCCGCCGTGAACAGCTCGACGCCCACGGTGATCGCCGACTCGTCCGCGTCGAAATCGCCCTGGTGCAGGTCGCGTCCGCCGCGCTCGCCGGGGGTGCGCACCCCGAGGCGGGCCATGGCCCCGGGGACGTGCTCCAGATACCAGGAGAAGTCCTCGCCGCCCAGGCTCTGCTGGGTGTCCTCGACGGAGTGGGGGCCCCGGCGGGCGGTCATGGCCTGGTGCAGCAGATCGGTGACGTCCGGGTCGTTGACCACGGGCGGCACCCCGCGGATGTAGTTGATCTCCGACTTGGCGCGGTAGAGGTCGGCGATCTCCTGGATCGCCCCGTGCACCAGGTCGGGCGCCTCCCGCCACGCTTCGAGGTCGAGGCAGCGGACCGTGCCGGACAGCTCGGCGTGCTGCGGGACCACGTTGCACGCGTGGCCGGATTCGATACGGCCCCAGGTCACGGCGAGCCCCGAACGGGCGTCGATGCGGCGGGCGACGAGCGCGGGGACCTCGGTGGCCACCTTCGCGGCAGCCGTGACGAGGTCGGTGGTGAGGTGGGGGCGCGCGGTGTGCCCGCCGGGCCCGTCGAGCGCGACCTCGAGCCGGTCGCAGGCCGAGGTGATCGCACCGTGGCGCAGCCCGATCCGGCCCGCGTCGACCTTCGGGTCGCAGTGCACGCCGATGATCGACCCGACGCCTTCGAGCACGCCCGACTCGATGGCGTCGGGGGCGCCGCCGGGCAGCACCTCCTCGGCGGGCTGGAAGATCAGCCGTACGGGGTGCGGGAGCCGGCCCTGCCGGTGCAGCTCGGCGAGGACCAGGCCCGCGCCGAGCACGACCGTCGTGTGCACGTCGTGACCGCAGGCGTGGGCGCGGCCGGGCACGGTGGACCGGTAGGCGCAGCTCGCCTTGGTGTCCGGGATGGGGAGCGCGTCGATGTCGGCGCGCAGGGCGAGCATGGGGGCCCCGCCCCGCCACTCCCCCTCCGCCGTGCCGATGTCGCAGACGAGTCCGGTGCCGATGTCCAGAACCCGCGGCGTGAGCCCGGCCTTCTCCAGGCGGGCCCTGATCGCCGCCGTCGTGCGGAACTCCTGGTTGCCGAGCTCGGGGTGCATGTGCAAGTCACGGCGGAAGGCGACCAGTTCGGCGCGGAGCTCTTCGGGCAGCGTGCCGGGCAGCGCTCCGGAGGTGACCGCTTCCCCGGGCTGACCGGCCTCGGACTCTCGGGACATCAATTGGTTCACCCTTTGAAGGGTAGGCCGGGGCAGGGGGCAGCCGCCTCACGATCAACAAAAGTTCAACCGAATTGGGGTAAGAAACTCGGCCTCGGTGCGCATGACCTACCTGTACGGGGGGTATGACACCTCTTTCATACCCCCCACCGGCCTCGGCTACCCGACGATCGCCACCGGCGCGTCCCACGCGTCCCGGTCCACCGTGATCGTGTAACCGCCGCGGGACTCCTTGCTGTTCACCATGTACTGGTGGGCGCGACGGTGGCCCGTCCACAGGGTGGAGGCGAAAGGCCAGTCGGACGTCGTGGTGTTGACCTTGTCCCAGAGCGCGTACCAGAGAATGTCCGGCATGTCGGTGCGGTTCGTCGTCGTGGCGACGGCCTTCGCGCTGGAGCTGCGGAAGCCGTAGAAGCCGGTCCGGTAGTTCTTGGCGTGCACGGCCTTGTCCCAGGCGCGGACGTAGGTGAGGACCGCGTTGTTGCAGGACGTGTCGGTGGTGTCGTACGACTCCATGTCCAGGTAGAGCGGGGAGCCGCTCTTCATGCCGAGGGCGGCGGCCTTGGTGACGGCGTCGGCGCCGTCCTTCGCGCCGAGCGACGCGGCGGTGGACGCGGTCATCTTCTCGGGGTTCGCGCCGGACTGGCAGGGCGGCTGGGCGCCCACGTAGAGCGGGATCAGTTTCCAGCCGGAGGCGCTGACCGACTTCACCCACGAGGCGGTGAGGCTGGGCTGGGCGCAGCCGCGGTTCTTGCCTCCCACGTAGACGGCCGCGGCGCCGTAGAAGCCGGTCTTCCAGGCCTTCATGGCGGAGAGGGAGGGGGCCGTGCAGGTGTCGAAGGCGCGGCCGGTGTACGTCTTGGCCGCGGGCAGGGTGGTCGCTGTCGCGGACTGGGCCACGATCGCTCCGGTGGCGGCCAGTGCCACGCCTGCGGCGGACATGGCGAGGTAGCGGCGTCTCTTGGACAGGCGGTGCCGGGGGTGCGTCACGGGTTCCTCTGGGCGCTCTGTACGGATACGGAGTGGGGGGTGCGGTGGGTTTGACCGGCTCACGCCCCGTCGCGTTGCCCTTCGGATGGCTATGCGATCACCAAGGTCTGGCCAAGATCCCGGAGGCCGGGGCTCACATCGCCGGGGCGACCGAGGCGAGGCGGTGTACGTCGCGTGCGGTGCCGGTGACACCGGAGAGGAAGCCCTGGGCGCGCGGTGAGGCGTTCTCCGTCAGCCAGGCGGGGTCGATGTCGCAGACGGCGACGCGGACCTCGGTGCCGACGAGGGCCAGGGGCAGGGTGTGGACGACCGTCGAGGGGAAGCTGAGGATCGTACGGCCGATGGGGCCGCGGCGGGCGATCAGTTCGAGGGGGAGGTCGGGGCGGACCACTTCGAGGCCGGTCTCGGTGGCGAGACGGTGCAGCTTGTCCGCGCTCTCGCGGCGGTGGGCGAAGTAGCGCGTCGCGCCGTGGGCGCCGGCGAGGGCGCGGACGGCCTCCAGGTAGCGGTCCGGGTCGACGACGCCGGTCTCGACGAGGGACGTGCCGACGAGGTCGGCGCCCTTCGTCATGCGGGGCGGGCCGAAGCGGGCGCGGGTCCAGGTGAATTCGTTGCGGGTGACGCGGACACCGTCGGGGACGGAGTCGATCGGCATGGCCGAGAAGACTTCGACGGTGCGGCGGGTGCCGTCGGGGGTGAGGCGGCGGCGGGCGGCGGCGGACACGGGGGCGAAGACGATGTCGCGCGGTCCGGGGCGGCCGCCGCGGCGGTGCCAGCGCACGAGGCGTTCACCGCGGGCGAGCTGGGAGACGAACTCCATGGTCGCGGTGCCGTCGTCGACGACGACGAGTTCGGGGGCCCGGGTGATCGTCAGCAGGAGCTGCACGTAGCGGGAGAACGGGTCGCCGATGACGATGCGGGCGGCCTTGCGCAGCGCGCCCGCGAGTCCGCCGATGGTGTGGAAGGGCGCGGTGGCGCCGCCGCGCGCCTCTTCCCAGCGGACGATGTGGCCCTCGTCGCGGGCGAGTTCGGCCATGCGGCGCAGCTGGCCGCGGGTCATGGGGTCCGTGGGCGACAGAACGACCAGGGTGATCCGGTCCGTCTTGTCGGTGCTCTCGGCGCGGTGCGCCCATTCCAGGACGTTGAGGAGCTGGACGGGGCTCTCCACGAAACACAGGGTTCCGGAACGGCGTCCGGAGCGTGCTGCTGACATGGGCGGCATGGGCCCTCCGAGGGACCTGTGAGGGGTTGGGGCCCGTGGGCCGGCGCCCGGCTGGGCGCCGGCCCACACGGGCGGACGTCGGACGGTCAGACGCCGACCGGCTCGCCCGCGGCGACGGCGATCTCCGACTCGGCGACGACGCCCGCGACGCGGCGGAGCTTCTTCATCGGGCCGAGCTCCGACTCGTAGACCTTCTTGACGCCGTCACCGAGGGACGCCTCGATGGTGCGGATGTCGCGCACGAGGCGGGTGAGGCCCTGCGGCTCGACGGAGGCGGCCTGGTCGGAGCCCCACATGGCGCGGTCGAGGGTGATGTGACGCTCGACGAAGGTGGCGCCGAGGGCGACGGCGGCGAGCGTGGTCTGCAGGCCGGTCTCGTGGCCGGAGTAGCCGATCGGGACGTTCGGGTACTCGGCCTGGAGGGTGTTGATGACCCGGAGGTTCAGCTCCTCCGCCTGCGCCGGGTAGGTCGACGTGGCGTGGCACATGAGGATGTTGTCCGAGCCGAGGACCTCGACCGCGTGACGGATCTGCTTCGGCGTCGACATGCCGGTGGAGAGGATGACCGTGCGACCGGTGGCGCGCAGGGCGCGGAGCAGCTCGTCGTCGGTGAGCGACGCGGAGGCGACCTTGTGGGCCGGGACGTCGAACTTCTCCAGGAAGGCGACGGCCTCGGTGTCCCACGGGGAGGCGAACCAGTCGATGCCGCGCTTCTTGCAGTGCTCGTCGATCTGGCGGTACTCGTCCTCGCCGAACTCGACGCGGTGGCGGTAGTCGATGTACGTCATCCGGCCCCAGGGGGTGTCGCGCTCGATGTCCCACTGGTCGCGCGGGGTGCAGATCTCGGGGGTGCGCTTCTGGAACTTGACGGCGTCGCAGCCGGCCTCGGCGGCCACGTCGATCAGCTTGAAGGCGTTGTCGAGGTCGCCGTTGTGGTTGATGCCGATCTCACCGGTGATGTACACGGGCTGACCGGGGCCGGCCGTCTTCGAACCGAACGTGCGCAGGCGGGAGTTGGTGCTCATGACTGGGGAGTTCCTTACTTGTTGAGGGAGTCGAGAGAAGGGCCGAGGATCCAGGTGGCGATCTCTCGGATCGCGCCGTCACCACCGGGGAGAGCGGTGACCGCACGCGCGGCGCCTCGTACGACGTCGTGGGCGCTCGCGACCGCCACGGGCCAGCCGACAAGGCCGAAGCACGGGAGGTCGTTGACGTCGTTGCCGACGTAGAGCACGCGCTCGGGCGCGATGCCCTGTTCCTCGCACCACTGCTTCAGTGCGAGGTCCTTGCGGTCGATGCCGTGCAGGACCGGGATCTGGAGCTTCCTGGCCCGGGCGGCGACGACCGGGTTCTGTTCCGTGGACAGGATCAGCAGCGGCAGGCCCGACTTGCGCAGGGCCGCGATGCCGAGGCCGTCACCGCGGTGCACGGTGACGAACTCCCGTCCGTCGGAGTCGATCAGCACCTTGTCATCGGTCTGGGTGCCGTCGAAGTCGAGGACGACCGCGTCGATGTCTTCGGCGGTCGGGAGGGAGCCGGGCCTGTTCGCGTCGAAGAGCGGCGCGAGGGCCCGGGCGCGGGAGAGGTCGTGCGGGTCGTCGATCTCCAGGACCCGCGCGGGGTCGGTACGGACGAGTTCCGTACGGCCGAAGAAGCGGTGCTTGGCCACGCGGAAGCCGTTCGCGTCCATGGCGTAGACCGCGCCGGTCTCCAGGAGGTCCTGGGGGCGGTCCTGGCGCATCTGGCGGAAGGACTTGTCGTGGTTGACGCCGTAGCCGCCGCTGGTGGCCGCGGGGGCGACCAGCGTGTCGGTGCCGCCCTCGACGGCGGCGCGCTCGACCGCGGGCGCGGCCGGCACACCGGGTTCATCGGAGTCGTCGCGCCACACGAACCCGTGGAAGGGGGCGACGGTCAGGGCCGTGTCGGCGCCCTTCTCGACGATCGCGTTGACGACGCCGTCGATGTCCTCGCGGACGATGAAGGGGCTGGTGCACTGGACGAGGAGCACGACGTCGACCGCTGCGCCCTGGAGGGCCTCGTGGGCGTCGAGGGCGTGCAGCACGGCTGCCTCGGAGCTCGACTTGTCGCCGGCGATGGCGGCGGGCCGCAGGACGACCTCGGCGCCCGCCTCGCGGGCCGCGGCGGCGATCGCGGCGTCGTCCGTGGAGACCACGACGTCCGTGACGAGCCGGGTGGCGCGGCACTCGCGGACGGTGCGGGCCACGAGGGGCACGCCGCCGACCGGGGCGAGGTTCTTGGCGGGCACTCCCTTGGAGCCGCCGCGGGCGGGGATCACGGCGAGGACGCGGCGGACCGGTGCCGCTGTGCCCGCTTCCGGGTTGGTCATCAGGTCTCCTTGAGGGGTACGGGCGTTCACAGCTCGCCCATCCGCCGTATGACGGGCGCCACGCGCTGCACTCCGTGCCGGTAGGCGCCACGGGCGGCGCGACGCACTATCTGCCGGACGGGGCCGGGCTCCTTGCCGGCGGCGGGTGCGCCGGGCAGCGGCGTCCCGTCCGGGGCGAGGTGGTGGCGGGCGAGGATGCGCGGCAGGTAGCCGGGGGCGGTGGTGAGGCTGTAGTAGGGGGCCAGGGACGGGAGCCGGTCGGCTCCGGTCAGGCCGGTGACCCGGGCGCGGGCCGTGTCGAAGGCGGTGTCGTACGTGCCGTCGGCCGCGACGCCCTGGCGTGCCACCCACTCCTCGTCGGCCTTCGGCAGGTGGCCCGCGTCGAGCTGGTCCCAGGAGGCGAGGCACCCGGAGCCGGTGAAGTGATGGTTGCCGAGCGCCTCGCGCACCCCGAGGTCCGTGAGCAGCGCGGTGGGGATGCGCCGGTGCAGGGCTTCGAGCGCGGCCGTCGAGCTGACGGTGACCAGGAGGTCGGTGCGGTCGAGCACCTCGCCCATGTGCCCGTAGACGAGGCGGCAGTTGGCGGGAAGTCCGCCGTCGATCCGCTGGGCGAGCTTCTGGTACGGCGCCTCTTCGATGTGCGTGGTGTGCTCGCCCGGCTTGCTGCGCAGCTTGAGCAGTACCTCGCGCTCGGGGTGCAGCCGGGCGTGCCCGACGAGCCGCTTGAGCAGGTAGGCGCGGTCGGCGGGGGTGTCCGGTACGGAGGGCTGCGCGGCGAAGACGACCGTGTACGGGTCGTGCTTCTCCTCGTAGGGCGTGCCGCCGAGGAACGGCAGCGCGCACTCGGTCACCGAGGAGGCGTCGGCGTCCACACCCTCGTACACGGCGCGGAAACGGTCCGCGTCGTGACGGGAGTTGGCGAGGACGAGGTCGGCGCCGTGCCGCAGGAGCAGCCCGTCGGCGAGCTTCTCGTAGACGACTCCCACGTAGCCGGTGACGACGACGGGCCGCTTGGCCCTGCCCTGCCAGGCCCGCGCGAGGCCGTGGAGCATGGCCTGGACGGCGCCGCCGACGAGGGCGAGGACGACGACGTCGTAGCGGTCGGCGTCCTGCTCCATGCGGCGCAGGAATTCGACGGCGGTGACTTCGTCGAGGCTGTCGGCGCGGACGCCGACTTCGTCGAGCTGGCGGGGTGTCGGGGTGGCCCGGCCGCGCAGGAGGAATCCGTCGAGCGGGCTCTCGTCGGTGGTGAGGCGGCGCGCGGTGAGCGCGCCCCACTTCCACCGGGTGTCGGAGTCCGCGAGCACGGCGACCCGTCGGGTCTCAGAGGTACTTGCTGGCACACCGAAGAAGCTAGGAAGCGATTCCGATCGACGGCCCAACCGGAGTGCAACAAACGGTTAACAGCGCACCGACGAATGGCGAATCCGGCCGGGAAGTGCCCGGGAAGCAGGCGGGTTCACTATTCCGCCACGCGTCGTTCACCTGACATCTCACCATCGGTCAAGACGAATGCCGGGCCGCCGCCTAGCGTCCTTCACGTGGTCAAGCTCTCCGTCATCGTGCCGTTCTACAACGTGCAGCAATACGCGCCCGACACCCTCAGAAGTCTTCGCGCCAACGCGCGCGACGACTTCGAATTCATTCTCGTCGACGACTGTTCGAAGGACGAGACCCCGGACATTCTCGCGCGCGCCGAGCGCGAGCTGCCCGGCGCCGTCCTGGTCAGACACGAAAAGAACGGAGGCCTGGCCACCGCGCGCAACACCGGACTCGACGCGTCGCGCGGTGAGTACCTGACATTCCTGGACGGGGACGACTGGCTCGCCCCTGGATACTACGAGCAACTGCTCGCCTCCATCGAAGGCCTGGGCTGCGACTTCGTCCGTACGGACCATGTCCAGTGCACCGCGCGGGCCCGCACCGTCCACCGCGTGCCGACCGGCAGGCGCGGTGTCGTCATGGATCCGCGCGAGGCGATCCTGCCCGCCGACCGCTCGACGTCCGTCGACTACGCGTACGCGTGGGCCGGCATGTACCACCGGCGGCTCGCCGACGCAGGCCTCCTCCACTTCACCGACGGTCTGCGCACGGCCGAGGACAGGCCGTGGATCTGGCGGCTGCACCGCGAGGCGAAATCCTTTGCCGCGGTGGGACTTCTCGGCGTTTTCTACCGGCGCGGTGTCGCCTCGTCGCTGACGCAGATCGGCGATGTGCGGCAGCTCGATTTCATCAAGGCGTTCGACCAGGTGGTGGCCGAAACGGCGCAGGACCAGGACGCGGAAAAACTTCTGCCGAAGGCCGTACGTACGTACTGCGCCATTATTTCCCACCACTTGGGATCCATCGAAAGGTTCGAACCGGCAGTGGCGCGCAAATTGAAGACAATGAGCTCCGCGGCGCTGAAGCGCATGCCGCAGGACGTACTCGACGACGCGCTCGACTCGATGGACGTCCAGCGGGCGACGCGCCTGCGCCGGCTGCGGCGCCGCCCCGCCGCGGCGGGGGTGGCTGCCGCGTGACCACGCAGATCTTCCTCGCCTCCACGCTGTACGGGACCGCGACGCTCGCCGCGGCCCTCGACGCGGACTGCTTCTCGCCAGCGGACCGGCGCATCCTGCTCGTCGCCAACAACGCGGCGACCCCGGAGACGACGCCCGCCGTCGACGAGATGCCGGGCTTCGACCGGCTGCGCGGCCGCTTCGACGACGTCGTGTCGTGGAACGAGACCATCGCGCCGTTCCACCCCGGTGGCTGGGCCCCGCGCCCCGACGACGTACCGCTGTGGGAGCGCCATCTGCGGCTCGCCTGGGACCTGGGCGACGACGACGTCGAGCTGGCCGTGGAGTCGATCCAGGTCAACCCGGCGATGGCCGTGGCGCAGATCTTCACCGGCGTCCCCGTCGACGTGTACGCGGACGGCCTGATGAGCTACGGCCCGACCCGCAACAAGATCGACCCGCTGGTCGGCACCCGCGTGCGGCGGCTGCTGCACCTGGACCTCGTGCCGGACCTGAAGCCGCTGCTCCTCACGGAGTTCGGCGTGGCGCCCGAGGTCGTGCCGACGGACGTCTTCGTGAAGGTGCTGGCCGAACTGGGCGATGTGAGCGGCGAGTTGCCGCCCGTCGGGCCCGAACCGGCCGTGCTGCTCGGGCAGTACCTGTCCGCGCTCGACATCCTCACCGCGCAGGAGGAGGAGGACCTGCATGTGCGGATGATGCGCGGCGCGGTCGCCCTCGGCCACACGCGGATCGTCTTCAAGCCCCATCCGACGGCGCCGGCCACCTGGTCGCGCACGCTGGAGACGGAGGCGGAGAAGCTCGGCGTCGAGCTCACCGTCCTCGACACACCCGTGCTCGCCGAGGTCCTGTACCAGCGGATGCGCCCGGCCCTCGTGGTCGGCTGCTTCTCGACGGCGCTCCTCACCGCGTCCGCGTTCTACGGCATCCCGGTCGCCCGCATCGGCACCGGCACCCTCCTCGACCGGCTCTCGCCGTACCAGAACAGCAACCGCGTCCCGGTCACGATCGTGGACGCGCTGCTGCCGGAGCTTTCGGAGCGGGCGGCCGTGACCGCGCAGGAGTCCGGCACGGCGAACGCCGAGCTGAACCAGCTGGTGCGCGCGGTCGGCTTCGCGATGCAGCCGAAGATCTACCCGGACCTGCGGGCGGCGGCCGAGCGCTATCTCTCGACGCACTTGAGCGACCACACGTGGCGTTATTTCAAGCGCCGCCGACTCACGTCCCTCGCGCTGCCTGGCGCCGTCCCGGCCCAGCTCGCGTTCATTCCGCGCAACGCGACGGTGCGCCGGGTCGCCCGCCGCGCGCGCTCGTTCAAGCGGGCTGCCCTCGGATGAGTACTTCAGAGACGACGCTCCCCAAGCTTGCTCCGGGAGCGGACGCCACGGTGCGGAGCGCGCGTCCCCGCGCGCACGCACCGCGGCTGAGAGCCCTGGACGGCCTGCGCCTCATAGCCGCCCTCATGGTCGCCGCGTACCACTACGGCGGCCGTGACGGTGAGGTGTCCCAGGCCTGGGGCACCTCACCGAAGGTCCAGTTCCCGTCGCTGCACCAGTGGTTCGCCTACGGCTGCCTCGGGGTGCAGATCTTCTTCGTCATCAGCGGCTTCGTGATCTGCATGAGCGGCTGGGGCAAGCCCCTGCGCTCGTTCTTCGCCTCCCGCGCGTCCCGGCTGCTGCCGTCCTACTGGGCGGCCGTGATCCTGGTGACGGCGGTCTTCGCGCTGCCCGTGGTCGCGTACAAGGCTGTCTCGCCCAGTGACGCGCTCCTCAACCTGACGATGCTCCAGCAGCCGCTCGGTGTGGACCGGGTCCTCGGCGTCTGCTGGACCCTGTGGGCCGAGGTCCGCTTCTACGCGCTGTTCGCCCTGTGCATCGTCCTGCCGGGCGCGAACCGGCGCCGCGTCGTGCTGTTCTGCGCCGTGTGGACGCTCGCCGCCGCGATCACCCAGGCGTCCGGCGAGCCGACCCTCAAGGTCATCCTGATGCCGGAGTACGCGCCGTACTTCATCGGCGGCGTCGGCCTGTATCTGCTCCACCTCGACCGCCGCGACATGACCGCGTGGGGCATAGTCCTCGTGAGCTGGCTGATCGGTCAGCACTACGCGGTGGCCGCACTGTGGCATGCACCGAACCCTCACTTCTTCTCGTACCGGGGGTCGGGCTCGATCATCCTGATAGTGACCCTCGGCTTCGTGGCGGTGGGCGCGATCGCGCTCGGGCTGCTGAACCGGATCAACTGGGGATGGCTGACGGTCGCCGGCGCGCTGACGTACCCGTTCTACCTGGTCCACGAGCATCTGGGCTGGGTGGTGATCGAGGTGCTGCACCGGCGTCTCGGGCTGCCCTCGGCCGTGACGTTCACCCTCACGGTGGCCGCGATGCTCACCCTCGCATGGCTCCTGAACCGCTTCGTGGAGAAGCCGCTTGCACCTTTCCTGCGCAAACAGCTGAACCCCACGCCCGCCAGGATTCACTGAGGATTCATACCCGGTGGAGTTTGCTGTCCGATTGGCGGATGCGATCTGTGAGCGCCTTGACCCTGTCGATCGGGAGCTCATAGGTTCGCGTCCCATGACTGCTGTGCACACCACCGCCCGGCGCCCGATCGACCTCGACGACGTCCCCGGCTGGTTCCCCCCGCTCGACCAACTCCTGTTCACCTGGCTCCTCGAACGGCAGACGCGGCGGGAGGTCCGCGGGGATCTGCTGGAACTCGGCGTCTACATGGGCAAGAGCGCGGTCCTCCTCGGACAGCATCTGCACGGCACCGAGAAGTTCACCGTGTGCGACCTGTTCGAGGGCGACGCCCCCGACGAGGCGAACCAGGCCGAATCCACCAAGTCGTACGCCTCACTGACCCGGCAGGCCTTCGAGGAGAACTACCTCTCCTTCCACGACGAACTGCCGAAGGTCGTCCAGGCGCCCAGCTCCGTGATCTCCGGCGAGGTCGCCCCGGGCACCTGCCGCTTTGTCCACATCGACGCCTCGCACCTCTACGAGCACGTGTACGGCGACATCGGCGCCGCCCGCGAACTCCTCGGCGCCGACGGCATCGTCGTCCTGGACGACTTCCGCTCCGAGCACACACCGGGCGTCTCCGTCGCCGCGTGGGAGGCCGTGCTCAACCGCGGCCTGCGCCCGCTCTGCCTGAGCACCCAGAAGCTGTACGCCACATGGGAGGACCCCGAGCCCCTCCAGGACGAGCTCCTCGGCATGCTCAGGGAACGCGACGACATCGCCCTCAGCGTGCAGCAGGCGGCCGGTCACCGCCTGGTCCGCACGAAGTCGAAGGCGGTCAGGGCGCCCGCGTTCCCGCGCTCCCGCCACCATGTGGAACACGAGCGCCCGGAGGAACCGAAGGCGGCCTCCGCCCCGGCTCCGGCCCCCGTACGCAGGCGCAGCCGCGCCCGCCGGATCGCCGTGGACCTGACGCCGCCGGTCATCACCCGGGCCGTGCGCCGCGCCCGCAGGGGCTAGCGCCCTCGTCCGGGCCGGGGCCGGGGACCTCAGGCCCCCGCGAGGGACAGCTTGACCGCGAAGCCCAGGAACAGCATGCCCGCCGCCGTGGTCGCGCCCGCCGAGAGCCGCTTGCGGCGCCGGAAGGCGTCGGCCAGGCGGGTACCGCTGAAGATCAGGGTGGAGAGGTAGAGGAAGCTCAGGATCTGGAGCAGGCCGCCGAGGACCACGAAGGACAGCGCCGGGTAGGCGTAGCCGGGATCCACGAACTGAACGAAGAAGGAGATCAGGAACAGGATCGCCTTCGGGTTGAAGAGGCTGACGATCAGGGCGCGGCGGTACGGGTGCTCGTCACCGCTCCCGGCCACCGGCTCGGCTTCGGTCTCCACGGCGGACTCACCGCGCTGCTTCCACAGCGCCCGCGCCGACCGGATCATGCCGATCGCCATCCACGTCAGGTAGCCCGCTCCCGCGTACTTCACGACGAGGAAGAGCAGGGGCGTCGTCTGCAGCACGGAGGCCGCGCCGAGCGCGGCCAGTGTCATCAGGACCGTGTCCCCGGTGAAGACACCGGCGGCGGCCGCGTATCCGGTGCGTATGCC
This sequence comes from Streptomyces sp. NPDC107517, assembly GCF_055582645.1. Lineage (NCBI taxonomy): Bacteria > Bacillati > Actinomycetota > Actinomycetes > Kitasatosporales > Streptomycetaceae > Streptomyces > Streptomyces sp. NPDC107517. Next base: position 286,177 of record NZ_JBVJPM010000010.1, on the reverse strand, counting down.
CTTGCGGGCGGCCACGGAGAGCACGTAGAGGGAGTTCGGTCCTGGCAGCAGGACGATGAGGACGAGGCCGGCCAGATAGGTCGGGAGATTGATGACACCGAGCATGAAAGGGAGTGTCGCACGCCTATATGGCCATACGACACTCCCTGCTCAGAGGGTGATACGCGGCCTCAGAACGCGTCGGTCGGGATGTACGTGCCCCACACGTCGCGCAGCGCGTTGCAGACCTCGCCGACGGTGGCGCGGGCGCGCAGGGCGTCCTTCATCGGGTACAGGACGTTGGCTGAGTCCGCGTCGCTCTCTGCCGCCTTCTTGAGCGCCGCGAGCGCCTCGTCCACGGCCGCCTGGTCGCGTTCGGCACGCAGCTTCGTGAGGCGCTCGGCCTGCTGGGCCTCGATCGCCGGGTCGACCCGCAGCGGCTCGTAGGGCTCCTCGGCGTCGAGCTGGTAGCGGTTGACGCCGACCACGACGCGCTCGCCGGAGTCGGTCTCCTGCGCGATGCGGTAGGCGGAGCGCTCGATCTCGTTCTTCTGGAAGCCGTGCTCGATGGCGTTGACCGCGCCGCCGAGGTCCTCGACCTTCGTCATGAGCTCGAGCGCGGCGGCCTCCACGTCGTCCGTCATCTTCTCGACGACGTAGGAGCCGGCGAACGGGTCGACGGTGGCGGTCACGTCGGTCTCGTAGGCGAGAACCTGCTGGGTGCGCAGGGCGAGGCGCGCGGACTTGTCGGTCGGCAGCGCGATGGCCTCGTCGAAGGAGTTCGTGTGCAGCGACTGTGTGCCGCCGAGCACGGCGCCGAGGCCCTGGACGGCGACGCGGACGAGGTTGACCTCGGGCTGCTGGGCGGTGAGCTGCACGCCCGCGGTCTGCGTGTGGAAGCGGAGCATCAGCGACTTGGGGTTCTTCGCGCCGAACTCCTCCTTCATGACCTTGGCCCAGATCCGGCGGGCCGCGCGGAACTTGGCGACCTCCTCCAGGATCGTCGTCCGCGCCACGAAGAAGAAGGACAGGCGCGGCGCGAAGTCGTCGACGTCCATGCCGGCCGCGACGGCCGTGCGCACGTACTCGATGCCGTCCGCGAGCGTGAACGCGATCTCCTGCGCGGGCGAGGCACCGGCCTCGGCCATGTGGTAGCCGGAGATCGAGATGGTGTTCCACTTCGGGATCTCGGCCCGGCAGTACTTGAAGATGTCGGCGATCAGCCTCAGCGAGGGCTTCGGCGGGAAGATGTACGTGCCCCGCGCGATGTACTCCTTCAGCACGTCGTTCTGGATCGTGCCGGTCAGCTGGTCCGCGGGGACGCCCTGCTCCTCGCCGACGAGCTGGTACATGAGCAGGAGCAGCGCCGCCGGGGCGTTGATCGTCATCGACGTGGACACCTTGTCCAGCGGGATACCGCCGAACAGGATCCGCATGTCGTCGATCGAGTCGATGGCCACCCCGACCTTGCCGACCTCGCCGGACGCGATCGGGGCGTCCGAGTCGTGGCCCATCTGGGTGGGCAGGTCGAAGGCGACGGACAGGCCCATCGTGCCGTTGGCGATGAGCTGCTTGTAGCGCGCGTTGGACTCGACGGCGGTGCCGAAGCCGGCGTACTGGCGCATCGTCCACGGGCGGCCGGTGTACATCGACGGGTAGACGCCCCGGGTGAAGGGGTACTTGCCGGGCTCGCCGAGCTTCTCGGCCGCGTCCCAGTCGGCCAGCGAATCAGGGCCGTAGACCGGCTCGATGGGCAGTCCTGACTCAGACTCGCGCGCCATGGTTGTGCCTCCAGCTCCGGTGTTACTTGCCAGTTGGGTCGACCCTCGCGACGGACTGTAGCGGCGCGCCTGCTCACGATGGAGAGCCGCAGGCTGGGACCTTGCTCACAGCCCGTCCTTCACCTCTGCTCCATCCCACAATGCGCGGTATTTACGCCGAGTTCGCAACCGGACGCGCGCGGGAAACATCTCTGTTGGCACATCGGACGAGCGACGAGACTGCGGGGGCCCGGATGCGTGCGACCGTCATGCGTGGATCACTCGCCGTCGCCGGGGTGATCGCCCTGGCCGGCGGCTGCAGGACACAGGCCGTCGACACGGGCGGCAAGCAGCCGCCGCCGAAGGCGCACGGCTCGGCGTCAACGTCCCCCTCCGACGACGCGAAGGAGCCGAGCGCCACGCCCTCCCGCACCCCGTCGGTGAGACCGACACCGCCGCCGAAGGTCCTCATGGCGCGCGGCGCCAGCGGCGGCAAGGTGCGTGAACTCCAGGCCAGGCTGCGGCAGATCGCGTGGCTCTTCGAAGGGCCGAACGGGAAGTACGGCCCCGCGACGACCAAGGCGGTCGAGGGTTTCCAGGGCAAGCGGGGCCTGCCGCGCACGGGGAACACGGACACGGTGACCTGGGCGCGGCTCGTGAAGATGACCCACACCCCGACGCGCGACGAGCTCTACGCGGCCGGCGGGCAGCCAGCGGCGAAGCCGGACCGGCGCTGCATGACGGGCCGCGTCGTCTGCATCAGCAAGACCAGCCGCACGCTGACGTGGATGATCGACGGCAAGGCGCTGATGACGACGGACGTGCGGTTCGGCTCGCAGTTCACGCCCACCCGCGAGGGCGTCTTCAGCGTGTACTGGAAGTCGCGCCACCACGTCTCGACGATCTACCACACGCCCATGCCGTACGCGATGTTCTTCAGCGGCGGCCAAGCGGTGCACTACTCGGCGGACTTCGCGGCCCGCGGCTACAACGGGGCGTCGCACGGGTGCGTGAACGTGAGGGACGAGGCGAAGATCGCGTCGCTGTTCGCGCAGGTCCGCACCGGCGACAAGGTCGTCGTCTACTGGTGACCTGCTGAGAAGTGGGGCGCGGGCGGGACCGGGGGAACGTGTCCCGCCCGCGCCAGTGGCACGGAGCCGAAGGTACGGGGGGAACCCGCGGCTCGTGCACGGCCGATGACCAGTCGGCTCACTTGGTACTGCGCCCCCGCGTCCAAAAACGTCACACCCGCATCGGAAATTCTTTGTCTCCGCAGGTCAGGGCAGGTCAGCGCGGTTCGGAGCAGGTTCCAGCAGGTCTGGACGAGCTCAGAGGTGGCTGAGAACAGACTCAGGACTGTGCGGGCGCGGCGCTGTACGAGGCCGAGGCCGAGGCCGTCGTGGGCGGTGTCGTCGGCGCGGTGTCCGAGGCGTCGCCGCCGGGCTCGGACGGGACCCACGAGGCGGTCGGCACGGCGGCGCTGACGCCGGGGTGCTCGCCGTTCTGGCTGTCCTCGTCGCCGTCCTTGCCGCTGTTCTTGTCGTTGCCCTTGTTGCCGTCGCCGTCGCCGTCGTCGCCGCCGCGGGTTTCGTCGGCCTCGTCGAGAACGCGGGCGCAGAACCGGTCGAGGTCACGGTCCCGCTTGATCGTGGCGATGCGCTGCGCGGCGGCCCTGAGACGCTCCGTCTGGGAGTCGTCGAGGTCGCCGTCGCGGTACTTGCGGCAGGCGTCGACCAGGCGCTGCCGCCATGCCTTTTGGTCCGCGGCGTCCGATTCGCGCAGGCCGGTGCCGGGCCGCGTCGTCGCCGGGCCGGGCCGGGCCGCCGTGTCGTCCTGGGACGGGGCGCCCGAGCCGGGCACGGGCGATTCGCTGCCGGGCACGGCGTCGCCCGAGCGTCCGCCGTCGGTCTCCGAGATGTCGGGCGACGGGGAAGCGAGGGGCTGTTCGGGAGACGCGGCGGCGGAGACGCTGGCGGCGGGGCCCGGTTCACCGTGTCCGCCGAACGGCGACGGCAGCACTCCGGTCCCGGCCGCGACGGCGACGCCGCCGATCATGCATCCGGCCAGCGCCGCGGCCATCCCGAACCGCACCGGGCGGCCCCAGCGGACGGGCCGCGCGTCGGGTCTCGTGAGGCGGACACTGCCGACGTCGGAACCGGCGTGCCCGCCGATCCCGGCGTTCGCGTTCGCGTCGTTCGCGTTCGCGTTCGTGCCGTCCCCCCGGCCCACGGGAGCGTGGAGCGAGGCGACCGGGGCGAGAGCCCCGCGAGGCCGGGCATGGCGTGCCTTCAGGGGCGCGGCGCCCGGCTCCTGAGCGCCGGATTCGCGCGCCTTGCGGAACGCGGCCAGCGCGGCGGCCTCGCCCGGCAGTTCGCCGCCGTCTACGCGTGTCACGGCAAGTGCGTCGAGTGTCTCCGCGAGGCGGGCGGCCCGGGCGCGGGTGGCTGCGTCGACGGCTTCGAGGGGCTCACCGCGCAGCAGACGCTCGGCCGCGTCCCGGTCCAGCCACTTGTTGTGCTCGTCGGCCATCACATGTCCTTCTGCGTCCGCGTACGCGAATGCGTCACACCGGCGGACGTCACCGCGTGCCCGCGTGGTTCTCTCGGGGGCGGTACGGCGTCGAGGCCCGCGTGCTCCGTCTGCGAATGCGAACCCTCGGCGCCGAGCAGCTCGGCGAGGCGCTTGAGGCCGCGGTGCGCCGCTGTCCTGACGGCGCCCGGACGCTTGCCGAGCGTCTGAGCGGCGCTCTTCGCGTCGAGCCCGACGACGACGCGCAGGACGACGGCCTCGGCCTGGTCCTGCGGAAGCTGGGCGATGAGCGCGAGCGTGTCGCCGGTGGCGAGGAGTTCCATCGCCTCGTCGGCGGTGTCGGATATCGCGGGCCGGCCGGTGAGCTCGGTCTCGTCCCCGCCGATGGCGGGCCGGCGTCCCCGCATGCGTATGTGGTCGAGGGCGCGGTTACGGGCTATGCGTGCGGCCCAGCCGCGGAAGCGGTCGGCGTCCCCGCTGAACCGGTCGAGGTCCCGGGCGATCTGCAGCCAGGCCTCGGACGCGACGTCCTCCGCGTCCGGTTCGCCGACGAGTGTCCGTACGTACCCGAGCAGGCGTGGATGCACCGCGCGGTACACAGTCCGGAACGCGGTCTCGTCCCCGTCCTGCGCCGCATGCACCGCGGCCGTCAGCTCCGCGTCGTCCCCCAGCACTGCGCCACCCTTGCGCTTAAACCCTGCGCCGCTCACCGACGCGAACCAGCACGCTACGGCCTGATACCGCTCCCCGTCCACGTTTGTACAACCCGCAACTAGCACGTGACACAACGCGGTGTGACAGAAAACGCACGCGCGGCGCTGAAGGTAGTACGGGCCGCCGCGCGGCCCGTACCGCGCGACGGCCGGGGCCTCTCCTGTGGGGGGTGGCGGCCTCGGCCGTCCCGGCGGTGCTCTTCGGGGCGGGCACGCCGAGGCGTGCCGATGCCGCCCGCGCATCCATGTCTGCCGGGATCCCGCTACTTCTCGGGAGTCTTCTACTTCCCGGGAGTCTTCTACTTCTTGGAAGTCTTCTACTTCTTGGAAGTCTTCGCCCGGATCGGCTTCGGGCTCGGGCTCGGGTGCCCGTTCTGCTGGCCTTCTGCCTTCCCGTCGACTGCCTGGTCGCTGCCCTTTTCACCGCTGCCCGCCTCCTGGCGGGCCTCCTCCGCCTCGCAGTACGCGTCCACGGAGGCCTCTCCGCCTGCGTCCGCGAGAAAACGCTGCCAGGCGGTCGAGTCGAGCGCCCCGCCCCGGTCCCGTACGGATGCGTACGCGCGGCACTTGGCGAGGGTGTCCCCGGCCTGGTCCGGGTGGCCGGCGGACCGACCGGGCGCTTGGGACGGGGCGGGCACCGTGGCGGACGGCCGGACCGGGCCGGGCGTGGACCGTCCGGGGGTACTGGAGGCGCTCCCCCGGGATGCCGGCCGCTGTTCGGAGTCATCACCCGAGGCGTCCCCGACCGTGCCGATCCCGGCCATCGCGACACCGCCCAGCGTGACGCCGGCGACCAGCGTGCCCACGGTGGTGCGCAGTGACCGGCGGGCGAGACCTCGGGGGCGCGGACGCCAGTCGTCGCGGCGTCGTGTCCTGGCCAAGTGGGCTCCCTGGTCGCGGGCCTCGCGGAACGCGGCGACGGCCCGTTCCTGGGCGCCGTCCCGCTGTTCCGCCGAGCGTACGGCGGCGGCGAGCAGGGTCTCGAGGTCTGCGGCCCCCTCCGGGCCGGCCGGCCCGTGGTCCTGCCTGAGTGGGTTGTCAGTCATCTCGACTCCCCCAGCGTCGTGGGGCCGTCATCCGTCACACCTCGCGCGCCGAGCCGGTCCGCGAGCTTCTTGAGGCCCCGGTACGCGGCGGTCCTCACGGCGCCCGGGCGCTTGCCGAGGACGCGCGCGGCGGACGGCCCGTCGAGCCCGACGACCACGCGCAGGAGCACCGCCTCGGCCTGGTCGCGCGGGAGGTCGCTGATCAGCGTGAGTGCCTGTTCGGTGGAGATCGTCTCGAGGGCCTGGTCGGACGTGCTGTGGGTGCCGGGGAGTTCGAGCATGTCCTGTTCGAGCCCGGACGGGCGCGGGCGGACCTTCTGGCGGCGCAGGAGGTCGAGCGCGCGATGGCGGGCGATCGTGGCGGTCCAGCCGCGGAACCCGGCGCCGTTCCCGCGGAAGCGCCCGAGGTCGCGGGCTATCTCCAGCCAGGCGTCGGAGGCCACGTCCTCGGCCTCGTCGCCGACGAGGCCGCGCAGATACCCGACGAGCCCCGGCTGCACGAGCCGGTACGCGACCGCGAACGCGGCCTCGTCCCCCTCCTGCGCCCGCGCCACGGCCATGCCCAGCTCCTCGTCACGCGCGTGCGCGCGACGGGGCTCCCCCACCTGGCCCAACCGTTGTCCTCTTCGTACGTCCGCGTACTGACCCGACGCGACACAGGTCATCGTGTCCATGCCCCCACGGTCATCAGCGTCCAGGCCCACAGAAATGTCACAGGGCGGCGCAGGTCCTGGTCCTGTCCTGGTCACCGCGCCGCCCATGGAGGGTCAGATAGAAGGTCTGGAGGGACTCCTCGCGGCCGAGCTCGAAGCGGTTGACGACCTTTCCGAGGGGGTTCCACACGCGTCCGTCGGGCATGCGGACGCCGGCGGGCTGGCCGAAGTAGGTCCGCTGGGCGACGTCGAAGTCGACCCAGACGGCCCCGGCCCGCCGCACGAGCACCTCGCCCACGTACGCGCCGATGCCGAACAGGGCCCCCGTGACCGATTCCCGGTCCGAAGTCCCTTTGCGCAGACCGTCGATGAGGAAGTCCGCGACGCGGAGGCTGGCGACGGTGTAGTCGAGCGGGAGCCGGTTGCGCGCGGTGGCGTGCGCGACGAATCCCGCAGCGTGCCGCCGCATGTCCGCAGCGTTCGGCTCGGGTTGGTGACCAGCTCCCATGGCGTCCGCTCCTCGTCCAGTTCGGGGAGTGGCCTTCCTACTCCCCCGCCTGGCCCAGCGGATGACGCAACACAAGCATCACGCGTCACACACATGTCGCTTCTCACATGACCAATTGGCAAAGGGCGTACAACCTTTGAGGCCGTCAGGCGTCTAGGGCAGATACCTGGCCAGCCGGTCCCGCGCGGATACGGAAAGCCGGTCCACCGCCATGTCCTCAAGCGTGACGCGCAGCATCTCCGGTTGCATCAGGGGGATGGCCGCGACAAGGAGTTCCTCACTCGCGTACAGCGGTTCCACCAGCTGGTGGAACGCGGCGGATTCGCGGGCCCTGGGCCGTCACACAGGAAACGGGCCGGTGCAATGGACCTGACGCTCCCGCACTTCACGCCGCAACCATTCCCCGGCGTGCGGGCGGAGCTTCTCCCACTTCTCCGGACGGCCCAGCAAATGATCCGTCATCCGGATGCTCGTCAGCGCCTTGACGAAGGGACTGCGGCCCCCAGCTCCGACAGCTGTTCTTCGGAGACGGCCAGACACACGTGCCCGGCGCCGTGAAGCCCGGTTCTACGACACGGCACCCGTCATGGGCGAGTGACGGAAGAATCCGGTTACTTTCCTGCGGCCGTGTGCCCCGGGCGGGGATACATCAGCACCGCCGCGCACGCCATGGCCGGGAGTCCGACGGCGGGCACGGTCCACCACGGGATGCCGGTCCACACCGCCGGGAGCCCCACGCCGAAGCAGACGGCGATGCCGGTGAAGAGCAGCCGCCTGCCGTACGGGTCCCAGGTGAAGGGCGCGTAGTCGCGGGGGCTGACCAGGCGTACCGCGCCGAACGCGCACGCCTCAGCCGCGAAGAGCGCGGCGAGCATGCCCATGGCGGCGTTCATCTGGATCTCGTCGCGGGGCGCCTCGGAGGTGTTCTGCCGGACGCCGTCCTTGCTGAGCACGACGATGTCGCGGCGCCAGACGGTGGCCGTGACCCGGTCGCCGGTCTCCAGCCGCTTCAGGAGCGGCCCCGGGTCGCCGAAGTCCACGACTCCCTGCCAGGAGTGCCCGTCCTTCAGCATCGCCTTGTAGCTGGAAGTCCGCCCGCTGTTCTTGATCTCCCTCTTCACGACGGTGAAATGCCAGGTGCTCAGGCAGTCCGTCTGCACCTGCGCCGTGGCACGGGCGGGGCACGGCTCGGCAGCCACGTAGTCCCGGTAGCGGTCCCTGTCGGAGGGCAGCCACCATGAGAACGCGATGTAGCAGAGCACCGCCGATATCAGGGCCAGCAGGATCAGCAGCACGCCCATGAACCGGGTCCGGCCCGGCGACCGCCGGCGGGCACCGCTCTTGCCCGGCAGCCCGCCCGCACTCTGAGCCGTAGCCCTCGCCCGCACCGCCATGACCCCACCCCCTCCGCCTCATCCTTCACGAGCCGGAGACAGGCATACAACGAGGTAGGACGGCAGTCCGGGGGAGGCATCGACTTCCGCGTCCCGGCAACCGGGAGCGGCCCTACAGCCGTACCGCGCCGTCAGGCACTCGCCCCCGCAGGCACTTGTCCCCGCAAGCACGCGCCGCAGAATTCCTCGTCACCCTCCGGCCGGAACAGGCGCGCTTGCGTGTGTACGCCCTCGCATTCCCGTAGCTGGGCGATGCGCGGCTGTACGGGTTCCGGGCGTGCCGCTTCCGCGACAGGCGCCGGTGGTACGTCGCTCAGGATGTACCGCAGCAGGCCGCCCGGCCTATGGATCGGCTGCTTGGGGCCCGGCAAGCTGCGCTGCACATGCGCCCGTACGCCGCCTGGCGAGTGCCCCGCCTCCAGCCAGGCACTTGCGAGGGCCGCCAGCTGCGGCAGCATGCCGCGCGGCACGCGGAGCCTCGGCTCCAAGTCCACGACGGTGGCGACGAGTTGGCGCCCGGCCTCGGTGGACACGGGTGCCGCAGGCGGCTCCGGCTCGGCAGGCATCTCGGGATGCGCCTCGGCAGGCATCTCAGCATGCGTCTCGGGATGCGCCTCGGGATGGTGGGGGTTGTTCTCAAGAACGGGTTTCTCTGGATGACGGCCGACGGTCCGGCCGGTCGGCTCACCGACGGCCGGGATGCCGCCCGCCGGAGCCCCGTCCCGTAAGGCGAGCGCCTGCTCCGGCTTCAGTGGCACATTGGAGACGAGCTGCACGGTCGACCACAGACCGCGAACACCCTGCTGGCGCCACTCGTGCAGATAACCCTCGCGCTTCAGTTCGGCCTTGGCGCGGTTGAAGGCGCACTTGCCGATCCCGGCCTGACGGGCGGTTTTCGACAACGGGTCCCTGGCATCGCCGGGGAGCGACAACTGCCAGGTCAACAGCCGTACGGCGTCCGACGAGAGGCGCGGATGGCGGAGGATTTCGTTCGGCACCTGGCTGAAGAAACGGGCAGGCGCGATAGCATGACGAAGCATTTTCCGGTGGCTTCTCTCCACTGGTGATGAAGGCCCTCTTCGCTGGCTGGTACCGGCGTTGAGGGCCGCCTCATGTCCGATCGAAACGACTTCGAGGCGTGCTGTCGCGCTCACCGTACCGCAACTTGCGTATGCGAACGGTCACTTGGCGTCATCACCACTGCCCGCCATATCTCTGCGCCCGCTCCCGCAGCCACGCCCGCACCCAGACCTCTTCGCTCTCGGAAGCGGGCCGCAGATCTCGCGCCGCGATCGTCGCCACGAAGTACACGAAGCGCACCCGCCGCAATTCCCCGTCGACGCCGAGCACCTTGCCGGGCCCGTAGACGTCCGTACCGGTGTGGGCGACGAACGCGCCTTCCCCGTGCTGCATCTGCACTGCCTCTCGATCTCACTCTGCGTGGAAAACCGGTCACAGGGTGAGGTCGCCGCAGCTAGGCTCGCCAGTGGTCCGAGCGTGACAACGCAAGTCGCACATACGGGAGTTGCGGATGGCGATCGAGGACAACCCCGGTTCCCGGACAAGTTACGGGGATGAGCTGAGGCGACGCCGCGAGGCCGCCGGGCTCACGCAGGAGGAGCTGAGCATGCGGGCGATCATGTCCCGCACACACATCGCGCACATCGAGGCGGGCCGCCGCCGGCCGTCCCTTGAGGACGCCCGCCGTCTCGATCAGGTACTCAGGACGGGCGGCGTCTTCGAGAACTTCCTGCCGACGCAGGGAGAGGGCCGGGTTGCCGAACACTTCGCGGAAGCACTGGAGTTGGAGCGCCAGGCGACGGCGATCAGAACGTACGCGCCGAAACTCGTGCCCGGCATGCTCCAGACCGAGGCGTACGCCCGCGAAGTGCTCCAGTCCGGCTTCCCGCCGAAGACCGACGAGGAACGTGACAGGCTCCTTGTCACACGCCTCGATCGCGCCCGCGTCCTGGACAACTTCACCTCACCAGTGGCCTGGTACCTCCTCGACGAAGCGGTCCTACGACGACCGGTGGGCGGCCCGGCAGTGATGTGCGAGCAGCTCTGTCACATCGCCGAGGTAGGGGAGAGTCGCCGTATCCGAGTGCACGTGCTGCCGTTCTCGGCAGGCCTGCACGCCCTACTGGAGGGCTCTGTTTCCCTGATGTGGTTCGCGGACCTACCGCCGGTCGCGTACGTGGAGGCGCTCAAGACGGGGCGCGTCCTTGAACTCCCGTCTGTAGTACGCGAATGTCAGGCTGTCTACGATCACGCCATGGGCGACGCGCTGTCGCACCGCAAGTCCCTGGACCTGATCAGGTCCGTCGCGGAGGATTACGAGCATGACGCACAGCAGCAGTGAGCAGCAGCGGCAGCACGTCCGCGTCGCCGATGCCTCAGCCCTGACGATGTGGCGCAAGTCCAGCTACAGCGGCAGCAGTAGCGGCGAATGCCTCGAAGTCAGCGACGCCTGGCGCAAGTCCACGTACAGCGGTGGCGAAAGCGGCGAATGCCTGGAGGTCAACGACTCTGCCTGCGCCGCCCACGTCCCCGTCCGTGACAGCAAGAACCCTCACGGCCCTGCGGTCGTGTTCACGAGCGGAGCGTGGACGGCGTTCCTCGGTGCGGTGAAGGCGGCCGACCGCCCGCGACGCTGAGCGACGGGCCTACTGGCCCACCCGTCCGTCGATGCACTCGCGCAGCAGGTCGGCGTGGCCGCAGTGGCGGGCGTACTCCTCGACCCGGTGCACCAGCAGCTCCCGGACCGGGATCTCTTCCTTCCCGAGACGCTCGCCCAGATCCGGATGCCCGGCCAGCGCGGCGTCGGTCGCGGCCTGCTCGCGTTCGAGATCGGCGTACGCAGCGTCGATCACGGCCTGCTCGGCGACGGCGCCGTTGAAATCCCCGTCGGGGTCGCCGTACAGCTTCGGCAGCGGTTCGCCGTCGGTTATCCAGTTGAGCCAGTCCCGCTCCGCCTCGGCGAGGTGCCGGAGGAGGCCGAGCAGTGACATCGTCGACGGCGGCACCGACCGGCGGGCCAGCTGCTCCGGGTCCAGACCCTCGCACTTCATCCGCAGGGTCAGTCGGTAGTCCGACAGGAAAGTCTGGAGTGTCGCCAGTTCGCCTTCCGCGCTGACGCCTTCGCTGCTGCGGGGATCGTCGTCCGGGTCGGCCCACATGTCGGGGTAGACGCTCGCCTGGCTCCATCGTGCGGGTTGGTCAGTCATACGTCGCATGGTCGTCGGTGGAGGGCCGGGCCCGCCACCGAATTGCCGAGCTAGTCCTCGTCCTCGTAGCTCTGGAACCAGTGCGTGTCGTAATAGCGGGCGACCGAGTGCGGATGCGAGCGCTCGGTCAGCATGCGGAAGACGAACTCGGCCGCCGTGCCGTCGAAGCGGGTCCAGGTGTCCGGGATGTCTTCCGACGCGAGGACGGGCCAGCGGTCGGGGTCGTCGCCCTCGGTGAGCCAGTAGAACTGGTCCGCCTGTTCGGACGTCCCCCACTCCAGGAGTCCGCCGGGCGCCGGATGGATGCCGTACGGCTCCCACAGGCTCGTGCCCGAGCGGGCGCGAACCCGGCCAGATACTCCGCGTGCTCGACGAAGTCCATGCCGGGGACGTCGGACTCGGGAACGTAGAGGGTGAGACGGTCGACAACGTCTCCGGCAACGACACCGCCAACGGCGGCTTCGGCACCGACACCTGCACGACCGACCCCGGTGACGGACGCGTGAGCTGCCCGTAGCACAGAGCACAACAGTCATTGCTCACCGGAGCCTGCCCCGAGCGGGCTCCGGTGACGGCGACAGCTTTCCACGCTCACGAGAAAACCTGGGGATCCCTCAGTTGCCGATCAGTCGACGCGGTCACTCACTCAGGCCCAGCACCTGCGGGTTGCTGCTGGGGAAGTCCTCGGGCATGCCCGGCACGTCGATGGTGCGCCCGTACACGCCGGCCAGGAACTCCACGGCACCGACCGGGAACTCGAACCACTCGTCGTTGTCCGTGCGGACGACCACCGGCCATGCGTCCGGGTCCGGGGAGCTCGTCCTCCAGTAGAAGGAGTCCCCGGAATAGGACGCCGCCCAGCCGATCAGGCCTCCCGGCTGGGGGAAGGGAACGTAGTCCTCGGTGTCGTCCATCTCGTACAGATCCTGAAGGATCTCGTCCTCCCGGCACCCGGACGCCCACAACGCCTCGTTACCAGGGGTCGGAAGAGACACCATAAGGAAGTCGTCGACGACCAGGACCGGATACGCCTCCGCCAGAGAGCGGAAGTCCGAGGGGAGCGCCGTCCCGAGGGCCGCCTCAAGGGCAGCCCAGTCCAGGCCGCGTCCCGCCGTCACACGCCACGGCACCATCGCCGGAAGCACGGCCTCCAGCTCTTCGATCCTCAGCACGTCGTCTGCCGACCCGTTCTGTTGTGAACCACAACGTTGTTGAACCCCGTCAGCCCACGCCCACGGGCAGGCTGATGTTCCCCTTGAACACCCCGTAGTTCACCTCGCTCACGTCCTGCCGGTAGTTGATGTACCCGCCGTCGTGAGAAACGAGGAAGGCGAACCCGAGCCGATGGGCTTTGATCCGTCCGGTCCTGGCGTCCAGCGTCAGCGTCTCGTCGAGCCTGGCGAGCGTGATCTGGGACTTGCCGGTGGCGACGTCGGCGCCTTGGAGCTGGGAGAGGACGGAGTCGAGCTCGCGGACGGCGGTCTTCACGTAGGCGCGGCCCTGTACGTCCTTCAAACTCGAAGGCTGAAGGCTGACTTGAAGCTCTACGGTGTCGCGCTTCTTCTTTGCGACGACATCCTTGTTGCCCGCCTTGAGATAACCCCGGTACGCGTCGATGGCGGCCACCGGGTCCTCAACCTTGTTCTCCATCGCGGGGTCGGTGGAGGCATCCTTCTTCCAGGCGGCGGTCCCCTCCTTGACGTAGGTCGTACCGCCGACGACGAACACCTTCTCCGCCTTCTGTACACCTTTGCTGCTGGTGATGAAACCCTCGGAACGGAGGGCCTCCGGCTTCCCGGTTCGCCACACGGTGGCCTCGTAGGACGCGCCGCTCTCCTGCCCCTGGAGCGTGAGGGCCTCGTCGCCGGTCACGACGAAGGTCCAGCCGGGTTCGGAGGCCATGGCTCTGTCGGCGAGGTCGAGGAAGTCGGCGGGGGTGGTCGGCACGCGGGCCGCCGCCTTTCCCTTCGCCTTCTCCTGCGCCTTCGAGTCGGCCTGCTTCGTCGCCTTGGGCCTGGCCGTGTCCGAGCCGCCCGCCCCCGCGCCGCAACCGGCCAACGCGACGCACAGGAGCGATATCGCCGTCAGATGTCCCGAGCAAAGTCTGTTCACTTTCGGGCCTGCTCCTCGTCCTCGTAACTCTGGAACCAGTGGGTGTCGTAGTACCGGGCCATCGAGTGGGGGTGCGAGCGCTCGGTGAGCATGCGGAAGATGCACTCCGGCGGCGGCGCGCCACGGCCGACCGACAGGGGAAACAGGCCGGTTCTACAGCACGCCGCCCTCCGTGCGCGAGCAGCCGGAACTTTCGGACATGGCCGCCCGTCCCGCCGCTCGACGGCAGCCCGGTGGTCCCACGTGGGCGAGCACGACGTCCCCAGGAGGGCGAAGGCGGCGAACTGACCAGGTGACCGCCGGGCGACTTCCAGACGACTTCCAAGTGAGCTGCAGCACACCAGCACAACCAGTGACGCTTCCCGATGGTCGATCGCTGAATAGAGCAACTACCCGTGTGACGGGTGTGGCATTTGTGAACTTCTTCGAGGGGTGGGGCATTTGAGCCCGCGTAATCCGCGTGCGCGCAGATCACATGCGTACAAACCGCTGAGTCTCAAGCGCAGGGCCTGGGTGACGGTGGGGGCCGTCGTCCTCGGTGGCGCGGGTGTGGTGACGTACGCCGTCGCCAGCCCGGAGGCGCCCGGTGGCTCCGACCCCTCCGCGACGACTCCGCGGCCGGTCAAGGTGCGCTCCGCCGAACTGAAGGCAGACGGCAGCGCCAAGCGGGAGCTCGCGCGCACCGGCACGGAGCCGTTCTCGCTGGTCGGGGTGACCTGGGACAAGCAGAGCGCCGAGCTCAAGGGCACCGCCGAGGTCCGTACGCGCAGCAGCGTCACCGGGAAGTGGACCGACTGGGTGTCCGTGAACACGGACGCGCACCTGCCCGATCCCGACACCACCGAGAGCAAGAACGGCGTGCGGGGCATGTCCGAGTCCCGGTGGGTCGGGCCCTCGGACGGCGTCGAGGCGCGCGTGGTCGCCGCCGACGGGTCGTCGGCCGCACTGCCCAAGGGGCTCACCCTGGCGATGGTCGACCCGGGTGTCACCTCCAAGGAAGCGAAGGCAGCCAAGGCATCCGTCGCTGCCGGTGGGCCTCAGAACGCGGCGTACACCACGGACCTCGACGAGTCCCCCTCGCCGTCTCCGTCGGATTCCACCTCCGCCCCGGGGAACCCCTCGCCGTCGGCGTCGCCTTCGCCCAGCGACTCGGCCCCGGCCGGCTCCCCGAGCCCGTCGGACTCCGCCTCCGCGAGCCCGAGCCCGTCGCCGACGCCCACCAAGCCGCCGGCACCGCCCTCCACGGTGAAGCAGCCGCCGATCATCATGCGGTCGGAGTGGAAGCCGGACACCTCTCTCGCGGTCAACTACAGCCCGCCGGAGTACATCGACAAGATCCAGGCCGCGTTCATCCACCACACCGTGGACGCGAACGACTACAGCTGCGCCGACTCGGCCAAGCTGATCCGCGCCGACTACGCGTACCACGTGAAGCCGGAGCCGGACGGCAACGGCTGGAAGGACATCGGTTACAACTTCCTGGTCGACAAGTGCGGCCAGATATTCGAGGGCCGCGAGGGCGGCATCGACGAGCCCGTCCTCGGCGCGCACACGTACGGCTTCAACTCTTACTCGACCGGCATCGCGATTCTCGGCAACTTCGTCGACTCCAAGCCCTCGCGGGCCGCGATGGAGTCCGCCGCACGCGTCGCCGCGTACAAGCTCGGCCAGTACGGCGTCGACCCGAACGGCTCGGTGAGCCTCGTCGCCGCCGCTGACACCGGCGTCTACAAGACCGGCGAGACCGCGACCCTGCGCACCATCTCCGGCCACCAGGACGCGTACGCCACCGACTGCCCGGGCAAGCAGCTCGAGGACCGGCTCGGCACGATCCGCTCCTTCGCCGCCGGACCGGGCCGCAGCTCCGCCGCCCCGACCGCCGACGTGAACCGCGACGGCATCGGCGACCTCGTCGCCGGCGTGCCCGCCGGCTCCAGCGGCGGCCGCGTCGTCGTCGTACCGGGCGGCACGAGCGGCCCCGACAGCGCGAAGAAGATCTCGCTCACGCAGTCAAGCCCTGGTGTGCCCGGCGCCGGTGAGACCGGCGACCAGTGGGGCGCCGCCGTGGCCACCGGCGACATCAACGGCGACGGCTACGCCGACCTCGCGATCGGCCAGCCCGGTGAGAACGACACCTCCGGTCACACCGACCGCGGCGCGGTCACCATCCTGTACGGCCCCGCGTTCACCACCGGCTCGCAGATGAACCTCGACGAGGGCTTCTACGCGAACAGCGCCAAGTACGGCTCCGCCGTGGCGGTCGGCGACTTCAACGCCGACGGGAAGGCGGACGTCTTCGCCTCCTCCACCGGCACCGGCGGCACCTGGACCGCGCGCTACGCCGAAGGCCAGGAGAGCAGCTCCAACATCACCAGCGGCGACACGGCCCTCTCCTACGAGGACGCCACCAGCGGCGACTTCAACAAGGACGGCTACGCGGACGTCGCACTCAACTACCGCGATTCGACCTCGGTCGGCCGGGTCGTCTGGTTCAAGGGCGGAAGGAACGGCCTGACCAAGGCCGGCACGCTCACGGTCAAGGGCGGCCGCTCCATCGCCGCCGGCGACATCAACGGCAACGGCGTCGACGACATCGTCATCGGCCAGCCCTACACCGCCGAGTCCGGCGCGTACGCGGGCGGCCAGGTCACCGCCGTCTACGGCACCGCGGGCACGGGCCTCACCGCCACCGGCGCCAAGGTCATCCACCAGGCCACCTCCGGCGTCCCCGGCGCCGCCGAGTCCGGCGACGCCCTGGGCGCGTCCGTCTCGGTCGGCGACTACAACGCCGACGGCTACGCGGACGTCCTGGCCGGCGCCCCGAACGAGGACATCACCCGCACGTCCGCCCGGACCGACGCGGGTACGTCGCTGCTGTTCAAGGGCTCGTCGAGCGGTCTCACCGGCACCGGCGCCCTCGCGATCTCGCAGGACGAGCCCGGCGTCCCCGGCTCGACGGAGACCAAGGACAACCTGGGCTCCGCCGTCTCCCTCACCGACCTGACCGGCGTCGGCCGCGCAGACCTGGTGATCGGCGCCGCGGGCGAGGACGCCGGCAACGGCACGCTCCTGTACGTCCCGAGCAACAGCACCGGCCTCGGCCTGTCGACGTCCAAGTACTACGGACTGACGCAGCTCGGCGCCGCGACGGGCAACCGCCTGGGCACCACGCTGGCCCCGTAGGCGCCACCCGTACCACCTGCACAAACGCGCCAGAACCTCTCGCCGCGCGGTTCCCGACCCACTCGGGCAATCGCGCGGCGAGAGCCGTTTCGGCCCTGCCGGAACTGCCCGCTTTGTGACCTCACTTGCGCCGCCGCGCCCGGATGGGTTAATCACTACCTTCCACGGAAGCGGACCCGACCGCAGGAGGGGGCGGCCGGGCCCGGTTCCGTTCGGCTCCGCGGTGCCGGATCCGTGAGCTCAGACCCCGGCGGCGTTCTCCTCGAACGACACCGCCACGAGCCGGTCGCTGAACCGCTCGGGGCTCTTGGCCCCCTCGACCAGCGCGCGCCGCGCACGGACCGCCTCGTCGGTGAGCGTGAGCACGACGACGGGACAGTCCTCGATCCGGTTCGTGTGCGAGGGCGCGCAGCGGCCGATGTCCGCCCGCGTATGTCCCGGGCAGACCGCCCGCTCGGGCAGCTCGATCTCCAGATCCAGGTTCCCGATGTCCGTGAAGCGGTAGGCGCCCGAAGCCGGCGGGACAGGCCGTTGCTTCGCCCCCTTCGTCACCTTTGCCGTGAGCCCGCGCGCCGACGCGATGCGGCCCTCGCCGTGCGGCCCGTACACGTCGACCGTGATGCGCCGCCCGCCCACCGGCGCGGCCAGCGTCAGCGGCCGCGGTCCCGGGTCGACGACCGCGCCGACCGTGAAGGCGGCCGGGCCGTCGAAGCGCGGCCCCGAACTCGAGTACCCGTAAGAGGTGAGCACGAGCGCGGGTGCGGGCGCCTGCTCGCCCTCGCCGCGCGGCGCGGGTCTCACAGGACCCGGCGCACCGCACCCGGCCAGCGCCGCCGTACTGCCGTCGGGGAGCGCTGCATCCTTCAACACCCCTGGCATTACGCGGAGTCGGCCGGTCGGATCGTCCGGCATGCCCCGGTGCGCGGCCAGCGCGACGAGTGCCGCCGCGACCGGCAGCGCGATCGCCGCCCACGCCCGCGGGGAGGGCCCGGAAATCCCGTGCATCAGACGCGGCCCCGCGCGCGCCGCGACACGACGGCCCGCAGGATGCGCCGGCCTTCCGTCGAGACGTCGAGCGCCTGACGCAGGCCGCCCGCGCCCCGGCCCGCGAGCAGCTCGAGGATCGTGACCTGGCGCCGCAGTTCGGCCGCCACCAGCGGGGACATACCGTCCGTGCGGCCCTCGCGCCGGGACCGTACCGAGCCCGCGCCGTCCTCCATCGTGTCCAGCATGCGATGGATCTGGAGCGCGCCGACCGAGCAGGCGTCGGCCCACTCGCGCAGCGCGGGCGACGACGGGGCGTCCGGCACGGCGGCCAGCATGCGCCGGGCGAGCCCGGACGCCTCGTCCACGTCGTCGTCCGGCCCGGCCGGGAACGCGGCCCGCACCTGCGCCAGGCACTCGCCCCACTCCGGCCCGCCCACGGCGAGGCTGCCCCACAGCGGGCGCAGCGCCTCGTCGTCCTCGGCGCCCAGCAGCGGCACGCAGCGGTCGAGGCAGGCGAGACCGCTGGCCGCGAGACCCCGCTCGTCGGCTTGCGCGATCAGCTCCACCAGGCTCATGAAGTACGCCCTTTCCCTGCCCACCCGGTACTTCGTCCCTACGGGGATCTCTGCGTGCCGGGGCGCAGGAACGTCACAGCGGCGCGACGCCGAGCCGGTCGAGGAAGCGGAAGAAGAGGGGCTCGGCGAAGGGGTCGGGGTCCTGGCCCAGGACGTCGGCGAGCGGCCCGGGATCGACGGTGCGGCCGCACTCCCGCGCCCACGCGACCGCGCGCCGCGCGGCGTCGACGGGCTCCAGGAAGTAGTCCTCCAGGGTCAGTTCGTCCTCGGAGAGGTACCCGGCCATGGCCTCGCGCGCCAGACACGTGGTCCAGGCGCCGCTCTCCGGCGCGGCCGCCTCGATGACGACGCAGTCGCTGTCCATGACGTAGCCGAACAGGGCGGGCGCCCCCGTCTCGGCGGCCAGCGCGTTCATGCTGCCGACGTCGTGCCGCCGGTCCCCGCCGTCCGGGCACTCCCAGACCTGCCAGCCGTCGGCCCGCCGCTCCAGGAGGGCGAGCGCGTCGCGCGCCCCGCCCAGCGCGGCGAGCTCGGCGAGCGGCCGCTCGCTCCTGGCCACGACGTAATAGCCCCAGTAACCCATGCCGGTGTCCCCCCGGTGCCTTCGAAAGCGGCTGATCTCGGCTCGGGCCGAATACACCACAGCCATCCGTGAAGGCGCCAGAGAAAACCCGAATCCGGGGATTACGCCAGACCGTGGCCGAGGGGCCCGTACTCGGGCGCGGGCCCGCGGAGTGCCTTCTCGTTCTGCATGCGGGTCAGGGAGCGCACGAACATGATGGCCGCGACGGCGGCGGCGATGTCGAGCGCGTCGGAAAGCATCAGCATCTCCGTGGCCGTCTTGATCTCGCCGATCTCCTCGGCCTTGTCGTACTGGCTGCCCGCGAAGCGGCCGACGACATTGCCCAGCAGCCACAGCGACCACCAGCAGTTGATGACGGTGTGGGAGTGCTTCTGCGGGATCAGGCCCGCCTCCGGAACGCTGGCGTCCCAGGTGTCGGTCGCGACCTGACGCGGCGCCCACAGGTTCACGAAGGGCACGAACCAGCCCCACGAGGCCCAGCCGCGCGACCTGCTGTGCCCGTCGGGCCGGAACACCTCGGCGTTGATGCGCACCCGCCGGAACCAGACGATGAAGACGACCGCGGTCGCCACGATTGCACAGATCTGCGCGACGCCCGCCGCCCCGTACAGCGAGTCGATGCGGTCGGCGTCCGCCTCACTGCCCGCCGAGAAGTGCCCGGCGACGAAGTCCGCCGCGAGGCTGCGCTGCTCGAACCCCACCCACAGCGCGAACAGGTCGATCGCGGCCGTCACTCCCAGCAGGACGACGACAGCCTTCGCGACGCCGACCGGCGACTTGAGCACAGCAGGACTTGTGGACACAGCGGACCCCCCACGGGTTCAGGTGAGCCGGTCGCGCGCATCTCCCCAGAGCGCGTCGATCACCGGCCAGCGGAACATACGGTTCAGGCCACCGCGCTGTCCACCACTTAGCCGCTCAGGACCCCAGCCGGTTCGCGAGCGCCACGAACTCCGGCCACGTCAGCGGAGGCTTGCCCGGGTACCAGAGCTTCTGGATCGTCGCCCGCAGCGGCATGCGGATGCCCTGCGCGATCTGC
Organism: Streptomyces sp. NPDC107517; assembly: GCF_055582645.1. Lineage (NCBI taxonomy): Bacteria > Bacillati > Actinomycetota > Actinomycetes > Kitasatosporales > Streptomycetaceae > Streptomyces > Streptomyces sp. NPDC107517. The sequence goes on along the minus strand of NZ_JBVJPM010000010.1, from coordinate 265,889 downwards.
GCCTGCGTCTGCGAGTTCGCGAGGTCGCACCACACGGCGAACGTGCCGCCCAGGATCTGGCTGTCGTACCTCGCGGGCACCGGCGTCGTGCCGCGCACGACGAGCGGGGTCCAGCTCTCGTAGATCCGCTGCCCGGTCGGGTACACGAAGTTGTTGGGCTGACCGAGGACGTAGTAGAGGTACTCGTCGTTGTAGTTGGTCATCTTGCGGCCCTCGGCCAGGTACTCCTCCGGCGGGCGCGCCCCGATCTCCTTGCCCGTCCAGTAGGCGACCTCCAGACTCTTGTCGGCCTTGACGACACCGCCCCGGAAGAACCCGTCGTTCCACGCCTTGAGGGAGCGGTCGAACGGCTTCATCGTGGCGACCCGGTCGTTCAGCCAGCCCGTCGTGAGGTCCTCGACCGTCGCGTTCGCCCCGTACTTCTTCCGGGCGGCGGCCGCGAGCTGCGGGAAGGACGCCTCGGGGTTCTTCACCGTCAGGGCCTGGTACTCGTCGCCGCCCAGGTGCCAGAACGCGCCGGGGAAGAGGGGAGCGTACTCACGCAGCAGATCGTCGACGATCTTCGCCGACTCGGGGTTCGAGATGTCGACGGCGCCGCGCGTCGCGACACCTGCCGTGTTCCGCAGCTGGAGCTGGGGGTGCGCGCTGATCACCGCGCCGAGGTGTCCCGGCGAGTCGATCTCGGGGACCACGGTGACGTGCCGCTCGGCGGCGAGCGAGACGATCTCGCGGACCTGCGCCTTGGTGAGGTGGTCGGGCGAGACGATCTCGGGGTGCGAGTCCGACTGGATGCGGAAGGCCTGGTCGTCGGAGAAATGGAGACCGAACTGGTTGTACTTCAGGTCGCTGATCTCCCGGATCCGGTCCTTGATCCAGTCGGCCGTGAAGGGCTTGCGCGCGATGTCCAGCATGAATCCGCGCTGCGGTTTCGCCGGCGCGTCCTTCACCACGCCCTCCGGCGCGGTCCCCCCGCCGTGCACCTCCTGCTTGAGCGTGCGCGTGCCGTAGAAGACGCCCGCGTCACCCGGCCCCACGATCCGCACCCGGCCGTCCTTCACGGTCATCGTGTACGACTCCTGGTTGCCGCTCCCGCCGAGCGCCAGCTCCACGTCACCGGCGCCGGCCTCGGCCTTGCCCGCGTACTTCAGCTTCAGCTCGGCGGCGATGAGCTTGCCCTCGTCGGAGAGCTTCGCGTCCCCGATGACGACGCGGCCGCCGGTGGGGCGCCACCCGGGCCCGCGCGCCGCCGTGTGCTCGCGCACGGAGGGGATGGTCTGGGGGGTTTTCGACAGGGCGTACGACTTCGAGGGCGAGGGCTCCGCCGAGGTCCGGGCCGAGGCCGGGGTGGGGGACGCGGACTTTCCGTCGGAGGGGCTCTCGGCGCCGGTGCCGCCCCCGTCACCGGAACAGCCGGCGAGGACCATGGTCAGCGCGACCGTCCCCGCCACGACGAGTCCCGCGCCGCCCTTCGATCGACTCCGCGTACGCATCAGTGCCCGCCTTCCGGTTTCGACAGCAACCTCGACATCGAATTCCGCGTCCTAGGAGGCGACCGTACGGTCCCGCGACCCCGACCTCCCGTCCACCACACGCCCCCAAACTCTCCCGTCCGGGTGAAATCGGTGCATCCGCCAGACGGCTCCTGACCCAGATCGCTAGCGTGTACGCACGTCCGTCACACCCTCACCACATGTCACATGTCCCGTGGCACTCCTGATCCACGTCTCGTCCCAGTGTCAGGCCAGTCACGTCCCACGTCTCGCCGAGGAGCGCACGCTGCCTTCGCATCGTTTCTCCCGCCTCCCCGGGCATGCCGCCATACCGGTGCAGTCCTCACCAGGGCATTCGTCGTCCGTGCAGTCGTCCCCGCACGGCCTCACCCGGTTCAACGCGCTGCCCGCGGCCGAGGCCGAGCGCGCCCTCCTGGCCTGCTGCGGTTCACTCCACTGGTCCCGTCGCCTCGTCGCGCACCGGCCCTACCCGGACCTCGACGCCCTGCTCGCCGCGGCCGACGAGGCGGTCTACGACTTCGCGCCCGCCGACCTCGACGAGGCCCTGTCCCGCGAGTCGCTCCCCCTGGCCCCGCACCGCTCGTACTCCGTCGCGCACACCGCGCTCGGCGCCGCGCACAGCGCGTACGAGAGCCGCTTCGGCCACGCGTTCGTGATCTGCCTCGACGGCTACGGGCCCGACGAGGCCCTGGACCAGCTCCTGGCCGGAATCCGGTCACGCCTTGGCAACGATCCCGAGGAGGAGCGCGTCCTGTCCTGGGACGAACTGCGGCGACTCGCCCGGGGACGACTCGCCCGGCTCGTCAGGTCGCCCGACGCCCGCACAGAGCCCCAGGAAGCGATAGACCCGCAGGAACCAGCGGATTCCGGGCGCCCCGACAGCGCGTCCGATAGCCCGTACGTGGCTGTTTGATTGCCTGTTTGATCACACCGGCGGCCCCCGGGCGAGCGAGCCGACAACTCGTCGATACGATGACGAGCGGCCGGTGGACCGTACCCGGCCGGGCCCGACCGACAGAGAAGCCGGCGCGGCCCCAATCCCCGCTCCCGGAGGGTTCTTCCGTGCCGGCTGGAACGCTGTACCGCGGCCGGGAAGGCATGTGGTCGTGGGTGGCTCATCGAGTCACCGGTGTCCTCATTTTCTTCTTCCTGTTCGTACACGTCCTGGACACCGCTCTCGTCCGCGTCTCCCCCGAGTCGTACGACGACGTCGTTTCCACCTACAAGACGCCGATCGTCGCGCTCCTCGAGTACGGCCTCGTCGCCGCCATCCTCTTCCACGCGCTCAACGGCCTGCGTGTCATCGCCGTCGACTTCTGGTCGAAGGGCCCGCGCTACCAGAAGCAGATGCTCTGGACCGTCGTCGGCATCTGGGTCGTGCTGATGGTGGGCGCGCTGTACCCGGTCCTCGGCCACGCCGTCCGTGAACTCTTCGGGAGCTGACGCCAGACATGTCTGCTGACACCACCCCTGCGAACACGCCCGGCGTCGGACCCGTCGAGACCGTCGCCTTCTACGACGTCGACAACCCGGCCCCCGTCATCGAGGCCCCCCGCAAGCGCACCTCGAAGACCCCGCGCTCGACGCGCGGCAACTTCGAGATGGCCGCATGGCTCTTCATGCGCCTGTCCGGCGTCGTCCTCGTCGTCCTGGTCCTCGGCCACCTGCTCATCCAGCTCGTCCTCGACGGCGGCGTGAGCAAGATCGGCTTCGCGTTCGTCGCGGGCCGCTGGGCCTCGCCGTTCTGGCAGGGCTGGGACCTCCTGATGCTGTGGCTCGCGATGCTGCACGGCGCGAACGGCCTGCGTACGGTCATCAACGACTACGCCGAGCGCCCGAACACGCGCCTGTGGCTGAAGGGCCTCCTGTACACCGCCACGGTGTTCACGATCCTGCTGGGCACGCTGGTGATCTTCACCTTCGACCCGAACATCCGATAGGCACGGGGCTGAGGCAACCACTCATGAAGATCCACAAGTACGACACCGTCATCGTCGGCGCCGGCGGCGCGGGCATGCGCGCGGCCATCGAGTCGACGAAGCGCAGCCGCACCGCGGTCCTGACGAAGCTCTACCCCACCCGCTCCCACACGGGCGCGGCGCAGGGCGGCATGGCCGCCGCGCTCGCCAACGTGGAGGAGGACAACTGGGAGTGGCACACCTTCGACACGATCAAGGGCGGTGACTACCTGGTCGACCAGGACGCCGCCGAGATCCTCGCGAAGGAGGCCATCGACTCCGTCCTCGACCTGGAGAAGATGGGCCTGCCGTTCAACCGCACCCCGGACGGCACCATCGACCAGCGCCGCTTCGGCGGCCACTCGCGCAACCACGGCGAGGCCCCGGTCCGCCGGTCCTGCTACGCCGCGGACCGCACCGGCCACATGATCCTTCAGACGCTGTACCAGAACTGCGTGAAGGAGGGCGTGGAGTTCTTCAACGAGTTCTACGTCCTGGACCAGCTCATCACCGAGGTCGACGGCGTCAAGCACTCCGCCGGTGTCGTCGCGTACGAGCTGGCGACCGGTGAGATCCACATCTTCCAGGCCAAGTCGGTCATCTACGCCTCGGGCGGCACCGGCAAGTTCTTCAAGGTGACGTCGAACGCGCACACCCTGACCGGTGACGGCCAGGCGGCCTGCTACCGGCGCGGTCTGCCGCTGGAGGACATGGAGTTCTTCCAGTTCCACCCGACCGGCATCTGGCGCATGGGCATCCTTCTCACGGAGGGCGCCCGCGGTGAGGGCGGCATCCTCCGCAACAAGGACGGCGAGCGCTTCATGGAGAAGTACGCGCCCGTCATGAAGGACCTCGCGTCCCGTGACGTCGTGTCCCGCTCCATCTACACGGAGATCCGTGAGGGCCGCGGCTGCGGTCCCGAGGGCGACCACGTCTACCTCGACCTCACGCACCTCCCGCCGGAGCAGCTCGACGCCAAGCTCCCGGACATCACGGAGTTCGCGCGCACGTACCTCGGCATCGAGCCCTACACGGACCCGATCCCGATCCAGCCGACCGCGCACTACGCCATGGGCGGCATCCCGACGAACGTCGAGGGTGAGGTCCTGTCGGACAACACCACCGTCGTCCCCGGTCTGTACGCCGCCGGCGAGGTCGCCTGCGTCTCCGTGCACGGCGCCAACCGCCTGGGCACCAACTCGCTGCTCGACATCAACGTCTTCGGGCGTCGTGCGGGCATCGCGGCCGCCGAGTACTCCGAGAAGGCCGACTACGTCGAGCTGCCCGAGGACCCGGCTTCGATGGTCGTCGAGCAGGTCGAGCGGCTGCGCAACTCCACGGGCTCGGAGCGCGTCGCGGTGATCCGCAACGAGCTCCAGGAGTGCATGGACGCCAACGTGATGGTGTTCCGCACCGAGCAGACGATCAAGACGGCCGTCGAGAAGATCGCCGAGCTGCGCGAGCGGTACCGGAACGTCTCGATCCAGGACAAGGGCAAGCGGTTCAACACCGACCTCCTGGAGGCCATCGAGCTGGGCAACCTGCTCGACCTGGCCGAGGTCATGGCGACCTCCGCCCTGGCGCGCAAGGAGTCCCGCGGCGGCCACTACCGCGAGGACTTCCCGAACCGCGACGACGTCAACTTCATGCGCCACACCATGGCGTACCGCGAGGTCGGCGACGACGGCTCCGAGTCCATCCGTCTGGACTACAAGCCGGTCGTCCAGACCCGCTACCAGCCGATGGAGCGTAAGTACTGATGGCTACCCCGACCATGGACAAGCTCGAGGCTCTCGAGGCGGACAACGGCTCGCACCTCATCACGGTCACCTTCCGCATCCGCCGGTTCAACCCGGAGGTCTCCGCGGACGCGGTCTGGGAGGACTTCCAGCTCGACATCGATCCGAAGGAGCGTGTCCTCGACGCCCTCCACAAGATCAAGTGGGAGCTCGACGGCTCGCTGACCTTCCGGCGCTCCTGCGCGCACGGCATCTGCGGCTCGGATGCCATGCGCATCAACGGTCGCAACCGCCTGGCCTGCAAGACGCTGATCAAGGACATCAGCCCGGAGAAGCCGATCACGGTCGAGGCCATCAAGGGCCTCACGGTCCTCAAGGACCTCGTGGTCGACATGGACCCGTTCTTCCAGGCCTACCGGGACGTCATGCCGTTCCTGGTCACGACGGGCAACGAGCCGACGCGCGAGCGTCTGCAGTCCGCCGAGGACCGCGAGCGCTTCGACGACACGACCAAGTGCATCCTGTGCGCCGCGTGCACGTCCTCGTGCCCGGTGTTCTGGAACGACGGCCAGTACTTCGGCCCGGCCGCGATCGTCAACGCGCACCGCTTCATCTTCGACTCGCGTGACGAGGCGGGCGAGCAGCGCCTGGAGATCCTCAACGACAAGGACGGCGTGTGGCGTTGCCGCACGACGTTCAACTGCACGGACGCCTGCCCGCGCGGCATCGAGGTCACCAAGGCGATCCAGGAAGTCAAGCGCGCGCTGATCACGCGACGCTACTGACCTTCCCGGTCGTACGTCTCGCACATCCCTGAGAGCCCCGCTCCCGGTTTCGCACCGGGGGCGGGGCTCTCGGCGCATCACGGGCCCCCTGTCAGGGGCCTGCTGTCACGGGCCTGCTGTCACGGGGCGTTCGAAGAACGTCTCCAGGGCCACCGTCGCCTGTGTGCCGCTGACGCCCTCGATCGCGTACAACCGCCGCAGCACGTCCTGGAGTTGCCCGGTCGTCTCCGTGCGCACCTTCACCAGGACCGACGCGCTGCCGGCGATGACGTGCGCCTCCTGGATCTCGGGGATCGCGGCGAACTCCCCGGCCGACTCGCCCATCCACGACGACGACTCGACCATCACGAACGCGAGCACCCCCTGCCCGAGCGCGGCCGGGTCCACATCGACGGTCGTCCGCCGGATCACGCCCCGCTCGCGCAGCTTGCGCACCCGCTCGTGGGCCGCGCCCGCCGAGAGACCGACCTCCTTGCCGAGCGCCGCGTACGCCGTCGTCGCGTCCCGCTGGAGCAGCGCCACCAGCTTCCGGTCCATGTCATCCACTGCCACTGTGACCCACTCCCGCTCCGCCGACCATGGCGTAACCGTATCTCGTTCTGCCATAGTCCCATACGACAGGATGTCATTCGGCCTACAGTTCCTGGGGGATAACCATGTCTGGCCAGAACCAGCCCAGCGTGTACGAGATTCTGGACGAGCGCTTCCGTACCGGACGGTGCGCGTTCGGGGACGACAGCCTCACCACCCTGCACACCGGCAGCCGTTGGACCGAAGGCCCCGTCTATCTGCCCGCCTGGCGCCAGCTCATCTGGAGCGACATCCCGAACGACCGCCTGCTGCGCTGGGACGAGGTGACCGGCGCCGTCAGCCTCTTCCGCGCCCCCGCCGGACACACCAACGGCAACACCCTCGACCGCGAGGGGCGCCTCATCAGCGCGGAGCAGGGCGGCCGCCGCGTCACCCGCACCGAGGCCGACGGGCGCGTCACCGTCCTCGCCGACCGCTTCGAGGGCAAACGACTCAACAGCCCGAACGACGCGGTGGTCCGCTCGGACGGCTCGATCTGGTTCTCCGACCCGGACTTCGGGATCACCAGCGACTACGAGGGCTTCCGCGCCGAGTCCGAGATCGGCGCCAACAACGTGTACCGGATCGACCCCGCCACCGGCAAGGTGCGCCAGGTCGCCGAGGGCTTCGGGGCACCGAACGGCCTCGTCTTCTCGCCCGACGAGCGCCAGCTGTACGTCTCCGACACCCGGGCCGGGCACATCCGCGTCCTCGACGTCCTCGACGACGGCGAGAGCCTCAGCGACGGCAAGGTCTTCGCCGAGACCAGCGGCGAAGACGGCCGCTTCGACAACATCCGCTTCGACGACGGCGGGCGGCTGTGGGCCGCCGCCATGCACGGCGGCGTGCACTGCTACGACCCCGACGGCACGCGGATCGGCCGCATCAACGTCCCGGAGCCGGTCTCGAACGTCGCGTTCGGCGGCCCCAAGAACAACATCCTCTTCATCACCGCGACGACCTCCCTGTACTGCCTGATGACCTCCGTGACCGGCGCGCCACGTATCCGCCGCTGACGATGTGCCGTCCGGTTCGCCCCGATCATGGCTAATCTGACGGTATGTCACTTGAGCTTGAACTGCTCGGCTTCGACAACATGCTGTTCCCCGTCGGCGATCTCGGCGAGGCGGTCTCCTTCTACGAGCGGGCCGGCTTCCGCGTGAAGTTCCGCCTCGACGAGGCGGGGATCGCGCTCCTCGAAGCCGGCAAGGAGACACCCGGCGTACTGCTGCGCGCGGAGGAGGACTTCGGCCACCGGCCTCCTCCGTGGCCGGGGCCGCGCGTATGGCTGGAGGTGCGCGACGCGAAGGCGGCGGCCCGGGCGCTGGCGGAGGCCGGGATCTCCCCCGTCGACCCGCCGTTCTCCACCTCCACCGGATACGTCGTGGAGATCGCGGATCCGTGGGGCAACGTCATCGGCCTCACGGACTATCTCAAGCGGCCCGAACTGGCGCGGAGTTGATATCGGGGTTCACCGGTTCCCGTCGGCCGACCCTCGCTTGAACATGTTCAAAAACAGGTCTACAGTCCTTCTCGACAGCGTTTTTGAACGCGTTCAAGAAGGGGTGGGGAAATGGACCTCACAGTCGTCGCATATGTCGTCTACCTCGTGGTCAGCATCAGCCTGACCGTCTGGGTGGCGCGCACCCTGAGCCATAACGGAAGGGTCTTCCTCGCCGACGTGCTGCACGGGAACGAGAAGCTCGCGGAGGCCGTCAATCACCTGCTCGTGGTCGGCTTCTATCTCGTCAACCTCGGCTTCGTGGCGCTGTACCTGAGCGGGGACGACGCCATCGCCGACACCCGGGACATCTTCGAGGCCCTGTCGACGAAGCTCGGCGTGGTGCTCCTCGTGCTCGGCGTCATGCACCTGGGGAACGTGTGGGTGCTCAACAAGATCCGGCGGCGGGGCGTGATGGAGCGGGAGCAGCAGCCGCCCGTACCCCCGCAGGGCTGGGCCGCGCCGCCGGTGGCCGGGGCGTGACGGCGATGAGCGAGGTCGTGGACCGGAGCACCACGGGGGCCCCGGTCCGCCGGCTCATCCTGCTCTACGACGCCCAGTGCCCGCTCTGCACGTTCCTGCGGAACTGGCTCGCCCGGCAGCGGCAGCTCGTCCCGCTCGACCTGGTGCCGGCCGGGTCCGAAGAGGCCCGGCGCCGCTGCCCGGGGATCGACCACGTCTCCACGCTCTCGGAGATCACGCTCGTGGGCGACAGCGGCCAGATCTACCGCGGGCCCGCCGCCTGGGTCGTCACCCTGTGGGCACTGTCCGAGTACCGGCCCCTGTCCCACAAGTTCAGCACCCCGGCCGGCGCCCGGCTCGCGCGCGCCGCGGTCCTCGGCGCCGCCAAGTACCGCCAGGCACATCGGGACCAGCAGGTCAGGAGGGCCGGAGGCGGCGCCTACCGCAGGACGGACGGCTGGGTGTACGACCGCGTCGACGGCTGGACGTACTACGGCGCCACGGCCTGCGACAGCGGCTGCCACGTACCCGATTAGGCTCTGAGCGTGCCAGCAGAGAAAGAGACCCCCGAGAGCCCTGCGAAGAGCCCCGCAAAGAACCCCGCGAAGAGTCCCGCGAAGAGTGAGCAGACGCGGGCGCTGATCCTGGAGACCGCGATGCGGATGTTCCGGGAGCGGGGCTACGACAAGACGACGATGCGGGCCATCGCCAAGGAGGCAGGGGTCTCCGTCGGCAACGCGTACTACTACTTCGCGGGCAAGGAACACCTCATCCAGGGGTTCTACGACCAGATCTCCGCGGAGCACCGGGCGGCCGTGCGGCCCGTGCTCGACCGGGAGACCGACCTGGAGAAGCGGCTCGCCGGGGTGCTGAGCGCCTGGCTGGAGATCGCGGAGCCGTACCACGAGTTCGCGGCCCAGTTCTTCAAGACCGCCGCGGACCCGACCAGCCCGCTCAGCCCTTTCTCGCCCGAGTCGGAGCACGCCCGCGAGACGGCGATCGACGTGCACCGCGAGGTGCTGGCCGGGTCGAAGGCGAAGGTTCCGGCCGAACTCGCCGCGATCCTGCCGGAGTTGATGTGGCTCTCCCAGATGGGTCTCGTCCTGTACTGGGTCTTCGACAGCTCCGAGGACCGGGAGCGCAGCCGGCGCCTCGCCGAACGGGGGGCACGCCTGACGACGCGCGGGGTCGCCCTCGCCCGGTTCCGGGTGCTGCGGCCGCTCGTCCTCGAGGTCCACGAGCTGTTCACGGACTTCCTGCCGGGGATGACGGAGGCGTCCACGGCGGCGCGGGAGAAGGGGAAGGGGAACGGGATGGAGAAGGGGAACGGGAAGGGGAAGGGCTGACCTTCGGGGGCGGCGGGGGCTGCGGGGGGTGCGGGGGGTGCCGGGCCGGCTGACCGGCAGGCCGCCTGACTGGCGGGGGGCTCTTACCTTCGGTTCATGCGCGGCTTGTACGGTCGTCTGATGCCCGGCTCCTCTTCATCGCACCACGTCAGCCGTCGTGCCGCGCTCGCCCTCGGTCTCGGCGCCGCGGCCTCCGTCACCCTGCCGGGGCCCCGCGCCTCGGCCGCGGTCTCCGCCGTCGGCGGGAAGCGTCTCGGCGAGTCCGGTGTCCAGGTGGCGTCCGGCGCGCCCCGGCTGCCGAAGCTCGCCGCCAAGGCGTGGCTCGTCGCCGACCACGACAGCGGCGACGTCCTCGCCTCGTACGATGCGCACCGCGCGCTGCCTCCGGCGTCGACGCTCAAGATGCTGTTCGCGGACACGGTCCTGCCGAAGTTCGGGCGGGCCTCGGTCCACAAGGTGACCGCCGCCGATCTCGCCGGGATCCCGTACGGCAGCAGCCTCGTCGGCGTCCAGGCCGGAACCTCGTACACCGTCGAGCAGCTGTGGCAGGGCGTCTTCCTGCGCTCCGGGAACGACGCGGTGCACGTGCTCGCCAGCATGAACGGCGGGGTGGGCGAGACCGTCCGCCAGATGCAGGCCCGCGCGAAGGACCTCCAGGCGAACGACACGCATGTGGTCAGCCCCGACGGCTTCGACCACAAGGGGCAGGTGTCGTCGGCGTACGACCTGACACTGTTCGCGCGCGCCGGGCTCAAGAACGAGGACTTCCGCGGCTACTGCGCCACGAAGACGGCCGACTTCCCGGCCGGAGGCAAGAAGACGTTCCAGATCCAGAACACGGACCGCCTCCTCACCGGGCAGGGCGTGGCCGGGTACCAGGGGCTCATCGGTGTGAAGAACGGCTACACCTCGCACGCCGGCAACACGTTCACCGGCGCGGCGACCCGCGGCGGGCGCACCCTGCTCGTCACCGTCATGCACCCCAAGTCCGGGTACGAGGCGGTGTACGAGGAGACGGCGGCGCTGCTCGACTGGGGGTTCGCGGCGGCGGGCAAGGCCGATCCGGTCGGCACGCTGGTCACGCCACTGAGCGAGCAGCCCAAGGGGGCGGCGGCCAAGCCGGGTGCGGGGGCCGCGGGCTCGGAGGGCGCGCCGGGCGCTCCCGTCGCCGCGTCGACCACGTCCCACACGGACGACTGGGCGTTCGGCGGCTCGGCGGCGGTCGCGATGCTCGCGGGTGGCGGGCTGCTGGCGCTGCGGCGGCGGGAGCGGCCGGGCGGGCGCAGGCGCCGTCGGGGCTGACGCGGCCCAGTGGCGGGGTGGCGTCAGGCCGACGCCGGACCAGTGAAGTGAGCGGGGCGCGGTGTCAGGCCGACGCCGGACCAGTGCGCGAGGTACGGCGTCACGGCTGACGTCTCTGGGGGCCCCTCAGGGCCGGTGGCCGCCGGGGCCCGATTCCGCGGCCACCATCACCCGCCGCAGCAGGTCCGAGAGCAGCCTGCGCTCCTTCGCGTCGAGCGCGCCGAGCACCCGGTGCTCCTCGCCCCCGAGCCGGTCCATCGCCTTGCGCCAGATCGCGTGACCCGGTTCGGTCAGCTCCACGTCGACGCGGCGCCGGTCGGTCCTGGACGGCGTACGGACGACGAGGCCGCGGCGTTCGAGGCCGTCGAGGCGGCCCGTGACGGAGGCCGGGGCGAGGCCCAGGTCAGCGGCGAGTTCCGAGGGCGTCGCGCGTCCGCCGCGCCCCGCGAGCTTGTGCAGCGTGTCGTACTCGAACCGCTCCAGCTCCACGTCCGCCAGGGCCTGTTCACGGACCTTGCGCAGATGCCGGGTGAGCTCGCCCGCGCGCGTGACCGCGCCCTCGATGTCCGGGTCGAGGTCCGGCATGAGCGGCAGCCAGCGCGCCAGATGCTCATCAGTCGAGTCGCGTTCCATGGGGGCAGTTTACGGCCAGACCCTTCGGCACCAGATATTTCGCTGTCAGATATTTTGCCACCAGATACTTCGTTGACTAATAGTTCGACAACGAAATACATTCGCCTGCATGCCGCGCCCCAGCCTCCGCCACCCGCTGTTACGCAACGCCCGCTTCCGCCGCTTCTTCCTCGGCCGCTTCCTCTCCCTGGTCGGCGACGCCGTCATCCCCTCCGCCCTCGCCCTCGCCGTGCTGCGGGCCACCGGCTCCGCCTCGGCGCTCGCGCTGGTCCTGGGCTGCGCGATGGTCCCGCGACTCCTGCTCCTCCCCCTGGGCGGCGTGATCGCCGACCGCTTCGACCCGCGCACCGTCGCCCTGACCACCGACCTCGTACGCTGCGCCGGACAGCTCTTCGTCGGCGTCCAACTCCTCTCCGGGAAGCCGGAGTTGTGGCAGATCGCGGCGGCCGAGGTGATCGGCGGTGCCGCCTCCGCCTTCGCCATGCCGACGCTCGCCTCACTGATCGTCGGCATCGTCGGCGAGAAGGACCGGAAGGCGGCCAACTCCGCGCTCGGCGTGGTGCGCAGCGGCACGCTTGCGGGCGGTCCGGCGCTCGCCGGGCTGCTCGTCCTGACCGCCGGACCCGGGTGGGCGTTCATCCTCGACGCCGCCTCGTTCGCCGTCAGCGCCGCCCTGCTCGCCACGCTGCGGCTCAGCCGCGCCACGGCACCCGCCGACGAACGCCCCTCCCTCCGGTCCGACCTCGTCGAGGGCTGGCGCGAGGTGCGCTCGCGCGGCTGGTACTGGACGAGCCTCGTCGCCCACGCCACCTGGAACGGCGGGTCAGCCGTGTTCGCCACCCTCGGACCGGTCATCGCCGTCAGGGAACTGGGCGGCGACGGCGCCTGGATCATGATCGCCCAGGCCGGCGCCGTCGGCCTCCTCCTCGGATCACTGCTGTCCGGGCGGGCCCGCCCCCGCCGCCCGGTCCTCACCGGCAACCTGGCCCTGACCACGTACGTCCTGCCGCTGGCGCTGCTCGCGCTGCACGCCCCGGCACCGGCGGTCGCCGCCGCGTTCGGCGTCGCCCTCGTCGCCCTCGGCTTCTTCAACCCCCTCTGGGAGACGGTGGTCCAGACGGCCGTTCCCGAGGCGGTCCTCGCCCGCGTCACCTCGTACGACTGGCTGCTCTCGCTGGCCGCGATGCCCCTCGGCTACGTCCTCGCCCCGCTCGCCGCCGACGCCTGGGGTGAGGCGACCCCGCTGTGGATCGCGGCGGCTGCCGTGGGCCTGGCCTGCGTGGCCACGGCGGGGGTGCCCGGCGTACGGCAGTTCACTCTGCACACCCCCGTCAACGCCCGTGACGCAGAGGTCAGTTCACCAGATCCGCACCGTCGTCCGTCAGCTCCACGTCGTACACCAGCGGGCCGCCCCCGACGGTGATGTGGCGGGCGCGCGGCGCCACGCCGTGCGCCGTCACCGCCAGGACGTACGCCCCCGGCGCGGGCACCGACACGATGTACGAGCCGTCGGCGAGGGACGTGACGCGGTCGAGCTGGCGGCCGCCCCGGGAGACGAGGGTGACGGAGGCGCCGGCCAAGGGATCGCCGTCGGGGGTGCGCAGGAATCCGTGGACGACCGTGGCCCCACCGGCGCTGCTGCTCTCCATGGGCTCCGCGGTCTCGATGGCGCCGGCGCTTCTGCTGGGCTCGGCCGGCGGTGCGGCGGACGGTTCTGCCGCTTCCACGGCCAGGTGCGGGAGCCGGCGGTCCAGCCAGTCCGGCAGCCACCAGTTGGAGCGGCCGAGGAGATGCATCGCCGCCGGGACCAGCGCCGTACGCAGGACGAACGCGTCGAGCGCCACCGCGGCGGCCAGCCCGATGCCCGCCATCGCGCCCTCCATGTCGCCGCTCAGGACGAACGCGGAGAACACGCAGATCATGATGAGGGCCGCGCAGTTGATGACCCGGCTCGTCTCGGCGAGGCCGACGCGCACGGCCCGCGCGTTGTCCCCGGTGTGCACCCACTCCTCGTGCATCCGGCTCACCAGGAACACCTGGTAGTCCATCGAGAGGCCGAACAGCAGCGACAGCATGATCACCGGCAGGAACGCGGTGATCGGCCCCTCCTTCCCGATGCCGAGGAACTCCGTCCCCCAGCCCCACTGGAAGACCGCCACCAGGACGCCGAACGACGCGGCCGCCGCGATCAGGTTCATCAGCGCGGCCGTGAGCGGCACGACGAACGAGCGGAACGCGATCAGGAGCAGCAGGAAGCCGAGCCCGATGATGGCGCCCACGAAGTAGGGCAGCCGGTCACCGGTCACCGACGCGAAGTCCTTGAAGACGGCCGTCACCCCGCCGACATGCGCCTCGACACCGGCTTCCGGGATCACATCGTCCCGGAGCCGGTCGATGAGCCGGTCCGTCCCGACGGACTGCGGTGACGTCTTCGGCACGACCTGGATGACCGTGATGCCCCCGGCCGGCGGGGCCGCGGCGGCCTGCGCGACGCCGTCCGTCGCACGGATCGTCCTGACCAGCTCCGTGGTGTCGGCGCCGCCCGGCACGACGACCTGAAGCGGCCCGTTGAAACCGGGCCCGAAGCCCTCCGCGAGCAGGTCGTACGCCTGCCGGGTCGTCGTCGACTCCTGGTGATTGCCCTGATCGGTGGCGCCGAGCCGCAGCGACAGCACGGGCAGCGCGAGGACCGCCATGACCACCAGCGCCATCGCCGCGATCGAACGCGGGCGCTTTTGCACATACGCCGACCAGCGCGCCGCGGGACCGCTCGCCTCGGCGGGATCGGGCCCCGCCACCGCGAGCTTCCGCCGCTGCTTGCGGCTGAGGACGCGCGGGCCGAGCAGGCCGAGGAGCGCGGGCAGGAGGGTGACCGCCGCCAGGACACTGAGTACGACCGTGAGGGACGTGGCGATGACGACACCGTCCAGGAAGCGCAGGTTCATCACCAGCATTCCGGCGAGCGCGATGCACACGGTGGCGCCCGCGAACAGGACCGCGCGCCCCGACGTGTTGAGGGCGCGCACCGCCGACTCCTCCGGTTCGAGCCCTCGCTGGATGCCGCGCCGGTGCCGGGTGACGATGAAGAGCGCGTAGTCGATGCCGACACCGAGGCCGATCAACGAGCCGAGCAGCGGCGCCACTTCGGGCACGTTCGTCACGTGACTGAGCAGCATCGTCGCCATCATTCCGCTGCCTACGCCCATGATCGCCACGACGATCGGAAGCAGCATCGCGAAGAGCGAGCCGAAGGCCAGGAAGAGAACGACGGCCGCCGCCGCGATGCCGACCACCTCGGAGACGCCGGTGGGCGGCTCCTGGATACGGGTGATGGCCTGGCCGCCCAACTCGACCTGCAGTCCGTCACGTTCGGCGCCCTGAGCCGTGTCGACGACCTTCTGGACCAGGTCCTTGGGAACCTCGTTCGCCTGGTCGGTGAAGGTGATCTGCGCGTAGGCGGTGCGGCCGTCGCGGCTGATCTGCGCGGCGCCGTTCTTCCCGTAGGGGCCGGCGACCTCTCCGACACCCCGCATTCCGGCGATCTCTTTCAGCGCGGGCTCGATCCGGGACCGTACGGCCTTGTCCGTCACCGGCCCCACGTCGCCGGACGCCCGCCACACCACGGTGTCCGTGTCGCCCGAGCTCTGCGGGAACGCCTTCGTCATCAGGTCGTACGCCTGCTTGGAATCCGTGTCGGGGAGGGAGAACACGTTCGAGTAGTCGGTGCCCGCCGAGGTGCCCGCGGCCCCCAGGCCGAACAGCGCCCCCACCCACAGCACCAGGACCACCAGGCGGTGCCGGTAGCACCACCGTGCCAATGCCGTCACGTTTGCCACTCCTTCGGTCTTCCGTCACCGGGAGCGCGGCCGTGACTTCGGCGCGGGCTCCGCGGGTTCCCCCGGGCCTGCCTCGCCCTCAGCATCCGTGGGCGCAGGCGCGCGGCGGCACGACGCGGCCATGACTCTCAAGGAACTCCAAGGGGGCAAGCAGGGCCGAGCGGGGGCGGGCCCGCCGATACTGGACGTATGAACGCTGGGGGTATGAGTGCCGGGCATGTGAACTCGGGGCACGCGGACGCCGGTTCCGTGAACCCTGGGCCGGTGAGTGCCGGGCACGCGGACGCCGGTTCCGTGCATCCTGGGCCGGTGAGTGCCGGGCACGCGGACGCTGGGGCCGTGGGCGCTGGGCCCGTGGATGCCGGGCACGCGAGTGCTGGGCCCGCGAGTGCCGGAGCCGTGGATGCTGGAGCCGTGAGCATTGGGGCCGTGAACAGCGCGGAGCACCCCGTGGGAGCCACCGTGCTCATCGTCGAGGACGAGCCGAGCATCGCCGATGTCCTCGCGATAGCCCTGCGCTACCACCGCTTCCAGGTCATGACCGCGGGCACCGTCCGCGAGGGCCTCGCCCTCGCCACCCGCACCCGGCCCGACGCCGCGCTGCTCGACGTGATGCTCCCCGACGGCGACGGCCGGGCACTCGGGCGCGAACTGCGGGCCCGCAGGCCCGATCTGGCCCTCGTCTTCCTGACCGCGCGCGACGCGCCCGCCGAGATCGTGGGCGCGCTCGGCTTCGGCGACGACTACATCACCAAGCCGTTCAACATCGACGAGGTCGTGGCCAGGCTGGGCGCCGTCCTGCGCCGCACCCGGCCCGCCGACGTCCTGCCCGAACGCCCGCCGCTGCGCTACGGCGACCTGGAGCTCGACGAGACGGCCTACACCGTGCACCGCTCGGGCCGCACGGTCCAGCTCACGCCCACCGAGTACGCGCTCCTGCGCTTCCTCGTGCGCAACGGCGGCCGCGTCGTCCCCAAGGAGCAACTCCTGCGTCACGTATGGCAGTACGAGCACACCGCGGAGTCGACCGTCGTCGAGACGTACATCAGCTACCTGCGGCGCAAACTCGCAGCGCTGGGGCCGCCGTTGATCACGACGCGGCGGGGGGTCGGGTACGGGCTTGCGAGTGGGGCGTGAAGCGGGCGCGGGGGCACGTGCCCGGTCGCAGTCGGCGGTTCCACTCCCTGCGCGCCAAACTCGCCCTCGTCAACGTGGCGCTGCTCGCCCTCGGCATCGTCGCCGCGACCGCCGTCAGCCTCATGGGCATGCGCCACTACCTCCTCGCGAACGTCGACGCCGAGCTGACGTCGTCCCGCACCTCGCTCCAGCGCACCGGCCTCACCCTCAAACAGATCGAGTCGCTCAGCGAACTGGGCATCGCCCTCGACAAACTCTCCCCCGGCCCCGACTCGACCGACTCGGGCGCGAGTTCGCTGCCGCGCAACGAAACCGTGTTCGTGGCCGTCGACCGGGCCGGCGATCCCATCACCGTGGGCACTCTGCGCCCGACAGCCCGCCAGCGCGACCTCGCCTCCGCGGTCGACGATCCGAAGGCGCTCGCCACCGCCGACGAGCCGCGCGACGTCACCGTGCACGGCGACCCGTACCGCGCGGTGGGCGCCCGACTCGCCGACGGCACGACCGTGCTGCTCGCCACCTCGACGGCCAACGTCCAGACCGGCATCCACAAGGCCCTCAGGCTCGACATCGCCCTCGGCACGGGCCTGCTCGCGCTGCTCGCCGTCCTCACCATGATCGGCGTCAGCCACCGGATGCGGCCCCTCGAAGACATGGTCGAGACCGCGTCGGCCATCGCCGACGGCGACCTCGCACGGCGTGTGCCGCCGCACCACGACACCGCCCTGGAGGTCGAACAGCTGCGGCTCGCCCTCAACTCCATGCTCCACCAGGTCGAAACGGCCTTCGAGACCCGCGAGCGCAGCTCCGCCCAGCTCCGGCGGTTCGTCGCCGACGCCTCCCACGAGCTGCGCACGCCCCTTGCGGCGATCCGCGGCTACCTCCAGCTCTACGACAAGGGGATGCTCCGCGACCCGGCCGAACTCGCCCGCGCCCTGGGCCGCGTCCACGCCGAGGCGGACCGCATGGGCCGACTCGTCGACGAACTCCTCACGCTGGCCCGCCTCGACCAGGGACCCGAACTGCGCCTGCGGAACGTCGACCTGAGCCGGCTGGTGCGCGAGGCGGCCGACGACCTGCGCGTGCAGCAGCCGGACCGCCCGGTCCACGTCGCCGCGGACGGCGCGCTGCTCGTCCGCGCCGACGAGTCGGGCCTGCGCCAGATCCTCGGGAACCTCCTCGCCAATGTGCGTACCCACACGCCGGAGGACGCCCCCGTCAGCGTCTCGCTCGAACGCGCGGACGGGACGGTGCGGCTGAGCGTGGCCGACGAGGGGCCCGGGCTCGCCGAGGAGGACGCGGCACGGATCTTCGACCGCTTCTTCCGAGCGGGCGGGGGTGCCGGCAGCGGTCTGGGCCTGGCGATCGTGCAGGGAGTGGTGTCGGCGCACGGCGGCGAGGTGTCGGTACGGACGGCTCCGGGGACGGGGGTGCGGGTGACGGTGGTGCTGCCAGGGGGCGGGGGGCCGGTGGGCTCGGCCGTGGCTGAGGGGGTTGCCGTGGGTGAGGGTCCCGTGGGTGGGCGTCCCGTGAGTAGGGCCTCCTCGTCGGATCCAGTCAGATCCAGCCGAGCCGCCACAACCGGAACACCCCGGTCCCGTCCGACAGATACTGCCCGCCGGTGATGTCCTCCGTACTGAGCACGTACTCCTTGCGCTGCCACAGGGGAATGATCGGGACGTCGCGCGCGACCGCTTCCTGCAGCTTGCGGAAGTCGCCCATGGTGCGGCTGCGGTCCTCGTACTGCTGACTGGCCTGGATCAGGCCGTCGACCTCTTTGCTGCTGTATCCGTTGTGCATGCCGGACCCGGTGCGCACGAGCTGGGCGGTGAACGTGTCCGGGTCGGGGAAGTCCGGCAGCCAGCCGACCGCGTACGCGTCGAGCTTCCCGCTCGCGTACCGCGTCTGGAAGTCGGTCCACTCGTAGTAGCGCAGGCTCACCTTGAACAGCCCGCTCGCCTCCAGCTGCCGCTTGATCTCCTTCGCCTCGGACGCGGACGCGGCGCCGCGCGAGTACGCGAACTCGAAACGGACCGGCGCGCTCACCCCGGCCTCCTGGAGCAGCTTGCGCGCACGGGCGGCGTCCGGCTTCGGATACGCGTCGAAGAACGCGGTCGTGTGCCCGGTGATGCCGCGCGGGATCAGGGAGTAGAGGGAGTCGACGGTGCCTCGGTACGTCGAGGCGACCAGCCGGTCCCGGTCGAGGAGCGTGGCGAGGGCCTGCCGCACCCGGCGGTCGTGCAACGGGCGACCCGTCCGCACATTGAGGACGAGATTCCGGGTCTCCGCGCTGTCGACCTCGGTGAGCCGCTCCCCCTTGTCACTCGGCGCGTACGAGGCGAGCAGCGCGGGCGGCAGCTGCCGAGCGGCGACGTCGACCGAACGCGCCTTCCAGGCGGATTCGAGGGCGGCCGAGTCCTTGAAGTAGCGCAGGATGGTGGGCTTGCCGACGCTCTGGACCGCGCCCAGGTAGTGGGAGTTGGGGACGAGCTTCGCCTGCTTGCCCGGCGTGTACGAGCTGAGGCTGTAGGGGCCGGTGCCGTCGACGCGGGAACGGGTACGCAGGCTGCGCGCCGGGTACTGGGTGCTGTCGACGATGGAACCGGCACCCGTGGCGACCTTGAACGGGAACGTCGCGTCGGGCGAGGACAGCTGGAAGGTCACCGTCCGCGTCCCGCTCGTCTCGACCTTGCCGAGCGTGTCGAGCAGGGTGGCGGGGCCCACCGGCGAGTTGATGGCCTTGACCCGGTCGAAGGAGAACTTCACGTCCTTGGCCGTGACCGCGCGACCACTCGGGAACTTCAGGCCGTCACGCAGCTCGCAACGGTAGGTGAGCAGCCCCTGGCCGACGAACCCGCAGTGCTTCGCGGCATCCGGCACGGGCGCGGCGCCACCCGCGTCGAACGTGAGGAGTGACTGGAACACGTTGCTGTACAGCGCCCATGATCCGCCGTCGTACGCGCCGGCCGGATCGAGCGAGGTCACGGCGTCGGTCGTCCCGACGGTGATCGTCTTCCCTTGCTCGTCCCGATCCGGAAGCAGCTGCCAGGCGCCGGCTCCGGCGGCGGCAAGCACCATGAACGTCGCACATACCCGCATGCGAATCGACCGCATCGCGCCCCTCCCCAGTGACGTGGATCACTGAATCACAGGAGTTTGAGCTGTGGGAAGAGAAGGTGATGAGGTTTCGAAGACCGAGAGGCACCTTGTGAGCAGCTTATGAGCAAGGGGGTTTCGAGCCTGTTTCGGGACGGGGTCTTTTGGGAGGACAGAGGGCGGCTGACGGAATTCCTTTTGGGGGCGGCGGGCTTTGCGGCGGTGGCTTTCATGGCTTTCTTGGTGAGGCC
This sequence comes from Streptomyces sp. NPDC107517, assembly GCF_055582645.1. Lineage (NCBI taxonomy): Bacteria > Bacillati > Actinomycetota > Actinomycetes > Kitasatosporales > Streptomycetaceae > Streptomyces > Streptomyces sp. NPDC107517. The sequence continues at coordinate 245,762 of NZ_JBVJPM010000010.1, read as the reverse complement.
GGGGACATATCTCCCCGGCCCCACCACCTCACGCCTGCTTCGACGCCAGCTCCACGACCGTGATGTCCGAGGGCGCGCCCACCCGGACCGGTGGGCCCCACGCACCGGCGCCCCGGCTCACGTACAACTGCGTGTCGCCGTATCGCTCCAGGCCCGCGAGCGTCGGATTCGCCGCGTCGGCGATGAAGTTGCCCGGCCAGAGCTGGCCGCCGTGGGTGTGACCCGACAGCTGGAGGTCGACGCCGTGCTTCACCGCCTCGTGGATCATCACGGGCTGGTGGGCGAGGAGAACGGCGGCGCGGCCGGGGTCGCGGTCACCGAGCGCCTTGTCATAGTCAGGCCCGTCGTCGTAGTTCTCGCCGGTCACGTCGTTCACACCGGCCAGGTCGAACGCGCCCATCTCCACACGCGCGTTCTCCAGGGGCCGCAGACCGATCTCACGAACGTGCTCGACCCACGGCTCGGCGCCCGAGAAGTACTCGTGGTTGCCCGTCACGAAGTACGTGCCGTGGCGGGCCCGCAGTCCCGCGAGCGGCGCGACGGCCGGCGCCAGGTCCTCGACACTGCCGTCGACCAGGTCTCCGACGACCGCGATGAGGTCGGGCTGCGTGGAGTTGATCGTGTCGACCACCGTCTGGGCGAACCCCCGCCCCAGAACCGGTCCCAGATGGATGTCGCTGACGACCGCGATCCTGAACCCGTGCGCCGAACGCGGCAGCCGGGCCAGCGGAACCGTGACCCGCTTCACCTTGGGCCCGCGCAGCACGCCGTACGCGCCGTTCCCGACGATCCCGGCGGCCGCGACGACGGCGGCACCACCGACGACGCGAGAGACAAAGAGCCGACGCGAGGGCTCTGACGCGACCGGGGGCGTCTCGGGCTTGGGGGTGTTGGCGCCGGTGTTGGCTTGGCCGTTGACGCTGGCGCTGGCGCTGGCGTTGGCGTTGGCGTTGGCGGGGGTGGGGGTGGGGGTGGAAGACGCGGTGGACAGCTCGTCGGGCTCGCGCGTCGGAACCAGTACGGGCTCCGGCAAGGACCCCGCCTCCGCGCCGCCCGGCGCGGACCCGCGATCGAGGAAACGCCTCAGCAAGGGGCGCACCACCTCGCCCACGAGGACCGCGAGCACCAGATAGATGGAGAAGGCCATCCACAGGAACCCGGGCCAGGACAGGACCTGCTGCAACCAGAACGGCGCACCGGCCCGCCCGCTCGCCACCGCCGCGAACATCAGCAACGGCCCCGACACGAATACGACCGTGCCCGCCCGCCGTGCGAGACCAGCCCGAGCCGTGGTGTCGCGCACCAGACGGCGCCACGCGTACCAGTGCAGACCGGCGAACGCCGCGAGCGACGCAAGCCCTGCGATCACTAATACGGCGATCACGACGCCGCTCCCCCCGTTGCGTTCATCGCGGTGTCCGTTGCGGTGTTCTTCACGTCACGCCCGACGCAGGGCGCGCAGTCCGCGGAACCCGATGCCCCCCACCACCGTCCCCAAGACAAAGGAGACAACGGCGAGCGTCAGATGCACCCAGAAGTAGGCGGTCGGGTCGCCGGCGTCGTCGAAGGCAAGCCCGCTCCCGTCCTTCCACAGGTTCTTGACGAAAGTGACCCAGATGACCCAGCTCCAGACACCGAAGGCGAGCAGGAACCAGGAGACGGGGCGGCTGAGCTTCATACCCTCAGTATCGCCAGTCCTCCGTCCGCACCGCCGCCGGGGTGGGGAGCAGGAGACACAGGGCACCTCGGCAAAGACTTACGGGCCCCAGCCATGTACGTTCACGACCGTGCCTGCCTCGAATGAGTCGTATTTCACGACCGCCTCTGCCAAGACCGAGTCTCTTTTCGAGCGTTCTGGTCTGAAGCGTTCCGGTACTCGGCGTGCCGGGCGCTGGTCCGCCGTAGCCGCCACGGTCGCCGCTTCCGCCACTCTCGTCTCGGTCTGCTGCGCAGCACCCGCACTGGCAGACGACAAGCCGGGCTCTTCCAAGGACAAGGCGAAACCGCCGGCCTCGATGTCGACGGTGGGCGGCGCACAGCTGGGAAAGCCGGGCACACAGGTGAATCTGGCGAACGGCGCCCCCGTCCTGCCGAAGGATCTGAGCGCGCGCTCCTGGATCGTCACGGACGCCGAGTCGGGGCAGGTACTCGCCTCGCACAACGCGCACTGGCGCCTGCCCCCCGCCAGCACCCTCAAGATGCTCTTCGCGGACACGGTCCTCCCCAAGTTCCCCAAGACCCAGACGCACAAGGTCGTCCCTTCCGACCTGGCCGGCATCGGCGAAGGCTCCAGCATGGTCGGCGTCAAGGAGAACTACACCTACACCGTCCACGACCTGTGGCTCGGCGTGTTCCTCCGCTCCGGCAACGACGCGGTCCACGTCCTGTCCGCCCTCAACGGTGGTGTCCCGCAGACCGTCAAGGACATGCAGTCCCACGCCGACGAGCTCCAGGCCCTCGACACCCACGTGGTCAGCCCCGACGGCTACGACGCCCCCGGCCAGGTCTCCTCCGCCTACGACCTCACTCTCTTCGCCCGCTCGGGCCTGCAGAAGAAGGACTTCCGCGAGTACTGCGCGACGGCGACCGCGAAGTTCCCCGAGTCACAGAAGAAGGGCAAGACCACCAGCTCCTTCCAGATCCAGAACACCAACCGGCTCATCACCGGCGACATGGGCCTCGACCCCTACAAGGGCATCGCCGGGGTCAAGAACGGAAACACCACCAACGCCGGCGCCACCTTCACCGGAGTCGCCGAACGCAACGGCAAGGTCCTCCTCGTCACCGTCATGAACCCCGACTCAGGCGAGAACCAGGCCGTCTACCAGGAGGCGGCCCGTCTCCTCGACTGGGGTTTCAAGTCCGACGACAAGGTCACCCCGGTGGGACAGCTCGTCGCACCCAAGAGCGCCGACACCGCCGGCTCCGACGGCTCCTCCGCCAGTCCGAAGGGCAACAAGGGAGCTGCGGCCCCCGGCAAGGCGTCGACCGCCCACGCCTCCGTGCACAAGGGCTCCAGCGGCGTGGGTACCGCCCTGGCCATCACGGGCGGTGCCCTCCTCCTCCTGGCCGCGGCCGCTTTCCTCGTCAACCGCCGCTGGCCCCTGCCCGAACTGGTACGCCGCCTCCCCCGACGCTGACGGCCCCGCCCGGGGCTCCAGCTCTGTCCGGCTCAGGTGCACCGGCGCCGTCTGTCTCAGGCGGCGCCGGCCCGCGCCACCCCCGGCGGTTCCGCCCCCGGCTCGGCCTCGTCCAGTACCTCCGAATCGGGCCGCCCCCGCGTGGCCGTCCAGGCCGCGCAGAACAACAGCAGCTTCGCCGTGAAGTTGATCCACAGCATCAGGGCCACCGGCGTACCGAACGCCCCGTACATGCTCTTCGACGCCACCTCCTTCATATAGCTGCCGAGCAACAGCTTCAGGAGCTCGAACCCCGCCGCCCCGATCAGCGCCGCCGTCAACAACTCCCGCCGATGCGGGTGAACACCCGGCAGCAGCGTCAGCACGTAGAGCAGCAGCAGGAAGTCCGCGAGCACAGCGATCGCGAACGCCACCGCCCTGAGCAGCACGCCGCCCCATCCGTCATGGGCGATGCCGACCTGGTCCGCCGTCCACCCCACCGCGGTCGAGGCGAGCATCGACGCCGCCAGCGAGGCGAGCCCGGCGCCACCCAGCCCCACCAGAACCCCGGCGTCCACGACCTTGCGCATGAACGGGTTCTCGTCCGGGTCCTCCAGCTCCCAGACGGCGCGCAGGCACTCTCTTATCGAGCCGACCCACCCGATGCCGGTGAAGAGCAACAACGCCCCCGCCACCAGACCCACCGTGCCCGCGTTCGCGACGAGCGACCCCAGGTCCAACTGGTCTGAGATGCCGGGCACCTGCTCCGCGATCTTGTCCTGGAGCGTCTTCTGCCGCTCCTCACTGAGCGTGCCGGCCGCGATCGCCGCGGCCACCGTCAGCAGCGGGAACAACGCCAGGAAGCTGATGAACGTCATCGCCGCCGCGAGCCGCGTCCAGTGCACCAGGTCGAGCCGCTCGTAGGCGTACCACGCGTGTGTACGCATGAGCCGTACGACGATCGGCCCGACACCGGGGAGTCTCTTCAGCCAGTCCATGATCCGAGCCTGCCCTCCCTGACGGTTCTCGCACGTCTCGCCGGAATCGCCGCCCGGAAGACGAGGGTCCGAGTACCCCAGAACCGCAAAGCCGTGGCCAGCATCATGCCCACCCCCGCCCCTGACACCGTGTCCGCGCGCTGCGACGTGAGCCCCAGCGCGTAGTGCGACACGGCGATACACATCAGCTGCACCAGCGCCCCCGCAACATTGACCGCGAAGAACACCCCGTACTGCCGCACCCGTGACACCTCGGCCACCGCCCGGCGATAGGTACCGAGCGCGTTCCCCGCATACGCGACCGTGCAACCAGCAAGGAACGAAAGCGACTTGGCGGCGATGGGATCCCACCCCACCGGCCCTCTCAGCCACACGAAGATCCCCAGGTCGGCGACGTACGCGCAGCTCCCCACAGCCGCGAACCCCACCAGTTCGCGCCCAAGACCCTTCATCCGCCACCATCCCCGAACTCACCACGACCGCTCCTCCCCCACATCTCCACGTGCCGCGCCCTCCAGGACGGGCGTTCCCTCAGCACGCCCTCACTCGACACGCCCTCGCTCGACACTCACCAGTTGGCGACCGCGAGCCCGTACATCGCCACCCACACCAAGCCGATCACCGCCAATGCCCTGTCCCGTAGAACGACGTCCTCCGGCTCACCCGCCGTGCCACGGTCGGCGAAGACCGCGTAGCGCAGGACGGCGAGAATGAAGGCCACCATCGACAGCTGTCTCCAAGGCAGCAGACTCGCTCTCGCCACCCCGCCTTCCTCCATGGCCCAGAGGCAGTAGGCGAGAACGGCCACCCCTGCGGCAAGCTGCCAGACGAACCGCAGATAGCCGGTCGTGTACTCCGACAACAACGCCCGCGTCGCCCCCGCCTTCCCGGCCATCTGCACGGCCTCGGAGTACCGCTTGGCCGACACCATGAACAGCGCCCCGAACCCCGTAGTGATCAGGAACCACCGCGACAGGGGAATCCCCAGCGCGAGCCCGCCGATCATGGCCCGCATCAGAAACCCGGTGGCCACCACGGCAAGATCGACGACGAGAACGTGCTTGAGACTGATGCAGTACGCCAGTTGCATCCCGACGTAGGCGGTCAGCAGCACCGCCGTCATCGGGGTGCACAGGGCCGCGGCCACCAGCGGCGCGAGAACCGCGAGCCCGCCCCCGACCACATAGGCCACCGCCACCGGAACGTGCCCCGCGGCCACCGGCCTGTTCCGCTTGACCGGGTGCGCCCGGTCCGCCTCGGCGTCCCGCGCATCATTGATCAAATACACGGACGAGGCAGCCGCCGTGAACAGCAGGAAGACCATGACCAGTTGTGCCGCCGCGTGCCACGAAAACAACTCCCCGGCCGACGCGGGCGCGACCACGACGAGCACGTTCTTCACCCATTGCCGCGGCCTCACCGTCTTCAACAAGCCGACCGGCAAACCGAGCCTCGTCGCCGCGCGCGGCCCCGGCACCGACTGCCCCCGCGGCCTGTCCAACAACACCGTGGGCGCCCCGTGTCGCGCCTGTTCGGACGCATGCGCCAACGACGCCCCGTCTTCCGCTCCCCCCGCGTCCATCGCGCGCCCCGTCCCTTCCCTTCGCCCAGTCCGTTCCGTCATCGCCGGACACCCCCGGCCACCCAGTGAGCCCCGAGCCGCGCGGCGACCGCCCCGAGCGCCGCCCCCGCGGCCACGTCCGACGGGTAGTGCACCCCGACGACCATGCGCGAGACGCACATCGCCGCCGCCAACGGCGGGACGAGCCGCGCCCCCACCGGCCTCAACGCCCCGTACGCCACCGCCGCAGCGGCGGCCGAAGCCGCGTGCGAGCTGGGGAAGGAATGCCGCCCCGCCGTCCGCACAAGCGGTTCCCCACCGATCTCCGCGCCCGGCCGCGGCCTCCGGACGACCCGCTTGATCCCCATGCTGGCCACGTGCGCCGCGGCGGTCAGCGCCGTACCGCGCAGCCACGCTCCTCGCCGCTCCCGGTCGACCGCTGCCCCCAGCAGCCCCGCGCCGAGCCAGAGCGCCCCGTGCTCCCCGCTCCATGACAGTGCGCGCGCGGCCACTGCCACGCGCCGGTCCGTACCGCAGTCGCGCAGTGCCGACAGCAATCGGCGGTCCATGTCGTCCATGTGGCTCACTCTGCGGGGCAAAATCGGCATAACTCAGACAACTTGGTGTGGCACCCACTCAATCACCCATTTCAGTGAGGGTTTGGATCGTTTGGGGCGAAGGCCCTATCTATGGGCGATACGGTCGCATTCATGGCCGCCGATCCCGCTCCCCCCACTGCCCGCACACCCGCCGTCGCCCCCGGCGTCACACCCCCCGGCACAGCCGCCTCTGCAGCGCCGCCCACCCCTGCGCCCACCCCCGCGCCCGTCTCGCCGGCCGTCGTCCCAGGACCCAGCGCTCCCCCCACCGGATCGCCTTCCCCCGACTCCGTCCACGACGGCACCTCCGGCGGCATCTTCGACATCGTCCCCGTGACCGGCTGGGGCCGCACCGCCCCCACCGCCGCTCGCATCGTGCGCCCTCGCTCCTACGCTGAGGCGGCAGCCGTGGTGCGTGCGTGCGGGACACCGGGCCATCGGGGCAACATCGCCCGTGGCCTGGGCCGGGCCTACGGAGACGCGGCACAGAACGCCGGCGGCAGCGTTCTGGATATGACCGGCCTGGACCGCATTCACGCGATCGACGCGTCCGGCGGGACCGTGCTGTGCGACGCGGGCGTCTCACTGCACCGCCTGATGGAAGTCCTCCTCCCTCTCGGCTGGTTCATCCCCGTGACCCCCGGAACCCGCTACGTCACGGTCGGCGGCGCGATCGGCGCCGATATCCATGGGAAGAACCACCACGTCTCGGGCTCGTTCTCCCGCCACGTCCTCGCCCTGGAACTGCTCACGGCCGACGGTGAGGTGCGGATCGTCGAGCGCGGCAGCGAACTCTTCGACGCCACGGCCGGCGGCATGGGACTCACCGGGATCATCCTCACCGTCACCCTCCAACTCCTCTCTGTCGAAACCTCGTTCATGTCGGTCGACACCGAACGAGTCGTTGACCTCGACAACTTGATGGCCCGCCTCACCGAGACCGATCACCTCTACCGCTACTCAGTCGCCTGGATCGACCTCCTGGCCCGCGGCGCCTCGATGGGCCGCTCGGTACTCACACGCGGTGATCACGCCCCGCTGGACGCCGTTCCCGCACGGGCCCGCAGGGCGCCACTGGTGTTCCGCCCCGGACAGCTCCCAGCACCGCCCGGATTCGTGCCCGAGGGGCTTCTGGGCCGGAAGACCGTCGGCCTCTTCAACGAGCTCTGGTACCGCAAGGCCCCTGCGTCACGCGTCGGCCAGATCCAGAAGCTCTCCTCGTTCTTCCACCCTCTCGACGGCGTACCGCACTGGAATCGCATCTACGGGCGCAGTGGATTCGTCCAGTACCAATTCGTCGTCGGATACGGCCAGGAGGAAGCGCTTCGCCGCATCGTGCAGCGCATCTCCGAGCGCCGGTGCCCCTCCTTCCTGGCAGTCCTCAAACGCTTCGGCGCCGGGGACCCCGGCTGGCTTTCCTTTCCCATGCCCGGCTGGACCCTGGCCCTCGACATTCCCGCGAACCTGCCGGGACTCGGCACGTTCCTCGACGAACTCGACGAGGAAGTGGCCGCGGCGGACGGACGCGTCTACCTCGCCAAGGACGCGCGCCTAAGGCCCGAACTGCTCTCGACGATGTATCCCCGCCTCGACGAATTCCGCGCCCTGCGAGACCGGTTGGACCCCCGAGGCGTGTTCCGCTCGGATCTCTCCCGGCGCCTCGGACTCTGACGGGAACGGGAACAAGTGCCTTGACCTGGGACCTCGCACATCCCGCCCATCCCGCTCTCCCCACATCGCACGCACGTCGTACCCCCCCTCGCCCGGCACGGACCCTCCGCACCGATTCACTTCTGGTACACCGCTCAGGCCGTCCGGGTTCCCACTCCGCCCCACCGATTTCGGTCCCGCCACTCTGGAGTTTGGTTCTCATGAAGGACGCCTTCGGCACCCCCCAGTCCCTGCTCGTCCTCGGCGGCACCTCCGAGATCGCCCTCGCCACAGCCCGACGCCTCGTGGCGCGGCGGACCCGAACGGTGTGGCTGGCCGGCCGCCCGTCCCCCGCCCTCGACCGTGCGGCCGCCGAACTCCGCGACATGGGCGCCGACGCCCGTACCGTCGCCTTCGACGCGCTCGACTCCGAGGCCCACGAGGTGACGCTGGGCAAGGTTTTCGCCGAGGGCGACATCGACATGGTGCTGCTCGCGTTCGGGATCCTCGGCGACCAGGCCCGCGACGAGGACGAGCCGCTGTCCGCGGTGCGCGTCGCGCAGACCAACTACACCGGTGCGGTATCGGCAGGCCTCATCTGCGCGCGCGCTCTGCAGTCCCAGGGCCACGGCTCACTGGTGGTGCTCTCGTCGGTCGCGGGCGAGCGGGCGCGCCGGTCCAACTTCATCTACGGGTCGAGCAAGGCCGGTCTGGACGCCTTCGCGCAGGGCCTCGGCGACGCGCTCCACGGCACCGGCGTGCATGTGATGGTCGTGCGCCCCGGCTTCGTACGGTCGAAGATGACGGCGGGCATGGCGGAAGCACCGATGGCCACCACCCCGGAAGCTGTGGCGCAGGCGATCGAGACGGGGCTCAGGCGCCGGTCGGAGACCGTGTGGGTGCCGGGGGCGCTGCGCATGGTGATGTCGGCGCTGCGGCATGTCCCGCGTCCGGTGTTCCGGCGCCTGCCGATGTAAGCCGCGTCGCACAGCGGCCGGCCGACTCGCTTCGCGTCAGCGAGCCGGCTGTCGGCCCCGCTTCGAACGGTCGGGACCCTGCGCGGGCACGGCCGGGCCGCCGAACGGGAACTCGCGCAGCTTGCGCCAGATACCGTCGGCGCCCTGCTCGTACAGCGCGAATCCGGTGCACTGCCAGGCCGCCTCATATCCGGCGAGGTCCTCGTACGCCCGGTCCATCGCTTCCTCCGCGATGCCGTGCGCCACCGTGACGTGCGGGTGATACGGAAACTGCAGCTCGCGCGCGACCGGACCCGATGCGTCACGTACCTGCTTCTGCAGCCATGTGCAGGCCTCGGCGCCCTCCGCGACCTGTACGAACACAACGGGAGACAGCGGACGGAAGGTTCCCGTCCCCGCGAGCCGCATCGCGAAGTTCCGCCCCGCGGCGGCGACCGCCTCGAGATGGTCCTCGATCGAAGGCAGCGACCCGTCCTCCACCTCGGTCGGCGGGAGCAGAGTGACGTGCGTGGGGATGCCGTGCGCAGCGGGGTCACCGAAGCCCGCGCGCCGCTCCTGGAGCTGGCTGCCGTGTGGCTCCGGGACCGCGATCGAAACGCCGATCGTTACGGTCCCCACGTCGTACTCCTGTCGTCGTGCGGTGGGCGGGTGGCGGTAAGGCCGGGCTGGGGCTCAGTGCTTCGCAGGCAGCAGTCCGACCTTGTCGTATGCCTGGGCGAGGGTTTCGGCGGCGACAGCACGCGCCTTCTCCGAGCCCTTGGCCAGGATCGAGTCGAGCGTCTCCGGGTCGTCCAGGTACTCCTGGGTACGGGTCCGGAACGGTGTCACGAAGTCCACCATGACCTCTGCCAGGTCCGTCTTGAGCGCACCGTACATCTTGCCCTCGTAGTTCTGCTCCAGTTCCGGGATACCTGTGCCGGTGAGGGTGGAGTAGATGGCGAGGAGGTTGCTGACGCCCGGCTTGTTCTCCGGGTCGAACCGGATCACGGTGTCGGTGTCGGTGACCGCGCTCTTGACCTTCTTGGCGGTGATCTTCGGCTCGTCGAGAAGGTTGACGAGGCCCTTGGGCGTCGACGCCGACTTGCTCATCTTGATCGACGGATCCTGAAGGTCGTAGATCTTCGCCGTCTCCTTGAGGATGTACGGCGCCGGGACCGTGAAGGTCTCGCCGAAGCGGCCGTTGAAGCGCTCGGCGAGGTCGCGCGTCAGCTCGATGTGCTGACGCTGGTCCTCGCCCACCGGCACCTGGTCGGCCTGGTAGAGCAGGATGTCCGCGACCTGGAGGATCGGGTACGTGAAGAGGCCGACGGTCGCGCGGTCGGCGCCCTGCTTGGCGGACTTGTCCTTGAACTGCGTCATGCGGGAGGCCTCGCCGAAGCCCGTCAGACAGTTCATGACCCAGCCGAGCTGCGCGTGCTCGGGGACGTGGCTCTGCACGAACAGCGTGCAGCGGTCCGGGTCCAGGCCGGCGGCGAGGAGCTGTGCCGCGGCGAGCCGGGTGTTGGCCCGGAGCTCCTTCGGGTCCTGCGGAACGGTGATCGCGTGCAGGTCCACAACCATGTAGAACGCGTCGTGAGACTCCTGCAGCGCCACCCACTGGCGGACCGCGCCGAGGTAGTTGCCGAGGTGGAACGAGCCTGCAGTGGGCTGGATTCCGGAGAGCACGCGGGGACGATCAGAGGCCATGCTCCTCATTGTCTCAGGTGTCTCTCATTGGTCGGAAACAGGTGGGCGACGGGTACACGACAAGCGCCGAACCCGTGTACAGAGAGCTGTCGCCCACCCCGCCCGGCGTGTCGCCGGGATCCGGCTCCGAGATCTCCCTTCGGATCTGCCCGCGGAGCGAGTTCGGAAAAAAACCTGTACGGCGGGTGGGAACCGATGCGCGGGGTGCGGTGTATCAACGATGTGAGGACACAGGGGGAGGTCCTGGAGGGGGGCCGCGTCGTCGACGACGAGCGTGCGGTGATCGCTCGCGTGCGCGCAGGAGATGTGGAGGCGTACGCGGTGTTGGTGCGCGCCTTCACCGGGTTGGCGCTGCGGGCGGCCCGAGCCCTCGGGGCTGGCGCGGACGCGGAGGATGTGGTGCAGCAGGCCTTTTTCAAGGCCTACTGCGCCCTGGGGCAGTTTCGGGACGACTCGTCGTTCAAGCCGTGGCTGCTCGCGATCGTCGCCAATGAGACGAGGAACACAGTGCGCTCGGCGGTGCGACAGCGTTCGGTCGTGGGGCGGGAAGCGACGTTGACAGAGGCCGAGCCGCTGATACCCGAGACCACGGATCCGGCGGTCGCGGCCGTCCACGACGAGCGGCGGACGGCATTGCTCGCCGCGCTCGAGGAGCTGAGCGAGGAGCATCGGCTGGTCGTCACATATCGGTATCTGCTGGAGATGGACGAGGCGGAGACGGCCGAGGCGCTCGGCTGGCCGCGCGGCACCGTGAAGTCGAGGCTCAATCGCGCGCTACGGAAGCTGAAGAGGATTCTTCCGGCCGAGCTGGACCCGCGGGAGGGAGGTGACAAGCATGAGTGAGCCGCGCCACGAGGACGACGGGAGCCACGGCCCCGGCAAGGAGCACGGGCCCCGCGCGGGTCGTGGGCTGCCGGAGGAGTTGCGGGCGCTGGGCAGGTCCCTGGACGGTCTGGGCCCCGGCGGCGAGTCGATGGCAGAGCGGGTGCTGGCGCAGATACTCGCCGAGTCGGTTCCGGCGCCGGTGGCCGAGCCGGGGGCGGCCCCTGCCCGGGTGCGACTGGCGCGCCGCTGGATACGGAAGCGGTGGCGGATGCTCACAGCGGGGATGTGCGGAGTGCTGACCGTGCTCGTGCTCACGCCTCCCGTGCGGGCCACGGTCGCCGACTGGTTCGGCTTCGGCGGGGTGGAGGTCCGGTACGACCCCTCTGCCCTGCCATCGTCCGGTGCCCATGTCCCGGGGTGCGGTACGTCGCTCTCGCTGGGTGAGGCCCGACGAGAAGCCGGATTCGACCCCCTGGTGCCGGACGAGCTGGGGATGCCGGACGCCGTCGCGGTGACGCGTGAACCGAAATCGCGTTTCTTGATCACGCTGTGCTGGCGCGAGGACGGGCGCACGATCCGACTCGACGAGTACCCGGCCCAGCTCGACATCGGGTATACGAAATCGGTGCGTATGCAGCCGCGCTGGGTCGACCTCGGCCCGGATACGGGGCTGTGGTTCGCCCAGCCCCATCTGCTCAGTTTCTGGATGCTCGACGGCAACGGCGACCGGTGGACCCGCTCGGAACGCACCGCGGGTCCGACGCTCCTGTGGACCCGTCGGCAGCAGGTGACACTCCGCCTGGAGGGGATCGACTCCCAGCAGCGGGCGATGGAGATCGCACGGTCGGTACGGAAGCCGGACGCCGTCCGCTGATGTCCGCGGGCGGAGCCGGCGGCTCCCGCACACCCGAGAACTCACGCGCCGAAGTTGGGAACCCGGTCGGGTCGGGCGGTGTACCAGAAGTGAATCGGCACGGGCGGGCCGTGCCGGGACCAGCTGGGGGGAACGGATGCGAACAGTACGAAGGCCGGCCGCGCTGGCGGTGGCACTGACGGCGGCACTCGCCGCGATGCTGCTGAGCGCGTCAGGAGCATCGGCCGGCGGACCGACAAGCGTTCTGGTGGTGTCGCCCGAGAGCGGCCAGAGCGCGTCGCTCTACTTCAGTGACAAGAAGTACGGGCCGTTGGAAAGCCTCCTGGGCGAGCCGGACCAGGGCCGACGGGAGGAGCCGCCCGGCTTGGGCATAGGCGCGGGACGTCAGCTCAATGTCACCTGGCTGGTGCACGACGTGCTGCCGTGGCGGGTCGACCGGGTCTATCCGGACTCGCCGGGCACGAAGGACGTCTGGATACACACAGCGACGCACGTGCCGGACTCCTACAACGGGTACTGGCACAAGGCGCAGAAGCCTGCACAGCTGCGCGCGCTGCTGAAGGACCTCGGAGTCATGGGCGAGCGGTCCCGAAAGGGCGGGAGTCCGATCTTCCCGGCACCCTGGCAGTCGCCCGACCGGTCCAAGGAAGCACTCGGTGGAGCTCCGGCTCCGGCAGCCGACAGTCGCGATGCCGGGCAGTCCGCAGGGGCGCGGGCCTCAGCGGCCCGGGCGGGCGAGGGGCCGGACTGGTGGTGGGCGATACCGGGGCTGGCGGCGGGTGCCGCGCTGGCTCTGGTGCTGCGGCCGCTGGCCGGCAGGCTGCCGCGTCGTCGCAAGACGGGCGAGCCCCCACAGGACACCGGACCACGGCAGCAGCTGATCGACTCCTGAGAGCCGCCCCTCAGCTCTCATGGCTTCGAGTACGCACTGACCGGCCCGTCGGTGCGTCTGGTGACGGGCCGGTCAGTGGATCACAGAGCCAGGGGGTCAAGCGATCAGGTGAGGTCGACTTCCGGGTAGAGCGGGAAGCCGCTGAGCAGGTCGGACGCTCGCGTGGAGACCTCGTCGGAGACCTTCTCGTCCAGGATGTGCTGGGCCTTGGAAGGCGCGCCCTTGCTGGTGGTACCCGGCTCGGCGGCGGTGAGCACGCGGTCGATGAGGCCGGCGACCTCGTCCATCTCCGCGGTGCCCAGGCCCCGGGTGGTCAGAGCGGGGGTGCCGATGCGGATGCCGGACGTGTACCAGGCCCCGTTGGGGTCAGAGGGGATGGAGTTGCGGTTGGTGACGATGCCGGAGTCGAGGAGTGCGTTCTCGGCCTGGCGGCCGGTGACCCCGTAGGAGGTGGCGACATCGATCAGGTTGAGGTGGTTGTCCGTGCCGCCCGTGACGAGGGTGGCACCGCGGCGGGTCAGTCCCTCTGCGAGGGCGCGGGCATTGTCGACGACAGACTGGGCGTAGTCGCGGAACTCGGGGCGGCGGGCCTCGGCCAGGGCCACGGCCTTGGCGGCCATGACGTGCGGCAGCGGACCTCCGAGGACCATCGGGCAGCCTCGGTCGACCTGGTCGGTGAGCGAGTCGTCACAGAGCACCATGCCGCCGCGCGGGCCGCGCAGCGACTTGTGCGTCGTGGTGGTGACGATCTGGGCGTGCGGCACCGGATCGAAGTCGCCGGTCAGGACCTTGCCGGCGACGAGGCCCGCGAAGTGCGCCATGTCGACCATGAGGGTCGCCCCGACCTCGTCGGCGATCTCGCGCATGATGCGGAAGTTCACGAGGCGGGGGTACGCGGAGTAGCCGGCGACGATGATCAGCGGCTTGAAGTCGCGGGCGGTGGCACGCAGGGCTTCGTAGTCGACGAGGCCGGTCCGGGGATCGGTGCCATAGCTGCGCTGGTCGAACATCTTGCCGGAGATGTTGGGGCGGAAGCCGTGGGTGAGGTGACCGCCGGCGTCCAGGGACATGCCGAGCATGCGCTGGTTGCCGAAGGCCTGACGGAGCTCGGCCCAGTCGGCGTCGGAGAGGTCGTTCACGTTGCGGACGCCGGCCAGCTCCAGGGCGGGGGCCTCGACGCGCTGGGCGAGGACGGCCCAGAAGGCGACGAGGTTGGCGTCGATACCGGAGTGCGGCTGGACATAGGCATGGCGGGCGCCGAAGAGCTCGCGGGCGTGTTCGGCGGCGAGGGCCTCGACGGTGTCGACGTTGCGGCAGCCGGCGTAGAAGCGGCGGCCGACAGTGCCCTCGGCGTACTTGTCGCTGAACCAGTTGCCCATCGCGAGGAGCGTGGCCGGGGAGGCGTAGTTCTCGCTGGCGATCAGCTTGAGCATCTCGCGCTGGTCGGCGATTTCCTGGCCGATGGCGTCGGCCACGCGGGGCTCGACCGCGCGGATCACGTCGAGGGCGCTGCGGAACGCTACGGATTCGGTGGAGAGGGTGGGCTCTGACATGACGGACCTCCGGACGGATGGGACCCCCACTGCCCGAGCGAAGTCGAGAGCGGAAGGTTCACGGGTCGGCCCAGGCGCACGGCACACAGTTCACAGGCCGCTCCCCGATGGTCGGTCCCATCCCAGCGCGCCAGTCACGGCCCTGCGGGCCACCCTACCGGGCGCGCTGGGAGGCGAGGCTTCCCGGTCCACGGTGCGAGCGACGATAGGAAGGGGCCACAAGCCCATGTCTTCGCGTCATAAGAGCCGTAAGAACGGAGATCCCGTGACTGCTGTGACTCCTCCGAATGCCGTAACGGAAACCTTCATCACCGCGTCCGAAGCGCACAGTGCGCACAACTACCATCCGCTGCCCGTGGTGGTCGCCACGGCGGAGGGGGCGTGGATGACGGATGTCGAGGGGCGCCGGTACCTCGACATGCTCGCCGGCTACTCGGCTCTCAACTTCGGTCATGGGAACCGGCGGCTCATCGAGGCCGCCAAGGCGCAGATGGAGCGGGTGACGCTGACGTCCCGCGCCTTCCACCACGACCGGTTCGCCGAGTTCTGCACGCGGCTCGCGGAGCTGTGCGGCATGGACATGGTGCTGCCGATGAACACAGGGGCGGAGGCAGTAGAGACCGCCGTGAAGACGGCGAGAAAGTGGGGGTACCAGGTCAAGGGGGTGCTCGACGGCAGAGCGAAGATCGTCGTGGCGGGCAACAACTTCCACGGGCGCACCACGACCATCGTCAGCTTCTCCACGGACCAGGAGGCGCGCGCGGACTTCGGTCCCTATACGCCGGGCTTCGAGATCGTGCCGTACGGCGATCTGACGGCACTGCGCGGCGCTGTCACCGAGAACACCGTCGCGGTGCTGCTCGAACCGATCCAGGGCGAGGCCGGCGTCCTCGTACCGCCGGCCGGATACCTCCCTGCGGTAAGGGAGTTGACCCGCGAGCGGAACGTGCTGTTCATCGCCGACGAGATCCAGTCGGGGCTCGGGCGGACCGGGCGGACGTTCGCCTGTGAGCACGAAGGCGTAGTGCCCGACATGTACGTACTGGGCAAGGCGCTCGGCGGTGGGGTCGTGCCGGTGTCGGCGGTGGTGTCCAGCAGCGAGGTGCTGGGGGTGTTCAAGCCGGGTGAGCACGGGTCGACGTTCGGCGGGAATCCGCTGGCCTGTGCGGTGGCGCTCGAGGTCATCGCGATGTTGCGCACCGGGGAGTTGCAGCAGCGGGCGGCGGAGCTGGGCGGCCATCTGCACGCGGAGCTCGGGCTGCTGGTGGGCACGGGCAAGGCGACGCAGGTGCGGGGACGCGGGCTGTGGGCGGGAGTCGACATCGATCCGTCGTACGGGACGGGGAGGGAGATCTCGGAGAAGTTGATGGACAAGGGCGTCCTGGTCAAGGACACCCATGGGAGCACGATCCGGATCGCTCCCCCTCTGGTGATCAGCAAGGAGGACCTGGACTGGGGGCTCGACCAGCTTCGGGCGGTCCTGGCGGTCTGACGGTGGCGCGCCTCCGGCAAGGGCTGCCGGCTCTCGGTCCGGCCGTTCACGGCGGCGCCCCGGGAGGGTGGGCCGCCCGCGGGCCGACTGGCGTAGGGCACCCTCTACAGTCGCTTTGTGCTTCTTGGAATGGTTTGCGCGCTCGGGGCTGCAGTCTGTTTCGGTACGGCTTCCGTGTTCCAGGCGATGGCCGCGCGGGCCGCGGAGCCGGGATCGGGGTCAGGCGTCGACGCCGCATTGTTGCTGCGGGCGCTGCGGCAGTGGCGTTATGTCGCCGGGTTGGGACTCGACCTTCTCGGGTTCGTGTTGCAGGTCGTGGCGCTGCGGTCCATTCCGATCTATGCCGTCGGCGCGGCGCTCGCCGCGAGTCTGGCGGTGACGGCAGTGGTTGCCTCTCGGCTGCTGGATGTGCGGTTGAGTGGTGTCGAGTGGGGCGCCGTCGGAGTCGTGGTGGCGGGGCTTGCCATGTTGGGGCTGGCGTCGGGGACGGAGGGCGACAAGGCCGGTTCGGACGCGTTGCGGTACGCGATGCTGGGGACAGCGCTGGGCGTGTTGTTGATCGGGGCGGTGGCGGGGCGGCTTCCGGGGAGAGGGCGGGCGCTCGCACTGGGGCTCGGTTCGGGCTTCGGGTTCGGGGTGGTGGAGGTGTCGGTGCGGCTCATCGACGACGTGTCGCCCGGCGCGTTGCTGAGCAATCCGGCGACGTATGCGCTGCTGCTCGGTGGTGGTGCGGCGTTTCTGTTGCTGACCTCGGCGTTGCAGAAAGGGTCGGTGACCACGGCCACTGCGGGGATGGTCGTGGGCGAGACGGTGGGGCCGGCGCTCGTCGGGGTGATCTGGCTCGGGGATCGCACGCGCGAGGGGCTGGCCTGGCTGGCGGCTCTCGGGTTCGTGGTGGCCGTGACCGGGGCTTTGGCGCTGGCGCGCTTCGGGGAGGCGCCGGTGGCGGACGCGTCCGCACCGGCCCGGTCTGACCTGAACCCCACCCGACCCGACCTGCGCTGACCCCGCCCCCCCTGGCCGCCCGACGCGAACCGGTTCGTTCTGCCCCGACCCGAACCGATCCCGAACCGCCCTCGCCCCGCCCCCCAGACCACCCGACCCGAACCCGAGCCGACCCAGCCCCACCCCCGAGGCCACCCGACCCGATCCCGAGCCGCCCCAGCCCCACCCACCAGGCCACCCGACCCGAACCGACCTGCGCTGACACCGCCCTGCCCCCCCAAGGCCGCCCGCCCCGAACCCAGGCCACCCGACCCGAACCCGGGCCGCGCGCCCCGGGAAGCCCACCGCCCGATGTCGCCCCTAAGGCAGCACCCGGCACAACGCCTCGAGCGCGCTGGTCCAGGCGTGGTCCGGTGGGGTTCCGTAGCCGACCACCAGGGCGTCCAGGGGTGGTTCGGCGGGGGCCGCTTCGTGGCGGAAGCTGGAGAGGCCGGCCACTCCGAGGCGCTGCCAGGCGGCCGCGCGGACCACGGACTGTTCGGTGCCGGGCGGGAGTTGGAGGACCGCGTGCAGTCCGGCGGCGATTCCGGTGGCGCGGACGTCGGGGGCGCGCTCGGCGAGGGCGGCGACGAGTTGATCGCGGCGGCGGCGGTAGCGCAGGCGGGCGCCGCGGACATGGCGGTCGTAAGCGCCCGAGTCGATGAACTCCGCGAGGGTCAGCTGGTCGAGGACACCGCATGACCAGTCGGCGACGCCCTTCGCCTCGATCACCTCCCCCATGACGGAGGGCGGCAGCACCAGCCAGCCGAGGCGCAGGCCCGGTGCGAGGGATTTGCTGGCCGTGCCGAAGTAGACGACGCGGTCGGGGTCGAGCCCCTGGAGGGCGCCGACGGGCTGGCGGTCGTAGCGGAACTCGCCGTCGTAGTCGTCCTCCAGGATCAGTCCGCCGGTGCGGCGGGCCCAGTCGACGACGGCGGTCCGGCGGTCGGGGTGCAGGGCCCCGCCCACCGGGAACTGATGGGCGGGGGTCAGGAGGGCGGCACCCACGTCCGGTTCGCCGGTCGCCAACTCGTCTGTGCAGGTGCCGAGTTGATCTAGGGTGAGGGGGTGGGTGCGCAGGCCTGACCGCGCCAGGACGTCCCAGTGGATGTCGAGCCCGTATGTCTCCACGGCCACATCGCGTACACCCCTGTTGCGCAGCACCTCGCCGAGCAGCATCAGGCCGTGGATGAAGCCGGAGCAGATCACGATGCGGTCCGGGTCGGCGTGGACGCCGCGGGCGCGGGCGAGGTAGCCGGCAAGGGCGGTGCGCAGTTCGATGCGGCCGCGGGCATCGCCGTAGCCGAGGGCTTCGTTCGGGGCGGCGTTGAGGGCGCGACGCGAGGCCTTGAGCCATTCGGCGCGCGGGAACGAGGAGAGGTCGGGGGTGCCGGGGTGCAGGTCGTGGCGGAGTCCGGCAGGAGCGCGTCGGCCCCGGGGCGAGGCCGGCCGGGGCGCCTCGACCGGCCGCTCGGCGACGCGCGTCCCCGAACCCTGGCGCGCGGTGAGCCAGCCCTCGGCGACGAGGTCGGCATAGGCGTCGGCGACCGTGTTGCGGGCGATGCCCAGATCGGCGGCGAGGGTGCGGGACGAAGGGAGGCGGACACCTGGGGCGAGGCGTCCGCCGCGTACGGCGTCACGGAGTGCGTCGGTCAGGCCTTTGCGCAGGCCGGAGCCGGTCGGCTCGACGTGCAGATCGATACCGAGCGCTTGACCGGAGGGCGAAGTGGCCCAGGATTCCACCATGGAAATGGACCATACCCGTGGGCTACTCCGCTCGTAGGGTCAATGTCATGACGACGAACGAGAACACCACCGACAGCACCGGCCCGGACGCCGACGCCGGCCGGACCACCAAGGAGTACGTCCACGAGCACGCGCCCCGGCTGGCCTGGGCCAAGCACGCACCGGAGGTCTACAAGGCCATGATCCGGCTCGACGCGGAGGCCCGTAAGGGCGTCGACCCGGTGACGCTGGAGCTGGTCAAGATCCGTGCTTCGCAGCTCAACCACTGCGCGTTCTGCCTCGACATGCACTCCAAGGACGCGCTCGCCGCGGGCGAGAGCGTCGAGCGGATCATCCAGCTGGCCGCGTGGGAGGAGTCGCAGCACTTCTACACGCCCAGGGAGATCGCGGCGATCGAGCTGACCGAGGCGATCACCGTGCTCACCGACGGGTTCGTGCCGGACGAGACGTACGAGAAGGCGGCGAAGCTGTACGACGAGAAGGAGCTGACGCAGCTGATCGCCGCGATCACGGTGATCAACGCGTGGAACCGGTTCGGTGTGTCGACGCGGATGGCGCCGGGGCACTACACCGCGGGCGACTTCAAGTAACAGTCCGTACGACCCACTCGGACACGGGTGTGCGCGACGCGGTGATCGCGCTCGGCGCCGCCGCGAAGAAGGGGCTCGGTGAAGCCGGGCTCGCCCGTCTTCTCGGCGTGATCACCGGCATCATCAGCCGGAACCGGCTCATGGTGAGCCGCCGGATCGCGCCCGGCGGACCGCAGTGGTGACGTGCCGCCCCCGCCCACTCCCACGCCCCCGTCCGTGGCAGGCCGCGCACAGACGTGCCGGGTGCCCCCGTCAGGAGAGGCACCCGGCACGCGCGCGGGGTAGGGGCCCGACGGCTACTTCGGGAGCCAGGACCGCCAAGTCGACTCGTGCTCGTCGATCCACTTCTTCGCCGCCTCGTCCGGCGACAGCTTCTGATCGGCGATGAGCAGAGAGACCTCGTTCTGGTCCTCGGTCGTCCACTTGAAGTTCTTCAGGAAGGCCGCCGCCTTGCCGCCGCTCTTCGAGAAGTCCGCGTTGAGGTACTTCTGCAGCGGCGTCTTCGGATAGGCGCAGGCCACCTTCTTCGGGTCGGCGTCGCAGCCCTCCTTGTACGCGGGCAGCTTCACCTCCGTCATCGGCACCTTCTTGAACAGCCACTGCGGCTGGTACCAGTACGTCAGGAACGGCTTCTTGGCCTTGGCGAACTGCTTGATCTGGGTGATCTGAGCCGCCTCGGAACCGGAGAACACGACCTGGTACTTCAGCTTCAGGTTGTTGACCAGCGCCTTGTCGTTGGTGACGTACGACGGAGAGCCGTCGAGGAGCTGGCCCTTGCCGCCGCTCTCGGCGGTGCGCAGCTGGGACGCGTACTTGTTGAGGTTCTTCCAGTCGGTGACGTCCGGGTGCTGCTTGGCGAAGTACGTGGGGACGAACCAGCCGATGTGTCCGGTGACGCCGAGGTCGCCGCCGTTCACGATCGTCTTCTTGTCCTTGACGTACCGCTGCTCCTGGTCGGGGTGGCCCCAGTCCTCCATGATCGCGTCGACGCGGCCCTGGCTGAGCGCGTCCCACGCGGGGACCTCGTCGACCTGGACGGTGTCGACGCGGTAGCCGAGCTCGTGCTCGAGCAGGTACTGGGCCACCGCGATGTTGGCCTGCGCGCCGACCCAGGACTGGACCGACAGGGTCACCGTCTTCGCGCCCTGGGCGTTGGCGTACGGGGAGGACTGCTTGGTCATGTCGGCGGCGCCGCAACCGGTCGCCACCAGGAGGGTGCCCGCGGCCGCGAGCCCCACGGTCGTCCTGCGTGCCCGCACGGGGCGCAACGTGGTCGTCCTGCGTGCCCGCACCGGGCGGAAAGATCGAAGTGTTCGCATCGCGGTCACGCTCCCTTCTTCGCGCGGCGTTCGGTCGGCTGGGTGACCCGGTCGAGCATGAGGCCGAGACACACGATCGCCGCGCCCGCGACGAGCCCGGTCGCCAGGTCGCCCTGGGCGAGACCGAACACGACCTCGTAGCCGAGCGCGCCACCACCCACCAGACCGCCGATGATCACGACGGCGAGGACGAGGACGACACCCTGGTTCACGGCCAGGAGCAGCGCGGGCCGGGCCAGCGGCAGCTGGACCTGGCGCAGTTGCTGCCCGCTCGTCGCGCCCATCGACCGGGCCGACTCCATGGCGGCTCCGTCGACCTGGCGCAGTCCCTGCGTGGTGATGCGGACGACGGCCGGCAGCGCGTAGACGACGGCGGCGGCGACCGCGGGGGCGCGGCCGACGCCGAACAGCGCGACCACCGGGATCAGATACACGAACTGCGGCATCGTCTGGAAGACGTCGAGCACGGGCCTGAGCACGCGTTCGAGCCGCTCGCTGCGTGCGGCCGCGATCCCGACCGCGAAGCCGACGACGAGCGTCACGGCGACGGCCGCGAGCACCTGCGACAGCGTGTCGAGGGAGGGCTTCCACACACCGAGGACGCCGATGGCGGCCATGGCGAGCACGGCCGTCACGGCGGTGCGCCAGGTGCCGATCAGCCAGGCCAGCGCGGCGACGATGAGGAGCACGGACCACCAGGGCAGCCACTGCAGCCCGTCGCGGACCGGGTCGAGGACCCAGGTGGTGAAGTGCCCGGCCCAGTCGGCGGTTCCGCCGATGTAGGGGACACCGGAGTAGAGGTGGTCGGTCATCCAGTCGACGACGTTGTTGACCGGGTCCGCGATGTTCACGGTCCAGGTGTCGGGCCAGTCGATCCGGTCCGCGAGGCGGGCCACGAGGGCGACGGCCACCGTGAGAACGGCGGCGACGACCCAGCCGTACAGGCCGTGCAGGCGGCGGCCGTCGGGTTCGGCGGCGCCGAGGCGCGCTCCCGCCGCGGCCGTCGTACGGTCCAGGATCACGGCGAGCAGCACGATCGGGATGCCGGCCGCGAGGGCCGCGCCGACGTCCACGGAGGCCAGTGCCTGGTACACGCGGTCGCCGAGGCCTCCCGCGCCGATCACCGACGCGATGACGGCCATCGAGAGCGCCATCATGATCGTCTGGTTGAGCCCGAGGAGGAGTTGCTTGCGGGCGAGCGGGATCCGGGCCGTCAGGAGCCGCTGCCGCGCGGTCGCGCCGAGCGAGGCGACGGCCTCCATCACGCCGCTGTCGGCGCCGCGCAGGCCGAGCGCCGTCAGACGGGCCATCGGCGGGGCGGCGTAGACGACGGTCGCGAGGACGGCCGCGGGCACACCGATGCCGAACACGAGAACGACCGGCAGCAGATACGCGTACGCGGGAAAGACCTGCATCGTGTCGAGGACGGGCCGCAGCGCACGGTACGTGCGGTCGGAGAGTCCGGCCGCGAGTCCGAGGACCATGCCGAGCGCTACCGAGGCGAGAACCGCAACGATCATCAGCGCGAGGGTCTGCATGGTCGGCACCCACATGCCGAACGCGCCGCACACGAGGAGGGCTGCGACGGCGGCCACCGCGAGCTTCAGGCCCGCGACGCGCCAGGCGATGAGCCCGGCCGCGGCGGTGACGCCGGCCCAGCCGGCCGCGAGGAGCACCAGGTACGCGCCGCGCACGCTCAGGACGACGGCGTTGCTGATGTGGCCGAAGAAGTAAAGGAACAGCGGGTGGCTGTCCCGGTTGTCGATGATCCAGTCACTGGTCCTGCCCAGTGGTCCGGTCAGGTCGACGGTGAGCGCGTGCGGCCAACTGCCGCTCGCCCACCTGGCGTTCACGATCGGTACGAGGACGGCCGCGACGACGGCGAGCAGGAGGAGCTTGCCGAGGGCACGGTTGCGCACCAGCGCGCCGAAGCGCGGGGTGTCCGCCGTGGGGGCGGTGGTGGTACTGGCTGCAGCCATCAGGCGACCCCCTCGCCCGGCGGCGTGACGGGCGCGGGCGCGTCGGCCACGGCCGCATCGGAACCGGCACCGGAGGCGCCGCCCGAGTCAGCCCCGGCCACCCCTTCGTCTTCGCGGCCCCCCGTCTCCGTCCCCGCCACCACACCCAGCAGCCGCGCATGGTCCACGACCCCCAGGCACCGCCCCTCGTCCATGACCCGCACCGCGAAACCGGTCCTGGCGACCGCCTCGATCGCCTCCGACACGGTCGCGCCGGGCGCGATGGCGGGGCCGCGATCCTGCTCGTCGGCGTCGGCGGGCCGCATCGCGCGGCGCACGGTCATGACCTGCTCGCGCGGCACGTCCCGCACGAACTCGCGTACGTAGTCGTCGGCGGGCGAACCCACGATCTCCTCGGGCGTGCCCAGCTGCACGATCCGGCCGTCGCGCATCAGCGCGATCCGGTCGCCGAGCCGCAGCGCCTCGTTGAGGTCGTGCGTGATGAAGACCATGGTCCGGCCCTCCTCGCGGTGGAGCCGGATGACCTCCTCCTGCATGTCGCGGCGGATCAGCGGGTCGAGGGCGCTGAACGGCTCGTCGAACAGCAGCACTTCGGGATCGGCCGCGAGGGCGCGCGCGAGCCCGACACGCTGCTGCTGACCGCCGGACAGCTGCCCGGGCCGCCGCTGCTCAAGGCCGTCGAGGCCG
Organism: Streptomyces sp. NPDC107517; assembly: GCF_055582645.1. NCBI lineage: Bacteria > Bacillati > Actinomycetota > Actinomycetes > Kitasatosporales > Streptomycetaceae > Streptomyces > Streptomyces sp. NPDC107517. Next base: position 222,231 of record NZ_JBVJPM010000010.1, on the reverse strand, counting down.
ACCTTCGCGACGACCTCCGCCGCCCTGGCGCGCCGCTCGGCGCGGCCCACGCCCTGGATCTCCAGGCCGTACGCGACGTTGTCGAGCACGGTGCGGTGCGGAAGGAGCCCGAAGTGCTGGAAGACCATGGCGGCGCGGTGCCGGCGCAGTTCGCGCAGGCGCCCCTTGTCCATGCCGAGGACGTCCTCGCCGTCGATGGATATGCCGCCGGAGGTCGGCTCGATGAGCCGGGTCAGGCAGCGTACGAGGGTGGACTTGCCGGAGCCGGAGAGGCCCATGACGACGAAGACCTCGCCCTTGCGCACATCGAAGCTGACGTCGCGCACGGCGGCGGTGCACCCGGTGCGGGCGCGCAGCTCGGCGGCGCTCAGGCCGGCCAGCTCCGCGTCGCCCGGCACCCGGTCGGCCTTCGGCCCGAAGACCTTCCACAGGTTGTTCACGGAGAACACCGGCGATCCCGCCTGCGCGTCCGCCACCTCAGCGTTCGACATCGTGTTCGTACTCATCACGCATCACCACCCAGCAGCTCGGCACACTTCTCCCCGACCATGAGCACCCCGATCATCGGGTTCACCGCCGGCATCGTCGGGAAGACGGACGCATCGGCAATGCGGATCGCTTCCAGGCCCCGAATCCTCAACTCCGGGTCCACCACGGCGAGTTCATCATTCTTCGCACCCATGCGACAGGTCCCCGCGGGGTGGTAGACGGTGTGCGCGACCTTGCGCGCGTACTCGCCGAGCTCCTCGTCGCCCACGACGTCAGGCCCCGGGCACACCTCGCGCTTGAGCCAGCCGGCGAGCGGCTCGGTCTTCGCGATCTCCCGCGCGATCCTGATTCCGTCGACCAGCGTGCGGCCGTCGTAGTCGTCCTCGTCCGTGAAGTAGCGGAAGTCGAGGGCGGGCTTCTCAGCCGGGTCCGCGCTGGTCAGGTAGAGGCGCCCGCGGCTGCGCGGCTTGGGGATGTTCGGCGTCATCGACACCCCGTGCTCCGGCCTGACGTAGCCGAGGCGCTCCGGGTTGTCGGTGAACGGGATCTGGTAGAAGTGGAACATCAGGTCCGGCCCGCTCGCCTCCGGATCACGCTGCACGAAGAGGCCCGCGTCGCTGTCCATCGCGGAGTTGTCGGGGATCGGCCCGTCCGTCTCCCACACGATCACGGACTCGGGGTGGTCGAGCAGGTTCTCGCCGACGCCCGGCAGGTCGTGCAGGACCGGAATCCCGAGCTTCTCCAGGTCGGCCTTCGGCCCGATGCCGGAGTGCATGAGCAGCCGGGGCGTGTCGACCGCGCCGGCGCACACGACGACCTCGTGCCGCGCCTCGACGAGCAGCTCCTCGCCGTCCTTCGTCCGTACGTGGACACCGCGCGCCCGCGTGCCGTCCATCTCCAGCCGGTACGCCCAGGTCTCCAGGAGGAGCGTCAGGTTGGGCCGGTCACCGGCCTCCATGTGCGGGTGCAGATAGGCGACGGAGGCGCTGGAGCGCTTGTTGTTCTCCGGGTGGTACGCGAGGTCGAAGAAGCCGACGCCGTCCTTGAACGGCGCCTTGTTGAAGCCGTCCACGCGCGGCACGCCCGTGGCGGCCTGCGCGGCGTCGACGAAGTCGCGGGCGATCGCGTTCCGGTCCTTCTCGTCGACCGCCACGATGTTGTTGCGCAGCTTGCCGAAGTACGGGTCCATCGCCTTGTGGTCCCAGCCCTCGGCGCCCGCCGCCGCCCACTCGTCCCAGTCGCCGGGCAGCGGCTTGAACGAGATGAGCGTGTTGTGCGACGAGCAGCCGCCGAGCACCTTGGCGCGGCTGTGCAGGATGTGCGAGTTGCCGCGCGGCTGCTCGGTGGTGGTGTAGCCGTAGTCGAGGTCGCCGCCGAGGAGGCCGAGCCAGCGGCGCAGGGTCAGGACGTCGTCGCGGTCGATGTCGCTCGGGCCGCCCTCGATGACGGCGACGGTGACGTCGAGGTTCTGGGTCAGCCGGGACGCTATGACGGACCCGGCGGTGCCGCCGCCGACGACGACGTAGTCGTACGTGTTCACGGACTTCTCAGGCATACGTCAACTCCAAGGTTCTGCGCGTAATGGGCAGTGCGAAGTGCGGTCGGCCGGCCCAGCGCGGAAGAAACGGGTGGTCAGCCCGGTGCGAGGGGCGGGTGGTCAGCCCGCGAACCAGCGCACGGGCTTCGGCGCCAGGTTCTGGTAGACGTGCTTGGTCTCGCGGTACTCGGCGAGCCCCGCGGGGCCCAGCTCGCGGCCGATCCCGCTCTTGCCGAAGCCGCCCCACTCCGCCTGCGGGAGGTAGGGGTGGAAGTCGTTGATCCAGATCGTGCCGTGGCGAAGGCGTCCCGCGACGCGCCGCGCGCGGCCCGCGTCGGCGGTCCAGACGGCGCCCGCGAGCCCGTACTCGGTGTCGTTGGCGAGCGCGACGGCCTCGTCCTCGGTGCGGAACGTCTCGACCGTCAGGACAGGTCCGAAGACCTCCTCGCGGACGACGCGCATCTCGCGGTGGCACTGGTCGAGGACGGTGGGCTCGTAGAAGTACCCGTCGGCGGGCCGTACGTCGCTGGGCTCGGGCCGCTTGCCGCCGCTGCGCAGGACTGCGCCCTCGGCGAGGGCCGACGCCACGTACGACTCGGTCTTGTCGCGCTGCTGCGCGGAGACGAGGGGGCCGCACTCGACGCCGTCCTCGGTGCCGCGGCCGAGCCTGATCCTCTCGGCGCGGCGGGCGAGTTCGGCGACGAAGCGCTCGCGCACCGACTCCTCGACGATGAGCCGGGCACCGGCGGAGCAGACCTGTCCGCTGTGGATGAACGCGGCGTTCAGCGCCTGGTCGACGGCGGTGTCGAAGCCTTCCTCGGTCTCGCAGGAGTCGGCGAAGACGACGTTCGGGTTCTTGCCGCCCAGTTCGAGGGCGATCTTCTTCACGTCGGCGGCCGCGGCCTGCGCGACCTTCGTACCGCTGATCAGGCCGCCGGTGAAGGAGACGAGGTCGACGTCCGGGTGCTCGGCGAGCCGGGCGCCCACGGTGTGGCCCGGCCCGGTCACGATGTTCGCGACGCCCGCGGGAAGGCCGGCCTCCGCCAGGAGCTCGATGAGGACCACGGTCGTCAGAGGCGTGATCTCACTGGGCTTGATGACGAAGGTGTTTCCGGCGGCGAGGGCCGGGGCGACCTTCCAACTGGCCTGGAGAAGCGGGTAGTTCCACGGGGTGATCAGGGAGCAGACGCCGACGGGCTCGTGCACGACGACGCTGTGGATCTCGTCGGACCCGGCGTCGACGACGCGTCCGCCGCCCTCTGAGACGACCAGATCGGCGAAGTACCGGAAGGCGTCGGCGACACAGTCGACGTCGACGCGCCCCTCCTCGACGGTCTTGCCCGCGTCGCGGCTCTCGAGCAGACCGATCTTCTCCCGGTCGCGTACGAGAAGATCGGCGACGCGGCGCAGCAGCGCGGCGCGCTCGGCGACGGGCGTCGCCGGCCAGGGTCCCTCGTCGAAGGCGCGGCGCGCGGCGGCCACCGCGGCGTCCGCGTCCTGCGTGCCACCCTCGGCGATCAGTGCGAACGGCTGGGCATCCGCCGGGTCGAGAATCTCGCGCGTGGCCCCGGAAGCGGCACTGCGCCACTCTCCGTCCACAAAAATGCTCTGGTTTTCAGACACGTCCCGTTTTGCCTTCCGTTCCCGAACAGTCCCCCTGAACATCGCGGAACTCCCTTTTCACGGAGAGCCTGCGACGTCGGAACCCCCTGCCCCTGGGATCGGAAAGCATGCACAACCCGTGGCCGAAAGTGGTCCGCGTCACGGCATACAGGGTGAGTAAGCCCGAAATATCACCACCGGCCTCGCTACTCGGGGTACATGCCCCATGCAAACATGCTCTGTACAGACAAGCCCCGCACAAACACCGCGCCCCCGCCTGTCCGGATCGACCGGACGGACGGGGGCGCGGGTGAAGCCGCGTGGCAGGTGACTACGGGCGCCTGCGGGACGCGTGGATCAGATGAGGCCGAGCTCGCGGACCGCGGCGCGCTCCTCCTCGAGCTCCTTCACCGACGCGTCGATGCGGGCGCGGGAGAACTCGTTGATGTCCAGACCCTGGACGATCTCGTACTTGCCGTCCTTGGTGGTGACGGGGAAGGAGGAGATCAGGCCCTCCGGGACGCCGTAGGAGCCGTCCGACGGGATACCCATGGAGGTCCAGTCGCCCTCGGCGGTGCCGTTGACCCACGTGTGAACGTGGTCGATCGCGGCGTTCGCGGCCGAGGCGGCCGAGGACGCGCCACGGGCCTCGATGATCGCGGCGCCGCGCTTGGCGACGGTCGGGATGAAGCTGTCGGCCAGCCACTGCTCGTCGCCGCCGATGGCCTCGATGGCCGGCTTGCCCGCGACGGACGCCTGGAAGATGTCCGGGTACTGGGTGGCGGAGTGGTTGCCCCAGATGGTGAGGCGCTTGATGTCCGCGACCGTCGTGCCGGTCTTCTTCGCGAGCTGCGTGAGCGCGCGGTTGTGGTCCAGACGCGTCATGGCCGTGAAGCGGTCGGCCGGTACGTCCGGGGCGGCGGCCTGCGCGATGAGCGCGTTCGTGTTGGCCGGGTTGCCGACGACGAGGACCTTGATGTCGTCCGCGGCGTTGTCGTTGATCGCCTTGCCCTGCGGCTTGAAGATGCCGCCGTTGGCGGAGAGCAGGTCGCCGCGCTCCATGCCCTTGGTGCGAGGGCGGGCGCCGACGAGGAGGGCGACGTTGGCGCCGTCGAACGCGACGTTCGGGTCGTCCGAGATCTCGATGTTCTGCAGCAGCGGGAAGGCGCAGTCGTCGAGCTCCATGGCGGTGCCCTCGGCGGCCTTGAGCGCCGGGGTGATCTCCAGGAGGCGCAGGTTGACCGGCACGTCCGCGCCGAGCAGCTGGCCGGAGGCGATGCGGAAGAGCAGTGCGTAGCCGATCTGGCCGGCTGCGCCGGTGACGGTGACGTTCACGGGAGTGCGGGTCATGGCGTTCTCCGTATGACAGCAGGGCTTTTTTTGATCGATCTCTCGGCATCAAGAGATCCGCCCGTCAGGCTATCGCGCCCGGGACCCCCCGCACCTCCGGGTGCATGTGGCCCGCCCCACAGAACACTCGCTCCCCTCGACCGGAACAGGTGACGCGGAGCGAGAGGTGACGCAACGGCAGGCGGCCGCCTGCTCGGGAGAGGTGGGCAGACGGCCGCCTGTGGGGGGCGCCACTTGGTGACTGCTCCCGTGGGGGTACTGCTCCGCCTGCCCCGGTCCGGGGCAGGCATGCCCCCGTCGCGCAATGAATTCCGCGGCACCTCCGCCCACGGTCCTGCGCTGCGCCCGTCCCTACTGGGTGCAGCCCTGCCGGCCCGCCTTCAGCGTCGCGCAGGCCTTCGCCTCGCTCGCCTTCGTGACGGCCACCATCGGGGTGTACGCGTCGAAGTCCGCGTCGACCGTGCCCTTCTGCACACCGGTGGTGCCGGCCTGCTGGATCCGGACCTCGTCACCCGGCGCCGCCTGCGTGATGCGCGCCCACGCGGCCCCGCACGTCTTGCTGTAGCGGACCTCGATCCTGGCCTGGCCGACGAGCACCGAGTCCGTGGTCCGCGCGAACTCGCCGCCGCAGCCCATCGCCTCGGGGTCCTTGCCGGTGCAGTCCTTGCCGCTGCACTGAACTCCCGCGGGCAGTTCGGGGGCGCTGCTGGTCGGCGTGGCCTCCGGCTTCGCGTCGTCGTCCTTGCCGCCCTTGCCCGCGTCCGTGAGGTACACGGCCGCGGCGATGACGACGAGCACGCCCACGAGGCCCGCGAGGAACATCGTCAGCCGGCGCTTGCGCCGCTGCCGGTCCGGCGAACCGCCGCCCGTCCCCGGCTGCCCGGCCGGTCCGCCACCCCCGCCCGCGTAGGCCCCCGCCCCGCTCGCGTACGGACCGCTGTCCCCGGCGCGCTCCCCCGGACGGAATCCCTGGCCCCTCTCACTCCCGTACGGCACCGAGTCCGCCAGGGGAGCCTGCCCCTGTGGCGGCACGGTCGGCGCGACGCCCGCGGGCCCCGCGACGCCGGTCGCGCCGCCGCCGGACGGCCTGGCCGCCGTCCTGCTGCCGCCGCCCGCGCCCCCGCTGCCGTTCTTCGTGGCCGTCGGCCCGAACTCCCCGAGCGCCGCGCGCGCCTGGGAGATCCGTATCGCCTCCATCGTCATGTCGTGACGCATCTCGGAGCGGCTCCAGGCGCGCTCCGCGAGCTCCCACATGGTGGTCAGATGGACCGGATTGGTGCCCGTCACCTCGGCCAGGGTCACGATCGCGCGCTTCGGCGCGAGCAGCCGGCCGTTCAGATACCGCTCCCAGGACGTCTTGCTGTACCCGGTGCGGTCCGCGACCGCGGCGATGCTCAGACCGCTGCGGTCGACGAGCCTGCGGAGCTGGCTTGCGAACTCCCTGACCTGCGGGTCGAGTTCATCCGGTAGCGCCCTCCAACGAGGCATTGCTTCCCCCCTATTCCCCCCGTACGTGCCCTGATCCCCCGCGCCGCACCGCACCCCTCGCGCCGCCCTCGGCCGGCCTTGGCTTCACCGGCCCACTCTGGCTACCCAGTGGGATGCGCGAAGCCAGGATGTCAGTTCCGAAGGTGGGGGCGCACGGGGGCGTTCGACGGCGTTCGGCCCACCGGCGCGCACCGTTGCACGACCGGAGGCCCACGGTCCAGTGTCCCACCGGGCTTCCCCACCCCCTCGCGGAACCCGAACGCCCCAGCTCAGCGCCTGGGTCGCCCCGGACCGTCCCGATTGCCCACGTTAGCCCCGCTGTTGAGGCAGCTGACGGTACATCCGCGAACTTGTCGACACATCAACACACTTCGGCACAGGAGGAATGACGCATTACGGGAAGCGCCCGGCAGACCGATCGTTGCCGTCCTCGCACACCGTGGCGGAATGGTCACTTCCGTGCCACAGCGGCCCGCTCGGCCTTGAAGCCCACCTGACGCGTCCATGACCCTGATGACCACGGCAGGGAGATCTCCTCGGAAGGACCCCGGCCCCGAAGAACGGCGGCGCCCGTCCTCCCTCGGGGGAGAGGACGGGCGCCGCCTTTGCGCGCACGCTGCGGGCGTCAGCTGATCGTGAAGTGCAGCGTGTCGTTCAGGAACGGGATGACCAGCCAGGGGTTCGGCTGCACCATCAGCGCGAGCAGCACGATGACGACACCCAGGAACCCGTACGTCACCATGTCGGTGAACCGGGAGCGCACCGCGAGCATGCCCACGGACGGGAGCGTCCAGCGCAGCACCGCACCGCCGATCAGGGCGACGCCGATGAGCAGCGTCCCGACGCGGAACGCGTCGAACGCGGTGAGCAGCAGTCCGACGCCCACCAGCGAGATCACCGCGAGGATCGGCCACTGGCGCGCCGGGGCCGGGGCGTCACCCGGCGCCGCGCGGCCGCCGCCCTCGGGGCGCGCGGTGTCCCTGGTGAAGAGCGGGAACCGGCGCGAGGCGCGCCGCGGCTCCCCTTCGGCGCCCGGAGCCGTCACCGCACCCTCGGCGCCTTCCGGGGTGCCGGTGCCGGCGTCAGCCGACACCGTTCGCGTTCCGTTCGGCGGCCTCGACGACGTTCACGAGGAGCTGGGCACGGGTCATGGGCCCGACGCCACCCGGGTTCGGGGAGATCCACCCGGCGACCTCGGTGACGCCCGGGTGCACATCGCCGACGATCTTGCCGTTCTCGTCGCGCGAGACACCGACGTCGAGCACGGCGGCGCCCGGCTTGATGTCCTCGGGCTTGATCAGGTGCGGGACGCCCGCGGCGGCCACGACGATGTCGGCGCGCTTGAGGTGGGCGGCCAGGTCACGGGTGCCGGTGTGGCACTGGGTGACCGTCGCGTTCTCGGACTTGCGGGTGAGCAGCAGCGGCATCGGGCGGCCGATGGTGACGCCGCGGCCGACGACCACGACCTCCGCGCCGTTGATCTCCACGCCGTGCTCGCGCAGGAGCGTGATGATGCCGAAGGGCGTGCAGGGCAGCGGCGCCGGCTCGTTCAGGACCAGGCGGCCGAGGTTCATCGGGTGCAGGCCGTCCGCGTCCTTGGCCGGGTCCATCAGCTCCAGGATGCGGTTCTCGTCGATGCCCTTGGGCAGCGGGAGCTGGACGATGTAGCCGGTGCAGGCGGGGTCCTCGTTGAGCTCGCGGACGACCTCCTCGATCTCCTCCTGCGTGGCGGTGGCCGGCAGGTGGCGCTGGATGGAGGCGATGCCGACCTGGGCGCAGTCCCGGTGCTTGCCCGCGACGTACTTCTGGCTGCCCGGGTCCTCACCGACCAGGACGGTGCCGAGGCCGGGCGTGACGCCCTTCTCCCTCAGGGCCGCCACGCGGGCGGACAGATCGGACTTGATCGTGGCTGCGGTGGCCTTGCCATCGAGAATCTGGGCGGTCATGCCCCCATCTTCGCGGATGGGACCGCCCCGGTTCCAATCCGGGCGTCCCAGCTTGATCACCGTTGTTGCACTTCCACAACGCATACGGAATGCGGCTGGACAAATAAGCCGCACCTAAAGAACCATGAGCGGCAACAGTGCCGCGGGCAGTACCGGGGGGACGACCGCTCTGTTCAGAACTTTCCTCCGCTTGGTGCCGCGCGTTGTCCCCGCACTAGGCAACGGAGGAAAAAGCCATGAGTTTCGGCGACCCGAACAACCCCTACGGTCCGCCGCAGGGTCAGCAGCCCGGCTACCCGCCCCAGGCTCCCCAGGGCCAGCCCGGCTACGGGTACCCGCAGGGCCCGCCCCCGCAGCAGCCCGGCTACGGCTACCCGCAGGGCCAGCCCGCGTACCCCGGCTTCCCCGGCGGCAATGCCATGCCGATGGAGATGCCCGGCCTGATGAAGACCGCGCGCGTGCTCCTGTTCATCCTCGCCGGCTTCCAGCTCCTCTTCGGCATCATCGCGGGCATCGCGATCGGCGCGGCCCAGGACGTGTCCAACGGCGTCGGGTCCGGTGACGCCACGGACACGCTGGCCGGGCTCGGCTTCCTCATCGCGGCCCTCATGGTGGCCCTCGGCGCCCTGTCGATCTTCCTGGGCGTCAAGTTCAAGAACGGCGGAAGCGGCATCCGCATCACGACGATCGTCTACGCGTCGCTGATGATCATCGGTGGTCTCGTCAACACCATCAACGGTGGCGGCGGCTCGGCGACCTTCGGCGGACTCATCTCGCTCGCCATCGCCGGCATCATCCTCGGCTCCATGGTGAACAGCGCCGCGTCCACCTGGTTCAACCGCCCGCGCTACTGATCGAGTTCACGTCGAAGCGGGGGTTTCCCACCCTGCACCCGTAAGACCCGTAAGACCCGTAAGGGCCGCTCTCTCCCGTCACAAGGGGAGCGCGGCCCTTCGCGGTGACGGCAGCGTGCGCTGGATGTCGACGGCCTACGGGTCGGCCGGGCTCCGCAGGGCTGACAGCCGGAGCGCCACGGGGAACGGCCGCGGGCCGTGCCTTCCCAGAGGAAGGCACGGCCCGCGGCCGTGTGCGAGGGGTCCGCTCAGTGGAAGAAGTGGCGCGTGCCGGTGAGGTACATCGTCACGCCCGCCTTCTTCGCGGCCTCGATGACCTGCTCGTCACGGATGGAGCCGCCGGGCTGGACGATCGCCTTCACACCGGCGTCGATCAGGATCTGCGGCCCGTCCGGGAACGGGAAGAACGCGTCCGACGCGGCGAAGGAGCCACGTGCCCGCTCCGCGCCCGCGCGCTCCACGGCCAGCTTGCAGGAGTCGACGCGGTTGACCTGGCCCATGCCGACGCCGACCGAGGCGCCGTCCTTGGCCAGCAGAATCGCGTTGCTCTTCACCGCGCGGCACGCCTTCCAGGCGAACGCCAGCTCGTCGAGCTCGCCCGGGGACAGCGCGTCACCCGTCGCGAGGGTCCAGCTCGCCGGGTTGTCGCCGTCGGCCTGGACACGGTCGGTGACCTGGAGGAGCGCGCCGCCGTCGATCTGCTTCGTCTCGACGGTCGCCGACGGGCCCTGGTGGGCGCGCAGCACGCGGATGTTCTTCTTCTTGGTGAGGGCCTCGAGCGCGCCGTCCTCGTACTCGGGCGCGACGATGACCTCGGTGAAGATCTCCGCGACCTGCTCGGCCATCTCCTTCGTCACCGGCCGGTTGACGGCGATGACGCCGCCGAACGCGGACATCGGGTCACAGGCGTGCGCCTTGCGGTGCGCCTCGGCGACGCTCGACGCGACCGCGATGCCGCACGGGTTGGCGTGCTTGATGATCGCGACGCACGGGTCGTCGTGGTCGTACGCGGCACGGCGCGCGGCGTCCGTGTCCGTGTAGTTGTTGTACGACATCTCCTTGCCGTGCAGCTGCTCGGCCTCCGCGAGACCACCGGTGCCGTCGACGTAGAGGGCGGCGGCCTGGTGCGGGTTCTCGCCGTAGCGCAGGACGTTCTTGCGCCCGTACGCCGCGCCGAGGAACTCGGGGAGACCGCTGTCGTCGGCGGCCGCGTAGCCGTCGGCGAACCAGGACGCGACCGCGACGTCGTACGCCGCCGTGTGCTGGAAGGCCTCGCCGGCGAGGCGCTTGCGGGCGGTCAGGTCGAAGCCGCCGGCGCGAACGGCCGAGAGGACGTCGGCGTACCGGGCGGGGCTGGTGACGACGGCCACCGACGGGTGGTTCTTGGCTGCGGCGCGCACCATCGAGGGGCCACCGATGTCGATCTGCTCGACGCACTCGTCGGGAGTGGCGCCCGAGGCGACGGTCTCCTTGAAGGGGTACAGGTTCACGACGACGAGCTGGAAGGGCTCCACGCCGAGCTCGTCGAGCTGGCGCCGGTGGTCCTCCAGGCGCAGGTCGGCGAGGATGCCCGCGTGGATCTTCGGGTGCAGAGTCTTGACGCGCCCGTCGAGGCACTCGGGGAAGCCCGTGAGCTCCTCGACCTTGGTGACGGGCACCCCGGCGGCGGCGATCTTCGCAGCGGTCGAGCCGGTCGACACCAGCTCCACACCCGCCTCGTGCAGCCCGCGCGCGAGGTCTTCCAGACCGGTCTTGTCGTAGACGCTGACGAGCGCCCGGCGAATGGGCCGCTTGTTGCTCTCGGCGGTCACTGGATAACTACCTTTCGTCCCTCAATGCGATAGCCGTTGCGGGCCAGACGCCCCACGACATCGACGAGCAGCCTGCGCTCGACTTCCTTGATGCGCTCGTGCAGAGCGCTCGCGTCGTCCTCGTCCCGGACCTCGACCACGCCCTGGGCGATGATCGGGCCGGTGTCGACGCCGTCGTCGACGAAGTGGACGGTGCATCCGGTGACCTTGGCGCCGTACGCGAGCGCGTCGCGGACACCGTGGGCTCCGGGAAAACTGGGGAGCAGGGCGGGATGCGTGTTCACGAACCGCCCGCCGAACCGGGCGAGGAACTCCTTGCCCACGATCTTCATGAACCCGGCCGAGACCACGAGGTCCGGCTCGTACGCCGCCGTGGCCTCGGTGAGCGCCCGGTCCCACTCCTCGCGGGTGGCGAAGTCCTTCACCCGGCAGACGAAGGTGGGCAGCCCGGCGCGCTCGGCGCGCTCGAGCCCGGCGATGGAGTCACGGTCGGCGCCGACGGCCACGATCTCGGCGCCGTAACCCTCCGCGCCCTCGGCCGCGAGGGCGTCGAGCAGAGCCTGCAGATTCGTGCCTGATCCGGAGACCAGCACGACGAGCCGCTTGGCCACAGCGAGGGCCTTTCTCGGGAGTGCGTTTGTAGGGTCGCACAAAGGCTTCGTGGTTCCCGATACGGGGAACTCTACGAAGCGGTCGACCGTCAGCAACGATACCGGCACATGGAGCGGCCCCCACGGGACGGGGGCGCGGCCGGAAGGTAGCGTCTGTGGCGGATTCGCCACCGAAGGAACGCCGCCCGCTTGCGGGACGTTCACTTCAGAACGGGCTCGCCCGCAGCCGCGCCACGATCGATCTAGGGGAAGACGCACACCTGATGCCGGACCGAAGCCTCCGCCTGCCGCTGCTGCCCGCCGGCTCGACCCTGTTGCGCGAAGGCCGTCCCACGCCTCCTCCGCCCCAGGACACACCGCCCGACTCCGCCGATTCCTCCAAGCCGTCCAAGCTTTCCAAGCCGTCCAAGTCGTCCAAGCCCTCCCAGGACGACAACCCGTTCGCGCCGCCGCCGGAGGGCTCGCCCGACCGCCCGTGGCAGCCGCGCCGCCCCGAGGGCGGTCAGGACGGCCAGGGCGACGGGTCGGGCGGGGACCGGAACCCGTGGGGCGGTCAGTGGAGCGACCGGCAGCCGGGCCGCTCCCAGGGCGGCCGCTTCGGCGACCGTCCCGGCCAGGGCGGCGGCCCTGGCGGTCAGGGCGGCCCCGAAGGCCCTCAGGGGCCCGGTTCCGGCATGCGCTGGGACCCGACGGACCCGGCCCAGCGCCGCGCTCGCTACGCACTGCTCTCCGGCATGTGGGGCTTCTTCTTCGCCCTGTTCAGCTGGCCTTACGTGGCTCTGCTGCTCGGCGCGCTCGCCCTGTACTGGGGCATCACCGCCCTGCGCGCCAAGCCCCGCACGCCGAACCCGGACGACCCGGCGCCCACCGGCCCCGCGGCCGGTTCGAGACCGCAGACCACGGCGGCCGTGAGCGGCCTGGTCACCGGCTCCCTCGCCCTGGCCCTGGTCGCCGCCACGTTCACGGCCCAGCTGGTCTACAGCGACTACTACACGTGCGTGAACGACGCGCTGACCAGCGCGTCCCAGAAGGCGTGCAACGAAAAGCTCCCGAAGGAACTGCGCACTCTGCTCGGCACGCGCGACTAGGGAGTGTCCGGCGGGCGGGGCTCTTCGGGAGGCGCGCCCGGGGCCCTGTTCGCGCCCGCCTCCGGTTCCGTGTCCCTGCTCGCGTCGGACGCCTCCTTGAGCGCTGCCCAGCGCGCTTCCCTAGTGGACTCGCCCGGCCAGGCGTCGCCCACCCGGACGGGCCCGCCCGGGAAGGGGTCCACGGAGAAGGGGTCGGCGGAGAACGGGTCCACGGGGAAGAAGTCGTACGGCTCGAGCGCGGCGTCGCCCGACGGGGCCTGCCCGGCCTGCGCCGCCCCCTCCCGGCGCCGTCGCGGCAGCCAGTTCCTCGGCGACGGGATCCGGGGGCGCCTCCACCACGACGGGGCCCGCTCCTCGAGGGATTCCCCGGCCCGCGCCTGCGCCTCGGCTCGCTCCTCGGCCCGCGCCTCGGCTCGCTCCTCAGCCGATTTCCCGGCCCGCTCCACAGACGGTTTCCCGGCCCGTTCCGCGCCCGTTTGGCCGACCCGCTCATCGCGCGGCACTCTGACCCGCCACGCCCGCAGCCCCACCGTCACCGGCACCCCCACCAGCGCCGTCCACCCCGCCGCCGCGAGCCCGGTCAGCCACCCCACGGGCCCGAACTCCGCGAGCCCCGCGACGCCCATCGGACCACCGGCCGCCGCCGCGAGCCCCGCGAAGGCCAGCCCGCACAGCACCGCCGCGACGCCCGCCGCCATCGCCGTACGCCCTCGCGACCACGCCTCGTCCCGCTCCCCGTGCCGGGGCGCCGCCGCCCCCGCCACGAACCACGCCATCGTCAGCCCGGCCGCGACCGGCACCGCCCCCGCCGACCAGCCGAGCGTCGACCCGGGGCCCGACTCCGGCACCGCCGCGAGCAGCGGGAAGGCGGGCAGCAGCGGCCCCGACGACACCCCGAGCGGACCGGCCACGCTCCCCCCGCCGAGCGCGAAGCCGGGACCGAGCGCGTACGCGGCGCCCCACACCGCCGCGTTCGGCACCAGCGCGGCGGCCAGCAGCAGCACCGCGGCCCGTCCCGACCACACGTCCGTGAGCTGCTCGAACGAATGCCGCACCGCCTCGCCGTGCCACACCGTCGACGCCGCCACGACCAGCGCGCCGCCCGCCACGAGCGTGAGCGCCCCGGCGGCCGCGGCCCGCGCGGCGACCGGCAGCAGACGTCGTCCGAGCACCTCGCGCTCGCCGTCCTGGACGGCGTCGCGACGATGGCGCAGGAGCGCGGGCCACGGGATGCGCGGACGGCCGTGGGCCGTCCAGACACCGGCGCCCGCGGCGGCAACGGCGACGACCGTCAGATGCGCGGTGACGCTCGGCCAGGACGGCCGCAGCTCACCGCCCGACGCGTAGAACGCTGCGCCGCCGCCCACCAGCAGATACCCCGTCACGACCCCGCACCACGCGGTCCGCCAGGCCGTCTGCGGCGCTTCCCCGTCGTCGGCGCCCTCCACCGCGTCGCGCGCCGCGCGGTGCACCAGCCACACCGGAATCACCAGAAGGAGCAGTGGCGAGACGCCGATCGGCGCCGGGGTCCCCGAGAGCGTGTCCGTCCTGACGACCTCGGCGCCGTGCGCGAGCAGCCACAGCGCGGCGGCGGCGTGCAGGGCCCCGCCGGGACCGCTGTCCGGGTAGGGCGAGCTGATCCACAGCACCATGACGAGCACGGCGGACGAGCCGAGTCCGAGGCCGGCCGCGACGACCCCGCCGAGCAGGCAGGCGGCGGGCCCCGGGGAGCGGTCACGCACGCGGGAGAGCAGGAGCGGCAACGACAGGCCACGGTCGGTCATTTGGGTCACGCGGCCATGCTCCCAACGACACACGCTTTAGTCGCGTAACAGGCGAAGACCGGATGTGTCGCGCAAGATGCGTTTATGTACTTATTCACGCGAAAGGGTGTGTGGAGTCCCCTATGACGCAGAGCCCCGCCTCCCCGCTGCCGACCCCCGACGAGCGGCGCAGACTCCGCGAGTCGAAGTCCCTGACTCAGGCTCAGGTCGCCACCCAAGTGGGCGTCACCCGCGAAACGGTCCGCTCCTGGGAATCCGGCCGAACCACCCCGAGAGGCCGCAAGGGAGAGGCGTACGTGACGTTCCTGGCGGACATCGAGGCGGAGAGACAAGCGCCCGCGGCCAAGGCGACGGTCACCGCCAAGGCAGCAGCCACCGCCACCACGGCCCCCGCCCGGACCAGACGCTCCGTCGGACGCTGGGACTCCGCCCCGCTCGACCGGGGCCAGGAACGCGGCGGACAGTGGGGGCGGCCCGCGGCCACAGCAGACGCGGGCGGGAGCCCGGGCCCGGCCCAGTCCCCGAAGGACGCCACCGAGGCCTTCGACCGGCTGTACACCCACGCGGCCCCCGGCCTGGTCCGCCAGGCCTACCTCCTCACCGGCCGTCGCACCCTCGCCAGGGAGTCCGTGGAGCGCGCCTTCCAGTTCGCCTGGCAACGCTGGCCCGAGGTCGCCGTGGACCGCGATCCCGTCGGCTGGGTCAGGGCCGCCGCCTACGAGTACGCCATGTCGCCCTGGCACCGGCTGCGCCCGAGCCACCGGCACCCCGAGGCGCCGCCGGCCGACGCCGGCCACCGCGCGCTGCTCGACGTACTCCTGAGCCTGCCGACCTCGTACCGCCGCACCCTCCTGCTCTACGACGGGATCGGGCTCGATCTGCCCGAGACCGCCGCCGAGACGGAGGCCACCACGCTCGCTGCGGCGAATCGGCTGCTCCACGCGCGGGAGGCCGTGGCCGAGCAGCTGCCGGCCCTCGCCGTGCCCGACCAGCTCCACCGGCACCTGACCGAACTCGCGGGCGCCGAGAAGCTCCAGGCCCCCAAGTCGGCCCAGGTCCGCGCGGAGGGCGAGCGCCGGACGCGCTTCTGGACCCGCTCGGCCATCACCTTCACCGTCCTGATCGTCGGTGCGACGGCCCTCACGCTGCGCACCGCGCCGACCCGTTACGAACCGATCCCCGCCCCCGGCTCCGTGATCACCGGAGTGCCGCCGCGGACGGGGCCGGGACCTCTCACGAAGGCGGACAAGAAGCTGCGCGACAAGCTGCACAAGTCGACGCAGAACGGCCCCCACCGCCTCGCCCCCGCGGCCGACTGAGCCCCTACGGGCTTCCCGGACCGGCTCCCGGACGCGGTCCCCTCACGTGGTTCCCGCACAGGATTCCCGTACAGGGTTCCCGTACAGGGTTCCCGTACAGGGTTCCCGTACAGGGTTCCCGTACAGGGTTCCCGTACAGACGCAACGACAGTGGGCCCGCACCCCCGAAAGGGTGCGGGCCCACTGATGTCAGGCAGGTGGTGGCGGAACTACGAGAGCAGCTCGCGCGCCAGCTTGGCCGTCTCGGTCGGCGTCTTGCCGACCTTCACGCCGGCGGCCTCGAGGGCCTCCTTCTTGGCCTGTGCGGTGCCAGAAGAGCCGGACACGATCGCGCCCGCGTGGCCCATCGTCTTGCCCTCGGGGGCGGTGAAGCCCGCGACGTAGCCGACGACCGGCTTGGTGACGTGCTTGGCGATGTAGTCCGCCGCACGCTCCTCGGCGTCGCCGCCGATCTCACCGATCATGACGATCAGGTCGGTGTCGGGGTCGGCCTCGAACGCCTCGAGGGCGTCGATGTGCGTCGTACCGATGACCGGGTCGCCACCGATGCCGACGGCGGACGAGAAGCCGAGGTCACGGAGCTCGTACATCATCTGGTACGTCAGCGTGCCGGACTTCG
Organism: Streptomyces sp. NPDC107517; assembly: GCF_055582645.1. Classification (NCBI taxonomy): domain Bacteria; kingdom Bacillati; phylum Actinomycetota; class Actinomycetes; order Kitasatosporales; family Streptomycetaceae; genus Streptomyces; species Streptomyces sp. NPDC107517. The sequence goes on along the minus strand of NZ_JBVJPM010000010.1, from coordinate 205,733 downwards.
AGACCAGGCCGATGCGGCCCGGCTTCGTGATGTCGCCCGGGATGATGCCGGCGTTCGACTGGCCCGGGGTGATGAGACCGGGGCAGTTCGGGCCGATGATGCGGGTCTTGTTGCCCTTCGACTTCGCGTACGCCCAGAACGCGGCGGAGTCGTGGACGGCGATGCCCTCGGTGATGACGACCGCGAGGGGGATCTCGGCGTCGATCGCCTCGACGACGGCAGCCTTGGAGAAGGCCGGCGGCACGAAGAGGACGGACACGTTGGCGCCCGTCGCCTCCATGGCCTCCTTGACCGTCCCGAAGACCGGGACCTCGGTGCCGTCGAAGTCGACGGAGGTGCCGGCCTTGCGCGGGTTCACGCCGCCGACGATGTTCGTGCCGTCACCGAGCATGAGCTTGGTGTGCTTCATGCCCGTGGCACCGGTCATGCCCTGGACGATGACCTTGCTGTCCTTGGTGAGGAAGATAGCCATGGTGGTCTGAGTCCCTCTTCCTTACTTCGCAGCCGCGGCGAGCTCGGCGGCCTTGTCGGCCGCGCCGTCCATGGTGTCCACACGCTGGACGAGCGGGTGGTTGGCGTCGCTGAGGATCTTGCGACCCAGCTCCGCGTTGTTGCCGTCGAGTCGCACGACCAGCGGCTTGGTGACCTCTTCGCCCTTGTCGGCGAGGAGCGCCAGGGCCTGCACGATGCCGTTGGCGACCTCGTCGCAGGCGGTGATGCCGCCGAAGACGTTGACGAACACGGACTTGACGTCCGGGTCGCCGAGGATGATCTCCAGGCCGTTCGCCATCACCTGGGCGGACGCGCCGCCACCGATGTCGAGGAAGTTGGCCGGCTTCACGTTGCCGTGGTTCTCACCGGCGTACGCGACGACGTCCAGGGTCGACATGACCAGACCGGCACCGTTACCGATGATGCCGACCTCGCCGTCGAGCTTGACGTAGTTGAGGTTCTTGGCCTTGGCAGCAGCCTCGAGCGGGTTGGCTGCGTCCTTGTCCTCGAGCGCCTCGTGCTCGGGCTGGCGGAAGTCCGCGTTCTCGTCGAGGGAGACCTTGCCGTCAAGGGCGATGACCTTGCCGGAGGCGACCTTGGCGAGCGGGTTCACCTCGACGAGGAGGGCGTCCTCCTTGATGAAGGTGTCCCACAGGGTGACGAGGATGTCGGCGACCTGGTCGGCGACCTCGGCCGGGAACTTCGCCTTGGCGACGATCTCCCGGGCCTTCTCCTTCGAGACGCCCTCGTTGGCGTCGACCGGCACCTTCGCGAGGGCGTCGGGGTTCTCCTCCGCGACGACCTCGATCTCGACGCCGCCCTGGACGGACGCCATGGCGAGGAAGGTGCGGTTGGTGCGGTCGAGGAGGTACGAGACGTAGTACTCCTCGAGGATCTCCGGAGCGGTCTCGGCGATCATCACCTTGTGGACCGTGTGGCCCTTGATGTCCATGCCGAGGATGTCCGTCGCGCGGGCGACGGCCTCGTCCGGGGTGGCGGCGAGCTTGACGCCGCCTGCCTTGCCACGGCCGCCGACCTTCACCTGCGCCTTGACGACCGACTTGCCGCCCAGTCGCTCGGTGGCCTCGCGCGCCGCCTCAGGCGTGTCGATGACTTCACCGGCCAGCACCGGTACACCGTGCTTGGCGAAGAGGTCCCTCGCCTGGTACTCGAACAGGTCCACGCGCGTCCGTCCCTTTTCCGTGATCTCGCTGCGATCTCGCTGCTTTGTGGTCAGCTGTCTGCGTGGGCGTGCCGCGAAGGGCAACGTGACTGCGCTGTCACAGGGGAGGCGTAGGACGGAGTCCGGTACGCGGCATGTCCGTCTCGCAGGTTATCGCCGCTCGCCCGGGGTCCCTAAATCGCAGATCCCACCTGGGCGGTGATAACTGTCACAGATCGGGGCCCCACCGGCCTGGGGTGCGCCCGGTGGGGCCCCTGAGAGCCCCTGAAAGACCCGGTGGGAGGACCTGGAGGGCCCTGCCACCGGGCTGGGAAGGGCCCGGGCGGGTGATCCTCACCCCAATGGGGACCACCCGCCGCCATCTGCCGGACCGGGCCCGGCCTGTCACTCCGGTCCCCGGCTGCCCACAGACGACGTATTCAGTCCGCCTCGGTCCGTCCGACGCGTTCCGCGGTTGCGCCGGACGGACCACAGATACGGACTGCAGATACGGACTTCGGACGGAGAGCCTCTGCGGCGCCTCAGATACCGATGCCGTTGGCGGCGGCGTCCGTGGCGTTCGTCAGGTAGCTCGGGGCGACCGAGGCGGCCACGCCCTGGACGCCCTGGACCGCGTTCCCGGCGAGCGGCTGCGCGTCGGCGCCGACCGTACCGGTCAGGTTCTGCGCGAACGGCGAGACCTCACCGACGACCCCGCCGGCGAACGGCGTCACGTCGCCGACCACACCACCGGCGAACGGCGTCACGTCGCCCACGACGCCCTGCGCCAGGTACTCCGCGCTGCCGCCGACGCCCTGCACGACCGGCTGCACCTGGTCGTACACGGCCTGCACCAGGGGCTGGACCGCGCCGACGACCCCGCCCGCGAACGGCTGCACGTCCTCCGCGACGACCGACTGCGCGAAGGGCTGGACCTGGCCCACGACCCCGTCCGTGAACGGCGTGACGTGGCTGACGACGCCACCGGCGAACGGCGTCACGTCGCCGACCGCACCGCCCGCGAGCGTGCCGACGTCACCGACCGCCTGGCCGGCGACCGGGACCACGCCGTGCACGGCGGTCGCGGCGATGGGGGGAAGCACCGCGGCGGAGGTCTCGTCGACGACGGGACCGGCGGCCGTGGTCACCTGGCCGACGGCGCCGGAGGCGGTGGCCGGGACGTTCTGGGCGTAGCCCGGGACCTGCGCCGCGGTGCCGTACGCCTGGGCGGCGATGCCCTGGAGCTGAGTGGTGGCGTCCTGGACGTGGCCCTGCGCGCCGGTCACCGTGCGGTCGACGTCGGGGGCGAACGCGGACAGCGGGCCGAACAGGTAGTCGATCTCCTGCGTGGCGCCGTCCTGTACGGCTGCGGCCCGGGCGCCGGCGTTCTGCGCGACGGCGTCGGCCGACACGTTCGGGACCCCGGCGGTGCGGGCGTGTGCGGCGCGGGCGGCGGCGGTGCGGGCGGTGTCGGCGACGTCGGTGACGCCCTCGACGTAGGTCCGGGCCTGCTGCTTGGCGTGCGCGGCGGCGGCCTCGACCCGGGCGTCGGTGTGGCGCACCGCGCCCTGGGCCCCGGCGACGGCGGGACCGGCCTGGGGCGCGGCCTCGGCGGCGGCGCCGGAGACGGTTCCGGAGACGTCGGAGACCGCGCCGGACGCGGTCGTCCGGGTCTGGCCGGTCACGCCCGCCACGGTGTCCTGGGCCTTGCCGGCGACCGAGCCGACGGTGCCATGGGTGACGTCGTCGACGGTGCCCTGGACGTGGGAGACCGTGCCCTGGACGTCTGCCACCACGTCACCGGCCAGGTCCGGGACCGCCACGGAGTGGGCGGGCATTTCGTCGGCGCTGGCGGCGGCGGAACCGAGCGCCCACGCACCGGAGACGCCGGCGGCTATCACGATGGAACGGCGGATGTTCTTGTTCATGCTTGCGTCAGATCCTTCGAATTCTCATGTCCGGTCCCGCGCTGGAGGTCCAGCGGTGGGCCGGCGGCGTCCGGCCGGAGTGGTCCGGTCGGCGGGCAGACCTGTGCCGCCCCCGCGCGGCAGGTCACGTGCGGGGAACGGGCTGCCCTAGCCGGGGAATTCGGGGATGTCTCGGTGCCTGTCGCGGGTGGGGGCGGTGTGGGAGGACGCCGTCGCTCCGGGCAGCAGCCGGGCCGTCGCGCCGCTGCCGAACGCCGCCGCGGTGAGATCGGAGTGCCGCGTCGTGCTGCCGTCCCCCGCCGACTGACCGACCGCGCTGCCGCTCGGGAACGCGGGTGCGGGGGCGGGAGCCGGGCTGCCGACCGCCCTCGTGGCCGGGGTTCGTACGGGTACGGCGTTGTCGCCCGCCGAGGCGAACACGTCGCTCACGGGCTCGGCTGCTTCTCGCTTGCCGGGCCTTGCGCCGTCACTGTGCGCGGCGGCCGCATGGGCTCCCGCGCTCGGAGCCGGTGCCGTGTGGGCGCCGTTCCCGGGCTGACCGGGGCCGCCGGGGGCACCGATCCCGCCCGGGATGCCGGGCAGCCCCGGCATCGACGGCGGACCCGGCAGGAACCGCGGCGGAGCCTCGGTGACGAGCCCGCCGACGAACTCCCCCACTTCCCGGATCTCTTCGCGCACCGCTCCCCGGACCGTTCCCCGCACGTCGCGTACTCCTCGTACGACAGGTGCGGCGACCTGAGTGCGGACCGGCCCGGTCACGTGGGTCCGGACGGGCTCGACCACGCGAATCCGGGCGTGCTCCACGGCTTGCTCCCGCACGGCCCCGACTGCTCGGGAACCGCCGGCGGGAGACGTACGGTGCGCCGCCTGCGCGGGGACGGGTGCGTGATCCGGCGTCTGAGCGGTCGCGTGAACCGCCTGCTCGCCCGCGGCCTCCGTCGGCGGCACAACTCCCTCGGCCGCATGCGCCCTCCCTCCGCACAGCAGCCCGAGCACGATCAGGCCCCCCGCGAGGAACATCACCCGGAGCGCCACGCTCAGCGCACGCCGCCCGGCCGCTGCGCGCACGACGCGCGGAGCGGCAACAGGCAGAGCGACCGGGGAAGTCAAGGTGGGGGAACCCTCCCGTACGAGGAGCGCGGGGACGCGGGACGCGTGGGCGCGGGAATGAGAAGAGCCGCGCCGATCCTTGCACGGGACGCCCGAGGTTGCGCAAGCCCCCTGTTACCGATGGGTAGTCATGTCCGGATTTACGGCGTCCCGCACCTACGACGCCCCGTTCGCCGGGTTCTCCGAGTCCGGTATCGGCAGCGGACGCTTCTCGATCGCCGCCGCCATCACCTCCGGGAAAAGATCCGGTGTGCAGGCGAATGCCGGTGCTCCCAAGGCCGCGAGCGCCGCCGCGTGCTCCCTGTCGTACGCGGGTGCCCCTTCGTCGGACAGCGCGAGCAACGTGACGAACTGCACTCCTGACGACTTCATCGCGGCGACCCGCTTCAGCATCTCGTTCCGGATTCCCCCTTCGTAGAGGTCGCTGATGAGGACGACGACGGTCTCCGCGGGGCGCGTGATCTGCGAATGGCAGTACGCGAGCGCTCTGTTGATGTCGGTGCCACCGCCGAGCTGCGTGCCGAACAGGACGTCGACCGGGTCGTCGAGCTGGTCGGTGAGGTCGACGACGGCCGTGTCGAACACGACGAGCCTGGTGTCGATGGACCGCATCGAGGCCAGCACGGCGCCGAACACGGAGGCGTAGACGACCGAGGCGGCCATCGAACCCGACTGGTCGATGCAGAGGATGACCTCCTTCTTCACCGACTGGGACGCGCGGCCGTATCCGATGAGCCGCTCGGGGACGACCGTTCGGTACTCCGGCAGATAGTTCTTGAGGTTGGCCGCGATCGTGCGGTTCCAGTCGATGTCGTGGTGGCGGGGCCTGTTGACACGGGCGCTGCGGTCGAGCGCGCCGGTGAGCGTCGCGCGGGTCCGCGTGGCGAGACGCTTCTCCAGGTCCTCGACGACCTTCCGCACGACGGCGCGTGCCGTCTCCTTCGTCGTCTCCGGCATCGCCTTGTTGAGGGAGAGCAGCGTGCCGACGAGGTGCACGTCGGCGTCGACCGCTTCCAGCATCTCCGGTTCGAGCAGGAGCGCGGACAGGCCGAGGCGGTCGATGGCGTCGCGCTGCATGACCTGGACGACGGAGGACGGGAAGTACGTGCGGATGTCGCCGAGCCAGCGCGCCACGGACGGCGCGGACGCCCCGAGGCCGGCCGAGCGGTGACGCCCCCGTTCGGCCTTGTCACCTCCCCCGTAGAGCGCGGTCAGGGCGCCGTCCATCGCCGCGTCCTGGCCGCCGAGCGCGCATCCGGTGCCGTCCGCCTCGTCCCCGCCGAGCACGAGCCGCCAGCGCCGCATCCGCTCGTCCCGGGCTCCCCCGCTGAGCCCGTCCATCTGGTCGACCGCCATCAGGCCACCCCCACCAGGTCGTTGTCACCCCGGCCGGAACCGGTTCCCGAGTCAGATCTGGCGTCGGCGTCGTCCGTCCCGAGCAGCAGCCGCAGCAACGGCAGCACCGCGTCCGCGCGCACCAGGTCGAGGCCAGGCGCGAACCCTGGCGGCGCCGTCCCCACGGCCGCCTTGGGTCCCGCCCCCGCGGGCCCGCGCCGCACCAGTTCCCCGAGCGTGCGGCGCACACCGGATTCGTAGGCGGAGAACGTGCGGCGCAGCAGCGGCAGCACATCCGTGAACGCGTCGGCGGACACTCCCGTCAGCCAGTCGTCGACGAGGGCGAGGAGCCGCTCGTCGTGCACGAGGAGCAGTCCGCCGCCGGAACCGCCGCCCACGAACCCCTCGATCCACGCGGCGGCCTCGGCGGGCCCGGTGCCGGGCGAGAGGGCGAGCCCCATCAGCCGCGCGGCCTCCCCCTCGGCCAGCTGTCCGTCGTCGAGGAGCAGCCGCGCGCACCTCCCCCGGATCACGCCGGCCACACTGTCGCGTGCGGCGAGGACCCGGAGCACGGAGTGCCAGCGGCCTCCGTGTCCGGCCGTCCCGTCGTCCTCCAGGAGCCCCACCGCCGCGTGCACCGCGTCCACATGGCCGCGCATCTCGGCCGCGGCGTCCCCGTCGAGCCCCGCGCACGCGGGCGGCAGGCCCACGAAGACGCGCTCGGCGAGACCGGCCGCCACCTCGCTCAGCGCCCGGGTGTCCGTGCCTCGCACATCGCCGTAGCGCAAGGAGCGCACGAGGGCGGGCAGGGCCTGGGCGAGATGGCCGACGTCCGCGTCCATCGCGGCGCGGTCGGCCAGCACACGCATCACCACCGGGAGTGCATCCGGCAGTTCGGCGAGGAGGCAGCGCTCCGCGAGGGCGGTGACGTCGGCGAGGGCCGGCGCGCCGATCGCGTCCGCCTCGGCTCTGGCGGTGGCCGCCGAGAGCACGGTCGTCCCCCAGACCCCCGCCTCGGCGACGCGCACGGACAGCTCGGGCTCCCAGCGCAGCCGCCAGGTCTCCCGGAACGTGCCCGTGGAGGCGCGCACGGACCGTGCCGGTTCGCCCCAGCCGACGTCGAGGAGGCGGAGCCGGTGCAGGAGCCGGCTGCGCGCCGCGTCGGTCTCCCTGCGCAGGTCGAGCTCCAACTCCCGCTCCAAAGCCTCGGGTTTGAGCCGCAGGGAGCGCTGGCGCCGGGTGAGGTCGCGTTGGAGCGGCACGGCGGGCGCCGCGTCCGGGACCTCGCCGAGTACGTCCCCGACGACGAGCCTGTCGTGGACGAGCGACAGGGGTACGTCCGACCCCTCGCACATCACGGCGCGGATCGCGTCCGTCGTCTCGGTCAGCCCGGCCAGTGGACGGCCCCGCATCGCGGCGAGCGTCCCGGCCAGCCGCACCGCCTCGATGACGTGCGCCGACGACACGATCCTGTCCTCGTCCCTGAACAGCCCGGCGACCTTGGTCATCCAGCGTTCGACGGGCCGGTCCGGGGCGCTGAACAGATGCCCGTACCAGCCGGGCGAGTCGATACCCGCTCCGTATCCGCCGGCCCGGGCGAGCCGGCGGTACGTCCAGGGCACCCAGGTCATGTCGACCTTGGCCTTGAGCAGCCCCTTGAGGACGGCCCGGTCGGCGGCGACCGTGGTCTTCACCCGCAGCGCGGGAACGTGCCAGGCGCCGCACACCACCGCGACACCGTCCCCGAACTCCTTCTGCGCGGTGCGCAGTTGAAGGCGCATATGGGCCTCCCGCACGAGGTCCCGCCCGTGCCCGCCGTCGCCGTACTCCTCCCGCAGCGCCCCCATCGCCTCGCCGAGCGCCTCGAACGGCGCGAACGCGTCCCCCGACGCGCCCCGGTGCTCGATGACGTCCTCCCACCAGCGTTCCGGGTCGTCGTGCCCCGCCGTCTCGGCGAGTACGGCGAGCGGATCGACGCGCACCGCCTCCCTGGAATCCTCCCCGAGCCGGTCCTCGCCCTGCTCTCCGTCCCCCTCGGGGTCGGCCGGCGTCGCGCCCTGGTCGCGCAGGGCCAGGCTGTGCGCCGCCGGCAGGTCGATGAAGCGGACCGGAACGTCCCGCTCCAGGGCCCACCGGATCGCGACCCACTCCGGGGAGAACTCGGCCAGCGGCCAGAACGCGGAGCGCCCCGGCTCGTCCACGACATGCGCCAGCAGCGCGACCGGCGGCACCATGCCCTCGTCGGCGGCGAGTGCCACCAGGGCGTCCGCCTCGGGCGGCCCCTCGACCAGGACCACCCTCGGACCCGCGGCATCGAGCGCGGCCCGGACAGCCCTGGCCGAACCGGGGCCGTGGTGACGCACCCCGAGCAGCAGCGGCCCCTGCCCCCTCCCCCGCTCGCTCATACGCTCACCTCGCGGCACGCGCGGTAGAAGTCCTTCCAGCCGTCCCGCTCGCGGACCACGGCCTCCAGGTACTCCTGCCAGATCACCCGGTCCGCGGCCGGGTCACGGACGACGGCCCCGAGGATGCCCGCCGCGACGTCGGACGGCCGCAGCACCCCGTCCCCGAAGTGGGCGGCCAGCGCGAGCCCGCTCGTCACGACCGAGATCGCCTCGGCCGTGGACAGCGTGCCGCTCGGCGACTTCAGCTTCGTACGCCCGTCCTCGGTGACGCCGCTCCGCAGCTCCCGGAAGACCGTGACGATGCGGCGGATCTCGTCCGAACCGTCCGGAGCGGCGGGCAGTTCGAGGGAGCGGCCGATCTGGTCGACACGGCGCGAGACGATGTCGACCTCCGCCTCAGCGCTCTCCGGCAGCGGAAGCACCACGGTGTTGAAGCGGCGGCGCAGCGCGCTCGACAGGTCGTTGACCCCCCGGTCCCTGTCGTTCGCCGTGGCGATCAGGTTGAAGCCCCTGACGGCCTGCACCTCCTGGCCCAACTCCGGTATCGGCAGCGTCTTTTCCGACAGGATCGTGATCAGTGTGTCCTGCACATCGGCCGGGATACGGGTCAGCTCCTCGACCCGGGCCGTCATCCCCTCGGACATGGCGCGCATGACGGGGCTGGGCACGAGGGCGTCCCGGCTCGGGCCGTGCGCGAGCAGCCGCGCGTAGTTCCACCCGTACCGGATCGCCTCCTCGGGGGTGCCCGCCGTGCCCTGCACGAGCAGCGTCGAGTCGCCGCTGACGGCGGCCGCGAGATGCTCGGAGACCCAGGTCTTCGCGGTGCCCGGCACACCGAGCAGCAGCAGGGCGCGGTCGGTGGCGAGCGTGGTGACGGCGACCTCGACGATGCGGCGCGGCCCCACGTACTTCGGCGTGATGACGGTCCCGTCGGGCAGTGTCCCGCCGAGCAGATACGTGGCGACGGCCCACGGCGAGAGGCGCCAGCGCTCCGGGCGCGGCCGGTCGTCCTGCGCGGCCAGCGCCGCGAGTTCGGCGGCGAAGGCGTCTTCGGCATGCGGCCGCAGCGCCTGCGCGGCACTCTGGTCCCCCGCGGACGCGGCGCTCTTCTCGGTCGGTTCGACGGACACGGTCATGGCGATCCCCCTCGATTTCGGCCGGACTCGGCCGGCACGTCCGGCACATCCCGAGCACTCGGCCGGGATGTGACTCCACCGTGCACCACGCCACTGACAATCACCGGTCGTACGCCGCTGACCTGTGCGAACACCCGCGCCACGGCCGATTGTCAGTGGCGGGACCTACCTTCGAGAACATGACTCAGCAGGGGGTGCGCTGGACGGCGGACCAGGTGCTGGCACTGGCGCCTGACGCCCCGTCACGCAAGGCGGGGAGCAGGCTCGGCGTCGCCGGACCTTGGTCGGAGGCGGGAAGTTCGGGCGAAGGGATGGTGTGGGGGCTCTGCAAGGGCAGCGGCAGCAAGCCGTATCAGACGGTCGTGGATGTCGCGGACGCGGCGGGCCCGGCCTACAAGTGCAGTTGTCCGAGCCGTAAGTTCCCGTGCAAGCACGCCCTCGGGCTGCTTCTGCTGTGGGCGGGGGCGGACGGCTCGGTGCCGGACACGCGGACGCTTCCGGACTGGGCGGAGCAGTGGGCCGAAGGGCGCAGGAAGCGGGCGCAGACCAAGCGGGAGACGGACGCGGCCGGGGGCGCCACCGCTGATCCCGAGGCCGCGCGCCGCAGGGCCGAGCGACGCGCCGAGCGGGTCACGGCGGGCGCGAGCGAGCTGGAGCAGCGGCTCGCGGACCTGCTGCGCGGCGGCCTCGCCTCGGCCGAGCAGGCCGGTTACGGGATGTGGGAGGAGACCGCGGCCCGCATGGTGGACGCACAGGCGCCCGGACTGGCCGCGCGGGTGCGGGAGTTGGGGTCGATACCCGCGTCCGGCCCCGGCTGGCCGGTGCGGCTCCTGGAGGAATGCGCGCTGCTGCACCTCCTCGACAGCGGCTGGCTGCGTCGCGACCTGCTCCCCGCCCCACTCGCGGCGACGGTCCGCTCACGCATCGGACTGCCGTCATCGGCGGACGGGCGGCCCACCCGGGACCGATGGCTGGTCCTGGCGCAGTACGACACGGCCGACAGTCGGCTCACCACACGCCGGACGTGGCTGTACGGGACGGAGTCCGGCCACACGGCGCTCCTCCTCTCCTACGGGGCGGCGGGCCGCGCTCCGGCACTCTCGCTGCCGGTCGGACTGGCGCTGGACGCCGAGCTCAGCGCGTACGCGGGCGACGGGCAGCTCCGCGTCGACCTGGGCGAACAGTTCACGGCGCCCGCCCCAAGTCCCGTACGGCCCAAGGGGGCAGGCGTGGCGGAGGCGGTTGCCCGGTACGGGGACGCGTTGGGCCTCGACCCATGGCTGGAGTCGTGGCCGGTGACGCTGAGTCGGGTCATACCCACGCCGGACGGGGCGAGCGGCAGTGGCAGCGGCTGGCAACTGGCCGATGCGGACGATGACTTGGCACGCCCCCATCCGGCGCGACCGGCCCCGGAGCGGCTGGCGCTCCCGATCACGCCGCAGGCCGCTTCGAGCCCCGGGCTGTGGCGGCTGGCGGCGCTGTCCGGCGGAGCCCCGGTCACCGTCTTCGGCGAATGCGGCCACCGCGGCTTCACCCCTCTCACGGCCTGGCCGGAAGGCCCGGGAGAGGCGGTGGCACTGCGCTGACGAGCCGGACGACAGAGACGACGGAAACGACTACGCGCACCCACCCCCTGGAGAGGAGCGACATGAACGGACCTTCGACCGCCAGCGCCACGCCCACCAACACCACCACCGGTGACCCATGGGAAGAGCTTGTCACCGTCGCCCTGCTCGGAACGGACCGGCGGACGCCGCCAGGCCACTCGGCCGGCGCCGACGCGCCCACCGCGCTGCTCGACGCCGCCGCCGTGCAGACCGTACGACGGCGGGCCGGCCTGCGGCCCGCACCCGCCGCCTCGCTCCCGGCGCGGGCGGCGGACGACCCGCGGCCCCTGCTCCCCGCCCCCGCGCGACGCAGACTGGCGACGCTGCTCACCGACCGCCCCGGCACCGGAGGCGGCCGCCGTGGCACGGCTCCCGACCTGATGGAGCTGCTGCCCCAGTGGCTGGCCGGGGCCAACGCAAAGGGGTACGCGGCCCCCGCGGATCTCCTCCCCGCACTTCTCGACGCGGCGCGCGGGCGCACGGATCTGCGGCCGCAGGCCCTCACGTTCGCCGGCCCGCGCGCACTGTGGCTGGCCCGGCTGAACCCGGACTGGAAGTTCGCGCTCCGTGCCGCCCCCGGCGGCGGCACGGCGCTCCCGGCGCCCGAGGACGCGGCAGACGTGCAACGCCTTTGGGAGGAAGGTCTGTTCGCCGAGCGGGTCGCGCTCCTGGCCCGGGTGCGCGCACACAGCCCGGACGCGGCGCGAGAGCTGCTCGCAACCACCTGGCCCGCCGAGCGGGCCGAGGACCGGCTGATGTTCCTCGACTCGCTGCGGTCAGGACTCGGCGACGCGGACGAGCCGTTCCTGGAGCAGGCGTTGTCCGACCGCAGCCGCAACGTCAGAGCCACGGCCGCCGAGCTGCTCTCCGCACTCCCCGGCTCGGCACTGGCAGCCCGGATGGCGTCGCGCGCCGCTTCCTGTGTGGCAGTCGACCGCACTCATGGCGCGGCGACGCTCACCGTCGAGGCACCGCACGAGTGCGACGCGGGCATGGAGCGGGACGGCGTCGTCGCCACGCCGCCGGCGGGCCGGGGTGAACGGTCGTGGTGGCTGGGCCAGTTGGTCGAGGCGACACCGCTCGGCTGCTGGACCCCGCGGTTCGGCGGGCGTACGCCGCAGGAGATCGTCGCGCTGCCGGTGGCCGACGGCTGGCAGGGCGAACTGCACGCCGCCTGGTGCCGGGCCGCTGTGCGCCAGCGGGACGCCGTATGGTCGCGCGCACTCCTGGGCGCACCCGCGTCTCCGGACGCCGGAGGCCCGGGCGCCGTATCGCTGTCCGAACGGGCGAAGCTCCTCGGCGCACTCCCCGACGGTGAACGATCCGAGTGGGTGGCGGGGTTCATCGCGACGCACGGCCTGTCCGAGGCGTTCCAGCTGCTCGGGGTCTGCGCCCAGCCCTGGGCCGAGACGCTCGGGCGGGCAGTGGTCGACGCGCTGAACATCGCGCGGGACGCGGGCAGTTACCCGTGGAGCTTCAGCGGCGTCATGGGCCTTGCCGAACGGTGCCTGGACCCCGCGGAAGCGTCCCGGCTCGAAGGCCTCACCGCCACCCCGGACGAACCGGAAGACGCGGCCCCCGGCGCCGGCGGCTACTGGTCGGAAGCGTTCCAGCGCCTGGTCAGCACGTTGCGCCTGCGACAGGCGATGCGCGACGAGTTGAGCGGGATGCAAGCGCAATGAGTACGGGGTGAGGCAGGGCGAAGGGGACTGTCCGGTTCGGGCGGAGCGAAGACCGCGCACCGAACCGGCACCCCTGCGTCCTCACCTGGGAGCCGAAGGGATCAAGCCCCTGCAGGCTGGCGGACGTTCGCGTTGACCCAGTCCACGATCGACGCCGTCGTCGCGCCCGGGGTGAAGATCTCCGCGACGCCCTTCTCCTTGAGCGGAGCGATGTCCGCCTCGGGGATGATCCCGCCGCCGAACACCTTGATGTCCGCGGCGTCGCGCTCCACCAGGAGCTCGATGACGCGGGCGAAGAGCGTGTTGTGCGCCCCGGAAAGAATCGAGAGACCGATCGCGTCGGCGTCCTCCTGGATCGCCGTGTCGACGATCTGCTCCGGCGTCTGGTGCAGGCCGGTGTAGATGACCTCCATACCGGCATCGCGCAGCGCCCGCGCGATCACCTTGGCCCCGCGATCGTGACCGTCGAGCCCCGGCTTGGCGACCACCACGCGGATCGGACCGGCTGCCACACCCATCACTGCCTCCATGAAGCGACTTCTACCCGATACCTGACCTGATGCGTACCCGGGAAGTGAACGAACGTTATCGACAGCATCCCGCAACCGGCCGTTTCGCGGTGCGGAGCGAGGGGGAAATCACACGTTGGGACACGTTCGCTGCGCGCCACAGCCGCCGCAGGCGGTTCAGAAACCGCATACGGGGGACTCTGGCGCAAGGGGAGCCGCAAAGAGACAGTCGCACCACACCGCCGCGGACCGCGCGGCGGGCGGCAGGGCGCATCGGCGCCGCGGTACGTGCGGAGTTTTCGCGACGCACCACGGCGGTCACACACGGACACCAAGCAGTCACAGTCCGCGTACGACGCGCATCGTCGGCCACCTCGGCGCATGCTTCCCATGAGGGCACACGGGAGACAGAGCCGTTTTCCCGGGTGCCGACGGGAGGTCGGCCATGAAGGTCACGAGCATCCTGCCTTTTCGCCCGCTCTGTCAGCTGTTCCCCGCCCGACTGGTGTTCCCCGCCAGAGTGGCCGGGGTCTCCGTCTCGTTGCTGAAGGCGACCGCTCTCGAGGTCGCGATACTCGCCGGGCACCTCTTGCTCTACCCCTCCGGCATCATCCAGGAGCGCAGGGCCGCCCCGGGGCTCCCTGAGCTCGGCTACAGCCCCGCCCCTAAGGGCCTGACCGAGGGCACGGGCGAGTCCTCGTACCTGACGGAGAGCGCCACGCTGCCGGGTCCCGAGGCCGAGAACGCCCACGGCACCCCTGACAGCCTCAGCGCCCGCCTGCCGGTCACCGAGAGCAAGCCGCCGGTTCTCCTGCTGCACGGCTTCATCGACAACCGCTCCGTCTTCGTCCTGCTGCGCCGCTCCCTCGCCCAGCACGGCCGGCACCACGTGGAGTCGCTGAACTACTCGCCGCTGACCTACGACATCCGCACGGCCGCCGCACTGCTCGCCCGCCATGTCGAGGAGATCTGCGAGCGCTCGGGCCATGACCGCGTGGACATCGTGGGGCACAGCCTCGGCGGACTCATCGCCCGTTACTACGTGCAGTGCCTGGGAGGCGATCTGCGCGTACGCACCCTCGTGTCGCTCGGCACCCCGCACAGCGGGACCACGGTCGCGCCACTGATGGACGCGCACCCGATCGTCCGGCAGATGCGCCCCGGCTCGACCGTCATCGAGGAGCTGTCCCGGCCCGCCCCCGGCTGCCGCACCCACTTCGTGAGCTTCTGGAGCGACCTCGACCAGATCATGGTTCCGCTGGAGACGGCCTGCATCGACCACCCCGACCTCATCGCGCAGAACGTCCGCGTCACCGGCGTCGGACACCTCGCGCTCCCCGTCCACCCGGCGGTCGCCGCCGGTATACGGCAGGCACTCGACGCCGAGGAGACGGAAGGCGCGCGCGCCGCCGACGCGGTGGGCGGCCTGACAGTGGCGTGACCGCGGCCTGAACGTGCCCCCGGGACGGTCTCCGAACTGGCCAAACGTCGAACGATTCTCGAACGCAGGGCCAAAGCTCTGCCCACAGTCCGCCGAAAGACGGCCGAATGCCCGTTTCCTGCGAACGGGAAACCTGCCGAAGATTGTCGAGCCCGCGTACCGCCGGGTACAGTCACCGCACTGCTCTGGCAGCCCCTGTTGTCGAGGCGAAAGAGAAGTTGGTGAACGACCGTCACCCGTCGGGGACTCAGACCTCCCCGGCCCCGGCTCAGGACGCCGACTATGCGCCCTACGCTCCGTACGACCAGCAGAGCGCGCAGTACGGCGACTACACCGGTTACGACGGCTTCGCCACGGGCGGTTTCGCGGCCGACCCCCTCTTCGGTGACCTTCCCGGCGCGCAGAGCACCGGCTCGTACGACAACGCCCAGTGGGCGACCGGCGCGCACCAGACACTGACGACGCAGGACCCCCAGCACCACGACCCGTACGCGGCGCAGCAGCACGCCTCCGCGTACGGCACCGGCAGCTACGACACCACCGCTGTCTGGGGGACCGCCGCTCACGAGCAACTCAGCGGTATTCCGGCCCAGTCCGGACCGGATCATTCCGGCCAGTGGGACAACAGCGCGTGGGCCGGCCAGACCGGGCAGTGGGACGCGAACGCCTTCGGGGCGCAGGCGCAGGGATTCACCACGCAGGACGCGTTCGCCACGCAGACCTTCCAGTCACCGGCGGCCTTCGAGACCGGGACTTACGCGACCGGAACCTTCGACGCGCAGGGCTTCGAGACCCAGGCGTTCGAGGCTCAGGCCTATGAGACGCAGGCGTTCGAGGGTCTGCCCTTCGCGACACAGACCTTCGAAGCGCAGACCCTCGACACCGGCGCGTACGACGCCACCGCGTGGAACTCCGCGGGCACCGAAGACGACGACAACGACCTCGACGCACGGCACGACTACGGCGAACTCGACGCCCCCGAGCCCGAGTTGAGCCACAGCGACGATCACCACGACAGCCGCAGCGAGGGCCCCGACGACGTCGAGGAGACCGTCGCCCGCGACGAGCGGCCCGCCCCGGTCACCCCGGCCCAGCGCGCCCGCTCCCGCCGCCGCTCTCCCGCCAAGCGCTCCGCGCTGCTCACCGTCGCGGTGCCCTCGGTGTGCGTGATGGGTGTCGCGGGAGTGGCCGCGGCCTCCGTCGGCGGGCTCGGCGGCGACGACAGCAAGGACACGACGGCGGCCTCGGCACCGGACGCGACCGCCGTGAAGCCCTCCGTCGCCAACAACAAGCTCGACACCCAGCTCGCGGACCTCTCCGCGGACGCGGGCGACTTCGCCGACCGGGCGAGCCGCACCCAGGAACGTATCGACCTCAGGGCCAAGCAGCAGGCCGAGCGGAAGCAGGCGGCGGAGGAAGCGGCGCGCAAGGAGCGGCTGCGTCCCAAGTTCGTCCTCCCGGTCGCGCAGCGCGGGCTGAGCGCCTACTTCGGGCAGGCCGGCATCAACTGGATGTCCGTGCACACCGGCATCGACTTCCCCGTCGCGTACGGGACCCCGGTGATGGCCGCGACCGACGGCACCGTCCGTACACAGTGGAACAGCGCCTACGGGAACATGACGATCCTGACGGCGAAGGACGGCACGGAGACCTGGTACTGCCACCTCTCCAGCCACGCCGTCATGAGCGGACCGGTCAAGGCCGGCGACCTCATCGCGCACTCCGGGAACTCCGGCAACTCCACCGGTCCGCACCTGCACTTCGAGGTGCGTCCCGGCGGCGGCTCGGCCGTCGACCCGCTCCCGTGGCTCCGCAGCCACGGGCTCGACCCGACGTAGTAGGACCGAGCCCTCCCGGCGGGAGCCCTCTACAGCTTCCCCCACCGGCCTTACAGAGCTACAGCTTCCCCACCGGCCTACCGAGCTACGGCTCCCCCACCGGACTGCTGAGCTACAGCTTCTCCACCGGCGCGTACCGCAGCAGCAGGCGCTTCGGCTTGGGCTCGCCGAAGTCGACTGTCGCCTCCGCGTTCGCCCCTGTGCCCTTGACTCCGACGACCGTGCCGAGGCCGAACTGGTCGTGCGTGACCCGGTCTCCCACGGACAGCGCGACGACCGGCTTCTCCGTCGCCCGGCGCGTGGCGAACGCCGGTGTCGAGCGCGAGCGCGACGACGAGAGAGACGCGGCGATACCGCTCGTCGGACCCGTCGACTTGGCGGGCGCCACGGCGCCGGTCCGCTTCCACTCCAGATGCGCGTCCGGGATCTCCTCCAGGAAGCGCGACGGCGGGTTGTACGAGGGCTGGCCCCAGGCGCTGCGCAGCGTGGAGCGCGTCAGATACAGCCGCTCACGCGCGCGCGTGATGCCGACGTAGGCGAGGCGGCGCTCCTCCTCCAGCTCCTTGACCTGGCCGAGGGAGCGCATGTGCGGGAAGACGCCGTCCTCCATGCCGGTCAGGAAGACGACCGGGAACTCGAGGCCCTTGGCGGTGTGCAGCGTCATCAGCGTGATGACGCCGGAGCCGTCGTCCTCCTCGTCCGGGATCTGGTCGGAGTCGGCAACGAGCGCGACCCGCTCCAGGAACTCGGAGAGCGTACCGACGCTCGCCTCGCCCGCACCCTCGACCACGCCGTCCGCCGCCGCGCTCTCCTGCTCGAACTCCAGGGCCACGGCCGCGAGTTCCTGGAGGTTCTCGATGCGCGTCTCGTCCTGCGGGTCCGTCGACGACTGCAACTCGGCCAGATAGCCGGTCCGTTCGAGCACGGCCTCCAGGACCGTGGCCGGGCCCGCGCCCGACTCGACGATCGTGCGGAGGTCCTCCATCAGCGTGTTGAACCGCTTCACCGCGTTCGTCGAGCGGGCCGCCATGCCGTACGCCTCGTCGACGCGGCGCAGCGCCTGCGGGAAGGAGATCTTCTCGCGCTGGGAGAGCGCGTCGATCATCGCTTCGGCACGGTCGCCGATGCCGCGCTTCGGCACATTGAGAATGCGGCGCAGGGGGACGGAGTCCTCGGGGTTGGCGAGCACCCGCAGGTAGGCCAGGACGTCCCTGACCTCCTTGCGCTCGTAGAAGCGGACTCCGCCGACGACCTTGTAGGGCAGGCCGACGCGGATGAAGATCTCTTCAAAGACACGGGACTGCGCGTTCGTCCGGTAGAAGATGGCGACGTCGCCGGCCTTCGCGTCGCGCGCGTCCGTGAGCCGGTCGATCTCGTCGGCGACGAACTGCGCCTCGTCGTGCTCGGTGTCCGCGACATAGCCGGTGATCTGCGCGCCCGCGCCCGCATTCGTCCACAGGTTCTTGGGGCGGCGGGATTCGTTCCGCTCGATGACCGCGTTGGCCGCGGAGAGGATGGTCTGCGTCGAGCGGTAATTCTGCTCCAGCAGGATCGTTGTCGCGTCGGGGTAGTCCTCCTCGAACTGGAGGATGTTCCGGATGGTGGCTCCGCGGAACGCGTAGATCGACTGGTCGGCGTCACCCACGACACACAGCTCGGCCGGCGGGAGGTCGTCCGCGCGGGGCGGCTCGTCCTCCCCGCGGCCGCTGTCGGCCGACCCCACGAGCTCCCTGACCAGCGCGTACTGCGCGTGGTTCGTGTCCTGGTACTCGTCGACCAGGACGTGGCGGAAGCGGCGGTGGTAGTGCTCCGCGACGTCCGGGAAGGCGCGCAGGAGATTTACCGTCGTCATGATCAGGTCGTCGAAGTCCAGCGCGTTCGCCTCGCGGAGGCGGGACTGGTACATCGCGTAGGCCTGGGCGAGGGTCTTCTCGAAGCCGTCGGCGGCCTGTGCCGCGAAGTCCTCCTCGTCGATCAGCTCGTTCTTCAGGTTCGAGATCTTGGCGCTGAAGGACTTCGGCGGGAACTTCTTCGGATCCAGGTCGAGGTCGCGGCAGACCAGGGCCATGAGGCGCTTGGAGTCGGCGGCGTCGTAGATCGAGAACGACGACGTGAAGCCGAGCCTCTTCGACTCGCGGCGCAGGATGCGGACGCAGGCGCTGTGGAACGTCGACACCCACATCGCGTTCGCCCGCGGGCCGACGAGGGACTCGACGCGCTCCTTCATCTCGCCCGCGGCCTTGTTCGTGAACGTGATCGCGAGGATCTGGCCGGGGTGCACACCGCGCTCGCCGAGGAGGTACGCGATGCGGTGCGTGAGCACGCGGGTCTTGCCGGACCCCGCGCCCGCCACGATGAGCAGCGGGGAGCCGCCGTGGACGACGGCCGCCTTCTGGTTCTCGTTCAGCCCGTCGAGGAGGGCCGCCGGGTCGAGCGCCGGGCGTGGGGCGCCGTCCCGGTAGTACTCGTCCCTGGCCGGGGGCACGTCGAACTTCCCGTCGAACAGGTCGTCCGGAACGTGCTCCGGAGCCGTGTCGTCCTCGGGCGGCGGCGGGGCATGCTCCTCACTGGCCTTCGAAGCCGTGAGGTCCGCCAGGAAGCTGTCGTCAAAGAGGCTGCTCATCGCTCTACGAGTCTAGGCCGCCCCACTGACACCCACGGCCGTCCCGGAAACTTCCTCCGACTTCGCGGGCCCGGCCACCTCTTGTAGTGCGGTAATCACCCTCAGCGAAGGTTACCGGAGGTCACCGACAAGATTGCCGAAGGTCACGAAAATGTATCGGGCATATCGAACATCAACCTTCACAGCAGCCACACGAGTTGGCTAGCGTGCTCCGCGGGCCGCCCGTCCCCCCGCCGGCAACCGCGCCGCGAGCGGGTCGCCCCCGCTGAGTTCAGTACGCCGAGAGGCATGGAACCGGGGACCCACGACCTTTGGGGTGAATCGGCCGACGACCCGTCAGGGCACGGCCGTAGGGCAGCCTTCCGAATCTCCGCCCGAACCCGACAGCTAACCCGGTAGGCGGTCATGGGAAGGAGACGCGACCCTTGGCGTCGCACCGCAAGCCGCGCACCAGAACAGCCGGCCCCCGCACGGCCCCCGTCGTCGGCATCACCACGGCGGCCCTCACGTCCATCGCCCTGCTCTCGCAGACCGCGACCGCCGCCCCCTCCGCGCCGTCGAAGCCGAGCCTGGAAGAGGTCCAGAAGAAGGTCGACACCCTCTACCACCAGGCGGGCGTGGCCACGGAGAAGTACAACGCGGCCAAGGAGCGCACCACCAAGCAGCAGAAGCGCGTCGGCGACCTCCTCGACGACGTCGCGCAGCGCACCGAGAAGCTCAACAAGGCACGCCAGGAGCTCGGCACCTTCGCCGCTGCCCAGTACCGCACGGGCGCCGTCTCCGACACCGCGACGCTGCTCCTCGCCGACGATGCGCAGGACTACTTCGACCAGGACCAGCTGATGAGCCGGCTCACGAGCCGCCAGAAGAAGGCCGTCGACGACTACCAGACCGAGCAGGCCGCCACCACGAAGAAGCGCACGGAGGCGGCCAAGAGCCTGGAGACGCTGACCACTTCGCAGGCCACGCTCAAGAGCACGAAGAGGGACGTCCAGCAGAAGCTCGGTGACGCCCGCGAACTCCTGTCGAAGCTGACCGCCGAGGAGAAGGCGCGGCTCGCGGCGATCGAGAAGAAAAAGCAGGAGGCCGCCAGGAAGAAGGCGGAGGAGCTGGCGCGTCAGCAGGCCGAGGCGGAGGCCAAGCGCAAGGCGGCCGAGGAGGCGCGCCAGAAGGAGACCACGGGCACCGGTACCGGTTCGGGGACGGGTACGGGTACGGGCTCCGGGAGCACCAGCAGCGGTTACGCCACCAAGGCCGCGAAGGTCATCGCCTTCGCCGAGTCCCAGATGGGCAAGCCGTACGTGTGGGGCGCCACGGGACCGGACTCGTACGACTGCTCGGGCCTCACGCAGGCCGCGTGGAAGGCGGCCGGCATCACGCTGCCGCGCACGACCTGGGACCAGGTCAAGGTCGGCACGACCGTCACCACGGCCGACGCCAAGCCCGGTGACCTGGTCTTCTTCTACGACGACATCAGCCACGTCGGCATCTACATAGGCGACGGCAAGATGATCCACGCGCCGAAGCCGGGCGCGAACGTCCGCGTCGAGTCGATCTACTACATGCCGATCCACAGCGTGGTGCGCCCGGCCTGACCGCCTTCGTGGGGTTACGTTCGGGCGGTGCGCGGCCCGAACGCAACCCCACGTCCCGGACCCACGTGGTCCCAGCTCCCACCGGCCGCCGGCGCCGCCATCATGGCCACCGGCATTATTTCGGTCGGCCTGCGACTGACCGGTTACTCGGTGCTGTCCGGCATCATGCTGGTGCTCGCCGCCGCCCTCTGGCTGCTCCTCGCGGCGGACTTCGCGAAACGGCTGGTGCGGGAGCGCGACCGCTGGGAGTCCGAGGCGGACACCCCGCCCGCGCTCACCGCGGTCGCGGCGACGGCCGTCCTCGGCACCCGGATCTCCATGCTCGGCCGGCAGACCCTGGCCGAGGCGCTCCTCGCCCTGGCCGCGCTCGTCTGGCCGGTGCTCCTGATCAGCGTCGTACGGCACTGGAGGCCGCGGATGCCGGGGGCCGTGTTCCTCGGCTGTGTCGCGACGCAGGGCCTCGTCGTCCTGGCGGCGACGCTCGTGCCCGCGGTCGGCGCGCACTGGCTCGGGTTCACCGGGATGGTGCTCTTCTGGGGCGGGATCATCCTGTACTGCCTCGCGCTGCTCCACTTCGACCTGCGCGAGGTGGCCTCCGGCGCCGGGGACCACTGGGTCGCGGGCGGCGCGCTCGCCATCTCCGCACTCGCCGCGTCGAAGCTCGTCGCGACGGGGCTGTGGAACAGGGACGACACGGACGTCCTGCGCACCATGAGCTTCCTGCTGCTCGCGCTCGATGTGACCTGTTACGTCGTGCTGGCGCTGGCTGAGGTGCGGTGGCCCAGGCCGCGTTACGACGTGCGGCGCTGGTCGACGGTCTTCCCGATGGGAATGACAGCGGCGGCGGCACTGTCCGTGAGCGCCGCCGCCGATGTGCCCTGGCTCAAGGGGCCGGGGCAGGTACTGGTGTGGATCGCGGTGGCCGCGTGGCTCGCCACCCTGTTCGGGACGCTCAGGTCCCGGACACCCGCCTGACGCAGGTCCCGGACACCCGCCCGGCTCAGATCCCGGACACCCGCCCGCCTCAGATCCCGAACATGCGCCCGACTCAGGTCCAGAGGACCGCGATGAAGATGTTCGCGGTGGTCAGGAGGCCGACGAGGCCGAACAGCCCCTTGTCCACCTTCTCGTCGTCCCGCTTCACGTACACGAGGCCGAGGATCACGATCAGCAGCGCGAGCTTCACGCCGATCTTGATGTTGTTGACGGTGTTGCCGTCCGCCTGGTTCAGACCCACCAGGGCGACACCCGTGACCA
Organism: Streptomyces sp. NPDC107517; assembly: GCF_055582645.1. Taxonomy (NCBI): domain Bacteria; kingdom Bacillati; phylum Actinomycetota; class Actinomycetes; order Kitasatosporales; family Streptomycetaceae; genus Streptomyces; species Streptomyces sp. NPDC107517. The sequence goes on along the minus strand of NZ_JBVJPM010000010.1, from coordinate 183,613 downwards.
GCATGGTCAGCGCGCCGTGCAGCATCGCCGGGACGAACCGGGCCGTTCCCTTGCCCATCGCCTTCATCTGGGTGAGGAACCCACCGAGGAGCGAGGCGATGCCGATGATGTGCAGGCCGACGAAGAGGTGGATGAGTACGTCCATGACCGGCGAGCCTAGCCGGGGCCTCACTGCCTCCATGAACCGGCCCGCACCGGTCCCGCGTCGGTCACACCCGGTCACACCCGGAACACATGGACCAGTTGCGGACAATCCGTCACCAACCCGTGACGGTCAGGTTTAGCGTCCTTCCTCAGGTGACCGGCTCCCCACCCCCGCCCCGCTCAGGGGCGGCAGTCGGGCACCTACCGCCGAGAAAGGTCCGGCGGCGGCCCCGCTTCCCCTGCGGGCCGCCGCCGGACGCGTAAGCAGTACGTACCGGAAGGACGTGCCCCTCGTGTCGGCAGCGCACCGCAAGCCCCGCCAGCGCTCGCTCACCGGCCCCACGGCCCGCACCGCGGCGACCCTCGCTCTCGCCTCCGCGGCGACCGCCACCGCCCTGGACGGCGCGGCGCACGCGGATCCCCGGCTCACCCCGAGCCAGGTGAAGGCGAAGGTCGACCAGCTCTACCAGGAGGCCGAGAAGGCCACCGAGAAGTACAACGGCACCAAGGAGAAGGCGGACAAGGCCGAGAAGAAGCTCGGCGCCCTGCGGGACGAGGCGGCCCGCAGGACCGACCGGCTCAACACCCAGCGCGAGGCGCTCGGTTCGGCCGCCGCCGCGCAGTACCGCACCGGCGCCCTCGACCCGGCGGTCCAGCTCGTCCTGTCCTCCGACCCCGCCCACTACCTCGACAACGCGGCGCTCGCCGACCGGCTCGGCACCCGGCAGGCCGCCGCGGTCGGGCGCGTGCAGCGCGAACTCCGGCAGATCGACCAGCTGCGCGCCGAGGCCGACGGCCGGCTCACCGAGCTGCGCAAGCGGCAGGGAGAGCTGAAGAAGCAGAAGAAGACGGTCACCGGGAAACTGGCGGAGGCGAAGCGTCTGCTCGACCAGTTACCGGCGGCCGAGCGCGCCGGCGTCGGCGACAGCGGCGCGCTCGGCCGCGCGTCCCGCTCCGACTCCTCCCGCGAGATGCCGTCCGGCGCCCTGCCCAAGGCCCCTGACTCCCGCACGGCGGCGGCCATCGCCTACGCCTACAGCGCCCTCGGCAGCCCCTATGTGTGGGGCGCCACGGGCCCGAACTCCTTCGACTGCTCCGGCCTCACCCAGGCCGCGTACCGCTCGGCGGGCATCTCCCTGCCGCGCACCACGTACTCCCAGATCAACGCGGGCCCTCGCATCCCACGCTCCCAGCTGCAGCCGGGCGACCTGGTCTTCTTCTACTCGGGCATCAGCCACGTGGGCCTCTACATCGGCAACGGCAAGATGATCCACGCCCCGAACCCGAGCGCCCCGGTCCGCATCGCGCCGATCGACCAGATGCCTTTTGCGGGGGCTACGCGAGTGGCGTGACGAGAGTGCCGCTCCGGTGCTCGCGCGCCATGTGGGCGTACGCGAGGTCCGCCACCTCGGCCAGCACCCCGGGGGCCTCGGAGCCGCAGTGCGCGCGCAACTGCGCGGCGAACGCCTCCGAGTCCCGGCAGAGGGCGAGCGCCTGTGTCACCTGGGCGATCAGCTCCGGCAGGTGCTCGGCGCAGTAGGGGTGTTCGCTCTCTATCGCCGCGCGGAGCGGGTCCTCCTCGTCGGTGAAAGCCGGGTCGAGCCAGCTCTCGAGGCCGAGCAGCCGCGGAAAACTCACCGCCAGCTCCCAGCGGGCGAGAGGGATCTCCTCATACGTCGCCTCGGGCTCGCGGCGCGCCATCCTCAGGAGCGTCGCCAGGTCGTTCATGAACTCGGGCACCGTCCGATTTCCCGCCGCACGGATCCACAGGGTGCGGGCGGACGGCGGACAGGTCGAGAAGAACTCCTCGGTGAACGTGTGGGCCAGATAGTCGAGTTGGGCCGCGGCCGGCTGCAGTGGCCAGGTCCATGGCGAGCGGGTGTACTCGACCCCCTGCATACGCTGGTAGCGCAGCACCTGCCACTCCAGCGGATCACCCGATTCGACCGCGTCGGCCGCGAGACCGACGAGGTGGAATATGGCGCCGCTGCTCAGCGCGGACTGCGGAAGACGTGTCGTCACCGCCCGTCACACCAGGCGTCGCGCCGTGGCCCACCGCGTCAGCTCGTGGCGGTTCGACAGCTGGAGCTTTCTGAGGACCGCCGATACATGGGACTCGACCGTCTTGACGGAGATGAACAGCTGCTTGGCGATCTCCTTGTACGCGTAGCCGCGGGCGATGAGGCGCAGCACCTCGCGCTCGCGCTGCGTGAGGCGGTCGAGGTCCTCGTCGACCGGCGGGGCGTCCGTGGACGCGAACGCGTCGAGGACGAAGCCCGCCAGACGCGGCGAGAAGACCGCGTCGCCGTCCTGGACGCGGAAGATCGAGTCGACCAGGTCCGTGCCGGTGATCGTCTTGGTGACATACCCGCGGGCACCACCGCGGATGACCCCGATGACATCCTCCGCTGCGTCCGACACGGAAAGGGCCAGGAAGCGGACCGGGTTGTCGGCCGCCGTCATCAACGGGGCGCAGCGCCGCAGGACTTCGACGCCGCCGCCACCGGGAAGGTGCACGTCGAGGAGGACGACCTCGGGGCGCGTGGCCGTGATGACCGTGACCGCCTGGTCCACGTCCGCGGCCTCGCCGACCACCTCGACGCCCGTCGTCTCCGTGCGGCCGATCTCCGCCTGGACGCCGGTGCGGAACATCCGGTGGTCGTCGACAAGCACCACGCGTGCGTGACGGCCGGCCGGCTTCGTCTCCGGCTCGCTCGCCGCGGTCGCGTCCGGCTTGACCTGCTCGTCACTCATGGGGTCTTCTCCGCCCTCTTCATGGTCAGTTCGACCTCGGTGCCGCCGTCCGGCACCGCGCGCAGCCGCGCCGTGCCGCCGTTGCGCTCCATCCGGCCGATGATCGATTCTCGTACGCCCATCCGGTCCGCGGGAATCGAGTCGAGGTCGAAACCGGGGCCCCGGTCGCGTACGGACACGAACACCGTCTCCTCCTCGACCTCGGCGTAGACCTGGACCGCACCGCCCTCGCCACCGTACTTGGCGGCATTCACCATCGCTTCCCGCGCAGCCTGCATCTGTGCCGAGAGACCGTCGTCGAGCGGGCAGTCGCCGACCACCACCACCTCGAGGGGCACCCCGTGCTTGTCCTCGACCTCGGCCGCGCTGCGCTTGACCGCCTCCGCGACCGTGCCGGGCTCCTCCGCCTCGTCCTTGCCGTTCCCCTCCGGTCTGTAGAGCCAGGCCCGCAGGTCTCGCTCCTGTGCGCGGGCCAGGCGCCGCACCTCGCTCGCGCTCTCCGCGTTCCGCTGGATCAGCGTGAGGGTGTGCAGGACCGAGTCGTGGACATGGGCCGCGACCTCCGCCCGCTCCTGCGCGCGGATCCGCATGAGGCGCTCCTCGGACAGATCCTGCGTCATGCGCACGAGATAGGGGCCGGCGAGGAGGGCAATGCCGACGAGGACGGCGAGGGCGGCCTGAAGGATGGAGCCGAGGTGCTCGGCCGACCCCTGGAGCACGAAGATCCCGGTGACACCGGCCCCGACGAGTACGACACCGGCCGCGGCCCGCGCCAGATTCAGCGTGCGCTTGCGGCGGCCGACCTCCATCCAGCGGGCCCGGCGCGCGTTGTCCGCCTGGCGCCAGACGAGGGCCACGCCCGCACCGACGAGGAGCGTCGGCCACAGATACGCCTTCGCGTTCCCCGCCAGATTCACATTGCCGACGAACACCATCGACACGACGACCATGAGGAGCAGGGCGACGATCTGCCCCTTGTCCGGCTTGCGGGCGACGAGCCTGCGCCGCCCGTCCGTGGCCGTCTCCGTGGTGAAGGCAGGGGTCCGCTCGCTGCCCACGCCTCCGACGCCGAGCGGGACGAAGAACCAGAAGGCCGCGTACAGGAGAGCGCCGAGGCCGTCCGCCATGAACAGGCCCACGAAGACGAGCCGCACCCAGATCACGGGCAGGCCGAGATGCCCGGCGAGCCCCCGCGCCACTCCACCGAGCCAGCGTCCGTCGCTGGAGCGGTAGAGCTTGCGCGGCGGCCGCGGGACGTCAACGGGTGGTGCTGCGGCTTCCGGCATGCCATTGATGGTCACACGCGGGACGGACCCCGGGCATCAGGGTTCAGCCCGGAGACTCCCCTGATCTCCGGCCCGGCCCCGAGCGCCGTCAGGGGCAATATCAGGGTTGGTCCAGGGTCGTCCCGACTGCCGCGGCGGACCTCGGCCCGTCACGATGGACGCATGACAGATCACCAGCACGCCTCGACGGGAGCGCAGGCCGGGCAGCCGCAGGACGCGGTGCCCGGGCGCGGCTCCGGCGGCGCGTCCGCGCCGCCCGCACCGGGACAGGAGCCCGGCGTCCCCGCGCCGCCGAGCAAGTTCCGGCGCGACCGGCGGCACGGGACGCTGGGCGGAGTGTGCGCGGGACTCGGCCGGCACTGCGACATGGATCCGGTGATCTTCCGGATCGGCCTCGCCGTGCTCGCCGCGACGGGCGGGCTCGGCCTGATCTTCTACGGTTTCGCCTGGCTCTTCGTCCCGTACGACGACGAGGAGGAGAACGAGGCGCGCAAGCTCCTCTCCGGCCGCGTGGACGGCCCTGCGCTGACGGCCGTGCTCTTCGCGCTCGTCGGCTGCGGACTCTTCCTCTCCATGCTGAACAACGGCGGAGTGCTCACATTCGCCGCCGTCCTCGCCCTGCTCCTCGCGGGCGCGGGGTACTGGTCCCAGCAGCGCCGAGCGGCCGACCCCGACCCTCTGGCCGCGCAGACCGTGGCCGACGCGCCGCCCGAGGCGCAGGCTCCGCCCGTCGCCGGGGCGCCGTCCTGGTGGCGGGACCCGATAGTCAAGGACGGCACACACGTCGGAGGGACCGGATACTTCTGGGGGCCCGACAACGGCGTCGACATCCGGTACGAGCCCACGGCGCACGGGCACCGGACGGCCTGGGGCCCTGACGTCTCCTCCCGCGGCCCGGAAGGCGGGGCACCCAAGCAGCGCGGGCCGCGCTGGATCGGCGGCTGGACGTTCCTGCTCGCGCTGGCCGCGGGCTGTGCGGGCACGGCGGCGACCTGGCACGGCCACCCGCTCGGCACGGCCCTCCAGGCCGGTCTCGCGAGCGCGCTCGTCGTCTTCGGTCTGGGGATCGCGCTCAGCGCATTCGTCGGACGGACCGGCGTCGGCTCGATCATCCTCGCGGTCATCACGGCGGGCCTTCTCGCCGCGTCGGCCGCGCTCCCCTCCGACATCACCACTCACTGGGTGCGCACCGAATGGACCCCGGCCTCGGTCGCCCAGGTGGAGCCGGCATACGAGCTGGGAACGGGCGTCGGCACACTCGATCTGAGCGGGATCGATCTCGGCAAGGGCAAGACGCTGACGACAAGAGCGGAGGTCGGAGCGGGGCAGCTCAAGGTCGTCGTGCCGAAGGACGCGACGGTCGTACTGCGGGCCGAGGTGGGCGTCGGTGACATCCGGCTGCCGGACGAAAAGACACAGGACGTGGACATCCGTCCGAGACAGGAGCAAAGGGTGACCCTCACACCGCCGGTGGGCAGCAAGGACGGCGGAACGGTCGAACTGCGGCTCGAAGTCGGTGTCGGACAGGCGGAGGTGGCCCGTGCCACGTCATGACTTCCAGCCGGGAAAGCTGATCGCGGGCCTGTTCCTGACCGCGGCCGGAGTCCTCTACCTGGGCGCCGCGCTGGGCGGCTGGGAGGTGGAGTGGTTCGCGGTGATCCCCCTGGTCACCGTCGGCCTGGTCCTGGCCGCGGTGGCGGGCGTGGCAACCTACGCAATGCGCCGCCGCCAAAGATCCCACCCGACGGACTCCGGCTCCCCGTAAGAGCGGAAACGGCGCACGGACGCCGCCAAGGGGCGCGGGGAACTGCGCGCCCAGCCACAACCGGCCGCCAGCAGCCAAGAACGCGACACGGGCCCTCAAAGCCCCCGCCGCACAAAGAAGCCCGTCAGCCGAACAAGGAAACCCGTCAGCCGAGCCCACCCCGGGCCCGTCGCCGAGCCGCAAGCATCGCGTCCACCGAGAACACCGAAGCCCCCGCAAGCACCAGCGGCAGCCACGCCATCAGATAGGCAAGATCGTTGCCGAGGTAATAGGGCTCGGTGGCCCAGCTCACCGTCAGCCACAGGCTGAGCGAGATCAGCATGCCGCCCACGGCGGCGAGCCGGGCGAACAGACCGATCAACGTGCCGATACCGACGGCCAGTTCACCGAAGGCGATCGCGTAACCGATGCCGCTCGGGCTCTTGAGCGCCAGGTCGACCATGGCGGGGATTGCGGAGATGTCCCGCACTCCGCGCATCTGCTCCCCGATCGACCCCGATCCGGTGGCGTGGAAGAACGCGCTGTCGGTCAGCTTGTCGAGCCCCGCGTAGATGAAGGTGACGCCGAGGAAGATCCGCAAAGGAAGGAGTGCAAACCGTTGGGCGCTGTCCCGCCAGCCGCCCCTGCCGTTGACGTAACCGGTATGGATGTCCGTCCGCATGCCGTGAGTCATCGCCCGTCCGCCGCCTCTCGCACCTGCATCGGTGCAGCAAAAAGATGCCCGTCACCAGACCATACGTACGAGAGGGCGCGACCGTTCAGTGACGTTCAGCTATTGCCGCAGGCCGGACGTGGACACTCAGTCCGAAACATCGATCCCGTACCGGTTCGTCTCCACGCCCGCCGCGGTGACGACCTGGATGTCGACCCGCCCCGGCTCGACATCGACGGGAACCGGGACCGTCAGGGTCGAGTCGGTGGGGTTGGTGAATCCGCCCTGAACCGGGACGAGAGGCACATGGACGTGCACCGGACCGATGCGGACGATCATCCGGGAGAGCCGGTCCGCGGTGGTCGCACCCGGCGGCACGAAGCCGGCCCCGCGGATCTCGATGTCGTCTCCGGTGCGGATCGGCGCGTCCAGGTCCCCGGCCTCGCGGGACCGCACGACCGAAAGGATCACGGGCCGTCCGCCCTCCGCGTACTTGGCCGCGAGGTAGGTGGCCGCCGAGACCAGGACCAGCAGGGCGAGGCCCCACGGCAGATCGGGCAGCTGTCCGGGGCGGCGGGCGAGGCGCACCGCCACGAAGACGAGCGCGACGGCCGAGATCAGCACGTACTGGATGTCGGCGAAGGTGCCGCGTCCTGCGTCGTCCGTGAGCAGGTCGGCGGCGCGCGGCCGGTCCGCGCGCACCTTCTGCAGGCGCTGGCCCAGCACGCGCACCCCCACGACCCGCCGCACCAGAACGGCGACCCCGCAGACGACGGCCAGGACGGTCACCACCCCGGCGCCCCGGGCGAGTTCAAGGCCGGAGACCAGCGCATCGCGTTCGCGGTGGCCGGCGGCACCGGCCAGCTCGCCCACCAGGACGAGCACCGCGTAGACCACGACGAGGACCCAGCAGGCGGCGACGGCCCGGGAGGTGGACAGACGGTTGTCCTCGCCGACGACCGGGGCGAGCACCCCGCCGACCGCCCGGTGGACGTAGGCCGCGCCGGTCAGGAGGCCGCTCACGACGACCGCCGCGAGCAGTCCCGCCGTGCGCGCCGGCGTCCAGCCCGTGCCGATCGCCGTGAGCGCCTGCACGATCAGGAGCAGCGCGCACCCGCCCCAGACCACGCCGACCGTGCGCGGCCACAGCCCGGCGAGCCACGCGTCGCCCTCGGCGCGCCCGCGATCGGCCATGCCCCGCGCGGACTGGGTCAGCTCGTCCGAGACCCACTGGCGGGACGCGCCCGCCGAGTGCGCGACGGCAGCGGGCAGCCCCTGCCCGGCCGCCAGTTCATCCCGTTTCGCGAGGAACGCGGCCACGGCCCTGCGGTGCCCTTCGCGCGCCCCGTGCGGGCAGTCGCCGCAGGTGCAGCCCCCGCTGTGCGTTCCCTCTCGCGCCTCCTGGACCGCCACCCGGTACGCCCGCCTTCCCGTCCGGAGCCCGCCCGACCCGAACGGTCGCGCGTCAACTTCCGTGTAATGACTGGGAATTGTGCCGTACGCCAGGCCGTCCAGGGCCGCCAGGTCCGGTCAGAGGGGGTGAACGGTGAACGCCGGTGTTGACCCCCGAGGCCACAGCCCCGGCTCAAGGACGACGACCCCGGCTCAAGGCACCGCTGCCCCGAGTCAGGACGGCACCGAGCCCGACCCGGAACGGCACCGCCCCGGCTCAGGACGACACCGGCCTCCGCTCAGGACAGCAGATCCGGCTCCGCGCTGCTGATCTCCTGCCACAGGGGCTGATGGTTGATCCACGCCACCAGGTCGCCGCCCAGCTGGTCCCGGGACGCCACGGCCTGGCGGTGGTCGATCAGAATCGGGCGGCCCGCGGCCCGCGCCGCGAGCTGCACCTGGCAGGAGCGCTCCATCGACAGGAACCACCACGCGGCCGAGTCGACGGATTCGCCCACGGTGAGCAGCCCGTGATTGCGCAGGATGAGCGCCTTGTACGCGCCGAGAGCGGCCGCGATCCGCCGCCCCTCGTCCGGGTCCACGGCCACGCCGGTGTACTCGTCGAGCAGCGCGTGGTCCTCGTAGAAGGCGCACGCCTCCTGGGTGATCGGGTCGAGCAGCTCGCCGAGCGTGGACAGCGCCCGCCCGTACAGCGAGTGGCAGTGCGCGACGGCGACCACGTCGGGCCGCGCCCGGTGGACCTGGGCATGGACGGTGAACGCGGCCTGGTTCACATGGCGGCGGCCCTCGACGACCTGGCCGTCCCCGTTGGCGAGGACCAGGTCGGACACGGTGACGTGCTTGAACGGCATCCCGAAGGGATTCACCCAGTAGCAGTCGTCGTACTCCGGGTCCCGCACCGTGATGTGCCCCGACACCCCGTCCTCGTAGCCGAGACGCCCGAAGATGCGCAGCGCGCCCGCGAGCCGCTCCATGCGGTGCCGACGCTCGTCGGCCGGGGAGTCGTGGATGGGGGGCATCGCGAACTGGAGGTGTTCGGTGGGGACCGGCGGCGGCATCTGCGTGGACATGGAGCGGAAGTTACCTCCGAGGAGCGCAGGAGGACAGAGGCGGGCGGTGAAGAGAGTGCGCCGAACTCGTCGCCGACGGCGCCGCGCATACCGGACAGCAGGTGTCGGGTATCCGCGCCAGACTCGGCGTATGACGTCGAACTGGGCTACTTTCACCACGGCCGAACCGGACCTCGCCAAGACGGTCGAGGAGCGCTTCGGCCGGTTCCAGCACCACATCCTGGCGACCCTGCGCAAGGACGGTTCGCCGCGCACGAGCGGACTGGAGGTGCGGTTCCTGCACGGGGAGTTCTGGCTCGGCATGATGCCGGGCTCGCTCAAGGCGCGCGATCTGCTCCGGGACCCGCGCTTCGCCGTCCAGGCCAACCCGGGCGACGGCACCGGCATGGGCGGCGGGGACGTACGGATCTCGGGACGGGCGCTGCTGGTCGAGGACCCCGAGGTCATCGCCTCCTACACGGACTCGGTCCAGGTCCCCGACCCGGACGACTTCCACCTCTTCCGCACCGAGCTGACCGAGGTCACCCGCACCTTCATCGAGGACGAGAAGTACCTGGTCGTACAGGTGTGGAAGCCGGGCGGCGAGCCGGTGCGCACCCTGAAGCGCACCTGAGCCGTCCCCCAGACATGAAGGCGCCGCCCACTCCATGCGGCAGTGGGCGGCGCCTTCACACACGGCGTCGGGGAGCGACTACTCCCACTCGATGGTGCCCGGCGGCTTGCTCGTCACGTCGAGCACGACGCGGTTGACGTCCGCGACCTCGTTCGTGATGCGGGTCGAGATCTTCGCCAGGACGTCGTACGGCATGCGCGTCCAGTCCGCCGTCATGGCGTCCTCGGAGGAGACGGGGCGCAGGACGATCGGGTGGCCGTAGGTGCGGCCGTCGCCCTGGACGCCGACGCTGCGGACGTCCGCGAGCAGGACGACCGGGCACTGCCAGATGTCACGGTCGAGACCGGCCGCCGTCAGCTCCTCGCGGGCGATGGCGTCGGCCTCGCGCAGCAGGTCGAGCCGGTCCTTGGTGACCTCGCCGACGATGCGGATACCGAGGCCGGGGCCCGGGAACGGCTGGCGCTGGACGATCTCGTCCGGCAGGCCGAGCTCGGCGCCGACCATGCGCACCTCGTCCTTGAAGAGCTGGCGCAGCGGCTCGACGAGCGCGAACTCCAGGTCCTCGGGGAGGCCGCCCACGTTGTGGTGGGACTTGATGTTCGCCGTGCCGGTGCCGCCTCCGGACTCGACGACGTCCGGGTAGAGCGTGCCCTGGACCAGGAACGCGACGTCCTCGCCGTCGGCCGCGCCCTCGGCGACGATCTCCGCCTGCGCCTGCTCGAAGACGCGGATGAACTCGCGGCCGATGATCTTCCGCTTGGTCTCGGGGTCGGAGACCCCGGCCAGCGCGTCCAGGAAGCGCTGGCTCGCGTCGACGACCTTGAGGTTCGCGCCGGTCGAGGCGACGAACTCCTTCTCGACCTGCTCGGTCTCACCCTTGCGCATCAGGCCGTGGTCGACGTACACGCAGGTCAGCTGGGAGCCGATGGCCTTCTGGACGAGGGCCGCGGCCACCGCGGAGTCGACGCCGCCGGACAGGCCGCAGATCGCGCGCTTGGTGCCGACCTGCTCGCGGATAGCGGCGACCTGCTCGTCGATCACGTTGCCCGTGGTCCAGGTCGGCTCGATGCCGGCGCCCCGGTAGAGGAAGTGCTCGAGGACCTGCTGGCCGTACGTGGAGTGCATGACCTCGGGGTGGTACTGCACGCCGTACAGCTTCTTGGCGTCGTTCTCGAAGGCCGCGACCGGCACGACGTCCGTGGACGCGGTGACGGTGAAGCCCTCGGGCGCGGCCGAGCAGGCGTCGCCGTGCGACATCCACACGGACTGCTCGGTCGGGGTGCCCTCGAAGAGGGTGGAGCCGGGGCGGGAGACGGTCAGCGGCGTGCGGCCGTACTCGCGGGCGCCGTTGTCGTCGACGGTGCCGCCGAGGGTCGTGGCCATCAGCTGGAAGCCGTAGCACATGCCGAAGACGGGGACGCCGGCCTCGAAGATGGCGCGGTCCAGGCGCGGGGCGCCCTCCGCGTACACGGACGAGGGGCCGCCGGAGAGGATGATCGCCTTCGGGTTCTTGGCGAGCATCTCGTCGACCGGCATGGTGCTCGGCACGATCTCGCTGTAGACGCGGGCCTCGCGGACGCGGCGGGCGATGAGCTGGGCGTACTGCGCACCAAAGTCGACAACCAGAACGGTGTCAGGGGCGGCAGCGGGGGACGCTGATGGCACGGCGGCGGCCTTCCGGCGGTGGAACACGAGCAGGGGTCTGTTTTGTCGATTCTAACGGGCCCGGGCGAACACTCTTCGTCTCATCCCACGGACGCGGTGGCCGGGGCCACCGGGCCGGGGCATACTGGTGCTGTGACCAAGCACCGCATCGACTTCCTCTTTACCTATGGCAACCGGCCTGCCGGCTGCCATGGTCGAGCTGCTTGATCACCTGACAAGCGACTAACCGGGCGCCCCGGGCCGACAAGGCCCGGGGCGTCCTGTCATCTCCGGTCCTTGCCACTCCGGGACACCCGTCCACAGACGACGAGGAGCCCCACGATGACCACCACCACCCCCAGCGAGAAGACCGGCGCCCACACCTCCGAGGCCGCCGACGTGATCACCGGCGCCCGTGAGCGCATCGACTCGCTCGACGACCGGATCATCGGCCTGATCCAGGAACGGATGGCCGTCTCGGCCGTCATCCAGGAGGCGCGCATCACCTCGGGCGGGCGCCGCGTGAACCTGGCGCGCGAGCTGGAGGTTCTCGGCCACTACAGGGACGCCCTCGGCAAGCCCGGCACGGGCCTCGCGATGACGCTCCTGGAGCTGTGCCGGGGCCGGGTCTGATGCCTGCTCGACGCACCCACGTTCGGATCCGCTCTCACCCGTACGGCGCGTGACCGGTGCGCGGCACCCTTCGTTGGTCCCGATGTCCGTGCCAGCCAGGGGCGGGCCCGCTCAATCCACGCGTGGTTTTGCTGGAGCGATGAGACGTAGGGATCCATGCCCTACGTCGTGGGACCTCGCTCCAGCGTTTGTGACCGGACGGCAGGGGACAGCAGCCCGGTCACCCAAGAGAACGACCGGTCCCGGGGACGCCCGGGGCCGGTCGGCCTCCCAGCAGAACCCCTTCGCCCCTGTGGTCGAAACGGTCGGTCGAAACGGTTGCGCGCACGACAGACCCGCGAGCACGATGCGGAGAAACCCCACACCCCACAGAGCCCCCCGTCCCGGGCTCCACAAGTGAATTGGCGCAGGCCCGCCCCGTCCGCACGCCACCGCGCGCCGGGGGCGGCGACCCCTGGCAGACCCGTACCAGCGGCGCAACCCCCCGGCGCCGCTCCCCCGGCACCGACGCCGCCCTGACGTCGGTGCTGAAGGCCAAGGGCCCCGCGGACGCGTCCGCGGGGCCCTTCGCTGTGCCCACCGAGCCGAGCCGAGCCCGCCGGGTCCGGACAGCCGAGGTCAGACCGTCTTCTCCAGCTTCGCGAGCTGCGCGTCGACGATCTCCTGCGGCACGTCGGTCTTGTTCGCGTCCAGCATGTTCATGGTGTAGAAGGCCACGACCGTCGAGCCGCTGCGCACCACGGTGAAGGTCATCGGGACCTTGTCGCCGTCGATGACACCCTTCACGTCGTACGAGACCGCCTCGTCACCCGCGTCGGGAGCGGGCCGCTCCTTGACGCCGGTGTACTTGTAGTCGACGTGCTCGTACGCGGTGCAGTTCTTCGAGGCCGTGCGCAGGTCCTTCATGACCTCGGCGGCGTCGGCACCGTCGTGCGCGAGCAGCGCCAGCGAGGTCACCTTGGGGTCGAGCTCGTCCGTCGCCATGAGCGTGCGCACGACCCGGTCCTTCGCCGTCGGCTGCGTCGAGAACATGAACATGTCGGCGAGCGGCTGGCACGAGGCCGGCTTCGCGGCGACGCTCTCGGTCGGCGGCAGGTCGTCCTTGCCCACCTTCTCGACCTTGTAGCCCTTGACGTCTCCCGTGGCGACGACGGCCTTCTCCAGCTCGGCCGCCGTGAGCGCCTTCGCGCCCTCCTCGGCGGGCTTCGCGGGCGCCGTGGTCTTCTCCGAAGCGGCGGTCTTCGCCGGCTTCTTCGCGTCGTCGGTGGTCTCGGAGGACCCCCCGCACGCCGTCGTCACACCCAGGGCCGCGACCACGGCAGCGGCCGCCACTACACGTCTCACACCTGACTTCACATTCCCACCTTCGTCCTCTGCGGCACGGGGCCACGCGTCGGCCCGTACCGAGGCGCCATCCAAGCCCGCCACCAGCCCCCTTTGCCAGCGCTTTGCATAACGATCGAAGATCGCCGCAACGGTTGTACGGGGCGCTGGGTGACCCAGCTCACATAAGAATCCCGTGAAGTCGAGGGCAACCATTTCCCGGGGTTGCCGGTCACTTCTGCGGAACCAACGGCCACACCCGCGACCCCACAACGCGGAGGCCTCTCAGCTCGTACTGCGCCACAGCAGTACGCCGGACTTTCCGAGGTCTTCATGAAGCTTCGCCGTGCCCTGGCCGCCGCGGCCGCGACGGCTGCCATAGCCCCGATCGCGCTGCTTTCGGCGCCGGCCGCGTTCGCCGACGAAACTCCCGACACGACGACCGTCGTCAACGAGACGTCGCCTACGCCGGCCGAGACGTCTGCGTCGACCACGGCCGAGCCGTCGTCGCCCGAAACCACCCCGTCCACCCCCGAGAGCCCTTCTTCGACGCCGGCTTCCACGCCCGCGACGACCGCTTCCTCCACGCCGTCGGGCACGCCGTCCGACTCCACCTCGCCGTCGCCCTCCGCGTCCGAGACGCCGTCGGACGAGCCGACCGAACCGACCGGCATCTGCGAGGAGGACAACGAGGGCTACCAGTCCAAGCTGGCCGTCTCCCTCAGCGGTCTGCCCGGCAAGATCGCGGCGGGCAGCGGCTGGCACGGCTTCACCCTCAACGTGAAGAACCCGACGAAGACCGACCTCGACGAGGCGATCTTCTACGCGGGTGTCGGCCCGAACGACGAGAACGCCGAGAACGCGTACAAGGCGAGCCAGGTCCGTCTCCAGGCGAAGGTCGACGGCGCCTGGGTCGACATCAACGACGAGTACGGCTACTCGTTCGGCTTCCTCGACCTGTCGGGTATCAAGGCCGGCAAGTCGGTCAACTACCAGCTCCGCCTGAACGTGAAGGCGAGCGCCCCCATCGGCGCCGGCCTGACCATCGGCGGCGGCTTCTACAACGACGACGAGCTGGACTGCTTCAGCGACAGCTCCGCCAGCTACCTGATCGAGATCGTGAAGCCCGGCACGGACACCGACGGGACCAAGCCGCAGGAAGGCGGCAAGGTTCCGATGCCGTCCGAGAAGCCGAACGACAGCAACACCCAGGAGGTGACCGGCAGCCTCGCCGAGACCGGTTCGTCCTCCATGGTCCCGACCATCGGCCTGATCGGCGGCGTCGCCGTCGTCGCCGGTGCCGGTGCCGTGTTCACCGTGCGTCGCCGCAAGGCCGGCGCCACCGCGTAACACCCCGTAGGGACACGCGAAAGGACCTGCGCTCGGAGGGGGGCGCAGGTCCTTTCGTATGTCCGGGGTCAGGCGTCCGGGGTCAGTTGCCCGGAGTCAGGTGTCCGGCGTCAGCTGCCCGGCGTCACTTCGCGGTCTTCTTGGGAGGAACCGCCGGCATTCCCAGGAACGGCAGCTTCAGCGCGCCGAACGCGCCCTCCGGGACCGCCGGGTTCTTCGGCGCGATCGCGGACAGCCGCGCGTACGCCACGCCCTGCTCCGGACGCGGGTCCTCCTCGCCCTTGTTGGGCCAGTACGACATCGCGCGCTCGGCCTGCGCCGTGATGGTCAGGGACGGGTTCACGCCCAGGTTCGCCGTGACCGCGGCGCCGTCGACGACCGAGATGCCCGGGTGCCCGTAGAGGCGGTGGTACGGGTCGATGACGCCCGTCTGAGGGGAGTCGCCGATCGGGCAGCCGCCCAGGAAGTGCGCGGTCAGCGGGGTGCCCATCAGCTCGCCGATGTTCGAGCCCGCGAAGCCGTTGATCTCGGCGGCGATCGTGGACGCGGCGTCCACGGCGGCCTTGATCTGCTTGGGGTTGGGTGCGCCATGGCCCTGCTCGGCCGTGAGCAGGCCCTTGCCGACGCCGTCCGGCTTCAGACGGGTCGTCAGCGAGTTGTCGAGGGACTGCATGACCAGACCGATGATGGTCCGCTCGGACCAGCGGTGGTTGGAGAGCGAACGCGCCATCAGCGTCGGGTGCTTGACCACGTTGGCGAGCCACCCGGCCACGCGGGACGAGCCCTGCGCGTAGGGGACCTGGAGGATCGTCATGCCGCCCATCGCGTTCGATCCCTTGCCGTAGCGGACCGGCTCGATGTGCGTGTTCTCGTCCGGGTGGATCGAGGACGTGATCGCGACGCCCTGCGTGAAGTCGACCTTGGGCTTGCCGTGACGCTTCTTGTAGCGGCGGTTGTTGGTCTGGGCGCCGACGAGCGCCTCGGAGTTCGTCCGCGTCAGCTCACCCAGCCTGGCGGACAGGTACGGCAGCTGGCCGCCCGCCTTCATGCGGTGCAGCAGGGTCTGCGTGCCGTACGTGCCGGCCGCGACGATGACGCGCCGGGCCTTGAACGTACGGCCCGCGCCCTTCTTCCTGTCGTCCGTCGGGAGCGTCTGGACCGCGTAGCCGCCCCGCGAGTCGTCGGTGACGGAGACGGCCGTCGTCATCGGGTGCACCACCGCGCCCGCCTTCTCGGCGAGGTACAGGTAGTTCTCGTTGAGGGTGTTCTTCGCGCCGTGGCGGCAGCCCGTCATGCACTCACCGCACTCGGTGCACGCCTTACGGGCCGGGCCCGCGCCCCCGAAGTACGGGTCGTCGACCTGCGTGCCGGGCGCGGCCTTCACCGAACCGGTCCCTTCCTCGCCACAGGCGTCCTTGCCGTCGCCGAAGAAGACACCCACCGGCGCCATGTGGAACGTGTCGCCGATGCCCATGTCCTGCGCCGCCGCCTTGAGGTGGACGTCGGCCGGCGTCATGGTCGGGTTGAGCCGCACGCCCAGCATGCGCTGCGCCTGGTCGTAGTACGGCTTCAGCTCCGCCTGCCAGTCGGTGATGTCCTTCCACTGCGGGTCCTCGAAGAACGGCTTCGGCGGCACGTAGAGCGTGTTGGCGTAGTTCAGCGAGCCGCCGCCGACGCCCGCCCCGGCGAGGACCATCACATTGCCGAGGAGGTGGATGCGCTGGATGCCGTACATGCCGAACTTGGGCGCCCACAGGTAGTTCTTGAGGTCCCAGGAGTTCTTGGGCAGCGTGCCGGGCTCGAAGCGTCGGCCCGCTTCGAGCACGCCGACGCGGTAGCCCTTCTCGGTCAGGCGCAGGGCGGACACGGAACCGCCGAAGCCGGAGCCCACGACGAGGACGTCGTAGTCGTACGCGGCGTCGTCGGCGCTCCCGGCTTCACTCCGGACAGAGTTCTCCTGTGACACTGGCTCTCCTCGTTGAGAACGGGTGGTGCTCTAACGAAGACGGAAGGTCTTCATCGCCTTCAGGCTGCGGCTCATGAACGCCGCGTACTTCTCGTCGGTCATCCCGAACGACGGCGCCATCGGCATGATCCGCTGGTGCGCGACGGTCTGCGCCTCGGTGTACTTGAGGATTCCCTCGGATCCGTGGCGGCGGCCGAGGCCCGAGTCCTTCATGCCGCCCATCGGCGACTGGACACTGCCGTACGCGGGCGCGTAGCCCTCGTTGATGTTGACGGTGCCGGTACGCAGCCGGGCGGCGACGTCGTGACCGCGCCTCGCGTCCTTCGTCCAGACCGAGGAATTCAGGCCGTACGGCGTCCCGTTGGCCAGCGCGACGGCCTCGTCCTCGTCCGTGAAGCGGTAGATGGAGACGACCGGGCCGAAGGTCTCCTCGTTGCACACGGACATCGGGGCCTCGACGCCGTCGAGGATGGTCGGCTCGAAGAAGTAGGGGCCGATGTCGGGGCGCGCGACGCCACCGGCCACGAGCTTCGCCCCCTTGGCCACGGCCTCGTCGACGTGCCGCGTCACCGTCTCCAACTGCCGCTCGCCGACCAGGGATCCCATGTCCGCGCCGTACGCGAGGGACTTGCCCAGGCGCATCGCCTTGGTGCGCGTGGCGAACCGCTCGACGAACGCGTCGGCGATCGACTCGTGGACGTAGAGCCGCTCGATGGAGATGCAGAGCTGGCCCGCGGAGGAGAAGCAGGCGCGGACCGCGCCGGCCGCCGCCTTGTCGATGTCGGCGTCCGCCAGGACCAGCATCGCGTTCTTGCCGCCGAGTTCGAGCGAGACGCCGACGAGGCGCGCGGCGGCGCCCTGGGCGACCTCGCGGCCCGTACGGGTGGAGCCGGTGAACGAGACGTAGTCGGCGTGCTTGACCAACTCGGGCCCCACGACCGGGCCTTCGCCGAGGACGACCTGGAAGACCTCGGCGGGCAGCCCTGCCTCGATGAGCAGGTCGCGCGCCCACAGCGCCGTCAGGCAGGTCTCCGTGTCGGGCTTCATGACCACCGCGTTGCCGGACACGAACGCCGGGAGCGCGTCGCCGACGGACAGCTCGAACGGGTAGTTCCAGGGCGCGATCTGACCCACGACGCCGCGCGGCTGGCGCAGTTCGGTGACCTTGGTGAGGGTCGGGACGGCGCCCGTGTGCCGCTTCGGCTTCAGGTAGGCGGGGGCCTTGCGGCCGTAGTGGCGGGCCGCGACGGCCACGGCCTGGACCTCTTCGTGCGCGTGCAGGCGCGCCTTGCCGGTCTCCAGCTGGATCAGGTCGAGGACCTCGGCCTGACGGGCGAGCACCAGGTCGTGGAAGCGCAGCAGCACGGCGGCGCGCTGCCGCGCGGGCACCTTCGCCCAGACGGCCTGCGCGGCACGGGCCCGCTCGAAGGCCTCCGCGACGTCCTCGGGCGTGGACTCGGGCAGGTCCGCCAGCTTCTCGCCGGTGAACGGCGTGTGGTTGGCGGTGCGGCCCGAGCCGGCCACCCCCTTGGTGAGCTGGGCGACCAGCTCGGGCGTCACCACGTCGGCCGCGGTGCGCACGCCCTGCGGGGCGGGGGCGACCGGGTTCGTGCCGGTCTTGTCCGTACGGTCCTTGGAGATGGCCTGCGAGTCCGTCATGGCGCGAGCGTAAGCGCCCGTCAACGTTTTGGGTACCCACGGGTAACGAGGTTTCACCAAGCACTCACACGCCGCCAGCGATCGCTGGCAACAAAGCCCCTGATCAGGGCGTTGTCAGGGCCTTCGGTCAGAGTTTGCCGATGTCGAGGTTGGCGATCGCCGCCTTCGCCACCTCACGCCCGCGCTCGGTGAAGTCGCCCTTGCCCGGGTAGTCGATCCAGAGCTGGTACATGTCGCCCGACCTGGTCTTGTAGTAGAAGACCTTCGCCTCACGCGGCTTGGGCGCGTTGGAATCACTGTCATCCGTGTAGGTGATGGTGTTCTCGGCGGACTCGCGGTCGTTGTACGTGGTCTTGACCGTCCGGCTGTGCGGAACGGGCTTGTCCGCCATATCTGTGTTGTCGCCCTTGTTGATCTCGTCGGAGTCCTTGTACGCCTGCGCGGACGCGGAACTCGCGATCCCGTTGAGGCTGTCCTCGGCCTTCTTCTTGAGGTTGAGGCTGATCCAGACCCCGTAGCTCGGGTCGGTGTAGGTGACCCAGTGCTTGGTCTTGTCGATGCTGTTGTCCGCCTCGGATCTCACGTACTCCGGTGGCGCCGCGATCGTCGCCGCGAGCGTCTTCTCCTGGTGGTCCTGCCACCCGTCGGGCAGCGGGCCCGCGAACGGGTCCGCGATCACCAGGTACGCCACCACCGCCGCCGCGACGACCGCGGCGCCGGCGCCCAGCAGCGCCTTGCGGCTGAGGCTGACGCCCTTGCCGCCGGGGCCCGCGAGCTGGACGACCTGGGTGGGCGGCTGCTGCGGCGGGTTGACCGCGCGCTCCAGGAGATCGCGCACGCGCGCCGCGTTCGGACGCCGGGCCGGGTCCTTGGCGAGCAGGCCGTTGACGGCCTCGGCGAGCGGTCCCTGGGCCGCGGCGGGCGCCGCCGGGGTCGCGTTGATCACGGACTGGAGCGTCGCCGGCGTGTTGTTGCGGCGGAACGGCGAGACGCCCTCCGTCGCCGCGTACAGGACGACGCCGAGGGACCACAGGTCGGACGCGGGGCCCGGGCGCTGGCCGAGGACCCGCTCCGGGGCGATGAACTCGGGCGAGCCGACGAAGCCGCCGGTGTCCGTCAGACTGGTCTCGCCCTCGATCTGGGCGATGCCGAAGTCGGTGAGGACCACGCGGTCGTGGCGGCCGAGCATCACGTTGTCGGGCTTCACGTCGCGGTGCAGGACGCCCGCGGCGTGCGCGGCCTCCAGGGCGCCGAGCACTTCGAGGCCGATCCGCGCCGCCTCGCGGGCGCTGAGCGTGCCCTCCTGGAGCGCGTCACCGAGCGTGCGCCCCTGCACGAACTCCATGACGATCCACGGCTGTCCGTCCTCGACGGCGACATCGTGGACGTTGACCACGGCCGGGTGGTCGAGCCGGGCCGCCGCGCGCGCCTCGCGCCGCATCCGCTCGAAGACGGTGGTCCGCTCGCGCTCCGGCAGATGGTCGGGGACGCGCGGCTCCTTGACCGCCACCTCGCGGTCCACCGTCTCGTCCTTGGCCCGCCACACGGTGCCCATGCCGCCGTGCCCGAGCTTGCTCAGGAGCCGGTAGCGCCCGCCGATCAGACGCCCGGCACCGGGCTCGGGCTCCGAGGCCTGCCGCGGCGGCACGACCCGCGTGGGCGGCGGCTGGTGCGAGGGTTGCGGGTGCGGCTGTGGCTGCGGCTGCGGCTGCGGATATGCGGTGGGGGGCTGGGCGTACGGGTTCCCCTGCTGGGGCGTGTGCGGCTGCTGTGGCGGCTGGAGTCCGAAGCTCGTCGGATCGTTCGGGCCGTAGGCGGGTCCCCCGTTGTTACTCATGCCTCCATGCCTACCGTGCGGGACGCCACCGGATCCACTGGGATCACTCACTTGTGACCGCCCCGATGCCTCAACCGCCCCCGGAGGGCACGAATGTGGCGACCGCCGTGTCGAAGTACCGCTTGGCCTCGGCGATCCGGCCGACCGGCGCCGACACCCACACGTCGTACATCCGGCCGCCCTGCTCCCAGCACAGGTCGTACGTGTGCCTCGCGCCCTCCGCCGTGCTGAAGCCGTTCCACGTGAACCGCCAGAGCGCGGCCGGCCGGCCGCCGTGAGTCGTGTCGGTGACCGAACCGTCACGGTAGCCGGGGTTGTTGGCGGGCCCCTTCGCGTCGGAGCGGCGCTGCACGGCGCCGGGCCCGCCCGGGTCGGGGGCCGCCTCCTTGATGCCGATCCTGAACGTGCCGCCCGGCGACATGTAGAAGATCCGGGGTCCGTCGGGCTTCCTGCTGAAGTCGTCCGGCACGGCCAGGGAGAAGCCCTCCGGGTCGACGGCCGTGCGGTAACCGGCGGGGGACGCGGGCCGCGTACCGGTCTGCTGCTCCGTGACGGTGACCGTCGGACGGGGCTCCGACGCCGAGTCCGAGGGGGACGCCGTGTCGCCCGTGGGGCCCGGCGCGGACGCCGTGGGGCGGTGGGTGCCGCCGCCGTCGCCCCCGTTCACGAGCAGCGCGGCCGCGGAGACGCCGGCCCCGGCCATCGCGGCGACGAGCGCGGCGGCCGCCAGGACCACGCGAGCGGAACGCTTCTGCGGGGGCGGGGGAGCGGGCGCCGTGAGGCTGTTCCTGGCGGTGGGCGTGTAGCCGCCCACCGCCCGCGGCGTCGTCCCCGTGGCGACGTACGCGCGAAGGAGCCGGTCGGCCTCGTCCAGGCCGAGCCTGCGCTCCGGATCCCGCTCGAGGAGGCCCCGCACGACGGGCAGCAGCGGCTCGGCCTCGGCGGGCGGGCGGATCTCGCCGACGACCACCGCGTGCATGATCCCGCCCAGCGAATCGCGCCGGAACGGCGACTCACCCGTCACGGCCGCGCACAGCATCGCGCCCAGCGACCACAGGTCCGACTCGGGACCGGTCCGCTCCCCCGACATGCGCTCGGGCGCCGTGTACTCGGGCGAGCCGACGAAGGAACCCGTCTCGGTGAGCGTCGTCGCGCCGCTGACCTGCGCGATCCCGAAGTCCGTGAGCACGACGCGCTCACTGCCCGCCTCGACGAGCACGTTCGCCGGCTTCAGATCGCGGTGCAGCACCCCCGCCGCGTGCGCGACCCGCAGCGCGCCGAGGAGCGCGATCCCGATCCGGGCCGCCTCCCGCGGGTCGACGGGCCCGGTCCGCGAGAGCCGGTCGGCGAGCGAACCGCCCTCGATCAACTCCATGACGATGTACGGGCGTTCGTCGTGCTCCACGACGTCGTGGACGACGATGACGTTCGGGTGGCTCAGCTGGGCGACCGCGCGGGCCTCGCGCAGGGTGCGGTCCTTCTGGCGGCGGGCCTCGTCGGCGGAGAGCGTCTCGTCGAGTACGAGTTCCTTGACCGCGACGCGCCGCCCGAGCAGCTGGTCGGAGGCGCGCCACACGACGCCCATTCCGCCCCGGCCGATGCGCGCCTCCAGCCGGTAACGCCCCGCGATCACACGGACGTTGCCCTCCCCCTCGGTCCCCATGCGTCCCATCATGCCGCACGGAACGGGCCCCGGAGGGGCATGCTCCGGGCCGTCAAGGGATCAACGAAACCGCAGGGCCGGCGCGGTGCCTACGGCTCCCAGCCCCGCAGGATCGCGTCGAACTGCTGCCGCCCCTCGTCCCAGTCGGCCTCCGGCACGGACAGATAGATGGCGTACTCGGTGCCGTCGTTCTCGACGTACGTCTGCTCGATCGCGTGCCGCGGGCCCGACGTCGTGTCCTTGTTGCCCGCGGTCCAGGTGAACTCCCACAGGGAGCCGGGCCGGTCACGGTAGGTGTTGGGCTGCAGGTTGATCTGCTGATAGGCGGGCAGCTTCGTGACCTGCCGCTCCAGGTCCAGCTGGTGGTGGTACGAGTCGGGCCAGTCGGGGGACTCGTCGACCCCGATCCGCACGAAGTGGGCGCCGCCGTCCGGCGTGTAGTCGACCTGCTGGCCGTCCGCCTGCCGCTTCCAGTCCTTCGGCAGCATGAGGCTGTAGCCCTCGACGTCGTCGACGCGGACCCAGTCGTCCGGAATGCTCCCGGCCTTGTGCTTGCCGTTGCCCGAACCCGCAGAGGTCTCGGTCCCGTCCTTGCCGGAGTTCGTGTTCGAGGTCCGGTGACTCAGGTAGTGGTTCGCGGCGAACACCCCGCCGCCGCCGACGAGCGCCGCCGCCAGCGCCACGGCGACGACACGCGGCCACGTGCGGCGACCGGCCGCGGGGGCCGGCACGGCGGAGTGATGCACGCCTATCGCAGTCGACTTCTCCGGGGGCGCCGGCGGCGCCGCGGTATGCACCTGCGTGGGCACATAGGCCTGCGCAGCGCTGGACCGCCGCCCCTCGGCGGCCTCGGCGAGCATCGTCTCGGCCTCGTCGGCGGACGGGCGCGCGGCCGGGTCCTTGCGCAGCAGGGCCTGGATGACGGGCGCGAGGGCGTCCGCGTACGTCAGTTCGCCCGGCTCGTCCTCGACGACGGCCTGCATCGTGCTGATCGGCGACGTGCGCCGGAACGGGGACTTCCCCTCGACGGCCGTGAACAGCGTGGCGCCGAGCGCCCACAGATCGGACGCGGGCCCGGGCGCCGCGCCACTGACCCGCTCGGGCGCCAGATAGTCGACCGAGCCGACTATCTCGCCGGTCCGCGTGATCGTCGAGTCGCCCTCGACCTGCGCGATCCCGAAGTCCGTGAGCAGCACCCGTCCGTCGCGGGCGAGCAGGACGTTGCCCGGCTTGACGTCGCGGTGCAGCACCCCGGCCGCGTGCGCGGCGCGCAGCGCCCGCAGTGTCCACAGGCCGATGCGGGCGGCCTCGCGCGGCTGGATGCGGCCCGACTCCTTCACGGCGTCCGCGAGCGAGGGGCCCTCGACGAGCTCCATCACGATCCACGGCCGGTCGTCGTGCTCCAGCACGTCGTGGACGGTGACGACCGCCGGGTGGTTGATGCGCGCGGCGGCCCGCGCCTCCGTCTGTGTCCGCGCGAGCAGCACGGCTCGGTCGGCCTCCTGCACGTACTGGGCCGCCGTCAGTTCCTTGACGGCCACGGCCCGGTGCAGCACTTCGTCGTGCGCCCGCCACACCCGGCCCATGCCGCCGCGCCCGATCGAGTCACCGAGTCGATAGCGGCCCGCGAGGAGCAGGCCCTGCATCTGATTCACGTTCCCCCGCAGGCGCATTGGTCGTGCCAGGGCCGCTCATGGCCTTGACAGAGCCACATTAGGGAGCGGCCCAGGCGCAGGGAACCGCCGGGGGTGCACGGAGACCGCACTGTGACGCTTGTCGCCTGCCGGGACGGGGGGGCGGCAGGTCATCAACCGGGTGCATTCAGTACGCCGGTACGACGTCTGGCGTTGTATCAGACGGCGCTCCGGTACATCAGCCCGTGCTCTGATACGTCGCCGACGCCTGCTCGTACAGGCGCGTCACCTCGTCGCGTTCGGCTTCGGGGCCCCGCAGTTGCACCACGTGGTAGCGGCCGCCCACGATCATCGCGAGGTTGCGTACGTACGTCTCGCGGCCCGCCGAGTTCTGCCACGTGAACTGGCCCTCGGCCATGGCCCGACCGCCCACGTCGATCCGGCGCATCCCGGAGGACGTCGCCCACGTCGAGTCGCGGAAGGGCTGCAACTCGCGTTCCTTCTCCCGCTGGTACGTCATCGGGTCGCTGCCGTACGCGGACGCGCTGTCGCGCCCCGGCACGACCACGAGTTCGAAGTCGCCGTGCGTGTAGAGGACCTGGCCCTGTCCGTTCCTGCCCTGCCGGTTCCAGCCCTTGGCGACGGCGACGCGGAACCCTTCGGGGTCCTTGCGCAGCGTGAAGCCCTGCGCGACCTCGGGCTCGGACGAGTCGGTCTGCGGGTCGGTGGCGGAGGGGGTCGACGAGCTGTCGCCGCCGTTCTTGCCCGCGGATCCGCCCGCCGACGGCGCCGGCGTGGACCTGCCGCCGTCGGGCGCGGGCCGGCCCCCGCCGGTGGCGCCCGCGTGATCCTTGGCACCGTCACCCGGCGTGCCGCCGCTCGGCTCGGCCTTCGGCATGAAGAGCACGGCATACGCGACCGCGGCGGCCAGGCCGAGCAGTACGAGAACGAGCAGGGTGCGGCCGAGCGAACGGGGCTCCCTGGGGCCGCGCTCCGACTGGGGGCGACGCTCCGACCGGAGGTGACGCTCCGGCCTCGTGCGCCGCTCGGCCTGCTGCGGCTGCGCCTTGGCCCGCTTGTGGCGCGCATGCCCGGGCCCGGCTACGGCCTGGGCGGAGGAGCGCCAACGGCGCCTGCGTACGAGCTCGCCCCGGCGCCGTACGACCGGCAGCCGCGTGGCGTCGAACGGGGGTGCGGCCACGACGTTCACGCCCGCCTCAGGCTCCGGCGCGGACCGCACCAGCGACCTGAGCCATCCCCGCAGCTCCTCGAAGTCGAGCCGCTCCGTGGGGTCCTGACGCAGCAGCGACTCGACGACGGGCCGCAGCGGCCCGCACTCCTCGGCGAACGCGGGCGGCTCTGCGCACACCATCTGCACCAGCTCGCCGGTGTTCTCCTCCGGGTACGGGGCATGCCCCTGGACCGCCCGGAAGAGGAGGGCGCCCAGGGCCCACAGGTCGGTGGCCGGTCCGATCGGAGCGGCCAGCTGCCAGTTCTCGTGGACGGGCCCCGCCTGCTCGGGCGCCCAGCGCTCGGTGACGGGCCCGACGACGGTCATCCGCGCCTGCCGCGCGCGGTCGGCGGCGAGGGCGGTGACCGGCCCGCGAACGGCCGCCGACGCCGTCTGCTGCGCGGGGATGAGCCGGTCCCAACGCGTGCTCTGCGGGGCGGAGTCGGGCGCCTCAAGAGCGGCGGGCCCGGCCTGCTCCGTACCGGGCCGCGGGATCGCCCCGTGCCAGGGGCGCTCGGCGGAACCGCGTACGCCGTAGGGGTCGTCGATCCGGCCGGACCGCGCGTCGCCCCCGTGCGTCCCGGCGCCCGACTCGCCCCCGGACTCCCCGCCCCGCCCGCGCTGCGGCGGCCCCGGCGTCCCGTCCGTGTCCACACCCCCGCGCGCGGCGGCCCGCGCACCGGCCCGGTACGCGGCTATCGCCCCCGCGCGCGCGGCCCGAGGGTCGCTCCCGGCCTCAAGGGCGGCGGGCCGGGACGGCGCGGGGGCAGAGGGAGCGGGAGGGGTGTACGGGGACGCGGGAGCCGAAGCCTGCGGGTCCCGCGGCTCCGAGGGCGCCGCGGGCGGCGCCGGCGTCGGGTCGTAGCCGCACAACGCCTCCTCCGCCGCGCCGGCCGCGAGTCCGGTCAGCACGATCCGGCCGTCGTCGCACACGAGAACCGTGCGGGCGGTGATGTTCCGGTGGACCCAGCCGTGGGCGTGCAGCGCGCGCAGGGCGGTGAGGACGTCGGAAGCGACCTCGGCCGCCCGGTACGGGGACAGCGGCGCCTCGGCGAGCAGCGCGGCGAGCGGCCGCGCGGAGACGACCTCACTGACGATCCACAGCGAGCCGCCCTCGGCGAACACGTCGAAGACCTGGTCGAGCCGTGGATGGTCGGGTATCTGGGCGGCGGCCTGCGCGGCCTCGATGGCACGGCGCACCGCGGGATCCGTCGGCCTGCGCGTGGTCCGCGCCGCGTCCCCCCGCTCGCGCCGGCCACGCGACTCACGCGGTACGAACCCGTCCGGGAGCCCCTCGGCGTCGAGCACCTCGGCCTCGACGACCTCGGGTAACGGCACCTGTCTGACCAGGACCTCCTGGCCGCTGTAGGTGTCGAACGCCCGTGTCGATGCGAACTCGTACGCGTCGGCGGGCGACAGCGGCAGGCGGTAGCGGTCGGCGAGCACTCGCCCCGCGTAGTCCTCCACGACGCGTCCCCCTGTCCGCCCGGTGGTCAATTCCGTTCGTTCTGCGCCCTGTTGTGCGCAGTGATGCGCACCGATGCGGCTGCGCACGGTCCGCGAGCACTCACGATACGTGCCCGACCGCCGTCAGGCTCAGGACTTCGGCTTGAACGTCTTGGTGAACGTCTGCCAGGCGGACTTGCGCTGCGCACTGCCCCAGTCAGCGGCCTTGGCCGTGTACATCAGGCCGTAGCCGAGACCGCTGTTGACCACGAAACCGCGGTCCACGGAGCGGTACTTGGTGCCCCCGTCGACGTAAGTGAACTCCCAGTCCGCCGTGTTCCAGCCGCGGAAGTCGACGGCCGCTATGCGGATCCGGTCGTACTGGGCGCGGCGCATGTACTGCTCCTGGTTGCGCCAGTCCTGGACCGGGTTCGACTTGGGCGTCGTCGTCCAGCCGACGAGCAGTTTCTGCCCGTCGGGACCCGTGAAGCGGGCCCCCGCCGCGCTCGTCGAGGTGTACTTCCAGCCCTTCGGGAGCCCGATGGAGAAGCCCTGGTCGTGCTTGTACGTCGAGGCCGCGCCGGTGCCGCCGGGGACCCCGCTGCCGCCGCTGGTGCTGTCGGGCGACGCCCCCTGGCCGGCGTCGGCGTCCTTGTCGTCGCCTTTGCCGGTGTCCGAGCCGGAGCCCTTGCCCTTGTCGGAGCCCTTGCCGCCGTCCTGCGCCGCGTCGTTGCCGCTGCCGGAGCCGCTGCCCTTGTCCTCGTCACCGCTACCGTCGCTGCCGCTGCCTCCGCTCGCTCCCGCGGAGGCGGCCTTGTCGCCGCCCTTGGCGGCACTGCCGTCGTCGCCACCGCTGAACGCGATGCCGATGACCGTGCCGATCACGGCGAGCGCGACGAGCACCGCCACGATCACGAGGGTGCGCCGCGGGACCACGTCCGTGAGCGAGGCCCTGGTCGCGGGCGTGCGCGGCGGCCCGGCGGGCTGCGCCGGGGCACCCGAACCGCCCTGCCCAGCCGCGGGATGCGCGGAGGCCTCCGCCGTGGCGCCGGATGCTTCTCCGCCACCCTTGCCTGCCGCACCGGCCGCCGTCGCGGCGGTCGCCGCAGCAGCGGCCTTCCGCACCGTCCGCAGCGCACCGCGCAGCTTCTCGGAGGCCTCTTCGCCCCTCTTGCCCGCGCCGTCCCCCACGGCGACGCCGGAACCGGATCCGGATCCGGCGTCCGCGGAACCAGAAGTGGCGGCAGCTCCGGCGCCCGCCGCGGCCCCCGAACTTCCCTTGCCGAAGCGCACCTTGGGCGCCTTCGACGGCTTCGGCGACTTGGGCGTCTGCTCGGGAAGGGGTGGCAGCGGCACGACCTTGGTCGCGTCGACCGGCTCGGGCTCCTCGGCCTTGGGCTCGGGAGCGTGCAGGACGTCGGTCAGGAGCGCCCGTGCCCCGGCGTCGTCGAGCCGCTGCTCCGGGTCCTTGGCGAGCAGCCCGTAGATGACCTTCTCCAGCGGCCCGGCGTTCTTGGGAGGGTCGACCGGCTCGGTCATGACGGCGGTCAGGGTCGCGATGGCGGACCCCTTGTCGTACGGGGGAACGCCCTCCACCGACGCGTACAGCAGTCCGCCGAGGGACCAGAGGTCTGCTGCGGGGCCGGGCTTGTGCCCGCGCGCCCGCTCCGGCGAGATGTACGAGGGCGCGCCGACGAGCATGCCGGTGGACGTGATCGAGGGGTCGCCCTCGACCTGGGCGATGCCGAAGTCCGTGAGGACGACGCGCCCGTCCTCGGCGATCAGCACGTTCGACGGCTTCACGTCGCGGTGCAGGATGCCCTCGCGGTGCGCGGCGCGCAGCACGTCGAGGATCGCGAGCCCGACCTCGGCGGCGCGCCGCGGCTCCAGCAGGCCGTCCTCGCGGATCTGCTCCGCGAGGGACTTGCCCTCGACGAGTTCCATCACGATCCACGGCCGGTCGTCCTCGTCGACCACGTCGTAGACCGTCACCGCGCTGTTGTTCCGGATCCGCGCGATCGCCTTCGCCTCACGCAACGTTCGCGTGATCAGACGCCGCTTCTCCTCGTCGTCGATGCTCGACGGGAACCGCAGTTCCTTGACGGCGACCGTCCGGCCGAGTGTCTCGTCCTTCGCCCGCCACACGGTGCCCATGCCGCCGCGGCCGAGGACCTCTCCCAGCCGGTAGCGCCCGGCGAGGAGACGTGCGCTCTTGTCCTGACGAGCTGTGCCCGCCTGCTCCGCCTCCGACATGCGTCCCCTCTGCAACCCGCCCTGACAGAGCCTTCATTGTCCCTCACCCGGGGACCACTCCACGCCCAGGGTCGACCGTCCCGCATGATGGACCGCACACAAGGAGGGAACGTCATGCCCGTACTTCGGACACTGCTGGCGATACCCCTGGCAGCAGCCCTGTTCTGGATGTTTCCGGGCAGTTCCACGACGCTCGCGGCCCCGGCCACGGATGCCACTCTTCCGTTGCTGGTCACGCAGGGCAAGGCCCCCGCCGCGGCGCTGCTCGCCCGCGAGGGCAGGACGACGCGCTTCCTGCGCACCGGCCCCACGATCCGCCGCACCGACCACTTCCGGGCCGGGAGCATCACGAAGTCGTTCATCGCAACGGTCGTGCTGCAACTCGCCGCCGAACACCGCCTGCGCCTCTCGGACACGGTTGACGATCATCTCCCGGGTCTCCTACGTGACCACGCCGTCTCCCTCCGCTCGCTTCTCACCCACACCAGTGGCCTGCCCGACTTCACGGCGCGCACGCACGGCAAGATCCCGGTGTCCGCCAGAACCGCCGTACGCCTGGCCGAGGCCGACCCGCCGGAGCCCCGCGGCCACTGGTCGTACTCGAACACGAACTACGTCCTGCTCGGCCTGGTCATCGGCCAGGTCACGGGCCACTCGTACGCGACCGAGGCCCGCCGCCGCATCATCGAACCGCTCCACCTCACCGGCACGTCGTTCCCCGGCACCCGCACCGGTCTGCCCACCCCGCACGGCCACGCGTACGACACGGCGGGCCGCGACGTAACCACCCTGAACCCACGCCTGGCGGGCGCCGCAGGCGAACTGATCTCCACCTTCACGGACCTGAACCGCTTCTACACGGCCCTCCTCAGGGGCCGGCTCCTCCCGCCACGCCAACTCGGCGCGATGCTCAACACCCGCACCGCACAAGGTCGCTACGGCATGGGCCTCTATCCGACGAAACTCCCCTGCGGACTGACGGTCTGGGGTCACAACGGCCGAATAGAAGGCAGCTACGTCCGCACAGCGGCAACGAGAACGGCGTCGAGAGTGATCACGTTCCGCACCAACACAGCCACGGTGACGAACACCCCCCAACTGGAACGCCGCCTGTTGACGGCAGAGTTCTGCGAACCCGACACCTGAAGACGAGCCGCCCCTCTCAGCCCGTCCGGCGTTTGAGGACGAGCCCGAAGGGCGAAGGGGGGCCTGGGGGCACAGCCCCCAGCGCAACCCCGGCCCACCCCGTCACAGCGGCACAATGTCCGGCGCCCCCAATCGCGCCGCATCGGCCGAGAGGTCATCAGGTTGACGCTGAGACTCCCGCTCGGCCTGCACCCGCTTCTCGTAATGCTCCACCTCACGCTCGATCTGGCCCTTGTCCCAGCCGAGCACCGGGGCCATCAGCTCCGCCACTTCACGCGCACACCGCGTCCCCCGGTCGAACGTCTCGATCGAGATCCGCGTGCGCCGCGTCAGCACATCGTCGAGATGCCGGGCCCCCTCGTGCGAGGCGGCGTACACGACCTCGGCCCGCAGATAGTCGTCGGCGCCGGTGAGGGGCGCGCCGAGCCCGGGGTCGGCAGCCACCAGGTCGAGCAACTCCTCCGCCAACGACCCGTACCGGTTGAGCAGATGCTCCACCCGCACCACGTGGAGCCCGGTCCGCGCGGCGATCCTCGCCCGCGCGTTCCACAGCGCGTGGTAGCCCTCGGCACCGACCAGCGGAATGTCCTCGGTGACGCAGTCGGCAACGCGCTGGTCGAGCCCGTGCACCGCCTCGTCGACGGCGTCCTTGGCCATGACCCGGTACGTCGTGTACTTGCCGCCCGCCACGACGACGAGCCCGGGCACGGGGTGCGCCACCGTGTGCTCGCGCGAGAGCTTGCTCGTGGCGTCGGACTCGCCGGCGAGCAGGGGCCGCAGGCCCGCGTAGACCCCCTGGACGTCGTCGCGCGTGAGGGGCACCGCGAGCACCGAGTTCACATGCTCCAGCAGATAGTCGATGTCGGCGCTGGAGGCCGCGGGGTGCGCCTTGTCGAGGTCCCATTCCGTGTCCGTGGTGCCCACGATCCAGTGACGCCCCCACGGGATCACGAACAGGACGCTCTTCTCGGTACGCAGGATGAGCCCGGTCGTCGAGTTGATCCGGTCCTTGGGCACGACGAGGTGAATGCCCTTGGACGCGCGTACGTGGAACTGGCCCCGCTCGCCGACCATCGCCTGCGTGTCGTCCGTCCACACCCCCGTCGCGTTCACGATCTGGCGGGCGCGGATCTCGTACTCCCCACCGCCCTCCACGTCCTCGACACGGGTGCCGACGACGCGCTCGCCCTCGCGCAGAAACCCCGTCACACGCGCCCTGTTGGCGACCTTCGCCCCGTACATCGCGGCTGTCCGCACCAGCGTCGCCACGTACCGCGCGTCGTCCATCTGCGCGTCGTAGTACTGCAACGCGCCCACGAGCGCGTCCTTCTTGAGCGCGGGCGCGACCCGCAGTGCGTGACGCCGGCTCAGATGGCGGTGCATGGGCAGGCCGCGCCCGTGCCCGCGCGCCATCGACATCGCGTCGTACATGGCGACGCCCGAGCCCGCGTACAGCCGCTCCCAGCCCTTGTGCTGGAGGGGATACAGGAACGGGACCGGCTTCACGAGGTGCGGGGCGAGCCGCTCGAGGAGCAGCCCGCGCTCCTTCAGCGCCTCGCGCACGAGCGCGAAGTCGAGCATCTCGAGATACCGGAGCCCGCCGTGGATCAGCTTGCTCGACCGGCTGGATGTGCCGGAGGCCCAGTCCCGCGCCTCGACCAGGCCGGTGGACAGACCGCGGGTCGCGGCGTCGAGCGCGGTTCCCGCACCGACCACCCCCGCGCCCACGACCAGGATGTCCAGCTCCCGCTCGGCCATTCCCGCGAGCGCCTCGGCACGCTCCGCCGGTCCCAGTGTCGCTGTCCTCACTGCTACCTCCCGCTGTCGGTCAGTCGGCGTCGGTCCAGTCGGTCCCACCCGGTGTCACCTGTCCGGTGCGCCCCGGCCCTCATCCCCCATTCACCGATTCTGACCGCCGTGCCCGACTTCAGCCACCACTCACCCGCAGCCTGTGGACAACACTCCAGGATTCCCGGCCCCGCAATACCGCATAACGGTCATATTTACTCCTAGTGTGACATTGCGCTCGCCCATCTTGTCCACAGGACTTGCGCTCCCCTCCCGCTCCGGCTATTGGGAAGGACGGCCCACTTCCATGCCTGCAGATCTCGCCGTCATCGGACTCGGTCACCTCGGCCTGCCCCTCGCCCAGGCCGCCGTCGCCACCGGCATCGCGACCATCGGCTACGACCCCGCACGCGCCACCGACCTCGCGGCCGGCCGCCTCCCCGGCGACGGCGCCGAGGGAACCCTGACCGCCGCCGACATCCGCCGGATGCTCTCGGGGGGCTTCCGGCCGACCGGCGACCCCGCCGAACTCGGCCGCGTCCGCACCGCCGTCATCTGCGCCCCCGCGCCACTCGGCGCGGACCGCTCCCTCGACCTCGCGCAGCTCACCGACGCCACGCGCGCCCTCGCCGCCCGCCTGCGCCCCCACACCACGGTGATCATCGAGACCCCGGTCGCCCCCGGCACCACCGAAGGCGTCCTGCGCCCCCTCCTGGAGGACGGCTCGGGGCTGCGCGCGGGCCGCGACTTCCACCTCGCCTACTCCCCCGGCCGCCTCGACCCCGGCAGCCGCACGCACGCGTACGCCACGACCCCCAAGGTCATCGGCGGCCTCACCTCCGCCTGCACGGAGTCCGCCGCCGCCTTCTACGGCCGCCTGTCCGACAAGGTCGTACGCGCGCGTGGCCCACGCGAGGCCGAGACCGTCCAGCTCCTGGAGACCAACTACCGCCACGTCAACATCGCCCTGGTCAACGAGATGGCCGTCCTCTGCCACGACCTGGGAGTCGACCTGTGGGACGTCATCCGCTGCGCCGAGACCAAGCCCTTCGGCTTCCAGGCATTCCGCCCCGGCCCCGGCGTCGGCGGCCACGGAGTCCCCCAGGACCTCTCACGCCCGCCCCTCCCGGTCCGCCCCCTGCGCATGGTGGAGCTGGCCCAGCAGGTCAACCACCACATGCCGCAGTACGTGATCCAGCGCGCCGCCACCCTCCTCAACGAACACGGCAAGTCGGCCCGCGGCGCCCGCATCCTGCTCCTCGGCGTCACGTACAAGCCCGACGTCGCCGACCTGGAGGGCACCCCCGCCCACGAGATCGCCACCCGGCTGATGCAGCTGGGCGCGGCGGTCAGCTACCACGACCCGCACATCCCGTCGTGGAACGTCCTCGGCCACCCCGTCCCCCGCGCGGACTTCCTCTACGAGGCAGCCGCCGACGCCGACCTGACGATCCTGCTTCAGCCGCACCGCACGTACGACCTCCAGGGCCTGTCCGTGAAGGCCCAGCTCCTCCTGGACACCAGGGGCGCCACCCCGACAGGCGCGGCCCACCGCCTGTGAAGCCCTTCCCCGCAGCCCCATAGAGGCCCTCCACGTGGAAGGGGCCCGCACCGAAACGGTGCGGGCCCCTTCCACGGAGTACTGCGTCAGCGGCGGTGCTGCGAGTCCGCCACCGTGACCTCGACCCGCTGGAACTCCTTGAGCTCGCTGTAGCCGGTCGTCGCCATGGCGCGCTTGAGGGCGCCGAAGAAGTTCATCGAACCGTCCGGGGTGTGCGAAGGCCCGGTGAGGACCTCCTCCGTCGTACCGACGGTCCCGAGGTCGACCTTCTTGCCGCGCGGCACGTCCTCGTGGACGGCCTCCATGCCCCAGTGGTGGCCCTTGCCGGGCGCGTCCGTGGCGCGCGCGAGCGGGGAGCCCATCATCACGGCGTCGGCGCCGCAGGCGATGGCCTTCGGCAGGTCGCCGGACCAGCCCACGCCACCGTCGGCGATCACGTGCACGTACCGGCCACCGGACTCGTCCATGTAGTCGCGGCGGGCGGCGGCCACATCGGCCACGGCGGTCGCCATCGGCACCTGGATGCCCAGCACGTTGCGCGTGGTGTGCGCGGCGCCGCCACCGAAGCCGACGAGCACACCGGCCGCGCCGGTGCGCATCAGGTGCAGCGCGGCCGTGTACGTGGCGCAGCCGCCCACGATGACCGGCACGTCGAGCTCGTAGATGAACTGCTTCAGGTTCAGCGGCTCGGCGGCACCGGAGACGTGCTCGGCGGACACGGTGGTCCCCCGGATCACGAAGATGTCGACGCCCGCGTCCACGACCGCCTTGGAGAACTGGGCGGTGCGCTGCGGCGACAGCGCGGCGGCGGTGACGACACCGGAGTCGCGCACCTCCTTGATGCGCTGCCCGATCAGCTCCTCCTTGATGGGAGCCTCGTAGATCTCCTGGAGGCGGCGTGTGGCGCTCTCCGTGTCCAGCTCGCCGATCTCGTCGAGGAGCGGCTGCGGGTCCTCGTAGCGGGTCCACAGGCCCTCGAGGTTCAGCACGCCGAGGCCACCGAGCTCCCCGATCCGGATGGCGGTGGCCGGCGACACGACCGAGTCCATGGGAGCGGCCAGGAACGGCAGCTCAAAGCGGTAGGCGTCGATCTGCCAGGCGATCGAGACCTCCTTCGGGTCGCGCGTACGGCGGCTCGGTACGACGGCGATGTCGTCGAAGGCGTACGCCCGGCGGCCGCGCTTGCCGCGCCCGATCTCGATCTCAGTCACGTGTGTGGCCTTTCCCTCTGCGTTTCAGCGCCTTCCAGTATCCCCGACATACGCGCCAGGGGCGGCCCCGGGAACCCCGGGGCCGCCCCTGACCCTGTCTTCGACTGTCGGCGACTACTTGCTGCGGCTGTAGTTCGGCGCTTCGACCGTCATCTGAATGTCGTGCGGGTGGCTCTCCTTGAGGCCCGCGGACGTGATCCGGACGAACCGGCCCTTGGTCTCCATCTCGTCGATGGTGGCGGCACCCACATAGCCCATCGTCTGGCGCAGACCGCCCACGAGCTGGTGCAGCACGTTGGCCAGCGGGCCGCGGTAGGGCACCTGGCCCTCGATGCCCTCGGGCACGAGCTTGTCGTCGGAGGCGACGTCGGCCTGGAAGTAGCGGTCCTTGGAGTACGACCGGCCCTGCCCACGGGACTGCATCGCCCCGAGGGAACCCATGCCGCGGTACGACTTGAACTGCTTGCCGTTGATGAACATCAGCTCACCCGGGGACTCCTCACAGCCCGCGAGAAGGCTGCCCAGCATCACCGTGTCGGCACCGGCGGCGAGCGCCTTGCCGATGTCGCCGGAGTACTGCAGGCCGCCGTCACCGATGACCGGGACACCGGCGGCACGCGCGGCGAGAGCCGCCTCGTAGATCGCGGTGACCTGCGGGACGCCGATACCGGCGACCACGCGCGTGGTGCAGATGGAGCCGGGGCCCACACCCACCTTCACGCCGTCGACACCGGCGTCGATCAGGGCCTGCGCGCCGTCACGCGTCGCGACGTTGCCGCCGATGACGTCGACGCCGACGCTGGACTTGATCTTCGCCATCCAGTTCAGCGCGTTGCTGTTGTGTCCGTGCGACGTGTCGACGATGAGGAAGTCCACGCCCGCCTCGGCCAGCGCCTGCGCGCGCTCCAGGGCCTCGGGGCTCGCACCCACCGCGGCGCCGACGAGGAGGCGGCCCTCGGCGTCCTTCGCGGCGTTCGGGTACTGCTCGGCCTTCACGAAGTCCTTGACCGTGATGAGGCCCTTGAGGACACCCGCGTCGTCGACCAGCGGAAGCTTCTCGATCTTGTGGCGGCGCAGCAGCTCCATGGCGTCGACGCCGGAGATGCCGACCTTGCCGGTCACGAGCGGCATGGGAGTCATGACCTCGCGCACCTGCTGGCTGCGGTCGGACTCGAACGCCATGTCGCGGTTGGTGACGATGCCGAGCAGCTTGCCCGCCGGGTCGGTCACCGGGACGCCGCTGATGCGGAACTTCGCGCAGAGCGCGTCGGCCTCGGCCAGCGTCGCGTCCGGGTGCACGGTGATCGGGTCGGTCACCATGCCGGACTCGGAACGCTTCACGAGGTCGACCTGGTTGACCTGGTCCTCGATCGACAGGTTGCGGTGCAGCACGCCGACGCCACCCTGCCGCGCCATGGCGATGGCCATGCGGGACTCGGTGACCTTGTCCATCGCCGCCGACAGCAGCGGAATGTTCACGCGCACGTTGCGGGAGATGCGGGACGAGGTGTCGACCGCGTTCGGGAGGACCTCGGACGCGCCCGGCAACAGCAGCACGTCGTCGTAGGTCAGCCCGAGTGTCGCGAATTTCTCGGGCACTCCGTCGACGTTTGCAGTCATGACACCTTCCCCAAATGGCCTTGATCGGTGCGGATGTCCATGCTAACGGGATCCGGAGGTGTCTCATTCCACGATCAAGATCACCAGGCAGATTTGTACGTTCACACGTGCGCAGCCCGCGCCCCGCACAGGGGGAGTCCCGCGCACGCGTGGCGCGTCTCACTCATCGGGTGACTGATCGGGCGCCGCTTGAAGCGCTGCTCCGCCCGCTGTTTCCGCCCGCCGTTTCAGCTCAGCGTTTCCGCCCGCCGTTTCAGCTCACTGCTCGGCGAGCGCCCGCAGTCGGCTGAGTGCGCGGTGCTGGGCGACACGGACGGCGCCCGGCGACATGCCGAGCATCTGCCCCGTCTCCTCCGCGGTGAGGCCGACGGCGATCCGGAGCAGCAGCAGCTCGCGCTGGTTCTCCGGAAGGTTGGCGAGGAGCTTCTTCGCCCACTCCGCGTCGCTGCTGAGCAGGGCCCGCTCCTCCGGTCCCAGCGAGTCGTCGGGCCGCTCCGGCATCTCGTCGGAGGGCACGGCGGTGGAACCGGGATGCCGCATGGCGGCGCGCTGCAGGTCGGCGACCTTGTGCGCGGCGATGGCGAAGACGAACGCCTCGAAGGGGCGCCCGGTGTCCTTGTAGCGCGGCAGCGCGAGGAGCACCGCGACACAGACTTCCTGCGCGAGATCCTCCACGAAGTGCCGTGCGTCACCCGGCAGTCGGGTCAGACGGCTGCGGCAGTAGCGGATCGCGAGGGGGTGGACGTGCGCCAGAAGGTCGTGCGTGGCCTGCTCGTCGCCCTCGACAGCGCTGTGGACCAGTGCACCGATGGCTCCTGGGCCGGCTGCCTCGTCGTCGCGCATCGGTCCATGGTGCCTTGGCGGCGTCCGGTCCGCGGCACCGCGTCCGTAGTTGTGCACTGAAGCGTTATGAGCAGGTGCGCCGGAACTCATCTCGTGCGCCCTCCCCTTCCGCTCGACCGACTCGTCCCTGAGGAACTCCACAACTCAAGGATGCGGCATGTCCGGCGAAACGAGGACCGGCGGCCGCCCGCAGCCCCGTCCACCCTGGGGCGGACGGGGATCGCTGTGCCCCCGCGGCGGCGCATCGTGGGCCTTAGCGGACAAGGCCCCAGCGGAATCCGAGCGCCACGGCGTGCGCGCGGTCCGAGGCGCCCAGCTTCTTGAAGAGGCGGCGTGCGTGCGTCTTGACCGTGTCCTCGGAGAGAAAGAGCTCTCGCCCGATCTCCGCGTTGGACCGGCCGTGACTCATGCCTTCGAGTACCTGGATCTCACGCGCCGTGAGGGTCGGCGCCGCGCCCATCTCGGCCGAGCGCAGTCTGCGCGGCGCGAGCCGCCAGGTCGGGTCGGCGAGCGCCTGCGTGACCGTGGCACGCAGTTCGGCGCGCGAGGCGTCCTTGTGCAGATAGCCGCGGGCGCCGGCCGCGACGGCGAGCGCGACACCGTCCAGGTCCTCGGCCACGGTGAGCATGATGATGCGCGCACCGGGATCGGCGGACAGCAGCCGCCGGACCGTCTCGACGCCACCCAGACCGGGCATGCGTACGTCCATCAGAATCAGGTCCGAGCGGTCGGCGCCCCAGCGGCGGAGGACTTCCTCGCCGTTGGCCGCGGTCGTCACGCGCTCCACGCCGGGGACGGTCGCGACCGCGCGGCGGAGCGCTTCTCGGGCAAGCGGGGAGTCGTCGCAGACGAGGACGGATGTCATGACCGTCCTCCGCAGCTGATGCGCGTCACCTTGGGCCTCCAGGCTGGTACGAATCGTCACCTGTGCGGTCGACGCTCTCGGACACATGCCCGAGCGCTTGTTCTTTCAACCGCCTCCGCACTCTCAACGACGGTCACCCGAAAGAGTTACGGGTTCGACGGTCTGCTTCGGCACTCTACGTGAGGGACCGGATACAGAGCAGACGGCGCAAGCGACCCACAAGGTTTCGCCACAAGGCATGCCCCATTTAGCCGTTTTTCTTCACTTTCAGTGGTGTCTGAGGCTAGATTCGTAATGAGTCATATTTTCATCTCCTTAGACAGTAGATGTACGGTTCTTGGGCACCGTATCCGCGTCAGAACGGCTACAAGGGGACACAGCAATGGCAGATTTCTCCCGCCTTCCCGGACCGAACGCAGATCTATGGGACTGGCAGCTCCTCGCGGCCTGCCGCGGGGTGGACAGTTCGCTCTTCTTCCATCCGGAGGGAGAGCGGGGAGCGGCGCGCAGCGCTCGCGAGAACTCGGCCAAAGAGGTCTGCATGAGATGTCCGGTGCGCGCGGAGTGCGCGGCTCATGCGCTCCAGGTACGCGAGCCTTACGGCGTGTGGGGCGGGCTCACCGAGGACGAGCGCGAGGAGCTCATGGGCCGCGCCCGCAACCGGCTCGTCGCTGCCGCACCGGCGTCGGCGGGCGGCGCACCGCCCGTGGTGAACAACTGACGGAAACGTTTCTTCACGGTGGGGACGCATTGGCGTGCCCGCGGGCTTGTCAGGGCCCGATCACGGGTTCGTCAGGGCCCGATCAGCGAGCCGCGGCCCGCGCCAGGTGGTCGAGCGTGGCTGCCACGGCCGGCACCTGAGCCAGGTCGGGCAGTGTGAGGGCGACGATCTCGCGCTGCACAGCCGGCTCCACCGTCACCGTGCGTGCACCCTTGGGGCGTACGGATTCGATGGCGAGCTCCGGCAGGACCGCCACACCGAGGCCCGCGCCGACCAGACCGATCACCGCCGGATAGTCGTCGGTCGCGAAGTCGATGCGCGGCGTGAATCCCGCACCCTCACAGACCTCCACCAGCTGCCGGCGACAGCGCGGGCAGCCCGCGATCCAGGGCTCGTCGGCCAGCTCGCCGATGGAGACCGCGCCGGACCTGGCGAGACGGTGCCCCTCAGGAACGAGGCCGA
The DNA here is from genome assembly GCF_055582645.1 of Streptomyces sp. NPDC107517. Classification (NCBI taxonomy): domain Bacteria; kingdom Bacillati; phylum Actinomycetota; class Actinomycetes; order Kitasatosporales; family Streptomycetaceae; genus Streptomyces; species Streptomyces sp. NPDC107517. The sequence goes on along the minus strand of NZ_JBVJPM010000010.1, from coordinate 145,060 downwards.
CGAGACGGTCGGCGAGCAGCGGACGTACGACGAGGTCGTCCCAGTCCTCCGCGGCCTGTGCCCCTTCGCCGTCCCGCCTGCCGCCACCGCCCCTCTCCGCAGGCGCTTCGCGCCGCCCCTCGTACCGGAAGGCCAGGGCCACGTCGCAGTCGCCCTCGCGCAGCATCTCGACCGAGCGCGGCGGCTCCGCCTCCACGAGGGAGACACGGGTGCCGGGGTGTGCGGCGCGCAGGGCGGCCAGCGCGGTGGGGACGAGCGTGGAGCTGCCGCTCGGGAAGGAGACGAGGCGGACGCGGCCGGCGCGCAGGCCCGCGATGGCGGCGACCTCTTCCTCCGCCGCGGTCAGCCCGGCCAGAATTCCCGCCGCGTGGCGCACCAGGGCTTCACCCGCCTGAGTGAGGCGCATTTCGCGGCCGGTGCGGATGAGGAGCGGAGTGCCCGCCGAGGATTCGAGGGCCTTCATCTGCTGACTGACCGCGGGCTGGGTGCAGCCGAGTTCGCGGGCGGCCGCCGAGAAGGAGCCGGTGGCGGCCACGGCGCGCAGGACACGGAGGTGACGGGCCTCGATCATCCCTCAAGCATAAGGGATCCTTGGATGCCACGGAAAATATTGCGTCGACGCTTTGGCGTCGCGTCGCTTAGCGTGCCGTCATGAAGCTTCTGTCTCTGAACGTGGGTCGCCCCGAGGCCAGCGAGCACACCGACCAGGCCGAGGGCGTGACCGGAATCGACAAGCAGCCGGTGCCGGGCCCCGTCCGGGTGGCGGCGCCCGGGCCCAAGGGGGTGGGCGCCAGCGGTCTCGAAGGGGACGCCGTGTGCGACATGCGCCATCACGGCGGCGACGACCAGGCGGTCTACGCCTTCGCCCGCGAGGACCTCGACGAGTGGCAGGGCACGCTCGGCCACGAGCTGCGCAACGGCTCGTTCGGCGAGAACCTCACGACCGAGGGTGTCGACGTGACGGGCGCGAAGATCGGCGAGCGCTGGCGCGTCGGCTCCGACCTGGTCCTCGAGGTCGCCTCCGGCCGGATCCCCTGCCGCACGTTCCAGGGCCACATCGGCGAGAAGGGGTGGGTCAGGCGCTTCACCGCGCGGGCCGCCCCGGGCGCGTATCTGCGGGTGATCGAGCCGGGCGCGATCCGGGCGGGCGACACGATCGAGATCGTGCACCGGCCCGACCACGAAGTGACCGTCGCCTTCCAGTTCCGCGCCGTCACGACCGAGCGGGAGCTGCTGCCGCGGCTGCTCGTCGCAGCGGACACGCTCGACCCCCAGGCCGTCGAGACGGCCCGTTCTTACGTGGCCAAGTACGGAGACGGGGGTGCGGCGGGCGACGCGACGCAGGCGTGAAGCGGGCGTGGGCCGCGTGACGGTAACGGGCGTGGCCCGCACGGCGGTTGTGGTCCCGGCCGCACTGCGGTTGCGACGCTCGCAGGGACGACGCCCGGGGCTCCCGAGCGTGGTCATGCCCACGGCGGTCACCGGGGGGTGTCCGGCGGATCATGGCCGGGGCCCCCTAGCCTGACCCCATGACTACCGCTCTGATTACGGGATCCACCTCGGGGATCGGTGCCGCGTTCGCGCGCCGGCTCGCCGCTGACGGCCACGACCTCGTCCTGGTGGCGCGTGACACCAAGCGGCTGCGCGAGCAGGCCACCGAGCTCCACGACCGGCACCGCATCGAGGCCGAGGTGCTCACGGCCGACCTCGCCACCGACGAGGGCATCGGCGCGGTCGAGGCACGGCTGACCGACCGCAAGCGTCCCGTGGACCTGCTGGTCAACAACGCGGGCTTCGGCAACAAGGGCCAGTACCTGGAGGTCCCGCTCGCCGACGAGTTGACGATGCTGAAGGTGCACTGCGAGGCGGTCCTGCGGCTCACGTCCGCCGCGGTGGCGCCGATGCGTGAGCGCGGCAGGGGCGGCGTGGTGAACGTGGCGTCGGTGGCGGCGTTCGTGCCGCGCGGGACGTACGGCGCGTCGAAGGCGTGGGTCGTGCAGTTCACGCAGGGCGCGGCGCGGGACCTGGCCGGCAGTGGTGTGCGGCTGATGGCGCTCTGCCCGGGCTTCGTCCGTACGGAGTTCCACGAGCGGGCCTCGATGGGCACCGACAACATCCCCAAGTGGATGTGGCTCGACGCCGACAAGCTGGTGGCGGCGGCGCTCGCCGACCTGGCGCGCGGCAAGTCGCTGTCGATCCCGGATCCGCGGTACAAGACGCTGATGGGCGTCGTGAAACTGGCGCCGCGCGGGCTGCTCGGCGGGGTCACGGCGAAGACGGGTCGCAAGTACGGGCCTCGGTAAGGCGCGGCGGTTCGGGGCCGGGGCGGCGGTTGCCTCGGCCCCTCGCCCGTTCCCGCGGCTCGTTACACGGCGGTGGGAAGATGGAGCTGTCCGGACCTTACGCAGGGGGGCGCAGGGGGGCCGGAGGCGGCGACATGACGTTTGTGCAGGTCATCGACTGCAAGACCAGCCGATTCGACGAGATGAACCAGCTCATGGACACCTGGGCGGAAAAGACCCGGGGGAAGCGGACCGCGACGCACAGCGTCATCGGCAAGGACCGGTCCGACGACACCCACTTCATCGAGATCGTCGAGTTCCCGTCGTACGAGGAGGCGATGCGGAGCTCGAACCTTCCCGAAACCGACACGGTCTTCCGGGAAATGGTCGCCCTCTGCGACGAGATGCCCACCTTCACCGATCTGGACGTGGTGCGGGACGAGCAGTTGTACGCGGGCAACGCGCGCCGGTTCTTCGAGACGATCGCCACCGAGGGCGAACTGCCGCCGCTGGACGGCCTGCTCGCGGAGGACTACCACGACCACGATCCCGGCAACGTCACGGACACCATCGGTCTCGACGCGATGCGGCGCCAGATCGAGATGTACCGCGGCGCGTTCGACTTCGAGTTCACCCTCGACGACCAGATCACCGAAGGCGACCGGGTGTGCACGCGGTGGACCTTCAGCGCCGAGCACAACGGCAACTTCATGGGGATCCCGGCGACGGGCAAACAGCTCACGATGACCGGCGCGACCATCTTCCGGTTCCAGGAGGACGGGAAGATCGTCGAGGGCTGGTGGCACGAGGACCGGCTGGGGCTGATGGCCCAGCTCGGCGCGCTCGACGAACTCGAGGACTGACCGTCGGCCGTGTCGCGGGGCGCAACGCCGAGGCCCGGCCCCGCGACAAGCGCGGAACCGGGCCTCGTACGAGCAGACGCCGGTGCGACCGGCGCCGCACCGAGTGCTCAGTGCACTAGTGGGAGTGGCCGTGCCCGTGGCCGGCGGCCTCGGGCTCCTCCTCCGCCGGCTTCTCGACGACCAGGGTCTCGGTCGTGAGCAGCAGCGAAGCGATGGACGCGGCGTTCTCCAGGGCGGAGCGGGTGACCTTGACCGGGTCGATGACGCCGGCCTTGACCAGGTCGCCGTACTCGCCGGTCGCGGCGTTGAAGCCCTGGCCCTTGTCGAGCTCGGCGACCTTCGAGGTGATGACGTAGCCCTCGAGGCCGGCGTTCTCGGCGATCCAGCGCAGCGGCTCGACGGCGGCGCGGCGCACGACCGCGACACCGGTGGCCTCGTCGCCGGTCTTGTCGAGGTTGCCCTCGAGGACCTTGACGGCGTGCACCAGAGCGGAGCCACCACCGGAGACGATGCCCTCCTCGACCGCGGCGCGGGTCGCGGAGATGGCGTCCTCCAGACGGTGCTTCTTCTCCTTGAGCTCGACCTCGGTCGCGGCACCGACCTTGATGACGCAGACGCCGCCGGCGAGCTTCGCGAGGCGCTCCTGGAGCTTCTCGCGGTCCCAGTCGGAGTCCGTGTTCTCGATCTCGGCCTTGATCTGGTTGACGCGGCCCTCGACGTCGGCCTTGTTGCCGCCACCGTCGACGATCGTGGTGTCGTCCTTGGTGATGGTCACGCGGCGGGCGGTGCCGAGCACGTCCAGACCGGCCTGGTCGAGCTTGAGGCCGACCTCCTCGGCGATGACGGTGGCACCGGTGAGGGTGGCCATGTCGCCGAGCATCGCCTTGCGGCGGTCACCGAAGCCGGGCGCCTTGACGGCGACGGCGTTGAACGTGCCGCGGATCTTGTTCACGACCAGGGTCGACAGGGCCTCGCCCTCGACGTCCTCGGCGATGATCAGGAGCGGCTTGGAGCCACCGGCCTGGATGACCTTCTCGAGCAGCGGCAGCATGTCCTGGATGGAGGAGATCTTGCCCTGGTTGATCAGGATGTACGGGTCCTCGAGCACGGCCTCCATGCGCTCCTGGTCCGTCACGAAGTACGGAGACAGGTAGCCCTTGTCGAAGGCCATGCCCTCGGTGAAGTCCAGCTCGAGCCCGAAGGTGTTGGACTCCTCGACGGTGATGACACCGTCCTTGCCGACCTTGTCCATCGCCTCGGCGATGAGCTCGCCGACCTGCGAGTCCTGGGCGGACAGACCGGCGACGGCGGCGATGTCGGTCTTGTCCTCGATCGGGCGGGCGGTCGCGAGGAGCTCCTCGGACACGGCCTTGACCGCGGCGTCGATGCCCTTCTTCAGGGCGGCCGGGGAGGCGCCGGCGGCGACGTTGCGCAGGCCTTCCTTGACCAGGGCCTGGGCGAGCACGGTGGCGGTGGTGGTGCCGTCACCCGCGATGTCGTTGGTCTTGGTCGCCACCTCCTTCACCAGCTGGGCGCCGAGGTTCTCGTACGGGTCCTCGACCTCGACCTCACGGGCGATGGTGACACCGTCGTTGGTGATGGTGGGTGCGCCGAACTTCTTGTCGATGACGACGTTGCGGCCCTTGGGGCCGATCGTCACCTTGACCGTGTCGGCAAGCTTGTTGACGCCGCGCTCGAGGGCGCGACGGGCGTCCTCGTCGAACTTCAGGATCTTCGCCATGGAGCTGTTAGTCCTCTCGAACGAACTGCGCCCCCGACGCCCGGCATGCTGAGAAAAGTCGCAGCTGAGTAGCGGGGTGCCAGGGGCGCAGAACTAAAACAGTGGGTGAATTACTTCTCGACGATCGCGAGCACGTCGCGAGCCGAGAGGACGAGGTACTCCTCGCCGTTGTACTTCACCTCGGTGCCGCCGTACTTGCTGTACAGCACGATGTCGCCGGTCTGCACGTCGAGCGGCAGGCGCTCACCGTTCTCGAAGCGACCCGGGCCCACGGCGAGGACGACGCCCTCCTGGGGCTTCTCCTTCGCGGTGTCCGGGATGACCAGGCCAGAGGCGGTGGTCTGCTCGGCGTCGAGCGGCTGGACCACAATGCGGTCCTCGAGCGGCTTGATGGCAACCTTGGAGCTGGTGGTCGTCACGATCCGACCTCCCCCTTCGGAGATCACGGGGTTGACTGTCTGAGGTGGCGACCAGGTGGATCCGTCGTCGCGGGTGCCGGACCTGCCCGTCGCTATTGGCACTCTCCAGTGGGGAGTGCCAGGGCCGAGACTATGACTGCGATTAGCACTCGGTCAAGCGGAGTGCCAATTCACTGAGGGCGAGTCCTCCGCACGGCCCCTCCGGCCCGTCCGCCACAGCCCCTACGGCCCCTCCCTCACAGGTAGTTCTCGAGCCTCCCCACCGTGAACCCCTGGGCCTGGATACTGCGCAGCAGCCGCGCCGTCGTCCCGGTCGGCGTCGCGCCGCGCGGCCCGGCACGGTCACTGAACCGAACCCGGACGATGTCACCGGGACGCAGCCGGTCCCCGTCCGCGTAACTCAGGCCCTCGCCCGTCGTCGAGGCGCGCCACAGGACGACGGCACCGACCCCGCACGTGGCGGCCGCACGCAGGGTGTCCTGGTCGTACTCGCCGAAGGGCGGGCGGAAGAGACGGGGGCGGATGCCGAAGCGGTTCTTGAGCCGGTCCTGCTGGCCGCAGATCTCGGCGTGCTGCTCGGCGTACGGGAGCGAGGGCAGCGAGTGGTGGTTCAGGGTCTGGTTCTGCACGCCCGCGCCGAGGGCCCGCAGCGTGCCGAACCGGTCGTGGCCGGGGCCCGCGACGCCGTCCGTGAGGAAGACGCTGACGGGCAGCCTCAGGTCCCGGACCATGTCGGCGAAGCGCGGGTCGCGGTCCACGCCGCCGTCGAAGGTCAGGAAGACGACGCGGTCCCTGGTCCGGACGTGGTCCACGACGGGCGGAAGCGGGTACGGGCCCGGGCCGGGCCCGGCCGCGTGGCGTACCGGAGGTCTGGGCGCCGGGGCGAGCGGCGCGGAGAGCCCCCAGCCGCGATAGGCGTCCGAAGCGCGGCCGCCCTGCGGAGAGTTGAGCGGCGCGGCGTGAGCGGGCGCCCCGGGCGCCGCCTTCCCGGCGCCCAGAGCGCCCCAGGCCGACCCGCGCCCCACGCCGGCGGCCGGTGTGGCCGTCGGTGCCGGGTGGCTCGCGTGGCGGACCTTCTCGGCCGCCTTCCTGCTGAGCCGCTCGATCGGGTCCACGGACGGGGCGCACCCGGTGAGCAGCGCGGAGGCGAGGACACCGGCGGCCAGGGCGGCGGCGAGCAGCCGCCGCGGCCGCCCGGTGCGCGCGGGGACCTGTCGCGCCCGCACGGACCTCACAGGTAGTCCTCCAGCCGGGCCACCGCGTACCCCTTGTCGGTGACGTACTTCATGAGCCGGCGGACCATGTCGGGCATGGTGCCCTTCCACTCGTCGCGGCCGCGGAAGTGGGTCAGGACGATGTCGCCGGGGTGCAGGTCCTGGTCCACCTCGCGCCACTCGATGTGGTCGGCGAACACCTCTTCGTTCCAGATCGGCGCGTACTTGATGCCGCAGGACTTGGCGGCGCGCAGCGTGTCCCGGTTGTAGTTGCCGTACGGCGGGCGGAAGAGGACGGGCCGCTTGCCGTACTGCTCCTCCATGATGTTCTGCATGCCGCAGATCTCGCGTTTCTGCCCCGCGTAGGACAGGCCGGGCAGGTACGGGTGCGTCAGCGTGTGGTTGTTCAGGGTGACGCCGTGGGACTGCATCTTCCTGAAGTAGCCGTAGTCGTCCTCCACCAGGTAGTTGCTGAGGAAGGCGGTGTACGGGATCTTCAGGTCGCTCATCATCTCCAGGAACGCCGGGTCCTTCTCGGAGCCGTCGTCGATGGTGAGGAACACGACCTTGTCCTTGGTGGGCACGGTCGTGAAGACGGGCGGCAGATCCTCCTGGCCGTGGACCTCGAAGCCCTTGCGGGCGCCGATCACCGGCTTGCCGGCGGGCGGGGACGGCGCGAGGAGCGGCGGTTCGGCGAGGCGCCACTTCCTGGCCATCGCGACCCGGGCGGCCCGCGCGGTGCCCGGCTTGCCCCCGTAGGAGTCGAGAGCGTGGGCAGGCGGCCCGTGGAGGGGCTGTTGGCCGGGCGCCGGGCGGACGGCATCCGCGCCGACGGACGCGGCGCACCCGGAGGCCACCGCGCAGGCGGCGAGCCCGGCGAGACCGGTCCGCGTACGGCTGTTCCGGGCCCTTCGACTCAGCGTCCCCTTCATGACCCTTTTGTCGTTTTGTCGTACAAGTCGCATGGCGCCGGATCCTCGCAGCTCGCGGCGCCGATCAGGGCCCGACACCGCGGCCGGGCGCGCACCGTCCACCGACTGGCCCACAATGGGCCTGGTGAACGACCTCGCCTCCTTCAGCTCGCTGCTCTCCGCGGAGGGCCAGGCGCTCCTCGACGACGTACGGGACATCACCCCCGGCCAGGAGCTCGCCGTCGCCACCCGGCTGCGCCGCGACCACCCGGCGGAGCTCGTCTCGGCGGCCATCGCCCAGGCCCGGCTGCGACAGCGCGCCGCGGCCAAGTTCGGCGAGGCGGACGCCGGCCGCATGTACTTCACGGCGAACGGCGTCGAGCAGGCGACCCGCACGAGCGTCGCCACCCACCGCGCGCAGGAGTTCAAGGCGCTCGGGGTGCGCTCCGTCGCCGATCTGTGCTGCGGCATCGGCGGCGACGCGATCGCGCTGGCCCGCGCCGGGATCTCCGTACTCGCCGTCGATCGCGACCCCCTGACCTGCGAAGTCGCCCGGGCGAACGCTCAGGCCCTGGGCCTCGACGGGCTGATCGAGGTCCGCGAGGCCGATGTCACCGAGGTCGACACGGAGCCGTACGACGCCGTGTTCGTCGACCCCGCGCGCCGGGCCGGCAGCAAGGGAGGCGGCCGGATCTTCGACCCGGAGGCGTACTCCCCTCCCCTGTCCTGGGCGGTCGGCGCGGCGCTCGGGGCCCGGCACGCGGCCCTGAAGATCGCGCCCGGCATCCCCCACGAGGCGATCCCCGGCGCGGCCGACGCCGAGTGGATCTCGGACGGCGGGGACGTGAAGGAGGCCGTGCTCTGGTTCGGCACCGAGCCGGGCCGCATGCGGGCGACGCTGCTCCCCGGGCCGCGCGCACTCACCGGCCGCGGCCTCCCCGACCCCGGAGTACGGCCCGTGGGGCGGTACTTGTACGAGCCCGACGGCGCCGTCATCCGCGCCCACCTGGTCGCCGACGTGGCCGAGGAGGTCGGGGGCGGGCTGATCGACGAGACGATCGCCTACGTCACCTCCGACACGCTGCACGCGACGCCGTACGCCACGGCTTACGAGATCACGGACCAACTCCCCTTCAACGTGAAGAAGTTGAAGGCGCTGCTGCGGGAGCGCGAGGTCGGGATCCTGACGGTGAAGAAGCGGGGGTCGGCGGTGGAGCCGGAGGAGCTGCGCCGCAAGGCGCTGCCGAAGCGGCACGGCCCGAACGCGCTGACGGTCTTCCTGACCCGCGTCGCGGGCGCCCCGACGATGCTGCTGGGGGCGCCCGCGCAGCCGGCTACTGGTGGTGCCGGGTCCTGAGCGGCTCCAGGTTCGGCTCGGCACCGATCGGGCCGGTCCGCTCCACCGAGGTGGCGTCACCGCCGTTCGTGCGGGCCAGGAAGGTGCTCCGCCGCGTGCTCTGCGGCTCCACACCGTTGTAGTACGGGTGATAGACGTACTGGCCGCTGCCCGCGCTGATCGCGGCTCCTGAGGCGTCCAGCGCGCCGGCCGCCACGGAAGTGCTGCCGCCGAAGCCGACCGTGAACTGGACGCTCGCGGACTCCCGCATCAGGTAGCTGCTCGTCGCGCTCGACAGGGAGCCGGGCGTGGTCCAGAGCACGGGACCGAACACGTTCATCGCGGAGCCCGCGGACACACCGCCGCGCCAGGAGTCGACCGAGGCGAGCCCCGCCTGGCTCGGCGCGCTCCACCAGAGCTTGGCAAGAGCGGCCGCGGTGCCCTCGTGCCCGGTCCCCGTGACCGGGTAGTAGCTGTACGTCGAGGGCCAGCTGGAGAACGTCGTGTGCGTCAGCGCGTACTTCGCGGACGTCCCCACCGGGATGATCATGGTGTCGTCGGGGTCGAGGCTGTTGAGGTACGACTTCACCGACGAGGTCAGCGTGTTGCCGTCGTTGAGCACGACGCCGCCCGCGCTGCTCGTCCCGTCCGCGCCCGCCGCGACCGACGCCGCCAGCGCCGAGTGATAGTCGGTCCCGGTCGCCAGGAACACGTACTTCGGCGCGCTGGTGATCGACTTGGCCACGGCGACCGAGGTCGAGTAGCGGGAGGTGCCCGCCAGCCGCTTCGGCGTGAAGCCGAGCGCGGTCACCTGCGAGGACACGGTGCTGCTGAGCATGGACGTGCCGCCGACGAGATAGACGTACGCTCCCGGCTTCAGCGTCCGCTTGAGCTCCGCCTTCACCGCGGACGACAGGCCACCCGACGGCGTCATGAGGACCGGCCCGTGCTTCTTGCCCGCGAGGGCGGGTGCCGTGAGCGAGTACGAGGGGCTGTCGCGGTTGATCAGCACCGCCGCCTTGGCGTCCATCAGGCCCGGCTCGCTCTTCCCGACCGTGTTCCACGTCCAGCGCGAGGAGGCGATGTTGGTGCCGTAGGTGTCTGCGCCCCAGACACGGCCCGTGGTGTTCTTGCGCAGCGGCTGCCAGCTGGGGTTGTAGCCGAAGTTGCCCTCCTGGTGACCCGCCACCGCGGTCAGCGTCCCGTCGGCCAGGTCCACGTACTCCGTGGTGTGCACATTCGAGCTGTCGCCCGAGGTGTCCGCGTCGAAGATGATGCGCTCGCCGGTGGGTGACCAGGACGGGTTGGCGTAGCCGCGCGGGCCGTTGGTGATCTGCTTGATGTCCGTGCCGTCGGCGTTCGCTGTGAAGATCTGCGACGGGCCGCCGTCGGGGTACCGGACGAAGGCCAGCCGGGTGCCGTCCGGTGAGAAGGCGGGCTGCTCGCCCTCGGTGAGGATCTGCTTCACCGCCCCGGTCTCGGGGTCGTAGGTCCAGATGCCCTGGTTGTCGTAGCAGCCGTAGTTGATGCGCCGCTCGAACGCGATCACACCCGACATGCTCACGGTCGGGTCGTTGTCGCAGACGGTGGTCGGCTCCTGAGCGCTCGTCAGGAGCGGGCGCGGGGCCCACGAGCCGTCGGAGGGACCGTAGCCGAGCTGGCCGTTCGACGTGAAGAAGATGTACCGGCCGCCCCACCCGTAGGTGAGGTCACTGGGGATGTAGCTGGCATGGAATCCCTCGCCGTCCGGGAGGGTGACCTTGGAGGCACCGCTCGGGCGGATGCTCTGGACGTCCTGCCAGGCGCTGACCAGACGGCTGCCGTCCGGGGCCCAGGCGGACCACTCCCCGTCGTTCGTGTTGGGGACCTGGGTGACGGCGCCCGTGGCCGGGTCGTACAGCTGCGGGCCGTCGAAAAGGATCTTGCCCTCGGTGCCGGGCCAGGGGCCGGCGTCCGCCGAGGCGGCGGGCGCGGTCGCCAGACTGCCCGCGGCGAGCGCGACCGCGGTGGCGAGCACCGCGGCACGGCGGCGCGTGAAGAACTTCAAAGGTGACCCCCCACGGATCAGAAATGTCGGATTGCCGCCCGCTCACGCCACCGCGTCGGGGTCTCCCCCCGCCGACGCGGCCGTGTCACGGCAGCCGCGTCACTGTAGTGGCTGGTGAGAGCCATGGGAATAGGGATTTCCCCGCTCCTCACGGCAGTTGTTCGCGCGCGCCAGCAGCAGCTCCCGCTCCCGTTCATTGCGCGTCAGCGACGCGGCCCGCTCGAACTCCGCCCGCGCCTCCTCGTACCGCCCGAGCCGATCGAGCAGGTCTCCGCGCACGCTCGGCAGCAAGTGGTAGTCGCGCAGCGCCGGTTCACCGGCCAGGGCGTCGACCAGGGCCAGACCGGCCGCGGGCCCCTCGGCCATGGACACCGCCACCGCCCGGTTCAGCTCGACGACGGGGGACGGCGCCCTGGCGGCGAGCAGCCCGTACAGCGTCGCGATCCCCTCCCAGTTCGTCTCCGCGTACGTGTGGGCGTGCGCGTGGCTGGCGGCGATCGCGGCCTGGAGGGCGTACGGGCCGGGCCCGCCCCCCGTGGACACGGCGTCCGCGCGGCCGAGCGCGGCGAACCCGCGCCGGATCAGGAGCTGGTTCCAGCGCGTACGGTCCTGGTCCCTGAGCAGGACGGGCTCGCCCGACGGGCCCGTCCGGGCGGCCGAGCGCGAGGCCTGGAGCTCCAACAGGGCGCTCAGGCCGTGCACTTCGGGCTCCTTCGGCATCAGGCCGGCCAGGAGCCGGGCGAGCCGCAGCGCGTCCTCGCACAGACCGGGGCGCAGATAGTCGTCGCCGGCTGTGGCCGCGTACCCCTCGTTGAAGATGAGGTAGATGACCTCCAGGACCGAGCCGAGGCGGGCCGCCCGCTCGGGTCCGTAGGGCACTTCGAAGGCGACGTTCTTCGTGGCGAGGGTGCGTTTCGCGCGCACGATGCGCTGGGCGACCGTCGCCTCGGGGGCCAGGACCGCGCGGGCGATCTCGGCGGTGGTCAGGCCGCCGAGCAGCCGCAGCGTGAGCGCGACCCGGGCCTCGGCGGACAGGACCGGGTGGCAGGCCGTGAAGACGAGGCGGAGCAGGTCGTCGTCGATGTCGTCCGGGTCCGCGGGCTCGTCCAGGTGGGGCGGTGCGGTCTCCAGGTCACGGCCGACCTCCGCCAGCTTGCGCGCGTACCGCTCCTTGCGGCGCACGAGGTCGATCGCCCGGTGCTTGGCGGTGGCCATGAGCCACGCGCCCGGGTTGTCGGGAACCCCGTCGTCCGGCCACTGCTCCAGGGCGGCGACCAGCGCGTCCTGCGCGAGTTCCTCCGCTATGCCCACGTCCCGGACGATGCGCGTGACGCCGGCGATGATGCGGGGCGCCTCCAGACGGAAGACGGTCTCGATGGCGTGGGCCGCTTCGGCAGTACGTTCTGCTGTCACGGCCCACCATCAGACACCCCCGGCCGTACGGCGGACAAGGTCCTGTCCGGCGTGGCTCAGCCCTCAGCGATCTCCCGGATCTCGGAGGTGACCGTCCAGTGCTCCTCGTGCACCTTCAGGAAGCGCTTGGTCCACTCCAGGATCTCGGCCCGGTCCTTGGCCTGGATGATCGCGTAGCCGCCGATGACCTCCTTGGACTCGGTGAAGGGGCCGTCGGTGACGGTGATCTCGCCGTTCTCGTAGTGCATGCGGGTGCCCTCGGACGACGGGTGGAGGCCTCCGGTGTCGAGGAGCACACCGGCCTTGGTCATCTCCTCGATCAGCTCGCCCATGCGCTGCATCAGCGCCTCGCTGGGGCCCTCGGCAGGGGCCTTGCTCTCGTCGATACGGACCAAGGTCATGTAGCGCGGCATGGTGAACTCCTCGTTCGGTGCGGTCGGGGCTTCTCCCCGCTCTCGTCTACGCGTCGAACGGGACCGGGGCGGATCGACACGCACGCGGAAATTTCTTCGGGAAGTTTTCCGACCCCTCCCGGGCAACCGCCGGTGGCAGCGGTCGTCGTGGTCGAAGGGCACGGAGCGTGAGGGCGGCAGGGGGCGGTGAGGCCCGGGTGAACAGGGGCTGGGGGCTTCGCGCGGCGCCTGGCGGGCCGTGGCCGCCCCTCCGGGCACCCGTGCGCCGGCCCGGCATGACACTCACCGCCAACCGCACCGAGGCCCACCCGCCTCCTCCCCGGCGGCCGGGTACGTCACCCCCCGCTCTGGCGCCGCCTGTTGACGCACGACGCCTGACGCGTCACCGGAGCGAGGCCCACAGCTTTCCGGCCTCCGGCTCGTCGGCGACGACGCGGTTGGGGTCGGACGGCGCCGGGAGCACCGGCATCATCACTGTCTTCACCTCATCGGCCGACAGCCCCTTCAAGCTGCCCGCCAGGCCCTGGAGTTCGCCGAGGGAGTCGAGGCCGGTGTCCGTGGTGAGGCTTCCGGTGAGGGCGTCGGCGACCTTGTAGAGGCGGGCCGGGTTCGTCAGGAGACCGCTCTCCGAGACCTTCTCCACCAGCGACTTGACCAGCTGCTGCTGGAGTTTGATGCGGCCGAGGTCGCTGCCGTCGCCGACGCCGTGCCGGGTGCGGGCGAAGGCGAGGGCCTGCTTGCCGTCGAGGTGGTGGTGGCCCGCGTCGAGCTGGAGGTGGCTCAGGTCGTCGTCGATGTCCTCGGTCGTCGTGACCTCCACGCCGCCGAGCGCGTCCACGACCGAGGCGAAGCCGGAGAAGTCGATCTCCAGATAGTGGTCCATGCGGACGCCGGTGAGCTTCTCCACCGTCTTCACGGCACAGACCGGACCGCCCACGGAGTACGCGCTGTTGAACATGGCGCCGTACGCGGCCTGCGTGGTGCCGCCGGACGAGGTCGGGCACGCGGGCCGCTCGACGAGAGTGTCGCGGGGGATGCTGACGACGGTCGCCGACGAGCGGCCGGCGGTGAGATGGACGACCATCGCGGTGTCCGAGCGGGCGCCCTCGCTGTGGCCGCCGCCGAGCGCGGAGTTCTTGCTGCCGCTGCGCGAATCCGAGCCGAGGACAAGGATGTTCAGCGCCCCGGCGGGCGGCGCGGTCGCCGAGGGCCCCGGAGTGACCGGGGCCGGCTTCGGGGGCCGGTCGTCACCGAGCGCGTTGTCGATGTCGACGCCCTGGATGTTGTGGTCCAGATGCCAGTACGCCCATGCGGCCCCGCCCCCGGTGAGGACGAGCACGCAACCGGCCACGGCACCGGCGGTCTTCACCAAACGCCCACGACGGCGCTGTATTCGCTTCACAGGGCGAACATAAGTCGGAATTATTACAACGGTAAACCAGTAAGACACCGTTATCCGGGAATCTCAGACGGTTCTCACGTCCCGGAGCGGGCCCGCCTCAGGCCGGAGCGACCGCCTCGAACCGCCACCGATGCGGCGCCCGGATCACCAACTCACCCTCGGGTTCGGGCAGTTCGGGCAGCTCGGCGTCGTACGCCGCGTTCCACCAGGTGATGACGAGGACCCGGTCCTGCGGGGCGCGGAAGAACTCGCGCCGCAGCGGCTCGGCCGCGAGGACCTGCCCCCGCGCCCAGGCGAGCAGCTCCTCGCCCCGCCCCTCGGCCGCCCGGGCCTCCCACATCAACGCGACGGTCATGAGTACAGGTTGTCCTTCGCGACCTCGTGCACATGGTCATGGTCGTGCGTGAGCCCCGGCACGTGCGTCTCCGTCACCGGCAGCGACGAATCGGCCGACAGGTCCCAGGCGGACGCGGACCGGTTGCGCGCCACCATCTCGGCGCCGAGGGCCGCGACCATCGCCCCGTTGTCCGTGCACAGCTTGGGCCGCGGCACGCGCAGCCGGATCCCGGCGGCCTCGCACCGCTCCTGAGCCAGCGCCCGCAGCCGCGAGTTGGCCGCCACACCGCCGCCGATCATGAGGTGGTCGACGCCCTCGTCCTTGCAGGCACGCACGGCCTTGCGGGTCAGCACGTCGACGACGGCCTCCTGGAACGACGCCGACACATCCCGGACCGGAACGTGCTCACCCGCGGCGCGCTTCGCCTCGATCCAGCGCGCGACGGACGTCTTCAGGCCGGAGAAGGAGAAGTCGTACGCGGGGTCACGCGGTCCGGTGAGCCCGCGCGGGAAGGTGATCGCGTTCGGGTCGCCCTCCTTCGCGTACCGGTCGATGACGGGACCGCCGGGGAAGCCGAGGTTCAGCACCCGGGCGATCTTGTCGAAGGCCTCGCCCGCCGCGTCGTCGATGGTCGCGCCGAGGGGCCGCACGTCGGACGTGATGTCGGAGGAGAGCAGCAGCGACGAGTGGCCGCCGGAGACGAGCAGCGCCATCGTGGGCTCGGGCAGCGGCCCGTGCTCCAGCTGGTCCACGCAGATGTGCGAGGCGAGGTGGTTCACGCCGTAGAGCGGCTTGCCGAGCGCGTACGCGAACGCCTTGGCCGCCGAGACGCCCACGAGGAGCGCGCCCGCGAGCCCCGGGCCCGCGGTGACGGAGATCCCGTCCAGGTCGGAGGCGGCGACCCCGGCGTCCTTCAGGGCGCGCTCGATGGTCGGCACCATGGCTTCCAGGTGCGCGCGCGAGGCGACCTCGGGGACGACACCGCCGAAGCGGGCGTGCTCGTCGACGCTGGAGGCGACCGCGTCGGCGAGCAGCGTGTGGCCGCGGACGATGCCGACACCGGTCTCGTCGCAGGAGGTCTCGATGCCGAGGACGAGAGGTTCGTCAGCCATTTTCGGTTCCTTGTACGGGTGTCACGGAGGTCGAGGGGTCGGTCAGACGCATCACGAGCGCGTCCACGTTGCCCGGCTGGTAGTAGCCGCGGCGGAAGCCGATGGGCTCGAAGCCGAAGCGCTGGTAGAGCTTTTGCGCCCGGGTGTTGTCGACCCGCACCTCGAGCGTCACCTCGGCGCACTCGAAGTCGGTCGCGTGGCGCAGCAGGACGGTGAGGAGCCGGGCACCGAGCCCGGTGCCCCACTGGTCACGGGCGACGGCGATGGTCTGCACGTCGGCCCCCACGCCGGAGCCGCCTTCGTAGTCCGTGCCGGACACGGCGAGGCCCGCGTACCCGACGAGACGGTCGCCGTCGTGGGCGACGACATAACGGCGGGTCGACCCGGCGCCGCGCGCGTGCGCGAGCTCGGACCAGAACATGCCACGGGACCACGCGTCGTCCGGGAAGAGATCCTTCTCGAGCGCGTGCACGGAGTCGATGTCCCACCAGCGCATCTCGCGCAGAGCCGCGCTCACTTCGGGGTGACCACCTTGTAGTTCTTGGGCACCTGCGCGTCGGGCCGGCGCAGATACAGGGGGCGCGGCGCCTCGAGCTCCTCGCCGGCGGCGAGCTTCTCGGCGGCGAGCGAGGCGAGGGCGGCCGCCGACACGTTCTCGGGGGCGCGCGCGTCCGGGAACGTGTCCGGGTACAGCACGGCACCGGCGCCGACCGCGGGAAGGCCCGCGACCTGCTCGGCGATGTCGGCGGGGCGGTCGACGGCGGGCTCGGTGACCCGGGTGCGCGGATCCTCGTAGCGCGCCCAGTAGACCTCCTTGCGCCGCGCGTCCGTGGCGACGACGAAGGGGCCGTCCAAGGAGGCGGCCTCGGCGCCGTACGCGAGCCCGTCCAGCGTGCACAGACCGTGGACGGGGACACCGAGCGCGAGGCCGAAGGTGTCGGCGGTCATCAGGCCGACGCGGAGGCCTGTGTAGGGGCCGGGGCCCACGCCGACGACGATGCCGGTGACGGCGTCGAGTCTGACGCCGGCCTCGGCGAGCACCCGGTCGACGGCGGGCAGCAGCAGCTCCCCGTGCCGACGGGCGTCCACCTGGCTCGATGCGGCGACGACGGAGGAGCCGTCGTGCAGGGCGACGGTGACGGCGGGGGTGGCGGTATCCAGCGCGAGCAGCAGCACACAAACAGCCTACGGCTCCGGCGCCCCGCCCACGGCCGCCCCGGTGACCCGCACACCTGCTGCTACCGTCACCACAACGACGTACGGGCAGGAGAGGTGGGCACACAGGTGGCACGGAGCAGCTCGGGATTCGTGGCCGGGCTCACCGCGGCGGCACTCGCCGTGGTCGGCTTCCTCGCCTACCAGGCATCGGCCAGCGCGCCGGACAGCCTGGCCCCGCCGGAGACCGGGAAATCCCCTTCCACGGCCGCGTCCCACTCCCCCGAGGAGAAGAAGGACGGGACAGAGGTGCCCAAGCAGTCCGGCGCCGGTGAGCGGGTCGTCTACTCCGTGAGCGAGGACCGGGTGTGGCTGGTCGCGGAGGGCGGCAAGGCGCAGCGCACCTTCAAGGTGACGCCGAGCACCGTGAACCCGCCGACCGGGAAGTACCTGGTGACGTCGCGCTCGGCTGCGATCACCGGCAGCGACGGCGTACCGATCGAGCACGTGGTGCGGTTCGCGAATGTCGACGGCGTCACGATCGGCTTCAGCGCGGCGGTCGACGGCTCGATGCCGGCACCGGACCCGGCCAAGAAGACGGGCGGCATCCGCGAGAAGCGGGCGGACGGCGACGCGATGTGGGAGTTCGCGACGATCGGCAAGAAGATCGTCGTGGTCCAGTAGGACCCTCCGTCACCCGGTCCGCGTCACAGAACAGCTCACGCGGCATCACGCCGCTCCTCACCGCCTTCCTCCCTCCTGCTCTCCCCCTCCTCGACGGGTGGAGTGGAGACGGCGGACGCGGCGGCGCAGGACGCGAGCAGATCACTCATGGACAGCCCCGATGCGGAGATCCCGGACATGTCCCCGCGCCCCGGCGCCACGCGGGGCTGCTGCGGCACGTCACGTTCTGAAGCCGACATGGATGCCTCCTGGGCTCCGGGGGCAGCAAAGTTAGGTAGACCTAACCAGGACTGGTATCCATGTGACCACGGCGAGCGCGCGCCGCGCAACATTTTGCCGACGTCATGTCGGAACGTTCGGGTGAAGGTACGAGAGTCAGGCGGCCAGAGCCTCCAGGCCCGCGCCGGCCCAGCGCGCCCCGAGGCCACGCAACGTCACCGAGCGCACCTCGTCGTCCGTGTCCCCCGTGGCGCGGTGGATGACGACATGGAGCCGGTCGTCGGTGAGGTCCTCCACCTTGCCGTCGCCCCACTCGACGACGATCACGGAGTCGGTCAGCGAGACGTCGAGGTCGAGGTCCTCCATCTCGTCGAGTCCGCCCCCGAGCCGGTACGCGTCCACGTGCACCAGGGCGGGCCCGTCGCCGAGCGGCGGGTGGACGCGGGCGATGACGAAGGTCGGAGAGGTCACGGCGCCCCGCACACCGAGGCCCTCGCCGAGCCCGCGGGTCAGCGTGGTCTTGCCCGCGCCCAGCTCGCCGGTGAGCATCACGAGGTCGCCGGGGCGCAGCAGCTTGGCCAGGCGACGGCCCAAATCCCCCATATGGGCGGGCGAGTTGACGGTGATCGAGGCGGTGGCGGCGTCAGCTGCCGGGCTGTGCGGTGTCTCCATAACTTCCCACGGTAGCCCCTGCGGGAACGGCTCCCGTGCGCGCGAGGAGGTCGGCCAGCCGGTCGGTGACGGCCTCGGGGTGCTCCAGCATCACCAGGTGCCCGGCGTCGGGCACGAGCACCAGCTCGGCGTCGGGCAGCAGCCCGGCGATGGCCTCGCTGTGCTCGCTGGGGGTGATGAGATCCTGGTCACCGGCCAGTACGAGTACCGGGAGCTGCGCGAACCGCTCGACGGCCTCGCTCTTCTCGTGCTCCTGAAAGGCGGGGTAGAACTCGGCGACGACGTCGATCGGCGTGCTCTCGATCATGCGCTCGGCGAAGCGGGCCACGGCGGGATCGACGTCACGCGAGGCGAACGAGTAGCGCTTGATGATGCCGGCGAACAGGTCGGCGGTGGCGCGGCGCCCCTTCTCCACGAGGTCGGCGCGCCGGCCCAGAATCTTCAGGACGCCGGGGAGCACGCGCCGCACGGCGTTGACGCCGGCCACGGGCAGCCCGTAGCTGACCTCGCCGAGCCTGCCGGAGGAGGTCCCGACGAGAGCGACGCCGACGACGCGCTCGGCCACGACCTCGGGAAACTGGTCGGCGAAGGCCATCACGGTCATACCGCCCATGGAGTGCCCGACGAGGACGAGCGGCCCTTCGGGGGCGGCGGCGTCGATGACGGCCTTCAGGTCGCGCCCGAGCTGGTCGATGGTGACGTCGGGCCCGCCGCCGGCCTGCTCGACCCCGCGCCCGGACCGCCCGTGACTGCGCTGGTCCCAGTAGACGGAGCGCACCACTCCGCGCAGGGCGGCACGCTGGAAATGCCAGGAGTCCTGGTTGAGGCAGTACCCGTGACTGAACACGACGGTGACCGGCGCGGGCACCTTACGGCCGAAGAGCCGGCGCCTGCGAGGGGCGGCACCGCCCTCGGACTCCACTTCCTCGACCTCGTAGCAGAGCTCGGTGCCGTCCTCGGCGTGGGCCTTGCCGGGGGTGCCGCGCAGGGACCCGAACGGGCCGGAGGCATCCAGCGCGAGCCGCGCCTTCCTGCGCATGCCGCGGCCGACGGTGAGCCGCTCGACGGCGACACCGGCGGCGGCACCGGCCGCGACGACGCCTATCGCGGCGCCGGCGAGCCCGGCCACCCGCCAGCTCGCGACGGCCGCCGCGGCCTCACCGCTGCTCTCACTCACGTGCCGCTCCTCCGTCCACATAGACGCGCGGAACACGCGCCCCGATCCGGGTGACGATCTCGTACGCGATGGTGCCGGCGGCCTGCGCCCAGTCCTCGGCGGTCGGCTCGCCCCGGCCGCCGGGCCCGAAGAGCACGGCCTCGTCCCCGGCCTTCAGCTCGTCGCCGCCGAGATCGACGACGAACTGGTCCATGGCGACGCGCCCTGCGACGGTCCGCAACTTCCCCCCGATGAGCACGGGCCCGGTCCCCGAGGCGTGCCGGGGAATCCCGTCCCCGTACCCGAGGGGGACGAGCCCCAGGGTGGTCTCGCCCGGGGTGACGTAGTGATGCCCGTAACTGACGCCGAGCCCGCCCGGGGCGTGCTTCACCAGGGCGAGCGAGGCCGACAGGGTCATGACGGGCCGCAGCCCGAAGTCCTCGGGGGTGCCGATCTCGGGGCTCGGCGAGATCCCGTACATGGCGATGCCGGGCCGCACCAGATCGAAGTGGGTCTCGGGCAGGGTCAGGGTCCCCGGCGAATTCGCGATGTGCCGGACCTCGGGCCGAACCCCGGCACCCTCCGCGAAGGAGACCATCTCGCGAAAACGATCCAACTGGGCGGCGATCGACGGATGCCCCGGCTCATCGGCGCAAGCGAAATGGGACCAGAGACCGGAAACGACGACAAGCCCCTCGCGCTCCGCGGCAACGGCGGAACGCACAAGCTCGGGCCAGTCACCGGGCAGACACCCATTACGCCCGAGCCCGGTGTCGGCCTTCAGCTGAATACGCGCGGGACGCCCCACCACCCGAGCCGCGGCAACAACCTCGTCCAGTGCCCACATGCCGCTCACGGACATGTCGAGATCGGCCTCGATGCCCTCGCGCCAGGGCCCGCCGGGCGTCCACAGCCAGCACATGACGCGCCCCTCGATCCCCGCGGCACGCACCGCGAGGGCCTCCTCGGGCGTGGCCGTACCGATCCAGGTGGCACCGGCCTCCCGCGCGGCGCGCGCGCAGGGGATCATGCCGTGGCCATAGGCATCAGCCTTGACCACAGCCATGAACTCGGCCCCGCGCGCGCGATCGCGCAGGGACCGCACGTTGGCCCGCAGAGCGGCCAGATCGATCTCGGCCCGGGCACGGCCCACGGCAGGTGCTCTCTCAGTCATCGTGCGCCCAGTGTCTCAGAGCCCCCCGACACCCCCATGCGACCACCACCCCCCAAACCCACCACACCCACCCAAATCACCAAGCCGACAGCCACCCCGAAACGAAGAACCACAACCACCCGCCAACCGCCCGACGCACCGCACGGGAGGACGAACCCCCACCGCCCCACCGCGCCAGACCCTGAGCCCGCCGCCTAGAACCCGCGCCGGACATCCCCCCAGGCCCCAGCAATCCCCCCCGCCACATCCTGAGCGACAACAGGCGCCCCACCGGACACCCGCCGCGCGGCAAGCCCATGCAGATAGGCCCCGACAGACCCGGCATCGAGCGCCCCGAGCCCAGCGGCGAGCAACGACCCGGCGAGCCCGGACAGAACATCACCGCTTCCAGCGGTGGCCAGCCACGCGGTACCAGTGGGATTGACCCGCACCGACCGCCCCCCACCACCGGCAACCAGGGTCGTGGACCCCTTCAGAAGAACGGCAGCGGAGAACCGGTCGGCCAACTCCCGCACAGCGGCGAGCCGTTCCGCCTCCACCTCCTCCCGGGAAACCCCCAACAACGCGGCGGCCTCCCCCGCATGAGGCGTAAGCAAAGTAGGCGCGTCCCGCCCCCGGACGGCCTCAGGATCAGCGAGCCGCAACCCGTCGGCGTCGATCAGAACGGGCACATCGGCCCCCACGACATCCGCGAGCCCGGACGCGTCATCACCAAGGCCGGGCCCGGCCACCCACGCCTGCACGCGCCCCGCCTTGCCGGGCGCGCCCTCGGACACCAGGGTCTCCGGGAACCGGGAGACGACGGCGCCGGCCGCGGGCCCGACGTACCGAACGGCCCCGGCCCCACCCCGCAAGGCCCCGGCCACGGCCAGCACGGCGGCGCCGGGGTACCGGGCGGACCCGGCGACGATGCCCACGACACCGCGCCGGTACTTGTCGCTCTCACCGGTGGGCTCGGGCAACAGCCGGGCCACGTCTTCGTGCTGAAGGGCCTCCAGATCCCCCTCGCCGGAGACCAGTTCCAGCCCGATGTCGACCAGCCGGACGGCACCGGCGTACTCCCGCCCGGGATCAACGAGAAGCCCGGGCTTGTACGCACCGAACGTGACGGTCACATCGGCGCGCACGGCCTCCCCGTCGACCTGCCCCGTATCGGCGTCGACGCCGCTGGGCAGATCCACGGAAACGACGACGGCACGGGAATCCAGGGCAGCACGGACAACAGGCAGAGCACCCGCACGAAGCCCGCCCCTTCCCCCGATGCCGACGATCCCGTCGACCACGAGATCGGCCCCGGCAAGAACCCGCTCACCGCTCTCGGCGACGCGTCCCCCGGCGGAAAGGAAGGCAGCGAGCCCGGCACGGTGCACCCGCTCGGAGTCCAGAAGCACGGCGGCGACCCCGGCGCCACGACGGGCGAGCCGGGCGCCGGCGTAGAGGGCGTCGCCCCCGTTGTCCCCGGACCCGACGAGGAGCACGACCCGGGCCCCGTACACCTTGCCGAGGAGCTCGGCGCAGACGACGGCGAGCCCGGCGGCGGCACGCTGCATAAGGGCGCCTTCGGGAAGCCGCGCCATGAGGGCGCGTTCGGCGGTCCGTACGGTGTCCACGCTGTAGGCGGTACGCATGAAACCGAGTCTCCCGCAAAGAAGAACCCGGCGCGCGAAGCGCACACCCAAACCGGAACGGGACCCGAGACCGGGACCGGACCCGAGACCGAGACAGAGCCCCCTTGCCGCTGCCCCGCGGCCCCTACCCCTCAGCGATCACAACAGCGGACGCGATCCCGGCATCGTGACTGAGAGACACATGCCAGGACCGCACCCCGATCTTCTCGGCAGCGGCGGCAACGGTCCCGGTGACCCGCAGCCGCGGCTGCCCACTCGCCTCGACGCAGACCTCCGCGTCGGTCCACCGCAACCCGGCCGGCGCCCCCAGCGCCTTGGCCAGCGCCTCCTTGGCGGCGAACCGCGCGGCAAGAGAGGCAACATGCCGCCGCTCCCCGCTGGGCAGCAGCAACTCCCGCTCGACGAAGAGCCGTTCGGCCATTCCGGGCGTACGCGCGAGCGACGCCTCGAAACGCTCGATCTCGGCAACGTCGATCCCGACCCCAATAATCAAAGCCAGCCCCTAGTGATCAGATCCGGCCCGTCACTCCACCGTCACGGACTTGGCAAGGTTCCGAGGCTGATCGACCTCGTTCCCCCGCGCAGTGGCCAGCTCGCAAGCAAACACCTGCAACGGCACCGTCGCAACCAGCGGCTGAAGGAGCGTAGGGGTGGCAGGGATCCGTACGAGATGGTCGGCGTAGGGGACGACCGCCTCGTCGCCCTCTTCGGCGATCACGATGGTGCGCGCCCCACGGGCGCGGATCTCCTGGATGTTGGACACGATCTTGTCGTGGAGGACGGACCGCCCCTTGGGCGACGGCACGACGACCACCACAGGCACGTCCTCCTCGATCAACGCGATGGGCCCGTGCTTGAGTTCACCGGCGGCGAAGCCCTCGGCGTGCATATAGGCGAGTTCCTTGAGCTTCAGGGCGCCTTCAAGGGCGACGGGGTAGCCCACGTGCCGCCCCAGGAAGAGCACGGTCCGCTTGTCGGAGAGCGACCGGGCCAGCGCCCGCACGGGCTCCATGGTCTCCAGAACGCGCTCGACCTCACCGGAGATGTCGGCCAGGTCCCGGATCACCGCCCGGATCTCGTCCCCCCACTTCGTGCCCCGCACCTGCCCGAGGTACAGGGCCACGAGGTAGCAGGCGACGAGCTGGGTGAGGAAGGCTTTGGTGGAGGCGACGGCGACCTCGGGCCCGGCGTGCGTGTAGAGCACGGCGTCGGACTCGCGGGGAATGGTCGAACCGTTCGTGTTGCAGATGGCGAGGACGGTCGCCCCCTGCGCGCGGGCGTGCCGCAGCGCCATCAGCGTGTCCATGGTCTCGCCGGACTGAGAGATGGCGATGACGAGCGAGCGCCCGCCCAGAATGGGATCCCGGTACCGGAACTCACTCGCGAGCTCCACCTCGCAGGGGATCCGGGTCCAGTGCTCGATGGCGTACTTGGCGATGAGACCGGCGTGGAACGCCGTCCCGCACGCCACGATCACGACCTTGTTGACTCCCTTCAACACGGCCGCGGGGATACGGAGTTCATCGAGCGTCAGCGCCCCGTCGACACCGATGCGCCCGAGCAGCGTGTCGGCGACCGCCTTCGGCTGCTCGGCGATCTCCTTGAGCATGAAGTAGTCGTAGCCGCCCTTCTCGGCGGCACAGGCGTCCCAGTCGACGTGGTACGACCGCACCTCGGCGGGCCGCCCGTCGAAGTCGGTGACGGTCACCCCGTCCCGTACGCCGTCCCGGCGCAGCTCGACGACCTGGTCCTGGCCCAGTTCGATCGCGGAGCGCGTATGGGCGATGAAGGCGGCGACGTCGGAGGCGAGGAACGCCTCACCCTCCCCCACGCCCACGACGAGCGGCGAGTTGCGCCGGGCGCCCACGACGACATCGGGCTCGTCGGCATGCACGGCGACCAGCGTGAACGCCCCTTCGAGGCGCCGGCAGACGAGCCGCATGGCCTCAGCGAGGTCCGCGCACACGGAGAACTCCTCGGCGAGCAGATGCGCGACGACCTCGGTGTCGGTCTCGGAGTCCAGGACGTGCCCGCGCTCGGCGAGCTCGGCGCGCAGTTCGGCGAAGTTCTCGATGATGCCGTTGTGGACGACGGCGACCCGGCCGGCGTTGTCGAGGTGGGGATGCGCGTTCGCGTCGGTGGGGGCGCCATGGGTGGCCCAGCGGGTATGGCCGATGCCCGTGGCCCCGGCCGGCAGCGGCCGCTCCACGAGCTCCTTCTCCAGGTTGGCGAGCTTGCCCGCCTTCCTGGCCGAGGCGAGGCCGCCGTCGGCGAGCACCGCGACCCCCGCCGAGTCGTAACCCCGGTATTCGAGCCTCTTCAGCCCGGCGAGCACGACGTCGAGCGCCGACTGAGATCCGACGTATCCCACGATTCCGCACATGGCGGCAGCCTAAGGCCGCGCGGCGCGGTCAGCAGCCCCAGACGATCCGGTCCCGCGCGTCTTCGAGCAGACGCAGGTACTCCACTTCCTCGCAGCGCGGCTTGCTGCCCATCTCGTAGAGGTCGAGACAGTCGTCGAGGTCCTCGCGCAGGTCCTCGTCGGGCAGATCGAGGGCGAGCTCACTGCGCACCTGACCGGCGAAGTCGCCCTCAGTGGGTCCGGGTCTGCGCCGGACGAGGTCACGCAATCGGGGCACGGCCATAACGGTTCCCTCCCACCCGGGCGGCGCGGCTCGGCGCCGGGTGCCGGGAACGTATCCCCGTTCCCCCGCCCGGTCCAGACCTGCGACCACGAAAACCCGCGAATTCCGGCACGAACCACGCACAAAAAGCCCACCGCACCCCCACTCGCCGCACCTCACCGCCGCCAAGGTGACGCACCCCACCCCCCACCCCGTCCACACAGCCGTAACAATGGACTGTGATCTCTTCGGTCTCTGTGCCCCCGACGGCACCGCGGAGCGCCCACCGGCACAAGCCGGAGGCGACTCCCTACGTCGACCTCACCCGCACCGAGTGGAGCGCGCTGCGCAACAAGACGCCGCTCCCCCTCACCGCCGATGAGCTGGAGAAACTGCGCGGCCTCGGCGATGTCATCGACCTCGACGAGGTCCGGGACATCTACCTCCCGCTCTCGCGCCTCCTCAACCTCTACGTCGGCGCCACCGACACCCTGCGCGGCGCCCTCAACACCTTCCTCGGTGAGACCGTCGAGAAGGCGTCCCAGTCGGGCACACCCTTCGTCATAGGGGTCGCCGGTTCGGTGGCGGTGGGCAAGTCGACCGTCGCCCGCCTCCTCCAGGCGCTGCTGTCCCGCTGGCCGGAGCACCCCCGCGTGGAGCTGGTCACCACGGACGGCTTCCTGCTGCCGACGAAGGAGCTGGAGCGACGCGGCCTGATGTCGCGCAAGGGCTTCCCCGAGTCGTACGACCGACGCGCCCTGACCCGCTTCGTCGCCGACATCAAGGCGGGCAAGGACGAGGTCTCGGCACCCGTCTACTCCCACCTGATCTACGACATCGTGCCCGGCCAGAAGCTCACGGTCCGCCGCCCCGACATCCTCATCGTCGAGGGCCTCAACGTGCTCCAGCCGGCCATGCCCGGCAAGGACGGCCGCACCCGCGTCGGCCTCGCCGACTACTTCGACTTCAGCGTGTACGTGGACGCGCGCGCCGAGGACATCGAGAGCTGGTACCTCAACCGGTTCAAGAAGCTCCGCCAGACGGCCTTCCAGAACCCGTCCTCGTACTTCCGCAAGTACACGCAGGTCTCCGAGGAGGAGGCGCTCGACTACGCGCGCACGACCTGGCGGACCATCAACAAGCCGAACCTGCTGGAGAATGTGGCGCCCACGCGCGGCCGCGCGACGCTCGTCGTGCGCAAGGGCCCCGACCACAAGGTGCAGCGGCTGAGCCTGCGGAAGCTGTAGAAAGCCGGAAAGCTACGCTTCGCGCATGCTGCACCTGCGACTGATCACCCCGGCCGACAAGACCGACGCGGTGGCCCGCCTGATCGAGAGGACCGTCGGCACCACGCATCTCGTGGTGGTGCCGGGCGCGGCCCGCGACCCCAAGGGTGACGTCGTGATGTGCGACGTCGCCCGGGAGGCCGGCGACGCGCTGATCAGCGGGCTGCGCGGCCTCCACATCGACACGACGGGCTCGATCGCCGTCGAGAACATCGACCTGTCGCTGTCGAGGCTGGCCGACAGGGCGGAGGACGAGGCGCCGGGCGAGGGCGCGGACGCGGTCCTGTGGGAAGCACTGACGGAGGCGACGCACGAGGAGTCGACGCTCAACGTCACCTACGTGGCGTTCCTGGCCGTCGCGACGATGCTCGCGGCCTGCGGTGTGATGCTGGACAACGCGATCCTGATCGTCGGCGCGATGGCCGTCGGGCCCGAGTTCGGGCCGCTCGCCGGGATCTCCACGGCGCTGGTACAGCGCGCCCCGCGCCTGGTGTGGCGATCGCTGTGGGCGCTGCTGGCGGGATTCGCCGCCGCGATGGTGCTCACGGCCGGGTTCAGCTGGCTCCTTGACACGTTCGGCCTGTTCACGCGCTCGATGATCGAGGCGGACCGGCCGAACACGTCGTTCATCTGGCAGCCGGACTGGATGTCGTTCGTCGTGGCGTTCCTCGCGGGCATCGCCGGGACGCTGTCCCTCACGTCGGCGAAGTCGGGCGCCCTGATCGGCGTCGCCATCTCGGTGACGACGGTCCCGGCCGCGGCGAACGCGGCGGTGGCGTTCGCGTACAGCGACTACGCCCAGACCTGGGGCTCGACCGGCCAGCTCCTCGCGAACCTGGGCGGCATCGTCCTGGCCGGCACGCTCACCCTGCTCGCCCAGAAGTGGTTCTGGGCGATGCAGCGCAAGCGTGCCGTTCCCGCGGCCGGACCGGTGTAGCGCACCGGTCGGGCCGGACGTCCTCAGCCCAGCGTGGACTTGACGACATCGGCGAGGCGCCCGGCGATCGAGCGGGCCTGCTCGATGTCGGCGGCTTCGACCATGACGCGGACCAGCGGCTCCGTGCCGGACGAACGCAGCAGCACCCGGCCCGTCTCGCCCAGCTCGCGCTCGGCGTCGTTGACGGCGGCGGCCAGCTCGGCGGACGTCGTGACCCGGGACTTGTCGACGTCGCGCACATTGACCAGCACCTGCGGGAGGCGCTCCATGACGGAGGCGAGGTCCTGGAGGGTGCGGCCGGTCTGGGCGACGCGGGCCGCGAGCAGCAGACCCGTGAGGGTGCCGTCGCCGGTCGTCGCGTGGTCGAGGATGATCACGTGCCCGGACTGCTCGCCACCGAGCGCGTAGCCGTGCTCCTTCATCGACTCCAGGACGTACCGGTCGCCGACGGCGGTCGCCACGAACTGGATGCCCTCGCGCTCCATGGCCAGCTTGAAGCCGAGGTTCGACATGACGGTCGCGACAACGGTGTCCTGGCGCAGGCCGCCGTGCTCCCGCATCGACAGGGCGAGCACGGCGAGGATCTGGTCCCCGTCGATCTCGGCGCCGGTGTGGTCGACGGCCAGGCAGCGGTCGGCGTCACCGTCGTGCGCGATGCCGAGGTCGGCGCCGTGCTCGACGACGGCGGCCTTCAGCAGGTCGAGGTGCGTGGATCCGCAGCCGTCATTGATGTTCAGGCCGTCCGGGTCGGCGCCGATCGTGATGATCTCGGCACCGGCCCGCGCGAACGCCTCGGGCGAGACCCGCGCCGCCGCGCCGTGCGCCTCGTCCAGGACGATCCGCAGGCCGTCGAGTCGGTTGGGCAGCACACCGATGAGGTGGGCCACGTACTGCTCGGCACCCTCGACGTACGAGTTCACACGGCCGACGCCGGCACCGGTCGGGCGGTCCCACGGCTCACCGGTGCGGTGCTGCTCGTAGACCTGCTCGATCCGGTCCTCCAGCTCGTCGGCGAGCTTGTGGCCGCCGCGCGCGAAGAACTTGATGCCGTTGTCCGGCATCGCGTTGTGGCTGGCGGACAGCATCACGCCGAGGTCGGCGCCCAGCGCGCCGGTGAGATGCGCCACCGCGGGGGTGGGCAGCACGCCGACCCGCAGGACGTCGACGCCCGCGCTCGCCAGACCCGCGACGACCGCGGCCTCGAGGAACTCGCCCGAGGCCCGCGGGTCACGACCGACCACGGCCACGGGACGGTGCCCCTCGAACGTCCCCGCCTCGCCGAGTACATGTGCCGCCGCCACGGAGAGTCCGAGCGCGAGCTCGGCCGTCAGATCCGCGTTGGCGACACCTCGTACGCCGTCCGTGCCGAACAGTCGTCCCACTGGTGTCCTCCGAACTTTCGCAATTCTCGAAGAAGCGTCGGAAATCATCCGAGCATGCAAACTTGTGAGCGCCTTGTGCCGTTATACGCCCGGCGCCGCTATAGACGAACGCCCCGGCGGCACACAGCGTGCCGCCGGGGCGAACGAAACGAACGAGCAGCAGCGATTTAGCGCTTGCTGTACTGCGGGGCCTTACGGGCCTTCTTGAGACCGGCCTTCTTGCGCTCGACCGCACGGTCGTCACGCTTGAGGTAACCGGCCTTCTTGAGGGCGCCGCGGTTGTTGTCGACGTCGGCCTCGTTCAGCGCACGGGCGACACCGAGACGGAGCGCACCGGCCTGACCGGAGACGCCGCCACCCGAGATGCGGGCGATGACGTCGTAGCGGTTGTCGAGCTCGAGCACCTTGAAGGGCTCGTTGACTTCCTGCTGGTGGACCTTGTTCGGGAAGTAGTCCTCGAGCGTGCGCCCGTTGACCTTCCACTTGCCGGTGCCGGGCACGATGCGAACGCGCGCGATGGCGTTCTTGCGACGGCCCAGGCCGGCGGCCGGCTGCGGGTCGCCGAAGCGCGCGGCGTTCGACTCCGAGGTGTACTCGCCCTCGACGGGGATCTCGGACTCGGTGGTGTACTGCTCGACGTCGACAATCTCGGTCTCTTCGACCGGCTGCTCAACGGTGGTCTCGGCCACGATTCTCCTCAGATTCTTTTTCGTCTTTGGGGGTGGCCGGAACTACTGCGCGACCTGGGTGATCTCGAACGGCACCGGCTGCTGGGCAGCGTGGGGGTGCTGGTCGCCCGAGTAGACCTTCAGCTTCGAGAGCACCTGACGGCCCAGGGTGTTCTTGGGGATCATGCCCTTGATGGCCTTCTCGACGGCCTTCTCGGGGTTCTTGTCCAGCAGCTCGTCGTAACGAACCGAACGCAGACCGCCCGGGTAACCCGAGTGGCGGTACGCCATCTTCTGGGTCTTCTTGTTGCCGGAGAGGTGCACCTTGTCCGCGTTGATGATGATGACGAAGTCACCAGCGTCGACGTGGGGGGCGTAGATCGGCTTGTGCTTGCCCCGCAGGATGTTCGCGGCAGTGGTCGCCAGACGACCCAGGACGACATCCTGGGCGTCGATGACGTACCACTGGCGAGTGATGTCGCCGGGCTTGGGGCTGTACGTACGCACTTAGCAGCCTTCTTCTTCTTCAGTGGATGGGTGCTGAAAGTGGCATCACTGAAGCGATCGTGCAGCTGGGGACGACAGTGCCGGGTTCAGCGCCCGTATGCCGCCCACTGGTAACTGCTCCAGGGAACCTGTGCATGGCCTCTCACGTGAGAACGAGAAAGCCAATACACATAACGAACAAGCAGGATACCCGCGCTTCCCCGTACGGGTCAAAACGCGGACCTGGACACCGGCAACGCCGGATCCGCCGCACTGGGCGGCCCTGCCGTGTACCAGAGTAACCGCACGTCGCCGCAGGCAGCACCGTACGCGCGTGACCCCCGGCACACAGGAAGCGCACACAAGGCACACACAAGATCGGCCAGACCCTGCGCACACCCTTCCCCACCACGCCCCGGCACCCCCTGCGCGGCGGTCTAAGATGCGCCCCATGAGCTTTGGGCAGGGGGGACCCCAGTGGGGTTCCGGGGGCAGTGGTGGTTCACAGGGACCGGACTGGGCGGCGCTCGCCGAGGCGTCCGAGGCGCGCGCGCGGCGCCGCCGCTGGCTGATGATCGGCGGTGGCGCGCTCGCCACGGTCGCCGTCGGCTCGGCCGTCGCGTTCGCGATCGTCTCCGCCAACGGCAACAGCTCGGCCTCGAACAAGCCCGCCGACCAGCTGCCGACGACCGCGGACATCCCGAGCGACACGACCCCGGCGGACCCGACGTTCGCGGAGACCACGCCGCCGCCCCCGCTCGACCCCAAGGACTTCATCTCCAGCGCCGAGAAGGACAAGGCCCCGCTCAGCGCTGACACCCTCTTCCCCGGCACCAGGCTCACCGTCGGCGACCGTGTCTACAAGAAGGGCGCGACCGCCAGCACGAAGAGCTGCGGCTCGGCCACCCAGGGCGCGCTCGGAGGCGTCCTGACGGGCAACGACTGCACGCGCCTGATCCGCGCCACCTACGCGAAGGACGGTGTGGCGGTCACCGTCGGCGTCGCCGTCTTCGACACGGAGGCCCAGGCCACGAAGGCCAAGAACCAGTACACCAAGGGCACCGTGACCTCCCTGTCCGGCTCGGGCGTCCCCGCGTTCTGCCGTACGACGATCTGCCGCTCGACCACCAACTCGTACGGCCGCTACGCGTACTTCACGACCGCCGGCTTCACCAGCGGCGGGCGGGACGTCACCACCAAGGACCGCGCGGTCTACACGACCGGGGACGATCTCGCCGAGTTCACGTTCCGTCAGATCACCCGGCGCGGTGAGGCGCAGGCCTCGGCGGCGGCCGAGGCGCCCCAGTAGGGGCTCAGCAGCACCCCGGTTCCGAGAAGGGCGCCCCCGGCAGCGTCCGCTTGTTCCTCGCCTCCCGGCTGCGCGCCGCGAGCAACTCGTCGGCGGGGTAACCGACTTCCTCCAGCGTCAGGCCGTGCGGCCGCACCACGTGCACCGCCGAGTCCCGCACACCGGCGGCAAGCACCTTCGCCGGCCAGTCCGGCGGCCGGTGCCCGTCACCGACGAACAGCATCGCGCCGACCAGCGAGCGCACCATGTTGTGGCAGAACGCGTCCGCCCGGACGGTCGCTTCGAGGATCCCGTCGGGCGACCGCTCCCAGTGCAGCTCCTGGAGCGTGCGGATCGTCGTGGCGCCCTCACGCCGCTTGCAGTACGCGGCGAAGTCGTGCTCCCCGAGCAGCTTCTGAGCGGCCACGTTCATCGCGTCGAGGTCCAACTCCCAGTCGTGCCACAGCACATGACTGCGCAACAGCGGGTCGACGCCACCGGGGTTGTCGGTCACGCGGTACACGTACCGGCGCCACACGGCGGCGAACCGCGCGTTGAACCCGTTGGGTGCCTCGGCCACCTTCCACACCCGCACATCGTGCGGCAGCCGCCCCGCGAGCCGGCGCAGCAGCTTGTCCTGGTGCTCGGCCCAGACGTCCTCCGGCAGATCGACATGCGCGACCTGCCCGCGCGCGTGCACGCCCGCGTCGGTCCGCCCGGCCACGGTCAGCTCGTACGTCTGCGCGGACCGGGTCACGGTCCTCAGCGCGTCCTCGATCTCACCCTGCACGGTCCGCCGGCCGCTGGCCTGCTTCGCCCACCCGGAGAAGTCCTTGCCGTCGTACGACACGTCAAGCCGCACCCGCACGAACCCGGGCTCTACCTCGTCACTCACACACAGATCCTCTCAGGCGAAGGCAATACGAAAGCGGGCCCGCCCCGAAGGGCGGACCCGCTCACATCAAGGCAGAGCCTCAGGCGTCCTTGGACTCCTCGGCGGCCGGAGCGGCAGCCTCGGCGTCCTTGGCGGCACGCTTGGTGGCGGCCTCGGCCTCACCAGTGGCCTGCTGCGCAACCGTCAGCGCCTCGACCAGCTCGATGACAGCCATGGGCGCGTTGTCGCCACGGCGGTTACCGATCTTGGTGATACGGGTGTAACCACCCGGACGGTTCTCGTAGCGCGGGGCGATCTCGGTGAAGAGCGTGTGGACGACGCTCTTGTCCGTGATGACCGTGAGCACCTGACGGCGGTTGTGAAGGTCACCCTTCTTCGCCTTGGTGACCAGACGCTCCGCGTACGGACGCAGACGACGGGCCTTGGCCTCGGTCGTCGTGATCTTGCCGTGCTCGAAGAGGGCCTTCGCGAGGTTCGCGAGAAGCTGCTTCTCGTGCGCAGCGCTGCCGCCCAGACGGGCACCCTTGGCGGGCTTCGGCATGGTGTTTCTCCTTCTCTGCACCGGCCGTATCAGGTACCGGAGTCAGTTCCCCGCAGGCGGGCGCCTGGAGGATGGGCCGGGCGGGCATTTTCAGCCCGTCCGGCGTTTGAGGACAGAGCCTCGGCGACAACGGCGGGGCGGCCACGGAAGTCCGCGAGCCCCGCCGAAGGCGACTAGTACTGCTCAGTCTCCACGAAGCCGGCGTCCGCGTCGTCGTCGGCGCCAAAGGCGTCGGCGGCGGCGGTCGGGTCGAAGCCGGGAGGCGAGTCCTTGAGCGCAAGGCCCATGCCGGCCAGCTTCGCCTTGACCTCGTCGATCGACTTCGCACCGAAGTTGCGGATGTCGAGCAGGTCCGCCTCGGAGCGGGCGACGAGCTCACCCACGGAGTGGATGCCCTCGCGCTTGAGGCAGTTGTACGAACGAACGGTGAGCTCGAGCTCCTCGATCGGCAGCGCCAGGTCGGCGGCCAGGGCGGCGTCCGTGGGGGACGGGCCCATGTCGATGCCCTCGGCGTCGATGTTCAGCTCGCGGGCGAGACCGAACAGCTCGACCAGGGTCTTACCGGCCGACGCCATGGCGTCACGCGGACGCATGGCCTGCTTCGTCTCGACGTCGACGATCAGCTTGTCGAAGTCGGTGCGCTGCTCGACACGGGTCGCCTCGACCTTGTACGTGACCTTCAGGACCGGCGAGTAGATCGAGTCGACCGGGATGCGCCCGATCTCCTGACCGACCTGCTTGTTCTGAACGGCGGAGACGTAGCCGCGACCGCGCTCGACGGTCAGCTCCATCTCCAGCTTGCCCTTGCCGTTGAGCGTGGCGATGACGAGGTCGGGGTTGTGCACCTCGACACCGGCCGGGGGCGCGATGTCGGCGGCGGTGACCAGACCCGGTCCCTGCTTGCGCAGGTACATCACGACCGGCTCGTCGTGCTCCGAGGAGACGACCAGCTGCTTGATGTTCAGGATGAGGTCGGTGACGTCTTCCTTGACGCCCGGCACGGTGGTGAACTCGTGCAGGACACCGTCGATGCGGATGCTGGTGACAGCAGCGCCGGGGATCGACGACAGGAGGGTGCGGCGAAGCGAGTTGCCGAGGGTGTAACCGAAGCCCGGCTCCAGCGGCTCGATCACGAACCGGGAGCGGAACTCGTCGACGACCTCTTCGGTCAGCGACGGGCGCTGAGCAATAAGCATGAAGGAATCCTTCAGACAGGGGCACCCACTATTTGATGCCCTGATGCCACCGGGTGGTGGCCCGGTGTTGATGCAGTAACAAGGGTACGGGCGATACGGCCCCTAAGAGCCGTACCGCCCGAAAACCTCAGACCAAGCAGTCGTACGTCAGGTCAGACGCGGCGACGCTTGGGCGGACGGCAGCCGTTGTGCGGGGTCGGCGTGACGTCCTGGATCGAACCGACCTCGAGGCCCGTGGCCTGGAGGGAGCGGATCGCGGTCTCGCGGCCGGAGCCCGGACCCTTGACGAAGACGTCAACCTTGCGCATGCCGTGCTCCTGGGCGCGACGCGCGGCCGACTCGGCGGCCATCTGCGCGGCGAACGGAGTGGACTTGCGCGAGCCCTTGAAGCCGACGTGGCCGGCGGAGGCCCAGGAGATCACGTTGCCGGTCGGGTCCGTGATGGACACGATCGTGTTGTTGAACGTGCTCTTGATGTGAGCGTGCCCGTGGGCGACGTTCTTCTTTTCCTTGCGGCGCACCTTCTTGGCAGCGCCCTGACGACCCTTGGGGGGCATCTATTACTCCTACGGGAGGTGGTCGGTCCTGCAGCGACAGCTGTCGATAGACCGCTGAGCGAGGACTACTTCTTGCCCGGCTTCTTCTTACCGGCGATGGCGCGACGCGGGCCCTTACGGGTACGAGCGTTCGTGCTGGTGCGCTGACCGCGGACGGGCAGGCCACGACGGTGGCGAAGACCCTGGTAGCAGCCGATCTCGACCTTGCGGCGGATGTCGGCCTGGATCTCGCGACGGAGGTCACCCTCGGTCTGGATGTTCGCGTCCACGTACTCGCGGATCTTGATCAGGTCCTCTTCGGACAGATCACGAACGCGGATGTTGCGGTCCACACCGGTGGCGTCCAGCGTCTGCTGGGACAGCGTGCGGCCAATGCCGAACACGTAGGTGAGGGCAACCTCTACGCGCTTGTCGCGCGGGAGGTCAACGCCTTCAAGGCGTGCCATTCAAGGCTCCTGTTGATTCTCGGAGGTCTTCAGCAGAACCGTTCCCAGGTGCCGTACGAGGTACATCCTGGGTCCCCGGCCTCCGACCGGGGGTGTCGCCCTCCATTACCAATGGATCTGAAGAGGGACGGGTCCTGCATATGTGCTTACTTGCGTCGCGCGATCTGCGAAGTGCAGTAGTGCGTCAGCCCTGGCGCTGCTTGTGGCGCGGGTTGTCGCAGATAACCATGACCCGGCCGTGACGGCGGATCACCCTGCACTTGTCACAGATCTTCTTGACGCTCGGCTTGACCTTCATTGGGTGAGGTTCTCCGGGTCAGTGCCACCACCCCGCGCGAGGCGGAGTGCGGGCAAGATCTACTTGTACCGGTAGACGATCCGGCCACGCGTCAAGTCGTACGGAGACAGCTCCACCACGACCCGGTCGTCAGGGAGGATACGGATGTAGTGCATACGCATCTTGCCGCTGATGTGAGCCAGGACCTGGTGGCCGTTCTGGAGCTCCACCTTGAACATGGCGTTCGGGAGAGACTCGACGACAGTGCCTTCGATCTCGATGGCACCTTGCTTCTTGGCCACGCTTTGCCCTTCGAATCGACTACCTTGATCGACTCAACACGTACATGCAGGCATGCGTGTGCACGAGAGCCGACGAGTCAGTCTACGTCAGGGCCCCCGGAAACACGAATCGGGGAAGTCTGCCCTACGCTCAAGATCATTATGCAAGAGGGTCCGGAGCAGCGATGACACCGAGCTCGGCCAGCTTCGCCTTGCCGCCGTCCGGCGCCGTCAGGACCAGCGGGCCCTGCTCGGTCAGCGCGATGGAGTGCTCCCAGTGCGAGGACCAGGTGCCGTCCGTGGTGATGACCGTCCAGTCGTCCTCGAGGACCTCGGTGCGCGGGGTGCCGAGGGAGACCATCGGCTCGATCGCGAGGCAGAAGCCGGGGACGAGCTTGGGGCCCTTGCCGCGGCGGCGCTCGACGTAGTTCAGGAGGTGCGGGTCCATGTGCATCTCGGTGCCGATGCCGTGGCCGCCGTAGTCCTCGACGATGCCGTACTTGCCGCCGCCCGGCTTCGGCTGGCGGCGGATGTAGGACTCGATGGCGCGGGAGATGTCGACGAGCCGGTTGCCGTTCTTCATCGCGGCGATGCCGGCCCACATCGACTCCTCGGTCACCCGCGAGAGCTCGACCAGCTCCGGAGCGTGGCCGGTCCCGACGAACGCGGTGTACGCGGCGTCGCCGTGCCAGCCGTCGATGATCGCGCCGCAGTCGATGGAGATGATGTCGCCGTCCCTGAGGACGGTCTTGTCGTCCGGGATGCCGTGGACGACGACCTCGTTGACCGAGGTGCAGATGGTCGCGGGGAAACCCCCGTAACCGAGGAAGTTCGACTTGGCCCCGTGCGCGTCGAGCACCTTGCGCGCGACCTCGTCCAGATCCCGGGTGGTGGCACCGGGCACCGCGGCCTCACGCGTCGCCGCGTGGATCGCGGCGACGACCAGCCCCGCCTCACGCATCTTGGCGATCTGCTCGGGGGTCTTGATCTGCACCATGGGGGCCTGCGCTCTCCGTCTTCCGCACTACGGGTTTACCTGGACAACACTACGGCCGCGGCGCCCTGTACGGGCACCGCGGCCGGAGCAGCGTAACGGCTTACTTGTCGCGCCCGAGGGCCTCCATGGCCCGCGCGGTCACCTCGTCGACCTTGCCGAGCGCCGAGATCGTCCGCACCAGGCCCTGGGCCCGGTAGTAGTCGATGATCGGCTCGGTCTGCGTGTGGTAGACCTCGAGACGCTTGCGAACGGTGTCCTCGCTGTCGTCCTCGCGCTGGTACAGCTCGCCGCCGCAGACGTCACAGACGCCTTCCTGCTTCGGCTGCTTGTACGACACGTGGAAGACGTGCGCGGAGTCCTTGCGGCAGATGCGGCGGCCGGCGATGCGCTTGACCACCTCGTCCTCGGGGACCTCGAGGTCCAGGACCGCGTCGAGCTTCACTTCGTCCGCCTTGAGGGCGACGTCGAGCGCCTCGGCCTGCGAGACGTTGCGAGGGAAGCCGTCGAGCAGGAAGCCGTTCACGGCGTCCGGCTGCTCCATGCGGTCCTTGGCCATCCCGATGGTGACCTCGTCAGGGACCAGGTTGCCGGCGTCCATGTACGCCTTTGCCTGCTTGCCCAGCTCCGTGCCCTGGCTGATGTTGGCACGGAAGAGGTCGCCCGTGGAGATGTGCGGAATCGACAGGTTCTTGGCAAGGAACGCGGCCTGCGTTCCCTTGCCCGCACCGGGCGGCCCGACGAGGACGATACGCATCAGCGGAGGAACCCTTCGTAATTGCGCTGCTGAAGCTGGCTCTCGATCTGCTTCACCGTTTCCAGACCGACACCCACGATGATCAGGATGCTGGTCCCGCCGAACGGGAAGTTCTGGCTTGCCCCGAAGCCAACCAACGCCATCGTTGGTACGAGAGCGATCAGACCCAGATACAGCGAACCCGGCCACGTGATCCGGTTGAGTACGTAGCTCAGGTACTCAGCGGTCGGCCGGCCAGCCCGGATGCCCGGGATGAAGCCACCATACTTCTTCATGTTGTCCGCGACTTCCTCGGGGTTGAACGAGATCGCCACGTAGAAGAACGCGAAGAAAACGATCAGGAGGAAGTACGAAACGATGTAATAGGGGTGATTTCCCTTGGTCAGATGGTCGTTGATCCAGGTCTTCCACCCGGAATTGCCTCCCGCGAACTGCGCGACGAGGGCCGGGATGTAGAGCAGCGACGAGGCGAAGATGACAGGGATCACACCCGCCTGATTGACCTTCAGCGGGATGTAGGTGGACGTACCGCCGTAAGACCGGCGACCGATCATGCGCTTCGCATACTGGACAGGGATGCGGCGCTGCGCCTGCTCGACGAACACCACCAGGCCGACCATCACGAGGCCCACCAGGATCACGGCGCCGAACTCGATCCAGCCGCCGGCGAGGTCACCGGTCGTCTTGATGGTCCACAGGGCGCTCGGGAAGGTGGCGGCGATCGAGATGAACATCAGGATCGACATGCCGTTGCCGATGCCGCGGTCGGTGATGAGCTCACCGAGCCACATGACGATGGCGGTACCGGCGGTCATCGTGATGACCATCGTGATCGTCACGAAGATCGACTGGTCCGGGACGATCTGGTTCGCGACGGGGCAGCCCTGGAAGAGGGCGCCGCTGCGAGCGGTCGCGACGAGGCCGGTGCCCTGGAGGATGGCGAGCGCCACGGTCAGGTAACGGGTGTACTGCGTGATCTTCGCCGTACCCGCCTGACCCTCCTTCTTCAGGGCCTCGAGCCGCGGGATCACGACAGTGAGCAGCTGCAGGATGATGCTCGCGGTGATGTACGGCATGATGCCGAGCGCGAAGATCGTGATCTGCAGGAGCGCGCCACCACTGAACATGTTGACGAGACCGAACAGCCCCTGCGTGCCTTTGTTCGCGTCCACGCATGTCTGGACGTTCGAGTAGCTGACCCCCGGGATCGGTACATGCGTACCGAGTCGGTAGACCACGATGATGCCGAGCGTGAAGAGCAGCTTCTTGCGCAGGTCGGGCGTCTTGAACGCCCGGGCGAACGCGGTGAGCACGGTGCCTCCTGCGACCCCCGCGCACGTGCGTCAGAGGTGACGGTCTTGAGGTTCGATGAGTGAAGGAATGCGTAACAGTCAAGCACCGGGTGAAGATCCCTCAGACACATCGTCTTCAGGACACACCGCCCGGCCCGGGGCGTGAGCCCCAGACAGATACAGCACAGTGCAGGCCACCATACCGGCGACCATGCCCCCCTTGGAACGACCAACCGGGGATGCCCCATATGTGGGGCATCCCCGGTTGGGAATCGCTCATGTCATCGAGACGTCTGAAAAGGTCAGACGAGCTCGGTGACGGTACCGCCGGCGGCGGTGATCTTCTCCTTGGCGGAGTTGGAGACGGCGTCAACCGTCACCTGCAGCGCCACGGTGAGCTCACCCTGGCCGAGCACCTTGACGAGGCTGTTCT
The DNA here is from genome assembly GCF_055582645.1 of Streptomyces sp. NPDC107517. NCBI lineage: Bacteria > Bacillati > Actinomycetota > Actinomycetes > Kitasatosporales > Streptomycetaceae > Streptomyces > Streptomyces sp. NPDC107517. The sequence goes on along the minus strand of NZ_JBVJPM010000010.1, from coordinate 106,542 downwards.
TGCGAACGGCACCCTTGGCGACGAGACCCTCGACGGTGACCTCGCCACCTTCCGGGTACAGCGCGCTCAGCTTGTCGAGGTTCACGACCTGGAACTCGGTCTTGAACGGGTTCTTGAAGCCCTTGAGCTTCGGGAGACGCATGTGGAGGGGCATCTGGCCACCCTCGAAGCGCTCCGGAACCTGGTAACGGGCCTTCGTGCCCTTGGTACCACGACCGGCCGTCTTACCCTTCGACGCCTCACCGCGACCCACACGGGTCTTCGCGGTCTTGGCGCCCGGGGCGGGACGGAGGTTGTGGATCTTGAGCGGGTTGTTCTCCGCCATGATCAGTCGACCTCCTCGACCGTCACGAGGTGCCGCACGGTGTTAGCCATGCCGCGGAACTCGGGACGATCCTCCTTGACGACCACGTCGTTCAGGCGCTTGAGCCCGAGCGAACGCAGGGTGTCGCGGTGGTTCTGCTTGCTACCGATGTACGACTTCGTCTGCGTGATCTTGAGGCGAGCCATTACGCACCCGCTCCCGCACGTGCACGAAGCAGAGCCGCGGGGGCGACGTCCTCGAGGGGCAGACCACGGCGAGCCGCGATCTCCTCGGGACGCTGCAGGCCCTTGAGGGCCTCCACGGTCGCGTGCACGATGTTGATCGCGTTCGACGAACCGAGCGACTTCGACAGGATGTCGTGAACGCCGGCGCACTCGAGCACGGCGCGCACCGGGCCACCGGCGATAACGCCGGTACCGGGAGCAGCCGGCTTGAGCAGGACGACGCCCGCAGCCTTCTCGCCCGTGATCGGGTGCGGGATGGTGCCCTGGATACGGGGGACCTTGAAGAAGTGCTTCTTGGCCTCCTCAACACCCTTGGCGATGGCGGCCGGCACCTCCTTGGCCTTGCCGTAACCGACGCCTACCGTGCCATCGCCATCGCCCACCACGACGAGCGCAGTGAAGCTGAAGCGACGGCCACCCTTGACAACCTTGGCGACACGGTTGATCGCGACAACGCGCTCAACGTATGCGGTCTTCTCGGCGGCAGCAGCGCCACCGTCGCGACCCTTCCGGTCCCGCCGCTCGCCGCCACCGGCACCGCTTCCGCGGCGCTGGGGTCCAGCCATTGGAATTACCTCTCTTCGTTTTCCGCTAGCTACGGAACCGGATCAGAACTTCAGACCGGCTTCGCGGGCGGCGTCCGCCAGAGCGGCGATGCGCCCGGCGTACTGGTTACCACCACGGTCGAACACGACAGCCTCGACGCCCGCGGCCTTGGCGCGCTCGGCGACCAGGGCGCCGACCTTGACGGCCTGCGCGGACTTGTCGGCCTCGACACCACGGATCGAGGTGTCCAGGGTCGACGCCGACGCGAGGGTGTGACCCTTAACGTCGTCGATGACCTGGGCCACGATGTGGCGGTTCGAACGCGTCACGACCAGGCGCGGGCGCTCGGCCGTACCCGAGATGTGCTTACGGATACGAATGTGACGGCGCTTGATGGCAGCACGCTTGTAAGCGTCGCCCTTAGCAATCTTGACACCGTATGCCATGGCTTACTTACCCGCCTTTCCGACCTTGCGGCGGATGACTTCGCCTTCGTACTTGACGCCCTTGGCCTTGTACGGGTCGGGCTTGCGCAGCTTGCGGATGTTGGCCGCAACCTCGCCGACCTTCTGCTTGTCGATGCCCTCGACCGAGAACTTGGTCGGCGACTCGACCTTGAACGAGATGCCCTCGGGCGCCTCGATCAGGATCGGGTGGCTGTAGCCGAGCGAGAACTCCAGGTTGGAGCCCTTCGCCAGGACGCGGTAACCGACACCGCTGATCTCGAGCTTCTTCACGTAACCCTCGGTCACGCCGGTGATCATGTTGGCCACCAGCGTGCGGGACAGGCCGTGCAGAGCCTTGTTCTGACGCTCATCATTGGGACGGGCGACGTTCAGCACGCCGTCCTCGTCCTTCGTGATGACGATCGGAGCGACGATCGTGTGGTTGAGGGAACCCTTGGGGCCCTTAACCGAGACCGTACGACCGTCGATGGTGACGTCCACGCCGGCGGGAACCGTGATGGGGAGCTTGCCAATACGCGACATTAGCTATTCCTCCGTTCCCGACTACCAGACGTAGGCGAGGACTTCCCCACCTACGCCCTTCTTGCCTGCCTGCTGGCCGGTCAGGAGACCGTGCGACGTGGAGATGATCGCCACGCCGAGGCCGCCGAGGACCTTGGGCAGGTTGGTGGACTTCGCGTAAACCCGGAGACCGGGCTTGGAGATCCGCTTGATGCCCGCGATGGAGCGCTCACGGTTCGGGCCGAACTTGAGCTCGAGGACGAGGTTCTTGCCGACCTCGGCGTCCTCGGTCTTCCAGCCCGTGATGAAGCCCTCCTGCTGGAGGATCTCCGCGATGTGAGACTTGATCTTGCTGTGCGGCATCGCCACGGTGTCGTGGTACGCCGAGTTCGCGTTACGCAGACGAGTCAGCATGTCCGCGATCGGATCAGTCATGGTCATGAATTGGCCTTCGGCCTCTCTCGCCGGGGTTTCCTGTATGCGCCATCCCTCTCCCCACACAGAGGCGGGACGGGTGCGGTGCGGGGACCTACGGCGTAGTAAGTCGGTATGGGCGGCGGGCGCCCAACCCCACAAGCCTACGGCATGTGAAGGAGGGCTCCCGCCGTCCAAATACTTACCGAGAGCGTCCGGTAATTCCCAAGTCCCTAAGGACAGAAGGGGATTACCAGGAGCTCTTGGTCACGCCCGGCAGCTCGCCACGGTGAGCCATCTCACGAAGGCACACGCGGCACAGGCCGAACTTGCGGTACACGGAGTGCGGGCGGCCGCAGCGCTGGCAGCGGGTGTAGCCACGCACACCGAACTTCGGCTTACGAGCAGCCTTGGCAATAAGAGCCTTCTTCGCCATCTCGCTTACGCCTCCTTGAAGGGGAAGCCGAGGTGACGGAGGAGCGCACGGCCCTCATCGTCGTTGGTCGCCGTGGTGACCACGGTGATGTCCATACCCCGGACGCGGTCGATCTTGTCCTGGTCGATCTCGTGGAACATGACCTGCTCCGTGAGACCGAAGGTGTAGTTGCCACGGCCGTCGAACTGCTTGGGAGACAGACCACGGAAGTCGCGGATGCGCGGAAGCGCGAGCGACAGGGTGCGGTCCAGGAACTCCCACATGCGGTCGCCACGGAGCGTGACGTGGGCACCGATCGGCTGACCCTCACGCAGCTTGAACTGCGCGATGGACTTGCGGGCCTTGGTGATGGCCGGCTTCTGACCGGTGATCGTGGTCAGGTCACGGACGGCACCGTCCATGAGCTTGGAGTCACGGGCGGCGTCGCCGACACCCATGTTGACCACAATCTTGACGAGGCCCGGGGTCTGCATGACGTTCTCGTAGGAGAACTCTTCCTGCAGCTTGCCCGCGATCTCCTCGCGGTACTTCGTCTTGAGACGCGGAGTCGTGGTGGTAGCCATCAGATGTCCTCACCCGTCCGCTTGGCAACGCGAACCTTGTTGCCCTCGTCGTCGAAGCGGTAACCGACACGCGTGACGACCTTGTTGCCGTCCTTCTCCACGACGAGCTGAACGTTGCTCACGTGGACAGGGGCCTCGGTCGTGACGATGCCACCGGCCTGCGAACCGCTGGCGGTGGGGCCGGCCTTGGTGTGCTTCTTGACCCGGTTGACACCCTCGACCAGGACGCGGTCCTCGCGGGGGAAGGCCGCGATGACCTTGCCCTGCTTGCCCTTGTCCTTACCGGTGATGACCTGTACCAGGTCGCCCTTCTTGATCTTCATGCTTACAGCACCTCCGGCGCGAGCGAGATGATCTTCATGAACTTCTTCTCGCGCAGCTCACGGCCCACCGGGCCGAAGATACGGGTGCCGCGAGGGTCGCCGTCGTTCTTCAGAATGACGGCGGCGTTCTCGTCGAAGCGGATGTACGAGCCGTCCGGACGGCGGCGCTCCTTGACGGTGCGAACGATGACCGCCTTGACGACGTCACCCTTCTTCACGTTACCGCCGGGGATCGCGTCCTTGACGGTGGCGACGATGACGTCACCGATGCCCGCGTAGCGGCGACCCGAGCCACCGAGAACACGGATGGTGAGAATTTCCTTCGCACCCGTGTTGTCGGCGACGCGCAGTCGCGACTCCTGCTGGATCACGTCTATCTCCTGATTGTCTGCCGGTTCCCCCGGGGCAGTTCAGCGAACTGCCCCGGGAGCCTGGCGGAACGAACTCTGAGGGATACCCCTCAGAGAATTACTTGGCCTTCTCGAGGATCTCGACGATGCGCCAGCGCTTGGTCGCCGACAGCGGACGCGTCTCCATGATGAGGACGCGGTCGCCGACGCCGGCAGCGTTCTGCTCGTCGTGCGCCTTGAGCTTGTTCGTACGGCGGATGACCTTGCCGTACAGCGCGTGCTTGACGCGGTCCTCGACAGCGACGACGACGGTCTTGTCCATCTTGTCGCTGACGACCAGACCCTCACGGGTCTTGCGGAAGCCGCGGGCGGCAGTCTCTTCAGTCACGTTGCTCTCGCTCATCAGGCGTTCTCCACCGTCTCGATGCCCAGCTCGCGCTCACGCATGAGGGTGTAGATCCGCGCGATGTCCTTGCGGACGGCCTTCAGCCGACCGTGGTTCTCGAGCTGACCGGTCGCCGCCTGGAAACGGAGGTTGAACAGCTCTTCCTTGGCCTCGCGGAGCTTGTTGAGAAGCTCCTCGTTGCCCAGTTCGCGCAGCTCGGACGCCTTGGTACCGGCCGACATCACGACTCACCTGCCTCGCGCCGAACAATCCGGCACTTCATCGGAAGCTTGTGAGCAGCGCGGGTAAGCGCCTCACGCGCAATCTTCTCGTTCGGGTAGGACAGCTCGAACATCACCCGACCCGGGTGAACGTTCGCGACCCACCACTCGGGGGAACCCTTACCGGAACCCATGCGGGTCTCGGCGGGCTTCTTCGTAAGCGGGCGGTCCGGGTAGATGTTGATCCAGACCTTGCCGCCACGCTTGATGTGGCGGGTCATCGCGATACGAGCCGCCTCGATCTGGCGGTTGGTCACGTACGCCGGCGTGAGGGCCTGAATGCCGTACTCGCCGAACGCAACCGTCGTACCACCCTTGGCCTGACCGCGGCGCTTGGGGTGGTGCTGCTTGCGGTGCTTGACCCTACGGGGGATCAGCATTTCGGTCAGGCCTCCGTTCCGGTGCTCTCAGCCGGAGCGGCAGCGGCGGGCGCGTCAGCCTTGGGGGCCTCGGCGGCCGGAGCCGACTGCTGCTGCGGCTTGCGGCCGCGGCCGCCACGCTCGCCACCACGGCCACCGCCGCGGGCCGGACGGTCGTTGCCGCCACCACGGGCCGGGCGGTTACCCGCACGGGCCGCAGCGTTCTCGGCGCGGACCTCGGCGATGTTCTTGACGTCGCCCTTGTAGATCCAGACCTTCACACCGATGCGGCCGAAGGTCGTCTTGGCCTCGAAGAAGCCGTAGTCGACGTTCGCGCGGAGCGTGTGCAGGGGCACACGGCCCTCGCGGTAGAACTCCGAGCGGGACATCTCGGCGCCGCCGAGACGGCCACCACACTGGATCTTGATGCCCTTGGCGCCGGCCTTCATCGCCGTCTGCATGCTCTTACGCATGGCGCGACGGAAGGAGACACGGGAGGACAGCTGCTCGGCAACGGCCTGAGCAACCAGCTGAGCGTCGGTCTCGGGGTTCTTGACCTCGAGGATGTTCAGCTGGACCTGCTTGCCCGTGAGCTTCTCGAGGTCACCGCGGATGCGGTCGGCCTCGGCGCCACGGCGGCCGATGACGATGCCCGGACGAGCGGTGTGGATGTCCACACGCACGCGGTCACGGGTGCGCTCGATCTCAACCTTCGAGATACCGGCGCGCTCCATGCCGGAGGTCATCATGCGACGGATGGCTACGTCTTCCTTGACGTAGTCCTTGTACAGCTTGTCGGCGTACCAACGGGACTTGAAGTCCGTGGTGATACCGAGCCGGAACCCGTGCGGGTTTACCTTCTGGCCCATTACCGGGTTCCTTCCTTGCTGCTGACGACCACGGTGATGTGGCTGGTCCGCTTACGGATCCGGTAGGCACGGCCCTGAGCACGCGGACGGAACCGCTTCAGGGTCGGGCCCTCATCCACGTACGCCTCGCTGATGACCAGCGAAGAGGCGTCGGTGTGGTCGTAGTTGTGTGCAGCGTTGGCGATGGCGCTGTCCAGCACCTTGCCAACCGGCACGCTCGCGGCCTGCGGGGCGAAACGCAGGACCGCCTGAGCCTCCGTGGCATCCATGCCACGGATGAGGTCCACCACGCGGCGGGCCTTCATGGGCGTGACGCGGATGTACCGCGCCTGGGCCCTGGCTTCCATGGTTGTCCCTTCAGTGTTCGTCATAGTCGATTCCACCCCGCCTTAGCGGCGCTTCGACTTCCGGTCGTCCTTGACGTGACCCCGGAAGGTGCGCGTCGGCGAGAACTCGCCGAGCTTGTGGCCGACCATCGACTCGGTGACGAACACCGGGATGTGGGTCTTGCCGTTGTGCACCGCGATCGTGTGACCCAGCATGGCCGGGATGATCATCGAGCGACGGGACCAGGTCTTGATGACGTTCTTGGTACCGGCTTCGTTCTGAGCGTCCACCTTCTTTACGAGGTGGCCGTCAACGAAGGGTCCCTTCTTGAGACTGCGCGGCATCTAAACCCGCTCCTAGCGCTTCTTGTTCGTCTTGCGGCGGCGGACGATGTACTTGTTCGAAGCCTTCTTCGGCGAACGAGTACGACCCTCCTTCTGACCCCACGGGGAGACCGGGTGGCGACCACCGGAGGTCTTGCCCTCACCACCACCGTGCGGGTGGTCAACCGGGTTCATCGCCACACCGCGGACGGTCGGACGAACGCCGAGCCAGCGCTTGCGGCCGGCCTTGCCCCAGTTGATGTTCGACTGCTCGGCGTTGCCGACCTCGCCGATGGTGGCGCGGCAGCGAACGTCGACCAGGCGGATCTCGCCGGACGGCATGCGCAGGTGGGCCATCTGGCCCTCCTTCGCCAGCAGCTGCACGGAGGCACCTGCGGAGCGGGCGAACTTGGCACCGCCACCGGGACGGAGCTCGATCGCGTGGATCGTGGTACCGACCGGGATGTTGCGGAGCGCCAGGTTGTTGCCCGGCTTGATGTCGGCCCCAGGACCGTTCTCGATGCGGTCACCCTGCGACAGGCCACGCGGAGCGACGATGTAACGCTTCTCGCCGTCGGCGTAGTGCAGCAGCGCGATGCGCGCGGTGCGGTTGGGGTCGTACTCGATGTGCGCGACCTTCGCCGGCACGCCGTCCTTGTCGTGACGACGGAAGTCGATCACTCGGTAGGCGCGCTTGTGTCCGCCACCCTGGTGGCGAACGGTCACACGACCGGCGTTGTTACGGCCGCCCTTGCTGTGCAGCGGGCGGACCAGCGACTTCTCCGGCGTGGACCGCGTGACCTCGACGAAGTCGGCGACGGAGGAGCCACGGCGGCCCGGCGTCGTCGGCTTGTACTTGCGGATACCCATTTCTCAGTCCTCGTCCGATATTCGGACCAGGGCGCTCCGTTAGGAGGCCTGGCCGAAGATGTCGATACGGTCGCCCTCAGCGAGGGTCACGATCGCGCGCTTGCTGTCGGCACGCTTGCCGAAGCCCGTGCGGGTCCGCTTGCGCTTGCCCTGGCGGTTGATCGTGTTGACTCCGGTGACCTTGACCGAGAAGACCGCCTGGACGGCCTGCTTGATCTGGGTCTTGTTGGCACGCGGGTCGACGATGAAGGTGTACTTGCCCTCGTCGAGGAGCGCGTAGCTCTTCTCGGAGACGACCGGCTTGAGGAGGACGTCACGGGGGTCCGTGAAGCTCTTGCTCAGCGGCGTCTCAACGGTGTTCTTGCCCTCGGCCTCGTGGCGCTTCGCCTTGGCGATGCGCGCGGCCTTGGCGGCCTTGGCCGCCTTGGGGGCAATGCTCGGGTGACGCGTAGCCATCAGGCTTCGCTCCCTTCGGTGTCAGTGGCCTTCGGGCCGGACACGAAGGACTCGAAGGCGGCCTGAGTGAAGACCACGTCGTCCGAGACGAGAACGTCGTACGTGTTCAGCTGGCCCGGCTCCAGGATGTGGACCTGGGGCAGGTTGCGCGCCGAGAGCAGCGCGGCCTCGTCGGCACGGTCGATGACCAGGAGCAGGTTCTTGCGCTCACTGATCTTGCCGAGCAGCGACTTCGCGGCCTTCGTGGAGACTCCGCCCTCGACCACGCCGGTGACGACGTGGATGCGAGCGTTGCGGGCCCGGTCGGTGAGGGCGTGGCGCAGGGCCGCGGCCTTCATCTTCTTCGGGGTCCGCTGCGAGTAGTCACGCGGCTGCGGGCCGTGGACGACGCCACCGCCGGCGAACTGCGGCGCACGGGTCGAACCCTGGCGCGCGCGGCCGGTGCCCTTCTGGCGGTAAGGCTTGCGCCCACCACCGCGGACCTCGCCGCGACGCTTGGTCTTGTGCGTGCCCTGACGGGCAGCAGCCAGCTGGGCGACGACGACCTGGTGGAGAAGCGGGATGCTGATCTTCTCTACGTCGAAGATCTCCGCGGGGAGCTCGACCGTCCCGGCCTTGTCGCCTGCCGGCGAAAGGATGTCAATGGTGCTCATCGGTTCCTCAAACCCCCTTGGCCGCAGTACGGACCAGGACGAGGCCACCGTTCGGACCCGGGACTGCGCCCTTGATGAGGAGCAGACCCTTCTCCGCGTCAACGGCGTGAACGGTCAGGTTCTGGGTGGTGACCCGCTCGTTGCCCATGCGACCCGCCATGCGCATGCCCTTGAAGACACGGCCGGGAGTGGCACAGCCACCGATGGAACCGGGCATGCGGTGCACACGGTGGGCACCGTGGGACGCCTTGCCACCCTTGAAGTTGTGGCGCTTCATGACACCGGCGAAGCCCTTGCCCTTGCTCTTCGCGGTGACGTCAACCTTGACGCCGGCCTCGAAGACCTCGGCAGTGATCTCCTGGCCCAGCGTGTACTCGCTGGCGCCGGAGGTACGGAGCTCCACCAGGTGGCGGCGCGGGGTTACATCGGCCTTGGCGAAGTGGCCCTTGAGGGGCTTGTTCACCTTGCGCGGGTCGATCTCGCCGAAGGCGATCTGGACCGACTCGTAGCCGTCGATGTCGTTCGTACGGACCTGGGTCACGACGTTCGGACCGGCCTTGACCACGGTGACCGGGACGACACGGTTGCTGTCGTCCCAGACCTGGGTCATGCCGAGCTTCTCGCCCAGGATGCCCTTGATCTGCTTAGCCATCTCTTCCGCGCCTCTCAGAGCTTGATCTCGATGTCAACGCCGGCCGGAAGGTCCAGGCGCATCAGCGAGTCAACGGTCTTGGGCGTCGGGTCGAGGATGTCGATCAGGCGCTTGTGCGTGCGCATCTCGAAGTGCTCGCGCGAGTCCTTGTACTTGTGCGGCGACTTGATGACGCAGTACACGTTCTTCTCAGTGGGCAGCGGCACCGGGCCTGCGACCGACGCACCAGTGCGGGTCACCGTCTCGACGATCTTCTTCGCCGAGGAGTCGATGACCTCGTGGTCGTAGGCCTTGAGCCGGATGCGGATCTTCTGTCCCGCCATGGCTACTCAGTAGTCCTGTCTCTCGAAACGCTCTGGAACCTGGGGGGTCCTATTCCGCCCTCCTCCGACCCACGCGGTCGGGCGTGTCGCAGTCTCACTGACGGAAATATCCATACGGATTTCCCTGCGAGGGACTGCGGCCCAAGAACCGCGAAGCCGGGGGAAGAAACCCACCGGGCGCCTGGCCGAGCCACCTCGCCACACTTCCCGGAAGATTCCCGTACGTCCGCCCTAGCGCTGCCTGCAGATCTTTCGACCTTCTGGCAGATGGGGCGACGAGTACTGTGGGACTCGCTTCCGGTCCTCCCGGCGGGAGGCGTGCAGCATCGGCACTCAACCGAGCAACCCCGACAGTCTGCCACAGAGCGGCTGCGCCTGGCCAATCGAGCGCTAGAGAGTACCCGCGGAGTGACGGAGGTCAAACCGGGGGTGCCGCGCGTCGGCGATCCCAGGTGCGCCAGGGGTCACATAGAGGCGTGTGGCGCAGGTCATAGCGCCAGGGGTCATCTCTTCCGCCCGCCGAACCGATACCCGGGCCGGAGCCACTGGGGCCCGCCTCAGCCGAGGTGCCACAGGGCGTACGTCACGAGCAGCATCACCAGCCCGGCGAGTGCCATGAGTGCGCCCAGGAATCGCAGGTACCCCGGGGTCCCGAAGACGGTCGGGGACCCGTCGAGCCCCAAGCCGCCGCGACGAGTTTCGCGCGCCCACACGCTTGAAATGGTCCCGATTGCCTCTGAATTCGACATCGGGCAATCAATCCGTGTTCACGTCGCGAAGTCGGAAGAGCACCGCTCTTCTCGGCTGTCGTCGACCAGTTGGGCGGCGGGGTCCCTTGCGTCAGTTTTCCGGGTCTCAGTCGTCGAGTTTTCCGAGGGCGGCTGCCACGCGCCTCTGCAGTTCTCCGTCGGTCATGTACTCTGCGTCACGGATGGCCGGGTCGATGGTGTAGTCGTCCAGCGCGTAGAAGACCTCATCGAGGACCGAGCTCAGCGCGTCCCCCACTCGCTCCCCCACGGCCATCGCTCCACGCCGCTCCCCGAGCCACCCGCGGGCGAACGTCGGCCCGTCGACCGCGTCTTCCTGAAGCTGTCGCATCAGGGCCAGTTGCCGACCCGTGTGGCTCTCAGAGGGCACGTCACGCGGAGCCTTCCAGGACCTGTTGAGCGGAGGGTAGTCAGCAGAAACGGCCGCGATGTGCGGCGCCTGCGCCTGCACTCTCCGCGCGTACCTTCGGAACTCCGCCTTCGCCTTGTCCGGCCCATCAGCCAGGGCGCCCCTCATGAACTCTTCCGTACCCGCCAGTAGCGCGTAGCCCGACCTCGACGACAGCGCTCCTCGAAGGTTGTCAGCCGTCAGCAGCAGTCCAGAGCTGCCCTCCAGCCGGAGGCTCGCCGCGACCAACACATCGGTGCTGAGAGAAGCCTCGATGACCGCAGAGATGCCGTCGATGCCCTCGGTGCGGGCGACCCGGCCGCGCTCGTCGTACTCGTACGAGAACCAGGTCCCGTTGCGGTCGACCCATTTGGTCATGCGGCCGTCGGAGTCGTACGTGAAACTCAGGGGAAGGTCACTGGAGTTGATGACTTCGGCGAGATTGCCCGCGTCGTCGTAGCCGTAGCGCATGACGACCGTGCCGCCCTCGCGGGAGGCGTCGGCGGCGTACGCGTCGGGGGCCCGGTCGAGCAGGCGCAGGGCCGTGATGCGCGGGCCGTCCGTGTCCACGGCGACGTAGTACCCGCCCGAGTGGCGCAGGCCGACGGGGACGCCGTCGCCGTCGCGCTCCACGTCGATGCGCATACCGTTTCGGTCGTTCCACCCGTCCACGGGCAGGTGGAACACGCCGAACGAGTCGGACGGGAAGGGCGTGGTGAAGGAGCGGGTGACTCCCGTGTCCGGGTCGGTGATCGTCATGACGCCGTCCGGCTTGCCGTCCCACTCCAGCGGCCAGCGCGCTCCCTTGACGGGGAGGGCGGGCACACCCGGCTCCGGGACCGGATAGACCGGGCGCATGCCGTCTGCCGCGGCGAACACGACGCCTTCGCCATCGATCTGCACGCACTCGTCGAGCGTCGATATCCAGGTCGGACCGAAGCAGACTCCCCCGCGATAGGAGGAGAGATGGGTGCGCGTGAAGAGGAGGGGGAGCGACGCGGGCAGCGACAGGTCCGTCTGCGTCATCAGCATCGCGCCGGTCGCCACGTCGATCGGCTCGCCGACGCACGGGGTGCGCTCCGCGTTGCGGGCGGCCGGGCCCAGTTCCACCAGGTCGGGACGGAGCGACGGCGGGCGCGGCATGAGCGGCGCGGTGTCGGAGAACGCGCCTTCGACGCCCGCCTTCAGGACACCGCTGCCCGCACCGAGCGCACCCCCGTAGAGCATGCCGTCCGTGGCGGCCTTGTTGACCTCGTCGAGGCTGAAGCCCTTCTGCAGACCGGTGATCATCTTCAGCGGCTGGGCGATCGCGGCGTCCACGGTCACCGACTCGACTCCGCCGAACGCGGCAGCGACCAGGGTGCCCGCGGCGATCTCTGCCACCGTCGTCGACACCGCTACGCCCATGGTCGCGCCCAGTTCGATGATGACGTCCGCCGCAGCGACGGCGGCCCCGGACGCGAGGCCCGCGGTGAGGAAGGCGAGGGTGACGCCACCCGCGATCACGGCAGCGTCGATGATGATCTGGGTGCGAAGCTTGTTGATCGCGTCGTCGATGGCGTCCGCGAACTTCTCCAGCGCCTTCGCCATCCCCCTCGCCGAACCGGCCAAGTCGCTCAGCCAGCCGGCGTCCTGGCCCTTCGCGTACCGGCCCCAGAACTTCTCGAACGCCTCGATCGACTCACCCTTGTTGTGATGGATGAGGGAGGACGCGCTCTTGTGCACGGGCGCGCGTACGTCGTCGACTGCGTCGGCGAAGGTGCGCCAGGCCGTGGCCGCCGAGCGCAGGGAGCCGGAGTCGGCGTCCGGCCACCACAGACCCAGGTGGAGGAGGATCTTCTTCGCCTCGTCCTCGAGGCTCATCGGTGACCCTCGCCGTCGTCGCCGGCCTTCGAAGGCTTCACCTTGGTGAACATCCCGGCGATGAGATCGTCGTTGTCCACGTGGCCGTCGGACAGGTCGACCAGCGCCTCGTGGATGCTGGTCAGGCCGAGGACGAGGATCCCGCGGAGCTCTCGATCTTCTTCTGCTGGGGCGAGTAGACGTCCCCGAACTCCTTGCCCTGCTTGTCGTCACCCCAGGGCTTGCCCAGATTGTCCAGGGTGGTGACGAGGGTCGTCAGTGCCTTGCTCAGGTTCTTCGCCTGCTCGTGGAACACCGGCGCCGAGGCCTTGATGTCCGCGGTCTTGATGTGCAGGACCATGCCGTCGTCGTGGCCGTCACTCATGCGCCGATGTCCCCCGTCGTTCGCGCATGCGATTCACGACCCTAGGGGAGTCGGTTCAAGGGAGGGTCAATCCATCGCCATGACGCGGCAATGGACTTGCCCTGCTGAAGGCCCGGTTCATCCGCCACACGTTCCATCTGACCGTCCACGCTCCACCCGCGCCCACCTCCGCCGTACCTCTGCCCCGCCCCACGCACCGACGACCCCTACCCGCACGCCCCTCCGGACAGCCCGGACTGCACTGAACAAGCCCCGGACAGCCACCGCACGTACCGGCGTTGTCGCTGTTCACGCCATGCACGCCCGGCCACGCTCAGTGACGTGAAACAGGAATCTGCCCAACTCGCCTCCCTCGCAGGCCACTTCCGAGCCCTTCTGTCCCCCACGCCGCGCCGCGCCCGCCTCGCGCGCCTCCTGGCCATCGAGTGGCTGCGCGGCAAGGACCTCCCGTACGGGATCACGGACGCGGCCGAGCACCTCGTGGCCTAGCTCGCAGCGAACGCCGCCACTCACGCCCGCCGGGCGCGTGGCGGCGGGAAACCAAGAGTTGCCCAAGAGCCCCAAAACGTGTGAACAGAACATGTCCGTGCATGGAACCTGGCACCACGGGCGAGCCTCTTCTCGGTTGAAGGACCGAGAAGCAGCGCACGTTCCGACCGCTGCGTACGGCGGACGGAGGACGGCGCGTTGCGATACGAACCTGCTCAGACCGGAGATAGAGGCGGCGATCGAAACCGACCGCCTCACACCACCGACCGTGACGACGCTCGAAGCCGACCACCTCACACCACCGACCGTCACGACGCTCGAAGCCGACCTTCTCAGACCGGAGACATAGGCGACGGCCGAAAGCAACCGCCTCACACCACCGACCGTGACGACGCTCGAATAGGCAGCGCCAAACGCCCGCCCGCGCGGCGAGCCGTTCTCCTCGGCTCGGCGGCCACCGTCGTCGCCGCCACCGCCCTCGCCGTCGCGGGGCGCATGGACCCGATCCCGCCTCCGCCCCGCACCACCGCCCCCTCCCCCGCCTCCGGCCGCCCCGCCGCCGAGGGGGATCACGCCCTGCTGCTCCAGGTCCTCGCGCACCCCGATGACGACCTGTACTTCATGAACCCGGACACCGCGCAGGCCCTCGCCGCCGGAGTGCCGCTGGTCTGCGTGTACGTCACCGCGGGTGAGGCCGACGGCGTCAACAAGATCCCCGGCCGACCGTATCCCCCGGCCGACAGGTCCGCGTACGCCTCCGCCCGTCACCAGGGGCTCCGCCAGTCCTACGCGACCCAGCTCGGCCTGCCCGTCTTCAGCCGCTGGCGCACCGAGGTCACCACGCTCGCGGGCGGGCACCAGGCCGAGGTGAACACCCTGGAGCGCCGGGGCCGCCGCGTCGAACTGGTCTTCCTCGACCTCGCGATGCACACCCCGGCGGGCCACATGGGAACCCCGGCGCTGTGGCGGGAGCGCGGGCTGCCGCTGCGTACGGTCGTCGTCGACGGGTCGCCGCTGCGCCGGGCACAGATGTACGACTACGACAGCCTGGTCGACGTACTCGTGGCCCTCTTCGAGCGCTACCGGCCCACCCTCGTGCACACGCTCGACCCGGACCCCGACATCCAGGACAGCGATCTGCGTACGCGGATACGTGACAGCGAACAGCCCGGTTTCTCCGACCACGCCGACCACACGGCCGTGGCCGCCTTCACCTGGGCCGCGCTGATCCGCTGGTCACAGACCGCGGCGGGCGGGCCGCCCCCGTTCGCGGCCACCGCGTTCCGCGGCTACTACAACCACCACTGGCCCGAGAATCTCCCCGAGGCCGTGCTGCACGCCAAGGCCGCGGACCTGATGCCGTACGGCGCGGCCCCCGACTGGCAGTGCGGCAACCCCTCCGGCTGCGGCGACTACAACGTCGGCGGGGACCGCCCCCTCACCAACCGCAAGGGCTGGGTCCGCTCGACGCACTACCGCTACCCGGGCCCGCGGATCGCCCTGACCCAGGAACCGGACGGCAAGCTGTCCGGCTACGGCGTGCTCGGCATGCGTGCCGTCCGGTGGCGCGAGACCACGCAAGGAGTCTTCGGCCGGCCGACGGACCTCGGCGGCGGCCCGCTCGCACCGGCCCTGGGTTCCGCCACGCTCCGCGACGGACGGCAGCTGCTCCTCGGCCTCCGGCTCGCGGCTCTGGAGGGGCGCGGCGGCTCCGACCTGCGCGAGATCGTGCTCCTCGAACAGCGCGCCGCCGGCGGGGAGTTCGGCGCCTGGACCGGGCTCGGCAACCCGGAGACCGACCCCGTGCGCGGCCGCCGCATCGGCGTCCCCGTCGCCGTCACCGCCCGCGACGGCCAGGTCCATCTCTTCGTCAGGGACGCCGGGCAGGGGATCAGTACGCGGGTGCGCGGGCTCGACGGGCGCTGGTCGCCGTGGCGCTCCCTCGGCGGCGGGCCCGTGCAGGACGGCCTGACCGCGGTCGTCGGCGAGGACGGCGGCGTCCATGTGTACGCGCCGGGCCGCGACACGGTGCACCACTGGACGCCGGAGGGGCCCGCGCCGCTCACCGGGCTGCCGGTCCCCGCCGACGCGGTCGCCGCCACGGGCGGGCGGCTCTACTACCGGGCGCCGGCCTCGTCCGCGCTGACGGCGACGGCCGGGCCGCCGGTCGACTTCCCGGGCTATGGCCCGGTGACCGCCGACGGGCCGTACCTCCTGGGCCGGGACACCGCCGGCACGCTCCAGCTCCTGCACCACGGCCGGATCCAGCGGGCCGCGCGTGACCTGGTCACCCTCGACGGCCCCGCCCTGCGCGCCACCCCGAGCGGCCCCGTGGCCGCGGGCCTCTCCCCCACCGCCCGGCCATGGCTGTGGCGCCCGGACAGCGCCACCGGCACCGGCACCGCCCGCAAGATCTGAGCCCCCCGAAAGGACCCGAAAAGGGGACCCGAAAGGAGACCTGGAAGGCGACCCGGAAGAGAAGCAGCGCGCATGCGAAAGGGCCCGTACGACCGAAGTCGTACGGGCCCTTCTGGTGCTCGCTGGAGCTACCAGGTCAAACCGTCAAGGAAATTACTTGACGATCTTGGTGACCTGGCCGGCGCCCACGGTCCGGCCACCCTCACGGATGGCGAACTTCAGGCCCTCTTCCATGGCGACGGGCTGGATGAGTTCGACCTTCATCTCAGTGTTGTCGCCCGGCATGACCATCTCGGTGCCCTCGGGGAGGGTCACGACGCCGGTCACGTCCGTGGTGCGGAAGTAGAACTGCGGGCGGTAGTTGTTGAAGAAGGGGGTGTGACGGCCACCCTCGTCCTTCGACAGGATGTAGGCCTGGGCCTCGAACTCGGTGTGCGGCGTGACCGAACCGGGCTTGATGATGACCTGGCCGCGCTCGACGTCCTCGCGCTTGATGCCACGGAGGAGCAGACCGACGTTCTCACCGGCCTGGCCCTCGTCGAGCAGCTTGCGGAACATCTCGATGCCGGTGACCGTGGTGGTGGTCTTCTCCTGCTTGATGCCCACGATGTCAACGGTCTCGTTGACCTTGAGGACACCACGCTCGATACGGCCGGTGACGACCGTACCGCGACCGGTGATCGTGAAGACGTCCTCGATCGGCATGAGGAACGGCTTGTCGACGTCACGCTCGGGCTGCGGGATGGACTCGTCGACGGCGGCCATGAGGTTCAGGATCGACTGACCCCACTCCTTGTCGCCCTCGAGCGCCTTGAGCGCCGAGACCTTGACGACCGGCAGGTCGTCGCCCGGGAACTCGTACTCGGAGAGGAGCTCACGGACCTCGAGCTCGACGAGCTCCAGGATCTCCTCGTCGTCCACCATGTCGGCCTTGTTCAGGGCGACGACGATGTACGGAACGCCGACCTGGCGGGCCAGGAGCACGTGCTCCTTGGTCTGCGGCATCGGGCCGTCGGTGGCGGCGACCACGAGGATGGCGCCGTCCATCTGCGCGGCACCCGTGATCATGTTCTTGATGTAGTCCGCGTGACCGGGGCAGTCGACGTGCGCGTAGTGACGCGTCTCCGTCTGGTACTCGACGTGCGCGATCGAGATCGTGATACCGCGCTGGCGCTCCTCAGGAGCCTTGTCGATCTGGTCGAAGGCCGAGGCCTCGTTCAGGTCCGGGTACGCGTCGTGCAGCACCTTGGTAATGGCGGCCGTGAGGGTCGTCTTACCGTGGTCAATGTGACCGATGGTGCCGATGTTGACGTGCGGCTTAGTCCGCTCGAACTTCGCCTTCGCCACTGGGTCCTCCTGTGGAGTGGTTCTGTACGCCTTGCTTCATCGGCGCCAGGTGATCTTTGCTGGGAAACCCGCCGCCGGGGTCCGGGATTCACGAACCCCAGCGGTCGGTGTCAAGCCTAAAGCGTGAACTCGGGTGAGTTACTCGCCCTTGGCCTTCGCGATGATCTCCTCGGCGACGTTCCGCGGAACCTCGGCGTAGGAGTCGAACTGCATCGAGTAGCTTGCGCGACCCGACGTCTTGCTGCGGAGGTCGCCGACGTAGCCGAACATCTCCGAGAGGGGCACGAGGCCCTTCACGACACGGGCGCCGCTGCGCTCCTCCATGGCCTGGATCTGGCCACGGCGGGAGTTGATGTCGCCGATGACGTCACCCATGTAGTCCTCGGGCGTGGTGACCTCGACGGCCATCATCGGCTCGAGCAGCACGGGCTTGGCCTTGCGCGCGGCCTCCTTGAACGCCTGCGAACCGGCGATCTTGAAGGCGAGCTCGGAGGAGTCGACCTCGTGGTAGCCACCGTCGAGAAGGATGACGCGGACGCCAGTCATCTCGTAGCCGGCCAGGATGCCGAACTGCATGGCCTCCTGCGCGCCCGCGTCCACCGACGGGATGTACTCCCGGGGGATGCGGCCACCGGTGACCTTGTTCACGAACTCGTACGTGGCGTCGCCGCTGTCGATCGGCTCGATCGCGATCTGCACCTTGGCGAACTGACCGGTACCACCGGTCTGCTTCTTGTGGGTGTAGTCGTGACGCTCGACGGCCTGACGGATCGTCTCGCGGTAAGCGACCTGCGGCTTGCCGACGTTCGCCTCGACGCGGAACTCGCGCTTCATGCGGTCGACGAGCACCTCGAGGTGAAGCTCGCCCATACCACCGATGATGGTCTGGCCGGTCTCCTCGTCCGAGTGAACCTGGAAGGAGGGGTCCTCCTCCGAGAGACGCTGGATGGCGACACCCAGCTTCTCCTGGTCACCCTTGGACTTCGGCTCGATGGCGACCTGGATGACCGGCGCCGGGAAGTCCATGGACTCCAGGATCACCGGCTGCTTGTCGTCACAGAGCGTCTCACCCGTGGTGGTCTGCTTCAGACCCATGACGGCGACGATGTCACCGGCGCCCACCGACTCGATCTCCTCACGCTTGTTCGCGTGCATACGGTAGATCTTGCCGATGCGCTCCTTCTTGCCCTTGACGGAGTTCAGCACGGCGGTGCCGGACTCCAGGCGGCCCGAGTAAACCCGGACGAAGGTGAGCTTGCCGAGGTGCGGGTCGCTCATGATCTTGAACGCCAGCGCCGAGAGGGGCTCCTCGTCGGACGGCTTGCGCTTGACGACCGTCTCCGCGTCCTTGACGTCGTGGCCCTCGATGGCCTCGACGTCCAGGGGAGAGGGCAGGTAGCGCACGACGGCGTCGAGCAGGGGCTGAACGCCCTTGTTCTTGAACGCGGTGCCGCAGAACACGGGGGTGACGGTGGTGTCGCCGCCCTTGCCGGAGGCGATGGTGATGCGACGGATCGCCGCGTACAGCTGCTCCACGGAAGGCTCTTCGCCCTCGAGGAACAGCTCCATCATCTCTTCGTCGTTCTCCGCGACGGCCTCGAGCAGCTTGCCGCGGTACTCCTCGGCAGCCTCGGTGTGCGTGGCCGGGATGTCGACGATGTCGTACGCCTCGCCCTTGGCCGCCTCGGCGGACCAGACGAACGCCTTCATCGTGACGAGGTCGACGACACCCTGGAAGTCCATCTCAGCGCCGATGGGCAGCTGCATGACCAGAGGGGTCGCACCGAGGCGGTTGACGATCATGTCGACGCAGCGGTGGAACTCGGCACCCGTACGGTCGAGCTTGTTGACGAAGCAGATGCGCGGCACGCCGTAGCGGTCCGCCTGACGCCAGACAGTCTCGGACTGGGGCTCGACACCGGCAACGCCGTCGAACACCGTCACGGCACCGTCGAGGACGCGGAGCGAACGCTCCACCTCGACGGTGAAGTCCACGTGGCCCGGGGTGTCGATGATGTTGATGGTGTGGTCGACATCGTTCAGCGGCCAGTGACAGGTGGTGGCAGCAGAGGTGATCGTGATGCCACGCTCCTGCTCCTGCTCCATCCAGTCCATCGTGGCGGCGCCGTCGTGGACCTCACCGATCTTGTACGACACACCCGTGTAGAACAGGATCCGCTCGGTGGTCGTCGTCTTGCCCGCGTCGATGTGAGCCATGATGCCGATGTTGCGCACCTTGGCCAGGTCAAGTGAAGTGGTAGCCATATCGGCTCAGTCTTCTCTCGGTCTCGATGTGGGTAGCGACTACCAGCGGTAGTGCGCGAAGGCCTTGTTGGACTCGGCCATCTTGTGGGTGTCCTCACGCTTCTTGACGGCAGCGCCAAGACCGTTCGAGGCGTCGAGCAGCTCGTTCATGAGGCGCTCGGTCATGGTCTTCTCGCGGCGGGCGCGGGAGTAACCCACGAGCCAGCGCAGCGCGAGCGTGTTGGCGCGACCGGGCTTGACCTCGATCGGCACCTGGTAGGTGGCGCCACCGACACGGCGGGACTTGACCTCGAGGGTCGGCTTGATGTTCTCCAGCGCGCGCTTCAGCGTGATGACCGGGTCGTTGCCCGACTTCTCACGCAGACCCTCCATGGCGCCGTACACGATGCGCTCGGCGGTGGAGCGCTTGCCGTTGAGCAGCACCTTGTTGATGAGGGAGGTCACCAGAGGAGAACCGTAGACCGGGTCGATGATGACCGGGCGCTTCGGGGCGGGGCCCTTACGAGGCATTCTTACTTCTCCTTCTTGGCGCCGTAGCGGCTGCGGGCCTGCTTGCGGTTCTTGACACCCTGGGTGTCGAGCGAACCGCGGATGATCTTGTAACGAACACCAGGCAGGTCCTTCACACGGCCGCCACGCACGAGCACGATGGAGTGCTCCTGCAGGTTGTGTCCCTCACCCGGGATGTAGGCCGTGACCTCGATGCCGCTGGTCAGACGCACACGCGCGACCTTACGGAGGGCCGAGTTCGGCTTCTTCGGGGTGGTCGTGAACACACGCGTGCAGACGCCGCGACGCTGGGGCGAACCCTCGAGTGCGGGCGTCTTGTTCTTCTCGACCTTGTCCTGCCGGCCCTTCCGGACCAGCTGCTGGATCGTAGGCACTACTTCTCCGGTTTCTGTGTGCCGAGTAGTAAAGCTAACCTGGAACATTTCCCGACCCACGCGGTCGGGTGTGTCGAATACTGTGAACTCCCGCCGCCAAGCGGGAAGGGCGCAGATTACGGTGGCCCGTCACGGACTCCCGTAGCGGCTGACGACACGCACAGGAGCCCAGGCACACCCCAGGCACAAGGTCTGAGCGTACCTACCTCATCGGGTTCGGTCAAAACAAATGCAGTCCACCGCGACACGCCGGACTTCTCGCACCCCCGAACCATCCATTCGTGGCCCGATCCTGGCCAATCCATGTTCATGCACCACTCACTTGAGTAGCTTGATCGCCCGCTGCAACGATCGGGGGGCCCATGGCGGGGGCGCTTTCACCGGGTGACGGGGGTCTCGACGACCGCGTCCCCTTCCTGGCACGACTGGAGAGCGCGGACCGCTCGGCCCTGCTCGCCCTCGGCCGCGAACTGAGCCTCACGCCCCGCGTCGAGCTCCTGCACCAGCACGAGCCGTCGTCGCACGTCCTGTTCATCGTGCACGGCTGGACCAAGGTGACCGCGTCGGCCGCCAATGGTCACGAGGCCCTGCTCGCCCTGCGCGGTCCGGGCGACATCATTGGGGAGTCCGCCGCGCTGACGGGCCGGCCCCGCTCGGCGACCGTGACCCGCGCTGGCTCCCGTGCGGGCGGTCGCCGTGGAGCACGAGCGGTTCACCGACTTCCTCGGCCGCTCCCCCGCCGTCTCCTTCGTCCTGCTCGGACTCACCGCCGACCGCACCCGGGCCGCCGACCGGCGCCGCCTGGAGTTCGCCTCCATGAGCGTGCGGGAGCGATTCGCCGTCCTGCTCCTCGATCTGGCCCGCACCCATGGGCGGCGTACCGACGAGGGCATCGAGCTCGACGTGCCGCTGAGCAAGCAGGAGCTCGCCGGGTCCGTGGGCGCTTCCCGGGAGATGGTGCAGCGGCTGCTCAAGGAACTGCGGGAGCGCGACGCGGTGGCCACCGGGCGGCGGGCCCTGCTGATCACGCGCCCGGACATCCTGCGCCGAATAGCGCGGGCCGAGCGCCCCTGACGCTGTCACGGACAGCGATCCCAGGACCCCCGAGAGCAACTCTGTGCACCCACGGCCGCGTACGCCTCCGGGAGATCCCGCGCGGGGATCTCGACGCGCCGGCCGCGGTCTTCGTCGAGGGCCCGGCCTTCGCGTCCGCCCTGGCGCGGCTGCGCGAGGAGCGCGTCCTGGTCCTGGCGGGCGCCCACGCCGGCGGCCGGTACGCCGCCGCGTGCATGCTGCTGCACCGCCTCGGTGTCCCGGCCGTGCACGCCGTGTCCCCGGAGACGAGCCCCTCGGCCCTGACCGCCCAGCCGCCCGGCGCACACCCGAACCAGGCCGCCCCACAATCCGGCTACGGCCACCCCGGCACCCACCCCCAGTACCCCGGAGCCCCCGCCCCGCCCGGGCCCGCCGGCCCCCCGCCGCAAGCCTTCGGCCCCCAGCCCCCGCCCTCGACAACCTCCACTACCGCCACCTCGGCTCCCGCGTTCACGTCGCCGCCCATCAGCGTGGGGCCGATGCCACCGCGGTCGGGCAGCTGGCCACCCAGGTTCCGGGGTTCCTCGTGAGTCTCGCCGTGGTCAGCACCGTCTCCGTGGCCGTCTTCGGCAGCACCGCCGGCCCGCTCGTGTTGCTGGCCTGGCTCGCCTCCGGGGCGCTCGTCTTCCACCGGCCCACCGAACTCGCCTTCGCCCGGCACGTACTGAAGCTCCGGCGTCCGCTCGCCGAGGAACGTGCACGCCTGGAGCCCGTCTGGCGCGAGGTCGCCGCGCGCGCGGGCATCGAGGCGGACACCTACGAGCTGGTGATCGAGAACAGCACCGACCTGAACGCGATGGCGGCCGCAGGACACGTCGTCGGCGTCACCACGTACGCGCTCAACAGGATCCCCAGCAGCAACCTGGCCGCCGTACTCGCCCATGAGCTCGGGCACCACACCGGCGGCCACGCCTGGGCCGGGCTGCTCGGCTACTGGTACTCGCTGCCGGGCAGGATCGCCTGGGCGGTGACCCGAGGCCTGGCCCGGGCCGCGCTCGCCGTCGCGCGCGTCTTCTCGTTCGCCGGCGCCGGCCTCATGTACCTCTTCATGGGCGCTTTCGTGGTGATCGGCTTCATCGTCGCCTGGTACATCACCATCCCGCTCGTCCTCGCCCCGTACCTGCTCGCGGCCGCGGGCCGGCGCGGCGAGCTGCGGGCCGGCCAGCAGTCCGCGGCCCTCGGCTTCGCGCCCGAGATGGCCCAGGTCCTGCACCACTTCCAGGCCGAACAGGACGCGGCGAAGGCCTACGCCGCCGCGCAGGGCAAGGAGCTGCGCGAGCCCGGCGGCCTGGCCAAGCTGCTCTCCAGCCACCCCGACAACTACACCCGGCTGCGCGCCCTGGAGCCCTACCTCCAGCCCGTCCGCTGAGCACGGGCG
Organism: Streptomyces sp. NPDC107517; assembly: GCF_055582645.1. Classification (NCBI taxonomy): domain Bacteria; kingdom Bacillati; phylum Actinomycetota; class Actinomycetes; order Kitasatosporales; family Streptomycetaceae; genus Streptomyces; species Streptomyces sp. NPDC107517. The sequence continues at coordinate 83,637 of NZ_JBVJPM010000010.1, read as the reverse complement.
GGCAACCCCTGGAAACGCCGAAGGGCGCCCACCCCGCCGAAGCGGAGTGGGCGCCCTTCGTCAGACGTACGCCTTACTGGTTGTACGGACCGTAGTCATAGTCCTCCAGCGGAACGGCCTGGCCGGAGCCCGTGCCGAACGGCGAGTAGTCGATGTCGTCGTAGCCGACGGCCGAGTACATCGCGGCCTTGGCCTCTTCGGTCGGCTCGACCCGGATGTTGCGGTAGCGGGACAGACCCGTACCTGCCGGGATGAGCTTACCGATGATGACGTTCTCCTTGAGGCCGATGAGGCTGTCGGACTTGGCGTTGATCGCCGCATCCGTCAGGACTCGGGTCGTCTCCTGGAAGGAGGCGGCCGACAGCCAGGATTCCGTCGCCAGCGAGGCCTTGGTGATACCCATCAGCTGCGGACGGCCGGAGGCGGGGTGACCGCCCTCGGTGACCACACGACGGTTCTCGGTCTCGAACTTGCCGCGCTCGACCAGCTCGCCCGGCAGGAGTTCCGCGTCGCCGGACTCGATGATCGTCACACGGCGCAGCATCTGCCGAATGATGATCTCGATGTGCTTGTCGTGGATGGACACGCCCTGCGAGTTGTAGACCTTCTGGACTTCGCCGACCAGGTGGACCTGGACCGCGCGCTGACCGAGGATCCGGAGCACGTCGTGCGGGTTCGTGGCACCGACGGTGAGCTTCTGGCCCACCTCGACCGCGTCGCCCTCGCCGACCAGGAGACGGGCACGCTTCGAGATCGGGAACGCCGTCTCGTCGCTGCCGTCGTCCGGGGTGACGACGAGCTTCTTGGTCTTCTCGGTCTCCTCGATACGGACGCGGCCCTTGGCCTCCGAGATCGGGGCGACACCCTTCGGCGTACGAGCCTCGAAGAGCTCGACGACACGGGGCAGACCCTGGGTGATGTCGTCACCGGCCACACCACCGGTGTGGAAGGTACGCATCGTCAGCTGGGTACCGGGCTCACCGATGGACTGGGCGGCGATGATGCCGACCGCCTCACCGATGTCGACCAGCTTGCCGGTGGCCAGCGACCGTCCGTAGCAGAAGGCACAGGTGCCGACCGCGGACTCGCAGGTCAGGACCGAGCGGGTCTTGACCTGCTCGACGCCGTTGGCGACCAGCGCGTCGATCAGGACGTCACCGAGGTCGACGTTGGCCGGCGCGATGACCTTGCCGTCGATGACGACGTCCTCGGCCAGCATGCGGGCGTACACCGAGGTCTCGACGTCGTCCGTCTTGCGCAGCGTGCCGTCGGCTCCGCGCTCGGCGATCTTCAGCTTGAGGCCACGCTCGGTACCGCAGTCCTCTTCGCGGATGATGACGTCCTGCGAGACGTCCACCAGACGACGGGTCAGGTAACCCGAGTCGGCGGTACGCAGGGCGGTGTCCGCCAGACCCTTACGGGCACCGTGCGTGGAGATGAAGTACTCCAGAACGGTGAGGCCCTCACGGAAGGACGCCTTGATGGGACGAGGAATCGTCTCGTTCTTGGCGTTCGACACCAGACCACGCATACCCGCGATCTGACGCATCTGCATCATGTTTCCTCGGGCACCCGAGTCAACCATCATGAAGATGGGGTTCGTCTTCGGGAAGTTCGCGTTCATCGCCTCGGCAACCTCGTTGGTCGCCTTGGTCCAGATCGCGATGAGCTCCTGAGTGCGCTCGTCCTTGGTGATCAGACCGCGCTCGTACTGCTTCTGGACCTTCTCGTCCTGCTCCTCGTAGCCCTTGACGATGGCCTTCTTGGCCTCGGGCACGACGACGTCGGAGATGGCCACGGTGACACCGGAACGGGTCGCCCAGTAGAAGCCGGCCGCCTTCAGGTTGTCGAGCGTCGCCGCCACGATGACCTTGGGGTAGCGCTCGGCGAGGTCGTTGACGATCTCGGAGAGCTGCTTCTTGCCGACCGAGTAGTCGACGAACGGGTAGTCCTCGGGCAGCAGCTCATTGAAGAGCGCGCGGCCCAGCGTCGTACGCAGACGGAAGCTGTCGCCCGTCTGGTACTCCTGCTCACCCTCCTCGGCAGCCGGCGGGGTCCAGCCGCGCGGCGGGATGGTGCCCACCGGGAAGCGGATGTCGACGGCCGACTGCAGCGCGAGCTCGCCGGCGTCGAACGCCATGGTCGCCTCGGCCGTGGAGCCGAACGCGCGGCCCTCGCCCTTGACGTCACGGAGCTCACCGTCGGTGGTCAGGAAGAACAGACCGAGGACCATGTCCTGGGTCGGCATCGTGACCGGACGGCCGTCGGCCGGCTTGAGGATGTTGTTCGAGGACAGCATCAGGATGCGGGCCTCGGCCTGCGCCTCCGCGGAGAGCGGCAGGTGCACGGCCATCTGGTCACCGTCGAAGTCCGCGTTGAACGCGGTGCAGACGAGCGGGTGGATCTGGATGGCCTTGCCCTCGACCAGCTGCGGCTCGAAGGCCTGGATGCCGAGGCGGTGCAGCGTCGGCGCACGGTTCAGGAGAACCGGGTGCTCGGCGATGACCTCTTCCAGGACGTCGTACACGACCGTGCGGCCGCGCTCGACCATGCGCTTGGCGCTCTTGATGTTCTGCGCGTGGTTCAGGTCGACCAGGCGCTTCATCACGAACGGCTTGAAGAGCTCCAGCGCCATGGCCTTGGGCAGACCACACTGGTGCAGCTTCAGCTGCGGGCCGACGACGATGACGGAACGCGCCGAGTAGTCGACTCGCTTACCGAGCAGGTTCTGACGGAAACGACCCTGCTTGCCCTTGAGCATGTCGGACAGCGACTTCAGCGGACGGTTGCCGGGGCCCGTGACCGGGCGACCACGACGGCCGTTGTCGAAGAGCGCGTCGACGGCCTCCTGAAGCATGCGCTTCTCGTTGTTCACGATGATCTCGGGGGCACCGAGGTCAAGGAGTCGCTTCAGGCGGTTGTTGCGGTTGATCACGCGGCGGTACAGGTCGTTCAGGTCGGAGGTCGCGAAGCGGCCACCGTCCAGCTGCACCATCGGACGCAGGTCCGGCGGGATGACCGGCACGCAGTCGAGCACCATGCCCTTGGGGCTGTTGCTGGTCTGCAGGAACGCGGAGACGACCTTGAGGCGCTTGAGCGCACGGGTCTTCTTCTGGCCCTTGCCGGTACGGATGATCTCGCGGAGGCGCTCGGCCTCCTCCTCGAGGTCGAAGGACTCCAGGCGCTTCTGCAGGGCAGCGGCACCCATGGAGCCGTCGAAGTACGTGCCGAAGCGGTCACGCAGCTCGCGGTAGAGCAGCTCGTCACCTTCGAGGTCCTGGACCTTGAGGTTCTTGAAGCGGTTCCACACCTCGTCGAGGCGGTCGATCTCGCGCTGCGCACGGTCGCGCAGCTGCTTCATCTCGCGCTCGGCACCTTCGCGCACCTTGCGGCGCACGTCGGCCTTGGCACCCTCGGCCTCGAGCTCGGACAGGTCGGTCTCGAGCTTCTTGGCGCGGGCCTCCAGGTCGGAGTCGCGACGGTTCTCGATCTGCTGACGCTCCACCTGGACGTGCGCCTCGAGGGAGGGCAGGTCGCGGGTGCGGCGCTCCTCGTCCACGAACGTGATCATGTACGCCGCGAAGTAGATGACCTTCTCGAGGTCCTTCGGGGCGAGATCAAGCAGGTAGCCGAGGCGCGACGGAACGCCCTTGAAGTACCAGATGTGCGTGACAGGGGCGGCCAGCTCAATGTGGCCCATCCGCTCACGACGCACCTTGGCGCGAGTGACCTCGACGCCGCAGCGCTCGCAGATGATGCCCTTGAAGCGGACACGCTTGTACTTACCGCAGTAGCACTCCCAGTCCCGGGTCGGACCGAAGATCTTCTCGCAGAAGAGTCCGTCCTTTTCGGGCTTGAGGGTGCGGTAGTTGATGGTCTCAGGCTTCTTGACCTCGCCGTGAGACCAGGTCCGGATGTCGTCCGCGGTGGCAAGGCCGATCCGCAGCTCGTCGAAGAAGTTGACGTCGAGCACTGTGCGTCAATCCCTCTTTCGGGGTTGTGCCCCTCGCGTTAGCGAGAAATAAGGCGCTTCATCATGGTCTGAACGGTCCCGGGGATGGCCGGGGGCTCCTTCTGGGAGCCCCCGGCCAGGCCCGTCAGACCTCTTCGACGCTGCTCGGCTCGCGCCGGGACAGGTCGATACCGAGCTCCTCCGCCGCGCGGAAGACGTCCTCGTCGGTGTCGCGCATCTCGATGGACATGCCGTCCGAGGACAGCACCTCCACGTTGAGGCAGAGCGACTGCATTTCCTTGATGAGCACCTTGAAGGACTCGGGAATGCCCGGCTCGGGAATGTTCTCGCCCTTGACGATGGCCTCGTAGACCTTCACGCGGCCGGTCACGTCGTCGGACTTGATCGTCAGGAGCTCCTGGAGGGCGTAAGCGGCACCGTAAGCCTCAAGCGCCCACACCTCCATCTCACCGAATCGCTGGCCACCGAACTGAGCCTTACCACCCAGCGGCTGCTGGGTGATCATGGAGTACGGACCGGTCGAACGGGCGTGGAGCTTGTCGTCGACCAGGTGGTGCAGCTTGAGGATGTACATGTACCCGACCGAGATCGGGTCCGGGAACGGCTCACCGGAGCGGCCGTCGAACAGCTTGGCCTTGCCGGACGGCTGGACCAGACGGTCACCGTCGCGGTTCGGGATCGTGGCCTCGAAGAGACCGGAGATCTCGTCCTCACGGGCGCCGTCGAAGACCGGGGTCGCGACGTTGGTGCCGGGGGCGACCTGGTCGGCGCCGATGGCCTGCAGGCGCTGCGCCCAGTCGTCCGCGAGACCGGAGACGTCCCAGCCGCGGCTGGCGAGCCAGCCGAGGTGGATCTCCAGGACCTGTCCCGGGTTCATTCGGGACGGCACACCCAGCGGGTTGAGGATGATGTCGACCGGAGTTCCGTCCTCGAGGAACGGCATGTCCTCGATCGGAAGGATCTTCGAGATAACACCCTTGTTGCCGTGGCGGCCGGCGAGCTTGTCACCGTCCGTGATCTTGCGCTTCTGCGCCACGTAGACACGAACCAGCTGGTTCACGCCCGGCGGCAGCTCGTCGCCCTCTTCACGGTCGAAGACGCGGACGCCGATGACCTTGCCGATCTCACCGTGCGGCACCTTCAGCGAGGTGTCGCGCACCTCGCGCGCCTTCTCACCGAAGATCGCGCGGAGCAGGCGCTCCTCCGGCGTCAGCTCGGTCTCACCCTTGGGCGTGACCTTGCCGACGAGGATGTCGCCGGCGACGACCTCGGCACCGATACGGATGATGCCGCGCTCGTCGAGGTCGGCGAGGACCTCTTCGGAGACGTTCGGGATGTCCCGGGTGATCTCCTCCGGGCCGAGCTTGGTGTCACGGGCGTCGACCTCGTGCTCCTCGATGTGGATCGAGGAGAGGACGTCGTCCTGCACGAGGCGCTGCGACAGGATGATCGCGTCCTCGTAGTTGTGACCCTCCCACGGCATGAACGCCACGAGCAGGTTCTTGCCGAGCGCCATCTCGCCGTTCTCGGTCGCGGGACCGTCGGCCAGAACCTGGCCGTCGATCACGCGGGCGCCCTCGTCCACGACAACCTTCTGGTTGACGGAGGTGCCCTGGTTGGAGCGCGAGAACTTCGCGAGGCGGTACGTGGTGTACGTGCCGTCGTCGTTGGCGGTGGTGATGTAGTCCGCGGAAACCTCCTGGACCACACCGTCCTTCTCCGCCTTGAGCACGTCGCCCGCGTCAGTGGCGCAGCGGTACTCCATGCCCGTGCCGACGAGCGGCGCCTCGGACTTGATCAGCGGCACGGCCTGACGCATCATGTTCGCGCCCATGAGGGCACGGTTGGCGTCGTCGTGCTCGAGGAACGGGATCATCGCGGTCGCGACCGACACCATCTGGCGCGGCGAGACGTCCATGTAGTCGACGTCGTCGCCCGGGATGTAGTCGATCTCGCCGCCACGACGGCGGACCAGGACGCGGTTCTCGGTGAACCGCATGTCCTCGCCGAGGCCGGCGTTGGCCTGGGCGATCACGAAGCGGTCTTCCTCGTCCGCGGTCAGGTAGTCGACCTCGTCGGTGACGACGCCCTCGACGACCTTGCGGTACGGCGTCTCGACGAAGCCGAACGCGTTGACGCGACCGTAGGAAGCCAGCGAACCGATCAGACCGATGTTCGGGCCTTCAGGCGTCTCGATCGGGCACATGCGGCCGTAGTGAGACGGGTGCACGTCACGGACCTCGAAGCCGGCCCGCTCACGGGAGAGACCACCCGGGCCGAGCGCCGACAGACGGCGCTTGTGGGTGAGACCCGACAGCGGGTTGTTCTGGTCCATGAACTGCGACAGCTGGCTGGTGCCGAAGAACTCCTTGATGGAGGCGACGACCGGCCGGATGTTGATCAGGGTCTGCGGCGTGATCGCCTCGACGTCCTGAGTCGTCATGCGCTCGCGGACGACGCGCTCCATACGAGCCAGACCCGTGCGGACCTGGTTCTGGATGAGCTCGCCGACGTTACGCAGACGACGGTTGCCGAAGTGGTCGATGTCGTCGGTCTCGACGACAATCGAGACACCGCTGTCGCCAACGGTCTCGGTCTCACCGGCGTGCAGCTTCACCAGGTACTTGATCGACGAGATGATGTCCTCGACGGTCAGGACGCCGGCGTCCAGCGGGGCTTCGCCGCCCAGCTTCTTGTTCACCTTGTAGCGGCCGACCTTCGCGAGGTCGTAGCGCTTCGGGTTGAAGTAGAGGTTCTCGAGCAGCGTCTGCGCGGCCTCACGGGTCGGCGGCTCGCCCGGACGCAGCTTGCGGTAGATGTCGAGCAGCGCGTCGTCCTGGCCCTGGGTGTGGTCCTTCTCCAGGGTGGCGCGCATGGACTCGTACTCGCCGAACTCCTCGAGGATCTGCTCGGTCGTCCAACCGAGAGCCTTCAGGAGAACGGTGACGGACTGCTTGCGCTTGCGGTCGATGCGGACACCGACCATGTCGCGCTTGTCGATCTCCATCTCCAGCCAGGCACCCCGGGACGGGATGACCTTGGCCGAGAAGATGTCCTTGTCGGACGTCTTGTCGATCGAGGAGTCGAAGTAGACGCCCGGCGAGCGGACGAGCTGCGACACAACGACACGCTCGGTGCCGTTGATGACGAAGGTGCCCTTGTTGGTCATGAGCGGGAAGTCGCCCATGAAGACCGTCTGGGACTTGATCTCGCCGGTCTCGTTGTTGGTGAACTCGGCGGTGACGAAGAGCGGAGCGCCGAACGTGAAGTCGCGCTCCTTGCACTCGTCGATCGAGTTCTTCGGCGGCTCGAAACGGTGGTCGCGGAACGTCAGGGACATCGACCCTGAGAAGTCCTCGATCGGGGAGATCTCCTCGAAGATCTCCTCCAGACCGGACTTCCTGGGGACGTCCTGTCCGCTGTCCAGAGCCGCCTCGACACGAGCCTTCCACGCGTCGTTGCCGAGCAGCCAGTCGAAGCTTTCGGTCTGCAGCGCAAGAAGGTTCGGAACCTCGAGGGGCTCCTTGATCTTTGCAAAGGAGATGCGCAGCGGGGCGGTGCTGGCGCCGTTGTTCGTATTCGCGGTCGAGGCAGTGCGCGAGGCGGCCAAGAGGGGGTCCTTCCGAGGGCTCGGACTCACTACGCGCGTACCGGTCCCAAGCTGGCACGGAGGCGGAAGCTTCCCGAATCGGCCGGTGAGGGCCAGGTCAGGACGGTTTCAGTCCACGGTGCTGGAGCGAGGGCATGCCCCTGGTGACGGGCAGGGAGCAGCTAACAGGCAGCGCAAAGGGTCAGTGTAGCCACTTGGCTCACTGATGTCCAGTGCGGGTTTTTTGAGACCCTCGTTGTCCTCAACGACCCTCGTCAGACCCTCGTTGTTCTCAACAGCTGCAACACGTCACCACGTCACTCGTGGCGCGCACATCCTTACTGCCCTCTTCGTCGTCGATCCATGCCTCGGATCCGGATCGTTGTGACGACGCGTCCTGAGAATTGCGCGCTGCGTGCGGTTCGTCAAGGCCCCCTCCTGTGCGAACGGGGCTGCCCCGACCCCCGCACTCACCAGCAGGCACCCGCAGGCACCGGCTCCAGGCACCGGCTCCAGGCACAACGAAGATCACCATACTCGTCGGGACCGTCAGTGCAAGGCAGCCGAACTGGAACGCCGAGCAGCCGTCCGAAAAGCCTGAAGGGCGACCACCCAGTTGGGTGATCGCCCTTCAGTACGTTCGCGTTACAGCCCTACGCGAGAGCCGCTCAGCAAGGAGTCAGCAGACTCCTGAGGTCACTTGACCTCGACGGAGGCGCCGGCGCCCTTGAGGGACTCGGCAGCCTTCTCCGCGGCGTCCTTCGCGACCTTCTCGAGGACGGGCTTCGGGGCGCCGTCGACGAGGTCCTTGGCCTCCTTGAGGCCCAGGGAGGTGAGCTCGCGCACGACCTTGATGACCTGGATCTTCTTCTCGCCGGCGCCGGTGAGGATGACGTCGAACTCGTCCTGCTCCTCGGCAGCCTCGGCGGCCGGGCCACCGGCGGCGGGGCCGGCAACGGCGACGGCCGCGGCGGCGGTGACGTCGAACTTCTCCTCGAAGGCCTTCACGAACTCGGAGAGCTCGATGAGGGTCATCTCTTCGAACTGCGCGAGCAGGTCGTCCTGGGACAGCTTCGCCATGATGGCGTCCTTCCACTAATTCGGCAGGTGCCGGAGTTACATGTAGGCGGGCGTACGTTCGGCCCGCTGCGACCGTTGCCCTGGCGGGCAGCGATCATTGCGCGAGCCGAGTTACTCGGCACCGCCCTGCTCGTCGCGCTTGACGCGAAGCGCCTCCGCAGTGCGGACGAACTTCGACGGGAGCGCCTGGAAGACCTGAGCAGCCTGAGTCTGCTTGCCCTTCATGGCGCCCGCCAGCTTGGCGAGCAGAACCTCGCGGGACTCGAGGTCCGCGAGCTTCTTGATCTCATCGGCGGACAGCGCCTTACCGTCAAGGACACCGCCCTTGATGATGAGGTTGGGGTTGTCCTTGGCGAAGTCACGAAGACCCTTCGCCGACTCCACCGGGTCACCGGTGACGAAGGCAACCGCCGTCGGACCCGTGAACAGGTCGTCCAGCGTGTTGATCCCGGCCTCGTTGGCCGCGATCTTGGTCAGCGTGTTCTTCACCACGGCGTACTCGGAGTTCTCACCGAGAGAACGGCGCAGCTGCTTGAGCTGGGCCACGGTGAGACCCCGGTACTCGGTCAGCACGGCGGCGTTCGAGCTGCGGAACTTGTCCGTGAGCTCGGCTACCGCGGCAGCCTTGTCGGGCGTCGGCATAGAGCGTCGGCCTCCTTCCGGGTGATGAGGACCGCTCAGAAGGGGCTGTGCAAAACAAAACGCCCCGGCGCAGGCGCACGGGGCGTAGCTCGACCGGAACGAGTCCGGGAACTTTCCACAGTCACCTGCGCAGGTCGTCCGCTTTCAGCAGATCCTTCGGTCGCCGATTCCTCTTGCGAGGGCACGGCAACGACCAGCGGTCTTTGGCTTCCTGAGGAGATTACGTGACGGGGTCCGCCTCAGGCAAATCCGCCCTTGTCGGCCCGCCGCCGCGGCACTCGACCGCTGGTCGCGCGCGGTCCGCTCGCCCTGGCCGCCGCCCTCTTCACTGTCATGCGGCGGGCTTTCGGTCGACTACGTCCTTGAAGTCGACCGTGTCCCGCGCCGGCGGACGCTCGGCCGAGGCACGGGCGCCGTAGTCGGCGTAGTGCACGGTCCCGGAGAAGGCTCCGGAGTCCGTACGGGCCCGCTGGACGCGCTTGACCAGGAGGTGCCCGCGGTCGATCCAGACGTCGACGCGCTGCCCGTCGGCCGTGCCCGTGTAGTGCGTGGCGCGGACGCCGCGCACGGTCTCCCGGCCCACCTCGCGCACGTTCCCCGAGGACAGCAGCAGCTCCAGGGAGGCCGCCGGTGAGAGGTCGGCCCCGGGGTCGTACGGGTACCGGATCCAGTGCTTGCCGTCCGACAGCGCGGCGAACCTGTCGGTCATGCGCGTGTAGTAGGCGTCCGGCAGGAAGCGGGACTGGGACGGGCAGCCGCCCATGAGCCGGGTCGTCGAGGCCATAGAGCCGCCGGTCGCCGTCACCCTCAGGGTGCCGCGCAGCCCGCCCGACCAGCGCAGGACGCCCACGCTCCGCGACGACAGGCTGGCGCCCGTACTGCTGGTCGCCTCGATCCTCGCGGACCCGGCGGCGGCCACCTCCGAGCGTGCCGCCCGCAGCGCCCCGGTGACGCTCTCGTCGCCCTTGGGCGCCTCGTGCGCGCCGCAGGACACCAGGCCGGCCACCGCCAGGCAGACCGTCGCGTACCGCACCCCTGTCCTGCCGTTCATACGCTCCCCCCCGCCGAGCCCCAGGCCGACCCCGCACGCTAGCGGAGCCCACCGGCGCCCGGAGGGGTTAGCGGGAAAACGGGAACGGGCCCCGCACCTCGAAAGGTGCGGGGCCCGAGCCGACTTGGCTGAGCTGTCAGGCTCAGACCGCAGCCGGGTCCTCCTCGACGAGGAGGTTGCGGGTGCGGTTCGGGTCGAGCGGAACGCCGGGGCCCATCGTGGTGGCGATGGCGGCCTTCTTGATGTAGCGACCCTTGGCGGCGGACGGCTTCAGACGAAGGATCTCGTCCAGGGCCGCGCCGTAGTTCTCCACCAGCTTGGTGTCGTCGAAGGACACCTTGCCGATGATGAAGTGGAGGTTCGAGTGCTTGTCGACGCGGAACTCGATCTTGCCACCCTTGATCTCGTTCACGGCCTTGGCCACGTCCGGGGTCACGGTGCCGGTCTTCGGGTTCGGCATGAGGCCACGGGGACCGAGCACGCGGCCGAGGCGGCCGACCTTGCCCATGAGGTCCGGGGTGGCGACAACGGCGTCGAACTCGTTCAGGCGGTTGCCCTTGGAGATCTCGTCGATGAGCTCGTCGGAGCCGACGATGTCGGCGCCAGCGGCTTCCGCGGCCGCAGCACGGTCACCGGTCGCGAAGACCAGGACCCGGGCGGTCTTGCCGGTGCCGTGCGGGAGGTTCACGGTGCCACGGACCATCTGGTCGGCCTTGCGCGGGTCGACACCCAGACGCATGGCGACCTCGACGGTGCCGTCGAACTTCGTGGCGGAGGTCTCCTTGGCGATACGGACGGCCTCGAGCGGGGCGTAGAGCTTGTCCCGGTCGATCTTCGCGTCCGCAGCGCGGAGAGTCTTGCTGCGCTTCACTTCTACTCCTGGAGTTCAGGTATGGAGTTCGTGGTGCGGACCAGCGCTGGCCCTACCACAGAAAGGTCAAACGGGGTGAGGATCAGCCCTCGACCGTGACGCCCATGGAACGCGCGGTACCGGCGATGATCTTCGCCGCGGCGTCCAGGTCGTTGGCGTTGAGGTCGGCCATCTTGGTGGTGGCGATCTCGCGGACCTGCGCGTCGGTGATCTTCGCGACCTTGGTCTTGTGAGGCTCGCCGGAGCCCTTCTCGATGCCCGCGGCCTTGAGGATCATCTTGGCGGCCGGGGGCGTCTTGGTGATGAAGGTGAAGGAGCGGTCTTCGTAGACCGTGATCTCCACCGGGATGACCCAGCCACGCTGCGACTCGGTCGCGGCGTTGTAGGCCTTGCAGAACTCCATGATGTTGACGCCGTGCTGGCCCAGCGCGGGACCAACCGGCGGGGCCGGGTTGGCGGCACCGGCCTGGATCTGGAGCTTGATAAGCCCCGTGACCTTCTTCTTCTTGGGAGGCATTGCTCTCTCCGGGTCCTAGTGAGAGTTTTCAGCCAACCACCCGGTCATCCGGACGGAGGCATACCGCACAACGATAACGGGTATCCCTGTGCGGCTAAAAACCGAGCAGGTCAGACAGGCTGCGAGAGCCCGTCTGACCTGTTCGGAAGTGCTTGTTCCAGAAGGTGCCGGAAGGGGCTAGTTCTTCTGGATCTGGTCGAAGCTGAGCTCGACCGGGGTCTCGCGACCGAAGATCTCGACGAGGCCCTTGACCTTCTTCGAGTCGGCGTTGATCTCGTTGATCGTCGCCTGCAGCGTCGCGAACGGGCCGTCGGTGACGGTGACCGAGTCGCCCACCTCGAAGTCCAGGACCTGGACCTCGACCTTGCGGGACGGAGCCGGCTTGCCCTCGGCCTCGGCGGCCTCACGGGCGGCCTTCTCCTCGGCCTCCGGGGCGAGCATCTTGACGATCTCGTCCAGGGTCAGCGGGTACGGGTCGTAGGCGTTGCCCACGAAGCCGGTGACGCCGGGGGTGTTGCGGACGACGCCCCACGACTCGTTCGTCAGGTCCATGCGCACCAGCACGTAGCCGGGGAGCTTGTTCTGACGGATGGTCTTGCGCTCGCCGTTCTTGATCTGCGCGACCTCTTCCTGCGGCACCTCGGCCTGGAAGATGAAGTCCTCGACGTTCAGCGAGACGGCGCGCTGCTCGAGGTTGGTCTTCACGCGGTTCTCGTAACCGGCGTACGTGTGGATGACGTACCACTCGCCGGGCAGCGTGCGCAGTTCCTCGCGCAGGGCGACGATCGGGTCGACCGGCTCGGACTCCTCGGCGGCTTCCTCGACGGACTCCTCGTCGGCCTCGGCCTCGGGGGCGTCCTCGTCGGACAGCTCGGCGGCGTCGTCCTCGGCGTCGTGCTCGAGGGACTCCTCGGCGGCTTCGACCTCGTCCTCGGCGTGCTCGTCAGCCTCAGTGGCTGCCTCGTCGGCAGCCTCGGCCTGGACCGTGTCCTCGGCGTTCTCGGCGTCCGCCGCCTCGACAATGTCGAGCTCGTCCTCAGCGGACTCGACGGGCTCGATCGCCTCGTTCAGGTTCGGGTCAGACACTGTGGCTGCTTCTTCCTGGATACATAGGGGTGGAACACGCGAAAGGGGCGCCGGGTACGGCGCCCTTCGCTCTCGGCTCAGCCGAAGATGTACTTGACAGCGTGGTTGAAGCCATAGTCAATCACGGTCACCAGACCGATCATGATGACGACGAACACAATCACCACACTGGTGTAGGTGGTGAGCTGGTTCCGAGTCGGCCAGACAACCTTGCGGAGCTCCGCGATGATCTGGCGGTAGAAGAGCGCGAGACGGCCGAAGGGGCCCTTCTTTCCGCGCTTGCCACCTTTACGGGGCTTCTTCTGGGACTCCGGCGCCTCATCCTGGGCATCAGGCATGTCGATGGAGCCCACGGCGTCCGTCACGCGTCCTCACCTGAATTCCGGGTCGTGGCCGTGCCGCGCCCGGTTGAGCCGCACGGCGGTGCATTTGCAGTACGTACATGCGCACACGTCCTGGCGAAGGAGTGTGTAGCAGGGCCGGAGGGACTTGAACCCCCAACCGCTGGTTTTGGAGACCAGTGCTCTACCAATTGAGCTACGACCCTTTGTCTGCCCCAACGTACCGCATCCTTCCGACCGCACGATGTGTGCCGGAAGAGGGCGGCCGGTGAAGGCCAACGAGCAGTGAGTGTACGTGCTCCGCGGCCCTCCGTCGAACAGAAAGAAGCGGGCCGGTCGTTGATCGTCCGCGAAACCCGTGTGCCGGGCGGGTTTCCGGTCTGGAACGATGGGGTTATGAGCGCTGCTGCTACTCCTTCCTCCTCGCCCACCGAGCGCCGGGTCTCCGCCCGTGTCGGCGCGATCTCCGAGTCCGCGACCCTTGCCGTCGACGCCAAGGCCAAGGCCCTCAAGGCCGCCGGGCGTCCGGTCATCGGTTTCGGCGCGGGCGAGCCCGACTTCCCGACCCCGGACTACATCGTCGAAGCGGCCATCGAGGCCTGCAAGAACCCGAAGTTCCACCGGTACACGCCCGCCGGCGGCCTGCCCGAGCTGAAGGCCGCGATCGCCGCGAAGACGCTGCGCGACTCCGGCTACGAGGTCGACGCCTCGCAGGTCCTGGTCACCAACGGCGGCAAGCAGGCGATCTACGAGGCCTTCGCCGCGATCCTCGACCCGGGCGACGAGGTCATCGTCCCGGCGCCGTACTGGACGACGTACCCCGAGTCGATCCGTCTCGCCGGTGGTGTCCCCGTCGAGGTCGTCGCCGACGAGACGACCGGATACCGCGTCTCCGTGGAGCAGCTGGAGGCGGCGCGCACCGAGCGCACCAAGGTCGTCCTGTTCGTGTCGCCGTCGAACCCGACGGGCGCGGTCTACAGCGAGGCCGACGCCGAGGCGATCGGCCGCTGGGCCGTCGAGCACGGCCTGTGGGTCCTCACCGACGAGATCTACGAGCACCTGGTCTACGGGGACGCCAAGTTCACGTCCCTGCCGGCGCTCCTGCCCGAGCTGCGCGACAAGTGCATCGTCGTGAACGGCGTCGCCAAGACGTACGCGATGACCGGCTGGCGCGTCGGGTGGATCGTCGGCCCGAAGGACGTCGTGAAGGCCGCGACCAACCTGCAGTCGCACGCCACGTCGAACGTGTCGAACGTCGCGCAGATCGCCGCGCTCGCCGCCGTGTCCGGTGACCTGACGGCCGTCGCGAAGATGCGCGAGGCCTTCGACCGCCGCCGCAAGACCATCGTGCGGATGCTGAACGAGATCGACGGCGTGCTCTGCCCCGAGCCCGAGGGCGCCTTCTACGCGTACCCGTCGGTGAAGGAGCTGCTCGGCAAGGAGATCCGCGGCAAGCGTCCGCAGAGCTCCGTCGAGCTGGCCGCGCTGATCCTGGAGGAGGCCGAGGTCGCGGTCGTCCCGGGTGAGGCCTTCGGCACGCCGGGCTACCTGCGTCTGTCGTACGCCCTGGGCGACGAGGACCTGGTCGAGGGTGTCTCGCGGATCCAGAAGCTGCTCGCCGAGGCGCGCGACTGACGCGTCCTGCGCGTGGTGCGGGCCGTCTCCGGGATTCCCGGGGGCGGCCCGTTTTCGTCCGGACCCTCGCACGGGATCTTCGTCCGGCTCTTCGGTCAGTCCTTCGGTCAGTTCTTCGGTCGGATCTTCGTTCGGACAAGGCCACGAAGGGGGAAAGCCGCTTCCCGCGCGGCGGGTGTGTGCGGCAAGATCCTGGAATGGAGCGTGTACCACGTGATGTAAGGCAGCTGCCCAAGGCCCATCTTCATCTGCACTTCACCGGGTCGATGCGGCCCTCGACCCTGCTCGAACTCGCCGACAAGTATGGCGTCAGGCTGCCGGACGCCCTGACCGGGTCCGAGCCGCCGAAGCTGCGGGCCACCGACGAGCGCGGCTGGTTCCGCTTCCAGCGGCTGTACGACGCCGCGCGGTCCTGCCTGCGCGAGCCCGAGGACATTCAGCGGCTGGTGCGCGAGGCCGCCCTGGAGGACCTCGCGGACGGGTCGGGGTGGCTCGAGATCCAGGTCGACCCGACGTCGTACGCGCCGCGGCTCGGGGGGCTGATCCCAGCCCTGGAGGTCATCCTGGACGCCGTCGAGACCGCCTCGCGCGACACGGGCCTCGGCATGCGGGTCCTGGTGGCCGCGAACCGTATGAAGCATCCGCTGGACGCGCGCACGCTGGCCCGCCTCGCCGTGCGGTACGCGGACCGCGGCATCGTCGGCTTCGGGCTCTCCAACGACGAACGGCGGGGCATGGCGCGGGACTTCGACCGCGCGTTCGCCATCGCCAGGGAGGGCGGGCTCCTGGCCGCGCCGCACGGCGGCGAGCTGACCGGGCCCGCCTCCGTACGGGACTGTCTGGACGACCTGGAGGCGACGCGGATCGGGCACGGAGTGCGGGCCGCCGAGGACCCCCGGCTCCTGAAGCGTCTCGCGGACCGGCAGGTGACCTGCGAGGTCTGCCCGGCGTCCAATGTCGCGCTCGGCGTCTACGAGAAGCCGGAGGATGTACCCCTGCGCAATTTGTTCGAGGCAGGGGTCCCGATGGCGCTCGGCGCCGACGACCCGCTCCTGTTCGGCTCGCGGCTGGCCGCCCAGTACGAGATCGCGCGCCGTCACCACGACTTCGACGACGCCGAACTGGCCGAACTGGCGCGGCAGTCGGTGCGCGGTTCGGCGGCGCCGCAGGACATCAGGGCGAAGCTGCTGTCGGGGGTCGACGACTGGCTGACCGCCGCCCCCTGAGCAGGCCCGGTGCGTCTGTCACTCCGGCAGGGTCGACGCCCTGACCACCAGCGCGACGTACTCGGGGTCGAACATCAGGTTCCACCGGTCCTCGCTGATGAGGGTTCCGTTCACCGCGAAGGCCGGGGTGCCGGGTGCCTTGTCGGCCTCGTAGGCCTTCTCTGAGGCGGTGACGAAGGAGCGGTACTTCATGCCCTTCACCGCCGCGTCGAACTCGGCGCCGCGCAGGCCCTTCACCCGCGAGGCCGTACGGAGCAGGAACGCGTCGGTGTAGCCGTCGACGGCCTCCTCGGGCTGCTCCTGGAAGAGGAGGTCGTGATACTCGACGAACTTCCCCTTTTCCAGCGCGGCCCGCAGCGCGTTGGCCGCCTTCTTCGAGCCCTTGCCGCCCAGCCGGTCGTCGAGGAACGACGCCAGGGTGTACTCGGTCCTGACCTCGCCGTGGAGGGCCATCTTCCGCAGCGCGCCGGCGCCGCCCTCCTCCTCGAAGTCACGGCAGACGGGGCAGCGCAGGTCCTCGTAGAGCCGTACGACGGTGTCCGCCTCCGCCGACCCGACGACGACCGTCGTGCCGTCGGCCGCGAGGTGTTCGGGCAGTTGCCCGGAGCTCGCGAACCGCTCGGGCTTCTTGGCGTCGGCCGCGTCCCCGCCGGACGACGATCCCCGGCCGCACCCCGCGGCGAGTACTCCCGTCAGCGCCGCCACCAGCACCGGCACGGCGGCCCGGCGCCCTCTTCCACGCAGCATGATCTTGCCCTCCCCCAGAAAGAACGGGGACTCTATGCGATCCCTGTGAGCAGGGTGCGGGCGAGGCCCGCGGCGAACTCGTCCAACGGCTGCGGGGGCCTGCGGTCGGGGGCCATGTCGTACGCGAAAGCGCGCTGGGCGCAGGCTCCGAGGAGGAGAGACGCGGCGGCGTAGGTGTCGGCGTCGCGGCTGACGCGGCCCGCGTCCTGCTCGGATCTGAGGTAGGCGTCCAGACCCTGGATCGGGCGGTGGGGACCCGCGCCCATCTCGCGCAGCGCCTCCTCGTGACGGCGCTTGAGCTGGGGCTCCGCGTACAGGGAGGCGGCCATCGGGAAGGTCTGCTCGTAGAAGAGGGCGGCCTCGCGGGCGATCTCCGTGAGGTTCTCCTCGACGCTCTTCTCGCCCGGCTCCTTGGACAGCTCGGCCAGGAGCGGTCCGAGCTTGGGCAGCCGCTCGCTGAGCACGGTCACGAACAGCTCTTCCTTGTTCGCGAAGTACTTGTAGAGCGCCGCTTCCGAACAGTCCGCCGCTTTGGCGATCTCCTTGGTGGTGGCGCGGGCGAGGCCGATGCTCAGCATGAGTTCATGGGCGGCGTCGACGATGCGGACGCGGGCCGGCTTCTGATGCATGCGGGCTCCAACCGAGCTTGACGAGCAGGTGAGTATCCACTCACTCTAGGGGTGAGTGAACACTTACCCACCCTAGGAGGGTGTGCCATGCGGATCACTGTCTTCGGAGCGACCGGCGGTATCGGCCAGGAAATCGTCCGGCAGGCACTGGCATCAGGACATCAGGTCACCGCGGTGGTCCGTGACCCCGCGCGGTTCACGGTGACGGGCGCGGACCTGGAGGTCTTCCGGGCGGATGTGCGGGACCCCGAGGCGCTGCGCCCCGCGGTCGCCGGGCGGGACGCGGTCCTGTCCGGGCTCGGCGCCCGCAAGCGCGCGGACGCGGGCATCACGGCCGAGCTGACCCGGTCGGTGCTGGGGGCGGTGGAGGCCGAGGGCGTACGGCGCCTGCTCGTCGTCAGCGCGGCGCCGGTCGGCCCCGAGCCGGAGCGCTCACCGCTCCTCGACCGCGCCATGATCGGCGTCATCAGCTCGCTGCTCAGGCCCGTCTACGACGATCTGCGGGCCATGGAGGGCGAGCTCACGGCCAGCGCCACGGACTGGACCTCCGTGCGCCCGCCGAAGCTCACGGACAAGCCGCTCACGGGCACGTACCGGACCGTGGTCGGCGGGAATCCGCGCAGCGGCCGGAGCATCTCGCGGGCCGACGTGGCCCACGCGATGCTGGCGATGATCGACGACC
The DNA here is from genome assembly GCF_055582645.1 of Streptomyces sp. NPDC107517. Lineage (NCBI taxonomy): Bacteria > Bacillati > Actinomycetota > Actinomycetes > Kitasatosporales > Streptomycetaceae > Streptomyces > Streptomyces sp. NPDC107517. The sequence goes on along the minus strand of NZ_JBVJPM010000010.1, from coordinate 65,568 downwards.
CGGCGACGGTGAAGCAGGGCGTGGGGGTCGCCTATTAGCGGGTCGCCGGGCCAGGAGGCCAGGGGGTCAGAGAGTCACACCCACCGTGACCGGCTCGTTGACCAGCATCACGCCGAAGGCGTCGTGGACGCCGGCCACGACCTCGCGTGCGAGCGCGAGGAGGTCGTCGGTGGTCGCCTCGCCGCGGTTGGTGAGGGCGAGCGTGTGCTTGGTGGAGATACGCGCGGGCCCGCTGCCGTAACCCTTGGTGAAGCCCGCCTTGTCGATGAGCCAGGCCGCCGAGGTCTTCACGCGGGCCTCGCCGGCCGGGAAGGCGGGCGGGGCGGTGTCGGGGCCGAGACGGTCCGCCACGCGCGCGTGGAAGGCGGCGAACTCCTCCTCGGTGAGGATCGGGTTGGTGAAGAACGACCCGGCCGACCAGGTGTCGTGGTCCTCGGGGTCGAGCACCATGCCCTTGCCCGCGCGCAGCTTCAGGACGGTCTCGCGGGCGAGGGCCGCGGGAACCCGGTCGCCCGCCTCGACACCGAGGGTGCGGGCGGTCTCGGGGTACTTGATGGGGGCGCTCATGCCGCCCGCGTCCTCGAGCCCGAACCGCACCCGCAGCACCACGAAGCGGTCGGGATCGGCCTTGAAACGGCTGTGCCGGTACGAGAACGCGCACTCCTCGTTCGCAATCGTGACCGTCTCGTCGGCCTTCCGGTCGTACGCGATCACTTCGGTGATCGTCGACGAGACCTCCTGGCCGTACGCGCCCACGTTCTGGATCGGCGTGGCGCCGGCGGAGCCCGGAATTCCGGCGAGGCACTCGATGCCCGCGAGACCGGCCTCGACGGTGCGGGCGACCGCGTCGGTCCACACCTCGCCGGCCGCGAGCTCAAGGTTCGTACCGTCGAGCGAGAAGCCCTTCGTGGCGATCCGCAGGGCGGTGCCCGCGAAGCCCTTGTCGCCGATGACCAGGTTGCTGCCACCGCCGACGATCAGCAGCGGGGTACCCGCCGCGTCGGCCTCACGGACGGCGGCGATCACCTCGTCGTCGGTCGTCGCCGTCAGCAGCCGGGCCGCGGGGCCGCCGAGACGGAAGGTGGTCAGGGGGGCGAGGGGGGCGTCGTGGAGTTCCTGCACGCGCTCAAGAGTACGAGAACGGCCCCGCCGGTCGTGGCGGGGCCGTTCTCGCACCTGCTTGGGGCCTTGCTCGTATGTGGCCTACTTGGGGTCCTGCTTGCCTGTGGTCCTGCGCGGTGTGTCCTGCTTGTCCGTGGGCCTGAGCGGCGCGTCCTGCCTGTCCGTGGTCCTGCGCGGCGCGCGGATCACGACAGGCGCCGCAGCGCCTCCGCCCAGTCGAGCGGCAGCTCGTCCGTGGTGGTCTGCCAGCGCACGAACTTCGCGTCCTTCATGCAGACCGCCGGCCGCCGGGCCGTGGGGCGCCGAGCCCGCGAAGCGCTTCAGCGCGTCGGGCGACTCCCAGGCGGACAGGGTCCAGAAGGTCCGCCGCAGGGGCGCCGCCTTCAAGGAGGCTCCGTACGCACCGGGTGCCTTGCTCACCTGACGCCAGACAGAGGGGGTCTTCGCGAAGAACCGGAGGGCTCCCCACAGGGTGCGGGTCTCGAAGCGGGAGGCCATGACATGGGCCTCGGCGCCGGCCGGCGGGGTGTTCGGGACGGTCCAGGGCAGTGTGGGCATGACGGGCTCCTTCGGAGAGTGCCGGTGGGATGCGGGGCTGTCTCAGTTCGAAGCGGTCTCCAGGACAGGGGCGGACCGGGGCTCGGGCTCGCTCCTGGGGCCCTCGGCCGCGCGCCGGCGGGAGGGGATGAGCAGGGCCGCGGCTCCGGCGACGGCCACCGTGGCAGCGCCCACCCACAGCGCGGGCCGGATGCCGTCCACGAAGGTCTGCGCGGAGTCGTAGCCGCCCTGCGCCGCGAAGATCGACGACATCACGGCGATACCGAGCGCTCCGCCCACCTCGCGCAGCGCGTTGTTCGCACCGGACGCGATGCCCTGCTCCTGCGGGCGGACGCTGGACATGACCAGGTTGGACGCGGGGGCGAAGTAGAGGGACATCCCGATGCCGTTGATGATCAGGGCGGGCAGCTGCGCGGTGTACGAGGCGTCGGCGGCGACCACGGAGGCGTAGTAGGCGAGGCCCGCGGCCTGGAGGAAGAGGCCGGTGGCGACGACCAGACGGCCGCCGATCCGGTCGGACAGATACCCCGCGACCGGCGAGACGAGCATCGGCATGCCGGTCCAGGGCAGCATCCGCAGGCCCGCTTCGGTGGGCGAGTAGCCGAGGACTCCCTGCATGTACTGGCTGAGCAGGAAGATCGAGCCGAACATCCCGAGGAACATCAGCAGGCCGGCCGCGTTGATCCCGGCGAAGGCGCGGGAGCGGAAGAGACGCATGGGCAGCATCGCGTTCCTGGCGCGGGTGCCGTGCAGCGCAAAAGCAACGAGCAGGGCGCCGCCGGCGAACAGGCCGAGCAGGACGAGTCCACTGGTCCAGCCGTCGCGGGGCGCGCGGACCAGGGCGTACACGATGCCGAAGAGGCCGCTGCTGGCGAGCACTGTGCCGACCAGGTCGAGCCGGGCGCCGGTGCCGTACGACTCGCCGAGGCGCAGCCGGGCGAGCGGGAGAAGCGCGAGGCCGAGCGGAACGTTCAGCCAGAAGATCCAGTGCCAGGAGACGTGCTCGGTGAGGCTGCCGCCGATCAACGGCCCGCTCGCGACGGCGAGCCCGTTGACGGCGCCCCAGATCCCGTACGCCGTCCCGCGCTTCGCCGCCGGGACGGCTGCGGTGAGCAGGGTGAGCGTCAGCGGCATCATGATCGCGGCGCCGACACCCTGGACCGCGCGGGCGGCGATCAGCGAGTCGATGCCGGGTGCCATGGCCGCGGCGGCGGACGCGCCGGTGAAGACGGTGAGGCCGACGAGGAAGAGCCGGCGGCGGCCGAACCGGTCGCCGAGGGCCGCGCCGAACATCAGCAGCACGGCGAAGGTGAGCGTGTAGGCGCTGACCGTCCACTCCAGGTCGTCGAGCGCGCCGCCGAGGTCCTTGCGGATGGAGGGCAGCGCGGTGGTGACGACGAGGTTGTCGAGGGCCGCCATGAATCCGGCGACGCTGGTGATGACGAGGGCCCAGACGGCTCCCCCGCGGCGTGCTGTCTGCTGTGACATCGTTCCCCCAGAACGGTGGTTAGTTATTGATGACTAACTTTCATGGGCGCAAAGGTGCCCAGAACCCCGGACACCCACCCGCGGCCCCCCGCGATCAGTTGCCGACTGCCGCTAGTGCTCCAGGCGCCCCTTGGCGCGAGCCGATGGATACAGCCCTTCCCAGATCCGGTGCTCCGGGGGGAACCCCATGGAGACCAGGACGTTGATCAGCATTCCGTAGGCCATGAAGGTCGTCGTCGTACCCACGTCCGCCCCCAGCGGCAGATGCGCCGCCTCCCAGAGCTTCATCCACTCGGCGCGGACCGCCTCGCCGAACTCATGGTCACCGGCCGCCTCGGCGGCGGCGACCGCGACGTACACCTGCATCTGCATCATGAGCCGCTCGGGATCCTCGGCGATGACGCCGGTGTACGCGTTCGCCATGGCGTCCAGGGCTTCCTCGCCCTCCAGCCCTTCGGCGGCCTCGGCGAAGAGCCTCGTCGCGTCCTGTACGCAACGGGTGGCCGCCGCGAGGAAGATGGCCTTCTTCCCCGGGAAGAGCCGGAACAGATACGGCTGCGAGACACCCACCCGCTTGGCGATCGCCTCGGTGGAGGTGCCGTAGTACCCACCCCTGGCGAACTCGCTCATCGCCGCGCGAATGACGCTCTCGCGCCGCTCGTCTGCGCTCATCCTGACCATGCAGGTAAGTTAGTGGCCAATCACTACCTACGTCAAGCATCACGTCTCGGCCGCCGCGAAGGCGTACACACCTTGATGCCTCTGAGCCATACGTGTCCTGATGCCTACGAGTAAGGGGCACCCCGCAATGGAGGGTGCCCCTTACTCAGGTTCCTACGAAGCAGCCGTCAGGCCAGCTGCACAACCGCCCGCGACATGCCGAGCACCTTCTGGCCCGCGCTCGTCGCGACGAGGTCGACGCGCACACGGCCGTCGTCGAGCTTGGCTGCGACCTTGCCGCCGACCTCGATCGTCGCGCCCTTGTCGTCGTTCGGGACGACGACGGGCTTGGTGAAGCGCACGCCGTACTCCACGACGGCGGCCGGGTCACCGACCCAGTCGGTCACGACGCGGATCGCCTCGGCCATGGTGAACATGCCGTGGGCGATGACGTCCGGGAGTCCGACCTCTACCGCGAACTTCTCGTTCCAGTGGATCGGGTTGAAGTCCCCGGACGCGCCGGCGTACTGCACGAGCGTGGCGCGGGTCACGGGGAAGGTCTGGGCCGGCAGCTCCGTGCCGACCTCCACGTCCGCGTACTGAATGGTCGTCGTCATGGTCACGCCCCCTCGGCCGCGCGCGACACGAGCTTGGTGTAGGCGGTCACGACGTGCTCGCCGGCCTCGTCGTGGACCTCGCCGCGGATGTCCAGGATGTCGTTGCCCGCCAGGGACTTGATCGCCTCGATCGTCGAGGTCACGGTGAGCCGGTCACCGGCGCGCACCGGGCGCGTGTACACGAACTTCTGGTCGCCGTGGACGACGCGGCTGTAGTCGAGGCCCAGCTGCGGGTCCTCGATCACCTGGCCCGCGGCCTTGAACGTGATGGCGAACACAAAGGTCGGCGGAGCGATCACATCGGAGTGGCCGAGCGCCTTGGCCGCCTCCGGATCGACGTAGGCGGGATTGGCGTCCCGCACCGCCTCCGCGAATTCACGGATCTTCTCCCGGCCGACCTCATAGGGGTCGGTGGGCGGGTAGGACCGTCCCACGAAGGACTGGTCGAGCGCCATGGACTCGGCACCTCCTGGATTTGCGCTGTTGCCGGATGTGGCCGGATCTTACGGCCGGCCGCCCACACGCGATGAACGACATGAGGCCGCCCCCTCGGAAGGGGACGGCCTCATGTACGAGCCTGAGCTAGCGCGTTTCGCGGTGCGCCGTGTGCTGGTTGCAGCGCGGGCAGTGCTTCTTCATCTCAAGACGGTCCGGGTCGTTACGCCGGTTCTTCTTGGTGATGTAGTTCCGCTCCTTGCACTCCACGCAGGCCAGCGTGATCTTCGGGCGGACGTCGGTGGCAGCCACGTGAGTGCTCCTTGGACGGACGGTTGACGGATGAACGCATGAATAGTAGCCGACCGGAGGACCGACCCCACAATCGGCTACTGTGTGTAGCGGTGACCGGACTTGAACCGGTGACACAGCGATTATGAGCCGCTTGCTCTACCGACTGAGCTACACCGCTTTGATGCGATGCCCCTCACCCGAAGGTGAGGGAACTTCACACCAGAGCCCCAATACGGAATCGAACCGTAGACCTTCTCCTTACCATGGAGACGCTCTACCGACTGAGCTATTGGGGCGAGCGATGAAGACATTACACGCTCGCCCGCCGATCGCCCAAATCCGTTTCGCGACCGCCGCCCATGGGCAGGGCCGCGGCCCTTCCGGAGCCGCAACAGCCGCCCACAGCCGCCTCATCAGCACCGCGCACCACAGCGGTACGACTATTGCGCTCCTCCGCGAAGCGGGCCTGCCGCAGCTCTAGGCTCGACCCGCGCTGCGTGATCTTGTATGCCCCCGGCCCGCCTCCGGTCCGGGGCGGCCCCCGCCCACGCGGCCGCCGCCCCCGAGCCCCAGGAGCGCGATGCCCGACAGCCAGCCGCAGCACCCCCGCTCCCGCGGCAACGACTCCGCCGCCGAGAGCACCGCCCTCCTCCTGTGCGGCGCCCGGCTCACCGACGGCCGGACCGTGGACGTGCGGCTCGACGACGAGCGCATCGAGGCCGTCGGCACGGCCGGCAGCCTCACCACCCCCTCCGCGCGCGTGGACCTCGGCGGCTACCTCCTGCTCCCCGCCCCCGCCGAGCCCCACGCCCATGGCGACACGGCGCTGTCCGAGGAGACGGAGGGGCCTGTGTCGTACGACGGGCCCGACGTGCAGCGGAGGGCCACCGAGGCCGCGCTGCTCCAGCTCGGGCACGGGGCCACCGCGCAGCGCGCGCATGTGCGGATCGGGGATCTGCAGGGCCTCGGCCCGATGGAGGCGGTGCTCCAGGCGTGGCGGTCGCTGCGCGGCCTGGCCGATCTGCGGACCGTGGCGATGCCCCGGCTCCTGACGGGCCTCGCGGGGGCCGACGGCCTGTCGATGCTGCGGGACGCGGTGAAGATGGGCGCGTCCGTGGTGGGCGGGTGCCCGGATCTCGACCCCGACCCGACCGGCTACGTGGAGGCGGTCCTCGAGGTCGCGGCGGAGCACGGCTGCGGGGTGGACCTGCATACGGACGGCGGTGATCCGGCACGGCTCGGGCGGATCGCGACGATGGCCGGAGGGTTGCGGCCCGGCGTCACGATCGGGCCGTGCGGCGGGCTCGGGCGGCTGCCGCGCGAGGCCGCCGCGCGCACCGCCGACCGACTCGCCGCCGCGGGCGTCACGGTGGTCTGCCTGCCGCAGGGCGGCTGCGCGGGCGTCGACCGTCGCGGCACGGCTCCCGTACGGCTCCTGCGTGCGGCCGGCGTGCGGGTCGCGGCGGGCAGCGGGGCGCTGCGCGACATGGCGAACCCGGTGGGGCGCGGCGATCCGCTGGAGGCCGCGCACCTGCTGGTCTCGCGCTACGGGCTGCGCCCCGAGGAGGCGTACGACTGCGTCAGCGGGGCAGCGCGGGCCGCGCTCGGGCTGCCCGAGGTGCGGGTGGAGGCGGGCTTCCCCGCGGAGCTCATCGCCGTGCGCGGCGACCGGCTCGCGGGTGCGCTCTCACTCGCGTACAGCCGGATCGTGGTGCACCGGGGGCGGGTGGTGGCGCGCACCAGTGCCGTGCGGGAGTACTGCGACTCGACGTCGGCGCTCGATCTGCCGCGGCAGGGGCGAACGGGGACGCCCCCGGAGGGCGCGGACTGCGGGCAGGAGTGAAGGGGCCCGCCCGCACGCGGGCCCCTTTGCCTTCTGTGAAGCCCGTCCGCCGCCCCCACCCGGAGCATTGACCGACTGTCAGAAACCGCCCATCGGGGCACCCATGATGAACGGGCTGCCGCCCGCGAGCTCTTCGAGCGGGACCTCGGTCGCGCCGGACGGTGCGCTGATGTCGCCCGCCTTGCCGAACTTGAGCACCAGCGGGACCTTGGCTCCCTTCTTGCCGTCGGAGAGGGTCGCGAGGTCGAAGGAGATCTTCGACAGCGTGCCGTTGGTGATGGAGAAGTCGACGCCCACCTTCTTGGCGGGGGCGTCCTTGAGGTCCTTGGCGGTGGGGAATCCGGCGCCGGGCGGCAGCTCGTCCTTCAGGGGGCCGAGCTTGTCGAAGAGGTCCGTCAGGAGCTCGCGGAAGGACGCCTTGGCGACGATGCGCTCCGTGCCGTCCTTGGTGCCGGCGCTGCGGAGCGTGACGTCGTCGGCGATGACGCCGCGCAGGGCCTTGAGGACCTTCCGCTGGGTGTGCTCGTCCACGCCCCCGGAACCCTTGGAGCCCTCGCCCGAAGCGTGCTTCTTCGCGTCCGAGACATCCACCTTGACCCACTCGCCCGCGAGGGCCTTCGCGAGCCCCTCCTCACCCTTCGGGAGGTCCTTCGGCGAAGGGAGGGGGAAGCCCATGAGCTCCGACGACTTCTGCATGTCGAGGCGGAAGTAGACGAAGTCTCCGGCGAACCGGTACTCGGCCAGGGTGCCGCCCTGGACCGCCACCTTCGCGCCCATCCCGACGAAGTCCTTCTCGTCCGACTCGGACAGCGGCTTCTTCGACCGCACGGAGAAGGTGACGTGGGCGCCGGCGAACGCCTTGGCGATCGCCGGCGGCATGGCCTCGTCGCCCTGCCCGCCGGCCAGCTCCATGAGCGCGTCCGACTTCGCGTCGAGGCCCAACTCGAAGGACAGCGACTTCTGTTCGCCGAGCTTGTCGGCGGCCCTTTCGATCTTCTGACCGGCCGTCAGGTTCTCGACGGTTCCGCAGGCGGAGGTCGTCGCGAGCAGCAGGGCGGCGCAGCCGGCCGCGGTGAGGGTGGTGGTACGTATGGCGCTGATGTCTGTCTCCCGCAGAGGTCCGATGAGAGACCCGGCGGCCGTCGGCAGCGCGGGTCGCTGATGAGACCCACGAGGCACCCGCAAGGTTGCGCGGCGAACGGGGCGGCCCGGCGTACGGTCGGAAACATGCGCATTGTCATCGCTGGTGGTCATGGTCAGATCGCGCTGCGGCTCGAGCGTCTGCTCGCCGCACGCGGAGACGAGGTCGCGGGCATCGTCCGCCGCGCAGAGCAGGCGGACGACCTGCGGGAGGCAGGGGCCGAGCCCCTTGTGTGCGACCTGGAATCGGCGTCCGTGGAGGAGGTCGCCGCGCTTCTGGAGGGCGCGGACGCGGCGGTGTTCGCGGCCGGCGCGGGGCCGGGCAGCACGGCCGGACGCAAAGACACGGTGGACCGCGGGGCGGCCGTGCTGTTCGCGGACGCGGCGGAGCGGGCCGGGGTCCGGCGGTACGTCATGGTGTCGTCGATGGGCGCGGACCCGGCCCATCAGGGTGACGAGGTCTTCGACGCGTATCTGCGGGCCAAGGGCGAGGCGGACGCGTCCGTACGGGCCCGGTCCGGCCTGGACTGGACGATCCTGCGTCCCGGGATGCTCACGGACGACGCGGGCACCGGACTCGTACGCCTGGAGGCGTCCACCGGGCGGGGGCCGGTGCCGCGGGACGATGTGGCGGCGGTGCTCGCGGAGCTGGTGGACACGCCCGCCACCGCGGGGCTGACGCTGGAGCTGGTCTCCGGGTCGGCACCGGTGATGGTGGCGGTCAAGGCGATCGCGGGGAACTGAGCCCGGTTCAGAAGAGCGGGAGCTGGCCGGGCACTGTCGGGACCACGTAGCCGTCGAGGGACGGCTGCGCGGCGCCGAGCTGCGCGGGCCTGCGGGAGCCGGGGCAGGACACGAGTTCGCCCGTGCTGCGGGCTCCGGGCGGGTCGTGGCGGGCGAAGCGGCCGGCCACGACGGCGATGTCGCGGCGGCACTCGGGGCAGTTTCTGCGGCGAGACGCCGACGGTACGGACATGGGGATCAGTCTGCGCCACGGGGTGTCCGAGGATCCGGGGAAGCCCCCTCCGGACGGCGATGCCACGGTCCGGAGGGGGAAGCCCTGGGGCTCCCTGGGCTTCCCTGCGGGCTTCCCTGGTCTGCCCTGCGGGCTTCCCTGGTCTGCCCTGCGGGCTTCCCGCCATGTGGCGGGGAGCGGATTCTCCGGGAGCTTCGCTGGGAGCTCCACTGCGGAGCTCCCCTGCGGCTTCCCTCGAGCTTCCCGCCATGTGGCGGCGCCGGGCGCACGGCCTGGCTCGTCCACGTCCCGTCCGCGCCTCGTCCCGCGCCCCGCTGACCCCCGGGCACCCCCAGTAGGCTGGGCGCGACAGCACCTCATGAACCGGAGCAAGGAGCAGACGTGAGCGAGTCGGCGTCTAACGACCTGCAGCAGGAGATCGCCCGGGAGCTCCAGGTCGCCGAGACCTTCGAGGCCGAGCGTGAGATCGAACGGCGGGTGGCCTTCCTCGCCGAGCGCCTGACCTCCACCGGCCTGCGCTCCCTCGTCCTCGGCATCAGCGGCGGTGTCGACTCCACCACCGCCGGCCGGCTGTGCCAGCTAGCCGTGGAGCGGGCCAGGGCCGCCGGACACGAAGCGCGGTTCTACGCGATGCGGCTGCCCTACGGGGTTCAGGCCGACGAGCACGACGCCCAGCTCGCGCTCTCCTTCATCCGGGCCGACCACGTACTGACCGTGGACATCAAGCCCGCCAGCGACGCCGCGCTCGAGACCGCACTGGCCGCCGACGTGAGCTTCCGCGACGAGGGCCACCAGGACTTCGTGCACGGCAACATCAAGGCCCGGCAGCGCATGGTCGCCCAGTACGCGGTGGCCGGCGCGCACAACGGCCTGGTCGTCGGCACGGACCACGCCGCCGAGGCCGTCTCCGGCTTCTTCACGAAGTTCGGCGACGGTGCCGCCGACCTGGTCCCGCTGACCGGCCTGACCAAGCGCCGGGTGCGCGCCGTCGCGGACTCGCTGGGCGCGCCCGCCGAGCTGGTGTGGAAGGTCCCCACGGCCGACCTGGAGACCCTCGACCCGGGCAAGGCCGACGAGGACGCGCTCGGGGTCACCTACGACGACATCGACGACTTCCTGGAGGGCAAGCCGGTCGACGGCCGGGCCTTCGAGACGATCATCCACCGCTACCGCCTCACCGACCACAAGCGCCAACTCCCCATCGCGCCCTAGAGGGCTCCGTGCGGGGGCCGTGCAGGTACGAGCCCGCCTGAGATCGCTTGAGACCGTCTGAGCCGGCCTGAGCCCGCCTGAGCCCGCCTGTTCAGCGCGGACTCGTGCCTCTCGCGCAGGGGCCCGACATACAAAGAACCAAGAACCCCGTCCGAACCGCGTTTCCGCAATTCGGAGGGGGTTCTTCACCATGTGGCGGCGCCGGGGTCCGACCCTGGGAAGGCCGAGCCAGTAACTCCTCAGTAACGGCCCCGCCCCAGGATGGCGGCTCTGCGCCTCGCTCAACCTCTGGGGTGAACGGGACGCCGTGTGGGGCGGCGTAGAGCACTGAGCGAGGCGCAGGGCTGCATGCCCAGTACGTTGGCCTGCTGGTCGATGGCGGCACCGAGGTGGTCGGCGAGATGTATGGGGCCGTGCGACACACGGACGGCCGGGACAGCGCCCGACTTGATAGCCCTGCGTAAGCGCATCCACCGACACGGGCGTGCAACTGGCAGCCCCCGGGCGCTGGTTGAGTGCCCCCGTCAGGTCTTCAGGGCAACCTCCGCGCGCAGGGTCCGAGCCGCTGCACTCGTGCGATACAGGGACTCGACGTGCGGAGTCGGGTTGACGCGGCGCGCTCTGGCTGTGGTGACCGCTCACCGGAAGGTACGCGCCAGGAGGACGTTCAACGGCAGGTCACAGGGCCAGTAATGGCTCAGTAACGGCGGCTCCCTAGCGTCCGGGCACCCCCCGAAACCCTCCTGGAGGAGTGCTTCGATGCACCTGCCCCGACCGCCACGGCGCAGATCCGCCGCATGGGCGGCTGCCGCGTTCACCGCGACCGCCCTGGCCGCCGGCGTGATGCCGGCCGTCGCCGCCGACACCCCGTCCGCCACCGCCACCGCGAAGGTGGACTCGGCGCTGCGCAGCGCCGTCGCGAAGGGCGGCGACGCGACGTTCTTCGTCACCTTGAAGGACCAGGCCGACCTGTCCGGCGCCAAGAAGCAGAAGACGCACGCCGCCAAGGCGAAGGCCGCGTACAAGGAGCTGCGTGCGCACGCGGAGGACAGCCAGAAGTCGTTGGCCTCGTTCCTGGACAAGGAGAAGGTCGGGCACAAGGACTTCTGGATCGCCAACACCGTCGAGGTGACCGGTGACCAGGAGCTGGTGAACGAGCTCGCCAAGCGCTCGGACGTCGCGTCGGTCGTCAAGGCGAAGTCGTTCAAGCTCGACGACAGCGAGACGGACGACAGCAAGGTCACCAAGTCGCGCACCACGTCGGCGGGAACCGCCTCGTCCGCCGACGGCACCGACACCCCCGAGTGGGGCGTCTCCGACATCAAGGCCGACCAGGTCTGGGACCAGTACGGGGACCGCGGTGAGGGCATCGTCATCGCCAACATCGACACCGGTGTGCAGTACAACCACCCCGACCTGGTAAAGCAGTACCGCGGCAACAACGGCGACGGCACCTTCACCAACGACTACAACTTCTTCGACGCGACCGGGAACTGCGACGCCAGCGGCACTCCGTGCGACAACAACGGCCACGGCACCCACACGATGGGCACGATGGTCGGCAAGAACGGCATCGGTGTCGCGCCGAACGCCAAGTGGATCGCGGCCAAGGGCTGCGGGACCGCGCAGTGCGACAACGACAACCTGCTCGCGGCCGGGCAGTGGATCCTCGCGCCGACCGACCACAACGGGCAGAACCCGCGCCCGGACCTCGCCCCGAACATCGTCAACAACTCCTGGGGTGAAACGAACGGTACAGACCCCTTCTACCAGGACATTCTTGCCGCCTGGGACGCCGCGGGCATCTTCGAGGCGTTCGCGGCGGGCAACTCCGGTGACGGTGTGACCTGCTCGACGACCGACCCGCCCGGCGCGCAGGCCGACTCCTACGGTGTCGGCGCCTACGACTCCACCGGCAAGATCGCTTCCTTCTCCGGTTTCGGCCCCTCGCGGGTCGACGGTTCGGCGGAGCCGAACATCTCGGCCCCGGGCGTCAACGTCGCGTCCACGTGGCCGGGTTCGACGTACAAGACCGAGTCCGGTACGTCGATGGCGACCCCGCACCTCGCGGGCGCGGTGGCCCTCCTGTGGTCGGCGGCCCCGTCGCTGATCGGCGACATCGACGAGACCCGCAAGCTCCTGGGCGAGGGCGCGCGTGACGTCGACGACACGCACTGCGGCGGCACCGCCGGCATGAACAACGTGTGGGGTGAGGGCAAGCTCGACATCCTCGCCTCCGTCGACAAGGCCCCGCACACCGCGGCCACCGTCACCGGCAAGGTCACCGACGAGGCGAGTGGCGCGGCCCTGAACAACATCACCGGGCAGGCCACCGACACGGCCGGCGCCGTCCGTACGGTCACCACCGGCACGGACGGCTCGTACCGTCTGCCGCTGCCCGCGGGCACGTACTCCTTCGCCTTCAGTGGCTACGGCTACGCGAACGGCTCGGCCACAGGCGTCACGCTCGCCGCACAGCAGGCCCTCACGCAGGACATCGCGCTCACCCCGGTTCCCTCGCACAAGGTCTCCGGCACCGTCCTCGACGTCGCCGGCAAGCCCCTGTCCGGCGCGAAGGTCGAGCTGACGGGCACGCCGCTCGACGCCGTCACCACCGACGCCAAGGGCGCCTACTCCTTCGCCAAGGTCGCCGAAGGCTCCTACAGCCTCGCGGTGAAGCCCGCCGCGCCCATCCTGTGCAACGGTGTCTACAACGGTGCTGCCGCGGTCGGCTCCGGTGACCTGACCAAGGACGTCAAGGTCCCGAACCGCACCGACAACGCGGGCAACTCCTGCGCCCCCGCCACCTACGCGTGGATCGCGGGCTCCAAGAAGGTCACCCTGTCCGGTGACGAGGACGCGGCCACCGTGGCGCTGCCCTTCCCCGTGAAGCACTACGGGGTCTCGTACACCTCGGCGTCGGTCACCACCGACGGCCTGGTCAACTTCCTGTCCTCCCGCGTCGGCGACTACAACAACACCGCGATCCCGACCACCGGCAGGAACAGCGTGAAGGGCTTCATCGCCCCGCTGTGGGACGACCTGGTCCTGGACAAGAAGTCCTCCGTGCAGACGGCCACCACCGGCACCACCGGCAACCGCAAGTTCGCCATCGTGTGGAACAACGCCGCCTACGGCAACGGCACTTCGGGCCGCGCCACCTTCGAGGCCGTCTTCGACGAGGCCACCGGCGCCGTGACCCTGCAGTACCAGTCCGTCGCGGACAAGGGCGCGGGCGCCACCGTCGGCATCGCCGACCAGGCCGGCACCGACGCCCTGCAGTACTCCTTCAACCAGTCCGTGATCGCCGCCGGCACCGCCGTCCGCTTCACGCAGGGAGCCAACTGATGAACAAGACCTCCCGAAGAGGCGTACGCCTCGCCTCCGCCCTGGTCACGGCCGGCCTGGTGCTCTGCGCGGTTCCGGCCGTAGCTGTGGCCGATGATGACAGCGGTGTGATGTCGCTGACGGACACGCAGGCCAAGGACCTCTCCGAGCGTCTGCAGCTCGACCCGTCCGCCACGACCGCCGAGAAGACCGATCCGCAGAACGCGATCCCGGAGGCGGACGACACCGCCGGCGCCGGTACGGCGACGGGCACCCCGGACTCCGGTGCGACCGCCCCCGACACCACGGCCTCCGGCACCGACGCCCTTGTGGCCCCGAAGGTCACCGCCTCCGGATACACCGAGGGGGCGACCGGCATGGCCGCCACTGTCCCCGTCGCGGGCACGGACGGCGACTACTTCACCGTGCACGCGCGCGGGAACCTCACCCGTCGCACCGCCGACGGCAAGCAGGTGTGGACGCGGGACAACAACTCCTTCTACAAGGAGTGGAACCTCCCGCCCCTCTCCGCGCGGTTCTCCAAGGAGCCTTACCCGGCCCAGATCACGATGGGCTTCAACGCGGTCTCCCCGTTCACCGCCAACTCCGACAACGGTTACGACACCGGTGATCTGACCGGCGACGGCGTGCCGGACCTCGTCTTCACGGCCGATGTGGGCACCTACCCCTACCGGCCGTTCGTCCACGGCGACAGCACCCTGCACACGGGCACCTTCGTGACCGTCCTCGACGGGGCCAGCGGCAAGACGCTGTGGACCAAGCTGTACGCGGGCGCCTACCAGGTCTCCCTGGTCGGCAAGACGCTGATGGTCGCGGACACGCCGTACTACAACACCTCGGCCGCCTCCAGCTCGACGTCCACGCTGACCGGTATCCGGTTCGACTACGCCGACGGCAAGCTGACCACGGCAGACTCCTGGACGTACGACACGGGTCTGTTCAAGGGCGCCGCCTGGTCGAGCCTCACCCCGCTGGGCAACGGCCTGGTCGCCGCTTCCTGGAACAAGCGCAAGACCAGCGCCACCGACACCACGGCCAACCACACCCTGGTCTTCGACGCGGCGGACGGCAGCGTCAAGTGGCAGTCGACGGGCTCGCTGTACTCGCGCCAGCTGCACCTCGACGCCTCCCGGGGGCGTCTGGTCGCGCTGGAGATGGCGGACGTGAACGACGCCGTCAAGTACGAGATCGCCTCCTACGACCTCAAGACCGGGGACCGCACCACCCTGGACCAGCGCACCAACGTCATCGCTATGGACCTGGAAGTCGCCGACATCCGGAGCGACTCCAAGCCGGAGTACACGGTCAGCGAGGACACCTTCGACCAGAGCCTCTTTGTCAACGCCAACACCGTCCGGGCGCTCGACGGCTCGAACGCCTCCGTGCTGTGGCAGCGCACCGTCAAGCGTGACGCCGACAACACGCTGGACGGCGCCACCGCCTGGAACCTGTCGGCGGTGGACGGCAAGATCGTCGCCTCGTACAAGGACGACAAGGGTCTGAACGACGCGGAGAACCGCGGCGCGAGCCGCTTCGCCCGCCTGGCCGTCATGAACGGTGACGACGGTGCGGTGAAGTGGGAGAAGCGGGGCGTCGTCGCCTCGCAGGCCTTCGCCCAGCCCTTCCGCCAGGGCAAGGAGTGGCGCCTGCGGACCGAGGACACGGACCAGAACATCCGCGTCTACAACCTGGGCAGCGGCAAGCAGCAGTCGATCCTGCCCGAGCAGTCGCAGCTGTGGTCAGCCGTCCTGATGGACGTCAACGGCGACGGCAAGAAGGACATCGTGGCCGGCGGCCAGTCCAGCGCCGTCTTCGCCTACGACGGCGCCGCCATGGTCGCGGGCAAGGCGAAACTGCTGTGGCAGGCCACCGTTCCCGGCCAGATCCACAAGATGGTCAAGGCGGACGTCGACGGCGACGGCAAGGACGAGATCGTGGTCGCCGCCGACACCGCGACCGCCGTCGTCTCCGCGCAGGGCAAGGTGAAGTCGACCATCGACGGCGGCGGCCAGTTCGTGTGGACCGTCAGCGCCGGCGACCTCAACGGCGACGGCAAGGACGAGATCGTCGTCCCCACCGACAAGCTCCGCGCCTACGACGGCAGCGGCAGGCAGAAGTGGGCCTACACCGCCCCCGCCGACAACGCCGTCTTCGCCGAGGCCAGCATCAACGACGGCCAGGTCTACGCCCAGTACGGCACATACCATGCCTTCGACGTGGACGAGGACCAGCCGACTGGTGCCCTCGCCGTCAAGGGCAGCACCGGCAAGGCCGTCTGGGTCGACTCGGCCCCCAAGCCGGAGGGCGCGGCCAAGCTGATCGGCACGCAGATGCGGGCCGCCACCTTCGCCTCCTCGAAGTTCCCCTACGCCGACGGCCACGCGGTCGCCGTGAGCTGGCTCATCCGGGACGCGAAGAACAACCTCGGCGGAGTCACCGAGATCCGCGACGGCCGCACCGGCAAGGTCCTCAAGACCAACAAAGCCGCCGGCCCCTGGCAGAGCGGCAACTGGTTCAACGGTCCGGACGGCGTGTACCAGGTGAGCACCGCCACCGTCCGGCTCTACGCCGCCGACGGGCAGGACTACGCGGCGTCCACCACCGGCACGATCAACACCGGAGGCCTGGCCACCGGCCCGAACGGTGTGTCCTACCTGGTCGGCGCGGGCCAGACCGGCTTCGACCTGATGGACCCGGCACAGGTCAAGGACGGCTGGCTGTCCCGGGTCTCGTACGGCCAAGCGCTCGGCAGCCGCGAGTTCGTCTCCGGCGACCTCGACGGCGACGGAGTGGACGAGATCGTCTCCCTCAACTTCGACGACACCGGCATTGACCGGATGGCGGAGCTGGAGGGCGGTGGCCTCTCCGGTCCCTACACCGCGATTCGCCAGATGACCCTGTTCACCCTGTCCTGATCCACTGCAGGGTGACTGTCAGCGGCCCCTCCCCGGGCGAGTGCCTGGGGAGGGGCCGCTGCATGTCCGCCGGGAACGCCGGGCGGGCGGCATCAACGGGCTTTGCGCCTGCCGGAACCGACGATGCCCCGACACCGGACACACAACCCGGTGTAGCGATCGCCAGGCGCTGCACCGCCACCGCGCCGTCCCCAGCCTCCTTCAGCTGGGGACGAAGCACGTGTTGCGAGCCTGCGGCGCGACGAGAGTCGCGTCCGCCGACACCAAGAGCTCCAACGCCCGCTCGCGGTAGTGCTGGGCCTTGCCCTTCGGCATTCCCTCACGCGTCGTTCAGCGGACCAATCGCGGCGGAGTCCTCCAGGACACCGGCTACGGCGAAGTCTGGGCGCGAGCACGAGAAGCCGTCCTCAGCTCCGAGGAAGCGAGGAAGCTGCCTCACTGCTCGCCAGACGACCGCATGACCTACGTCACGCCGGTGTGTCGTTCTGGCTCGGTTCCGGAGTGGACGCCATGGAGGCCGCACGGCGCGGCGGGCATTCACTGGCGGCGCTGTACCGGGTCTACGCGAAGGTGCTCGCCCAGACTCAACAGCGGGCGAACCAGAAGATCGAGGCCGCGTTGCTCGAATGGAACGGAGTGGGCCTCACCCGTGAGGGACGCCTGGGGGGACACGCGCTGATGAGACCCGGGATGCGGGCGCTACAGCATCCGACAAGCCACGCTTTTCGGGCTAATCGCAAAGATCACTGTTCGAAAAGAAAGAACCCCCTCCGAACTGCGTTTCCGCAGTTCGGAGGGGGTTCTCCACCAAGTGGCGGCGCCAGGATTCGAACCTGGGAAGGCTGAGCCGGCAGATTTACAGTGGGACGAATTCAGGCGCCTTGACCGGCGATTTCCGCACCTCGGGCCGCTCTTGGGGGACACGTGGGGGATCAAGGACGTTCCCTCGGCGGCTCTAACTAGCTGAAACCGCTGCCCGGCCTGGGCTGTTCAACCTATGGTCCAATTATGGATCACGCCTACGCCGTCGAGACGCTGAGCGACTTTCTCGAAGACGTAAACGTCCACCTCTCGAAGCTAGAAGCGGCCAGCGAGGACAAAAGCGGCAGCCGTTACTGGCCTGACTGGCCTCAGGACCTCGCGATCGAGCTGGTGCGTGCCCGCAAGATCGTTGACGCCTACGTCCCACAAGCTCTTACCGAGCTGGGCCAGTACGTCCCAGAGGGTCTCGGGTATTGGCAACTCGTACGCTTGGCAGCAGCCGAGGCCCTTGGGCACGCCAAGCACGCAGACGAGATTGCGGCGTTTCTGCGGCCCGCGTCACCTGTTATCCAGGCGGACGCGCTCCACCCCTGGGTCTGGGAGCCGGCCGCGCCGCTCTGGGCCGCCGAAGCTCATCAAGACGCCGTCCTCTCCGCCGCTCGCACTGTCAACCGACGCCTTCAGCAGAAGCTTGGGCGCCACGACATCGGCGAGAAAGACCTCTGCATGCAGAGTTTCGACATGAAGGCACCTGAGGAGGGCAAACCGCGCCTCCGCTTCGACGGGGACCGAAGCACCCCGTCCTGGAGGGCCCGCCAGGACGGCGCGAAGTACACCTCCGCCGGGGTCTTCTTGGCGCTCCGGAACCTCGCCGCTCACGAGGACGAGGTGAACTGGTCTCAGCAGGAAGCGTTGGAGTACCTAGCGACGTTCTCGGTCGTAGCCCGCTGGATCGAGGAGTGCGCAGTCGAGACGGTTCCATGAGTAACCGCAGAACCCTGCTCCACGGTCCGTGGGTGCGAGGGGTCCAGCAGTCTTACTAACGCCTCTGAACTGGCACCTCGGAACGCAAGGCCGCCTGCCGTCCTCCGGCCCCGCCCGGTGGGCACACGAACCTCGAACTCCGCCTCACCACTGGGGCGTTGTCAGTGGCACCTGTCAGAATCTGCACATGACCCCAACTTCTGTGCCGACGTCCGGGACGCGAGCACCAAGGAGGAGGTCGAGAAGTTCGTGACCGACTTCTTGCGGCACCTGGCGGGGTAGGTCTTGATCCCCCGCGTTCGGGCGCCTGGTCGGGAAACGGCCGTCTCCACGCGGGCGGTGCCGCCCAGGCGCTGATCTCAGCCCTTGGACGGCGCCGCGCGGCCCGCGCTTAGCGCCGCCGCCGCGTCCACTGAACCAAGAAAGCCCAGATCGGACGGTGTCTGAGCTGGGCTTTCAGCGTGGAGCCCCCTGTCGGATTCGAACCGACGACCTACGCATTACAAGCTGTCCTGTCCCGTTCCGTAGCGGTCCGGGGACGTCTGACAACGGGTTCGCGTTGCAGGTCAGGTGGCGTGCCGGACGCCCATGGACGAGGACGTACCGCACCGGATTGAACAGCAATCGAGACTAGAACTGAGACTAAGGTCAAACTCAGAATCCGAGGTCTGCTTAGGCTTCATCCGCGCCCCGCACATCCCCAGCCTCCCCCCGCCACCGGGCGAGGCTGCCCCGGGCGATGAGGGTGTCGGGGTGGTCCGGGCCCAACACCCGAATGCAGTCGGGCAGCAGCGCGGCGAACTCGTCGACCGCAGCCCGCACATCCCCCGCCCGCCCCCGCGCCATGGCGAAGTTGTGGCGAGCAATGAGAGTGCTGGGGTGGTCCGGGCCCGACACCCGGATCCTGTCGGGCAGCAGCGCGGCGAACTCGTCGACCGCACCCCGCACATCCCCAGCCTCCCCCCGGTACCGGGCGAGGCTGCCTCGGACGATGAGGGTGTCGGGGTGGTCCGGGCCCAACACCCGAATGCAGTCGGGCAGCAGCGCGGCGAACTCGTCGACCGCACCCCGCACATCCCCAGCCTCCCCCCGGTACTGGGCGAGGTTGTGCCGGGTGGTGAGGGTGTCGGGGTGGTCCGGGCCCAACATCCGGATCCTGTTGGGCAGCAGCGCGGCGAACTCGTCGACCGCACCCCGCACATCCCCAGCCTCCCCCCGCCACCGGGCGAGGCTGCCCCGGGTGGTGAGGGTGTCGGGGTCTTCCGGGCCCAACACCCGAATGCAGTCGGGCAGCAGCGCGGCGAAGTCGTCGACCGCACCCCGCACATCCCCAGCCTCCCCCCGCCACCGGGCGAGGCTGCCCCGGGTGGTGAGGGTGTCGGA
>NZ_JBVJPM010000010.1:0-45735 GCF_055582645.1 Streptomyces sp. NPDC107517 | reverse complement strand
CGGGGTCTTCCGGGCCCAACACCCGAATGCAGTCGGGCAGCAGCGCGGCGAAGTCGTCGACCGCACCCCGCTCATCCCCCGTCTCCCCCCGCCACCGGGCGAGGCTGCCCCGGGTGGTGAGGGTGCTGGAATGGTCCGGGCCCAACGCCCGGATGCAGTCGGGCAGCAGCGCGGCGAAGTCGTCGACCGCACCCCGCGCATCCCCCGCCTCCCCCCGGTACCGGGCAAGGTTGCCCCGGGCGATAACAGTGTCGGGGTGGTCCGGGCCCAAGTGGTTGGTGGTTGTGTCGGCGAGGATCTGGTAGTAGTCGCGGGCGGCAGTGGCCTGCCCAGTCTCACCGAGGCTTGCGCCAGCCTTGAACAGGACAATGTGGACGTCAGGGTGGCAGAGGACAGGGGTGGTGCCCTCATGGAGTGCAATGGCGTTGGCGCGCAGGGTCTGCTGCAGGGCCAGGTCGTGTCTGTGGCCCGGCCACAGGGCCAAAAGGGCGTCAGCGGAGCGGCGGGCGAGCGAGTGACGCTGCTTCTCGGCAGTGGTGTCGCGGGCCGCTCGGGCAGTCAGAGCGTGGATGCGCACCAGTCCGGGGCCCCCATCCTCACCGGGGGGCTGGTGGGTGGTCAGACTGTAGCGGTCCAACAGGAGCAGGCACTCGCGTACCTGGTCGGCGTGCGCCCCACGCAGTCCGGGAATGGCAGTGGGGATGTTGCGAGATGTGCGCGGGTGGGTCAGTCGCTGCCACCACCGGGGGCCTGGTCCGGTCAGGGCGGCAAGTGCCTTGGGATCGGTCCATAGAGTGGCGGGGGAACCATTGGGGTCTAGCCGGGCGACGATGTCCAGGACCGCGCGGGCCAGGCCGGGGCGAGCCTCTCGGGCTTGGACGGCGTCGAGGTTGATGAGCATGGTGGTGTGCACGGCCCGCGCGTAGCCGTCGGCGCCGTCGCCAGGCAACACCTCGGCTAGCTTCCGGCCGGGTTCGGCCAGCATCCGCGCGTAGGCAGCGGGGGTGGTGTCGCGGTTGTTGTCCAGGTAGGCGGCTGCGTGCGACAAAGCCAGCGGCAGCCGCCCCAGCAGGCTAGCGACAGACGCTGCTGGGCACCTGCAGCCGCTGCAGGTGCCGGGGTGTTCAGGCAGGCCGGGGACGCGCTCGTGCAGGTAGGCGTGAACCTCAGCCTCGGTGAAGACGTCCACGTCGACACGGGTGCGGCCAGCGGCCAAAGCCTTGCGCTGGCGGGTGGTGGCCAGCACCCAACCACGAGGGTTCGGGCGGGGCCACCAGTCCAGTACCTGGTCCAAGTCCTCGACGTCGTCAATCACCACCAGCCAGCTGCGGTCGGTGGCCTGCAGCCACTCCAACAGTGCCTGCGCGTCGGCCCGGTCGTCCTCGCCGTCCGCACCCGGAACCCGGATCCGGGCCGCGGCCTCCGCGAAGTCCGCAACCAACTGCCCCGTTCCGCCCTTGGCTGTGGTCCACACCGCCAAGTCCGCGCCGGAGGCCAGGTAGTAGGAGGCAGCCATTTGGGACTTGCCGACCCCGCCCTCGCCCACCAACACCCGCCCTGACTCGGCCGGCTGTGTGAGCACCACGTCCTGGCCGTCCGCGCGGGCTGCCTCCACCAGCTTCCGCAGGGAGGGCCGGGGTTGGAAGGAGGACGCCAGCGGCGGCACAGCGCCCACCCGCAACGGCCACTGCACCTCGGGCAGGACATTGTTGACGGTGGTGCGGTTGACCACGCGTGAGCCCGGCGCGAGCGCGGAACCCGACGCGTCACGGCCGACCGCGACCTCCCCGGCCCGGATAGTCCTGCGGCTCACAAAGCTGTGAACACCGCCGGAGCCGTCCTTGCCATCCGCGCCGGTGCTGCTGCTCAAGAGCGGGTCCTCTTGGAGCGCTTGCCCAGGGCCGCTTCGTTCGCGTCGCCGCCGACAGCGATACCGTCCGGCCCCGACTCCACGTCCACCGGTCCGCCACCCGCACCGGGTGTACGAGCGGAGGCTGGCCCGACGACGTGCGAGTCCTCACCCAGAGCAGCGCCGTTCGCATCGCCGGCGACCGCCACCCTGCCACCCCGTACCCGCCGCGCGGGCCCAGGGTGGGTACGGAAGAACGCCACAACCGACACCACCAGACCCGCCGCTGACAGCACGGTCCCCACCACTCCGGCCACCTGCGAGGCCTCATTCAACCGACCCATCACCAGCATGACCAGCAACCCTGCCGTCACCAGCAGAGCCACCGCCGCGCACACACCCGAAACCCAACGAGCCACGACCACGCCCCCGAAACTCCCCGGCACACCCGAAACCGGGCACCTACCATCGCAGTCTCCCAACACCACCTACCCAATGTCAGCCACATGGAGCGTCCCGACCAGAACCGCAGCCCGAACGTCGGCCCCAACCAGCGTTGGGCTGCCAAGATTTGTACCCACGACCTCTTCGTCCCGAATAACGTGCGGAGAGGTGGCTGACCGGGGGCGTTGCATATCCATGCAGGTCAGAGCCTTGGTGTGAGTTGGTACGCCTAGGCGCCGTGCGGCATGGTTTTCTTGATCCACTCCCCGCTCACTCCCCGGGGTGTGAGCCTTGGGCACAGTTCGACGCCTGCTGGATGCGCTGTCGCTGGTGGTCCCTGTCGAGACCGGCGCATTACAAGCTGTCCGGGCTTGTTCCATAGGGGGCCAGGGGGTCCGGCAGTCGGTTCGCGTTGCAGGTCAGGCGCCATACCGAACGTCCACGGACAAGCGCGTACCGCACCGGATTGAGCAGCAATCGAGACTAGAACTGAGACTGGCCCAAGTCCGCATGGATGTCAGCGCAAGCGACGACTGTCGCTCGCCAGGGCACCACCCAGTCCGGCCCGACCTGCCAGCCGTTGAGAAGCCCCGGCGACTGGGGCATGGTCCGCTGGTGGCCTAGACAAATCGGCCGGCAACGACGGCCCCGGGGCCGTTGCTGCCGCATCCCGGCGCGAGTGCGCCGATCATTGATAACGTGAGCATGGCGGTTATAAAATAACCGCCATGCTCACACCTGAGGACGCTTCGATCATCACTGCGGCAGCCGAGGGCCTCGCTGGGCCCTTATATGAAGCCCTTGATCACGCCTATACCGCCGCTCACGGTCACTACGACGAGTCCGGCATGACCGGTGAGGGCTACACCAAGGGCCGTACCGACCTGGCCCGCGACCACGCGCGTTGCTTCATTGAGCGCCGCCACGGCGAGCGTCTCGACCTCGGAGGCTGGGAGCCGGTCAAGAGCTCCAGTGGGCGCCTGCACTTGCGCAACGGGATGATGACCCTGCGGCTCCTGCACGCGACGCCGTTTGACATGATCCCGGCGCCAGGGCGCAACAAGGCGCGGATCAGCTACTACTACAATCGAACGGTCGATCTATTCGGCGTTGAGTCCAGTAACCTCCTCGCCGTATGGCTCTCCCCTCCGGAGGAGGGCGGAGAGATCTCCGTACGCATCGTTCGTCCGATCGGTGAGTGGAAGCCGGGTCGGCCCCCGAAGTTTGACCTCGATTTCGAGCTCCCCAGGAACACTGAGTCGTTCACAGACTGGGAGTTCATCCCAGACGACAAGGGCCTGGCACTGCCCTTCGAGTTCGAAGAAGACCAGCGCGAAGAGGGTGAAGGAAGTGGCACGGGATCCAGCTGAGCGCATTCGAACTCTGAGGCTCCTCATGGGACTCACTCAGGGGGAGCTTGCGCAGGCTGCCGGGGTGTCACAACCACTGATCTCGCAGATCCAAAAAGGGATCAAACTCGTCACCGACGACGTGCTCGTGCGCATCGCCGAGGCGACAGGCACACCCATGTCGTTCTTCGACGTCGACCCCTCTGACCTCCCTGCCGACACGCTGATGTTCCGGAAAAGGGCCAGCGCGTCAGCCAAGGAGGTCGCCCGAGTGGAGGCGACGGTCAGGGAGGCATACCGGGTTTCAGTACGACTGATGGCCGATACGCGGGTCCGCCGGACCTCTCTGCCGCGGGCAGAAGGAGACATCACTGCCGACGGCATCGAGGACCTCGCCGCGCAGACGCGCGCGGCGCTGGGTATCGGCTCTGACGGGGTGATCGGGCACGTTATCCGGGCATGCGAGCGTGCCGGCGTCCCTGTCGTTCCTCTCATGCTGGTGGACTCCCAGGGGCGTGGAGAGGACATCGTGGTGGGGCATTCCGGTGCCTCCTGCTGGCGAGGAACAGCCGAGCCGTCCATGATCAGCTACTTTTCCGCCGGCGGTGGCGATCGGCAGCGGTTTACGACAGCGCACGAGCTGGGGCATCTAGTGCTCCATCCCGCGCGTCGTAACGGACTGGACTCCAAGCGCGCGGAGAGTGAGGCGCATCGGTTCGCAGGCGCGTTCCTGCTGCCGAGGGAGCGTGCCGAAGAAGCGTTCACTGGACCACTGATGCTCAGAGAGTTCGCTGCTCTCAAGAAGCGGTGGGGCGTTTCGATCCAGGCACTCATCAACCGCGCATACGATCTTGGACACATCGACCAGGCCCGCCGAGAAAGCCTCTACAAGCAGCTCGGCGCTCGGGGGTGGAGGACGAACGAGCCCGTTATGGTCCACGCGGAGCAACCAACCCTGATGAGGGCGATGCTAGGCCGCAAGTACGGTGAGCCGCCGTCTCTCCTTCAGGCTTCCGAGGAACTAGGGCTCCACCCAGTGCTTATGCGGTCGCTGGCGCCTGACGTTGCTATCGACCCAGCACCACGCGCCGTGGACAACGTCATCAGCCTTGGTGACCGTCGCCGCCGGAGCTCGCGTCTCAAAGCTCTCTAACGGTGGCCTGATTGCCATCTGATCCGTAGGCGGGTGCGCACGCGGATCACCTGAACTCCCCTAGCGACCAAGGCCTGTCGGGCGGGATTCACCCGTACGTCGGCGTGTGCCTGTGTGTGCCGACCTCAGCCGCCAACAGCCAGCCACGACGGCGGGCGCGCCAGCCAATCAGGCGCGCGCGTGCCTCGCTGCACCCCTACCCGCCTCAGCCACTTACCGACTTGTGTCGTCGACCGGAACACGCCGTGACGACGGGTCGGTGACGAAGAACTTCAGACGTGCTGTATTCCCGGAGCTCAGATACTCGGTGGCACTTCGCGAACAATACGGAGGAACTGGTCTGCATTTACATGAAGATTGAGTAGCGTCTTATGTGGAAGGTTTGCTCGCCCGAACCTTCCTCCTCGGTGCAGACGACTTATGTCCACGATGGTGTGCATGGAACGCGCCCCGTGAATATATCTCTCCACCCCGAGGAAGGCTCTAACCACACCCTTATCAACGTCAAGTTCTTCCTTGCCGTTCTCGACAACCTTCTTCCCTATTCCAGCTTCGTTGAGGAAATGGTTGAGGAGGAGCGCGCGATGGAACACGCAACCTGCTTCCTCTTCATGCTGGCCCGGTCCGGGATTGGGACCTACCACATCGAGGTAACCTTGAAGGCGACTCGCAAAGTCAGTCGCTTTGGAACTGCTTGTAGCCTTTCCGGCCTGTTCCACAAAGTCTGTATAGCGGTGGTAGATGCCACCAGCGAACACGAATATGGCGCGGCCGATCGGGTGAACAATCTCGCCTTGCTGGAATGCGCCGTCCTGCATAGGCGAGAGAAAGTGTGGTAGCCAGCCTAGGGGAGCCCCCTCGAATTGGGAGTCGAATTCATCCCAGAAAACCAACGGGGCTTCTCCCTCAAGGGCTCTATCTCTGACCTGGTGGAGCGCTTCGATAAGATTGGCTACGGATTCAAACTGGGACAGGTTGAAGGTCAGGCCATTGCCGCGGTCAGGGTAAAGAGATTTCACAACTTCTCGCACTGCAAACGACTTACCGTCACCCGGTTTGCCGAAGACTGCGATAGATCGAGGTTTCATCTTGGTGCGATCGCTAATGTACTCAGATATGAGGTTCTGCACTACCCGCAAACCCTCTATCTCATGCCAGTCGGCAGTGATTAGCTTATTGAACTTTGCGACAGGAACACCTTCCAGCCTGTCGCATCCCCGAAGGGCAACGCTCACTGCCTCCGATTCCAGCGAATCGGGTGGTGTAAATCGAGATAGAATCGACCAGGTGGGCAGATCGGACCCCAGCTTAGGTTCTGGTACCTGCGTGCTCTCGAATTGCTTCTCAATATCAGCATTCTCGGACATGCACGTCTCGCGGAAATTCATCTTCCCTGGTCTTCTTGCGTCGCCAGGTTTGTCGAATCCCTGTTCAGCTTCGAACCCCAGGTCACGAATTGCGCACATAGCCGCGAGGCCTCGGTGAACGCCTCTGGCGACAGCATTCCGTGGGTTCTCCGGAACGTCTTTTGTCTTCTGCTCCAAAAGGGCACGTGTGATGCCTGCCGCTAGCGCCTGGGTGTAACCGAACATACTTCCCATCTCGCCCTTTTCCCACGTTCCTTCTGTGTACTCTCGGTGAAAGTATAGGAGATTACGGGAAGGGATTTCGGTTCGGTCTACAATGAGGGCGCCAGAGATGCCGAAAGAGACCACGATCAGCCCTTTATTTGCGAGTCCGCTTAGTGCGGAATTTGCGCTGCGTTCGGCTCTCTTGAGTTCACTAAGGACGTCCTGAGCAGAACGCTCCCACGACAACCCTCGGCTTATCGCTGCACCGACCTCTCGCAAACTTGCCGCGGTTACTACGGGTATTATTTGTTGCTCATACTTGGGGGCGCTGGAAAGCTCCTCCCAGAGAGCGCTCTCTCCCTTTAAGGCTCTTGTTCCAAGTTTTATAACTAGCCAAGGGGTCCCGGTCGATGTGGCCATTTCGAATACGTGCTGGTGCACATCGAGGCGATTTCCAAATCCGAGGCCAGCATCATCGATAACGAGCAGCGACAGGCTTTCTCCGTCTTTTATGGTGGGTTCGGCGAGAGGTTCGAGGAGTTCACCCTGCGCATGGAAGCCGAGAAATTCACGAACGCGCACTCGTCGTTCTTTTTTTGAACCCTCCCCCTTCCCTGGCAGTGGGAGAAATTGTATTGTATTGAACGAGTGGTGGAATCTTTCATCGTAGCTGGATGGTTTTGCGAAGAAGTCTTCTGGGATCTCTTGGCCGCGTACTGAGATGCCATCTGCAGTGGCAAATCGGACAAGCTCGTGCAGGCCTAGCGATCCCCCCCAGTGCCAGTGAGTGGTCGCTGCCGAATTCAAGCGCTCTTCCATAGTTGGGCAGCGGTGATCTGGTAGCATCACGGCCCAATCGATGGTTGGATCGCCCGTAACGATCACTAGCCGCGCATCTGCTGATTTCATGCCTAATCCAGGTGATGTGCCGATGAAAATTCTTGACCGGCCATATATGAAATCGGGATTCGGGACTCACTGTGGCGTAGGTGCCGAACGGCTCAACCTTCGCGGGTCTCTATTTCAGGCTAGACCTTGTAGCTGGCGATCGCACGCGAGCACGCAGGCCCTCTGGACTACGCCTTGCGTTGCAGTTGCGTGATCGTTAGGCGGCCATGCCTGGGACCCGGACGGTGCGTGAGACGCCTCAAAACCAGTGCGGCCCCTAGCCACGACGGGCCTCCTCTCTCATGGTGAAAGGCTGGTTGCTGGCGCCCGGCACGGGCACCGGCCGGGCTGGAGCGGGGCGTAGACAGGAGCGCAGGCCCGGCCGGGGGCTAGGCCTGCGCGGGGAGCGGAGCGAGCCGCCTTAATGAAGTAGAGAAAGTTCTATCGCGTCGGCGTCGGACGCTTGCTGATGTGGCCCCGGCAACTCCCCGGCACCCCCCCCCGGCGGTGCCCGCCGTGTCTGCGGGACCGGTGCGCTCGACGAGGGCGCGCCCGGGTGCTGGTCGCTGATGCCGCTCGTAGGGTGGGATCTCTAGGGGGCTGCTCTGGAGGTTCTTCATGCCCCATGCTGTTTGGAGCGGAGCTATCAGCTTCGGCCTGGTCACGATCCCGATCAAGGTCACCGCTGCGACCGAAGATCATTCGATCCGCTTCCACCAGTACCACCTGGACGACATGGCTCGGATCCGCACGCGGAAGTTCTGCGAGATCGAGGGGGCCGAGGTCCGCGCCGAGGAGATCGGCAAAGGCTACGAGGTCAGCAAAGACACGATCGTCGCCATCTCGGACGAGGACCTCGCTGGCCTGCCCCTGACCACGGCGAAGGCGATCTAGATCGTGGCGTTCGTGCCGTACAGCGAAATCGACCCCATCCGCATCGGCGAGGGCTACTACCTCGAGCCCGACGGCCAGGTCGCTACCAAGCCGTACACGCTCCTGCGTCAGGCCCTGAAGCGGAACTCGAAGGCGGCCGTCGCACGGTTCGCGTGGCGCGGGCGGGAACGCCTCGGCCTGCTCCGCATCCGAGGCAACGCGATCGTCCTGCATTCAATGCGGTGGCCCGACGAAATCCGCTCCTCCGAGACGCTCGCCCCGCCGGCGGTCGACGTCCCCGAAGAGGAGATCAAGCGCGCCCTAGCGCTCATGGACGTCATGGCGAGCGACGACATCCCCGAAGGCGCGGCGGTCGACCGGTACACGGATGCGATCTCCGAGCTGATCGTCGCCAAGCAGGGAGGCAAGGAGCTGCCCCACGCAGCCGAGCCGGAAGCCCCGGCCGGAGCCGTCGTCGACCTCATGGCTGCCCTCCAGGAGTCCGTACAGAAGGCAAAGGCCTCCCGCGGAGAGGGGAAGCACGCGACCGTCCACGACATGCCGAAGAAGACCGCAGCCAAGAAGACGGCCGCGAAGAAGGCCGCCGGCAAGAAGGCGCCCGCGAAGAAGTCGCCGAGGCGCAGCGCCTAGTCGAGCACGCCCAGCTCCGTGTCCGGCCGGCAGTGCGTACATGCGGGCACGCCCTCGGTGAGACCACGGAGGGCCTGATCGCGCTCGACACCGCGGGACCGCTTGCCCGCCATGTGACAGCCGCCAACATGCACGTACACGGGGTCGCGGCCGCCGAGGCCGATCTCGATGAGCCAGTCCGGGGCAGGCGGCCGGGTCTGCTCGCCGTGGCGCCGCTCGGCCTCGCGGCGTTCTTCGGTGGCGATCCACCGGTCGATCTGCTCGACCTGCTGGACTGCAATGCGGCGCGCGAAGTGCAGCATGTCCAGTCGCGAGGTCAAGCTATCGTTCATATGTTCGATAGTACGTCGGCGGTCGCCGCACCATCGCCAGGGCAGGAGGTACCCGTGGACCCCACTGACCTGCTGCAACGGCTCGCCCTCGACCCAGCCGACCTGAAGCCCGGGCCGCAACGGCCGGCGAACCAGGAGGACGCCGCCGCGCGCCTCGGCCCTACCCCCGGCCCGGTCCCGTGCGTGGCGTGCGGCGACCCGGCCCGCTCCACCCGCGTCATCGCCACCCCCGACCACGGCCGACGATGGCTCGACCTTTGCCGCGACTGCATGCTCGCCACCACCGACCGCAACCGACGGGCCGTGCCGCTCGCCGACACCCTTGCTGTATTGCGTGCCGCCGCCGAGGAGGCCAGCGTCACGGTGCGGGTTCTCTTCGACCCGCCGCAAGGAGCGTGACAGGAGTGCTGCAGGACATGGCCGACCTGGACCGATACCGTGTCACCCTCATAACCGGGGGCGCCGTCGTCATGCAGGGCGAGTGGCCCATCCGCGAGAACGGGGAGCGGAAGTTCCGGTCATGGATTGGCAGCTACGGCAGCATTCCGGGCGCCCGCATCACGCTGGCCGAGCAGGCCCCGGACGAAACGTGGGGCGAGCTGAAGGTGTGGCCGGACACCAAGGCGTGAGCAGGCAGCCCCTGCGAATTGGGGACTTGCCGCCGTCCAGCCTTCACAGGCCGATGCCAGCCTCGCGCGGAACGGGGCGATAGGACATGACCGCGGATCGGTGCACGTTTGTTGCGGCCCCAGCGATGGCTCAGCTCGCGTAACGCTGGGGCCTGGAAGCTGACGGCTCAGGGCGCGTTGACCCCGAAGTCCTGAGTGGTGGTGTTGCTGGCACCAGGGCTCTTGATGTTGTTGTTGATGCTGATGTTGTTGAACATCGGGATGACGCCGTTGAGGTTGATCGGCAGGATCGACCCCGAACCGCCCCCGTTCCCGCCGTTGCCGTTACCGCATTCGCCGCCGGTGACCATGGTGACGTCGCTGTCCGTTTCGTCAGGGAGGAAGGGGGGCGGCTGATCGCCAGCCTCACCCACCGTGACCCTGTTGGTGATGCTGCAGGGAGTGTCCTCGGCGACGTTGACCGTCAGGAGGATCGTCGAAGTCTGACCAGCACCCAAGCTGTCGGCGCTACACGTCAGCACGCTCGAGCTGCCCACGAGCTCGCAATCGAACGGGGCTCCGGCCTGCACACTGGCACCTCTGAGTCCTACCGGAAGCTCGTCGACGACGTTGATGCGGCGGGTGGATTCCGAGCCCGGGTTGCTGACGGTGATGCGATAGACGCCCTGCCCGCCTCGGGCGAAGTCACCCTGGTGCGTCTTCGTGATCCTCAGTTGCGCCTGGGCATAAGCAGGTGTCACGCCTGCCGCGAACGGCAACACCACGCCCAGCCCCGTGACCGTGGCGAGGCCGGCCATCCGCCCCCTCAAACCGTGCAATGCCATTTCAAGTCGCTCCTGTCCACGAGGGTCCGTTGCAATCGAACTCCGAGTCAGCGCGGGGAGCCGATCGCGGGAAATGTACCGACCAGAAACG
Organism: Streptomyces sp. NPDC107517; assembly: GCF_055582645.1. Taxonomy (NCBI): domain Bacteria; kingdom Bacillati; phylum Actinomycetota; class Actinomycetes; order Kitasatosporales; family Streptomycetaceae; genus Streptomyces; species Streptomyces sp. NPDC107517. Next base: position 35,081 of record NZ_JBVJPM010000010.1, on the reverse strand, counting down.
CCCTATTTATCAGCATGCGGAATCGAAATGCCGACTTCACTCGATCGCCAGCAACAAGACGGACGGCACAGGCGCGCCCCAGTCGGAGACCCTGGCCCTCCCTGCGCGACGCGGCACGACGGGCCGGCGTCGTAGGAGCCCTCGCTGCCTTGTTCGTCGAGCGAACCTCAGGCAGGGCATGGACCGAGCTGAAGGCGTGGCCGGACAGCGCGACGCAGGTGCCGTCAACTCAGGCGGCGCCCCGGGCCTTTGTCTTCACGTCCTGCTCGGCCTCGTGCCGAGGCATGCCCCTACGTCCCGCGGGGATCGGGTGAGGAGGCTCTGAGCTTGGCCTACGGCCCATCGTTCCAAAGGCACCGTGGGACCCTTGGTAGTGAGCTATGGCGACGTGAGAGGAGCTGAAGTGTCGGAGGCCAGTCCGCGCGGAACTTACCTGGTCATCTCGGAGGCGCTGCGGAAGGACATTACGGAGGGCGAGCTTGTTGATGCTCTGCCGTCGGAGGCCGACCTCATGCGCTCCCACGGTGTTTCCCGGAACACGATCCGTCGAGCCCTCAAGGTCCTCGAAGTGGAGGGCGTACTGGAATCGGCGCCGGGGATCGGCTGGCGTGTTGCACGCGGCGACCGACGGTCCTTGGTCGAGCGGATGACAGACGTAATTGCGGAAGATGCTTTGGCCATTGGCGACACGTTCCCGTCGGAGGCGAAGCTCTGCGAGCGCTTCGGGTTCTCCCGGACAGCCGTACGTCGTGCACTTGCTCAAATGGAGGGAAGCGGCCTGCTCGACACCGTCCACGGCAAGGGGCGCACGGTTCGCACCCTCCCGTCCACCGGCATCCGGCCGTAGCCTTGGGCGCCATGGGACTGACCGAGTGGGCGTACTCGCTCTCCGAATCGCTGCTGTCCGAACCGTTGCCGCGCCGATGGGCACACTCGCTCGGAGTCGCCAAGCGCGCTCGCACCTTGAGCCCGATCCTTGGTGGCGATGCAGAGCTGTTGGAAGCGGCTGCGGTACTGCACGACATCGGGTACTCGCCGGCCATAGCTACAACTGGCTTCCATCCGCTGGACGGCGCACGCTTTCTCCGGGAGCAGGAGAGTGCAGACGAACGGGTCGTTTGCCTGGTGGCTCACCACTCATGCGCACTGCTGGAAGCAGAGGAGCGCGGACTGAGGGGAGACCTGGAGACCGAGTTCGAGCTGCAGCGTTCCGACCTGGTTGACGCCCTGCTCTACTGCGACATGACGACGACGCCGGACGGTTCGCCGACCACGCCGACCGGTCGGCTGGACGAGATCGTGCAGCGGTACGGACCGGACACGATCGTGGGGCGGTTCATCCAACGTGCGGCACCTGAGATCCATGCGGCGTCGACGCGTGTCGAGGATCGGCTGGCGAAGGTCGAGGCCGGCGACTAGCCGAGGTAGGGCTCACGCCGCGAGGCGTCCAGACCGTGCCGGATGCGCAGCATCATCGAGGGGTGGATGTCCAGCCCGTCAAGGTCTGCTGGGGCGACCCAGCAGACCTCTTTCGACTCACTGCTCGTGCGCAGGGAGCCCCCGACCGGGTGGGCCCGGAAGCAGATGGAGAACTGCTGCCGGACCTCTCCGTCGTCGTATGCCAGCACGTGCTCAGGGTCGGTGTAGAGGCCGACGATGTCGTCCACCTCTACGTCTACGCCTGTTTCTTCTCGGACTTCGCGGACGGCGGTCTCCGTGATTCGCTCGCCGATGTCGTGGCCTCCGCCTGGCAAAGCCCACAGGTTGTTGTCCGTCTTGTGGATCAGCAGCAACCGGCCCGCTTCGTCTCGGACGACGACAGTCACTGAGGGGACGACGGAGTTGGCCTTAGGGGCCTGTGGGTCGCGAAAGTAGTCGATCCGGCTCATCAGTGCGTGCCTTCCCAATCGGCGGGCGAAGAGATCGGGCGGGCAGATTCCCAGACCTTCTCAACGCTCTCAGCGTAGGCGTCGAAGAGTTCGCCCCCCGGCACCCGGCGTAGATGCAGGACGGGCGCCATGTAGGCGCCAACGCCGTAGAGATGCCCGTTCGCCAGCATCTCGTCATCGGCTTGGTAGATGGAGTTGTAGAGGGTCGTGTTGTGCAGTCGGAACTCCACCCCGGGGAGGCCGAAGAGGGGGCCATAGTTGACCAGGGCATTCCGGATCTTGCCCGCCATCGTGGCGCCGATGCCTTCATCTTCGCCGCGTACGGCGACGGCGTGCGACGTCGGTTCTCCCAGCATGAAGCGGATGGGCACGCCGTCGGCTGACTTCTCCTTCACGATGCGGTGGAACGTCGCATCCTCCGTGAGCCAGAACCCGGAGTACACCAAGAGGTCAAACTGACGGGTCGCCTTGGAGTAGAGGCTCGTCCAGAGGGTTTGCATCACAACGGACCGATGCGGATAGAGCCTGATCAACTCCGCGTTGCCGGCCGCTGTGACCTCGGCTGACGTGCGTTCATCGGGCCACAGGTAGGAGACCTCGCACCTCAACAGCGATGCAGCTGCGTGCTGGAAGCGGCGGTAGGGCTTGCGCTCGGGCTCGTTGATCCACCGTTCGACGGTCTTGGATGCGACCCCGAGACGTTCCCCGACCTCGTCGAGTGTGAGGCCCAAGTCCACTATTGCGCCGCGCAGTCGCTCGTTGGCCACGCCCAACCTCCGTCTATCTGGGACGACTTGGTACGACTTCACGCTAGCCAAGAACGACCCGAGTCGTACAGGCGCGAAGTCGAGCGTCGGCGTCGCTGACGCCAATCTGTAGGTACATCGAGCACGAGGGGCTCGCGGATCCAAAAAGCTGAAGGGCTTGACGGGGCGAACCTCCCTCTGCAAGATGAGGAACACGTAACACATGTACTGCATGAAGCGCCCGGAGAGATCCCGCGTGAGTGGGCTCCCTCGAAGGAAGCGTTCGTTGCTTGAGAACTGAACAGGGTTACGAGGTTGCCGCCTCCTACGTAAAGGCGGCCAGCGCGGCTCAGGTTCGCGCGCTTCTCAACGTTGCCGCCGCACGCATGCGGCGGCCGGTTGCCTCCGCCGCTCGTCTCGTACGAGCGGCGCTGAGGGGAGCCGGATCTACCGACTTCAACGGCGTGCGGCCCCGGTGCTCGAACACCGGGGCCGCTGTTCGGGCCGTTGCCTACTGCGAGGGAGACACGACCCATGAAGCTCATCGTCGCTGTTCAGGAGCCCGTTACTGACGACCTGCCCGACGCGGAACCGTCCTGGCGGGACCTTCACGCCATCGAGCTGGAAAGTCCGCTGATCAACGCGGAGATGGACCTGCTCGACGTTCAGATCGGCCTGTTGGACCGGCCGGCATCGGAACTGGGCCAGCGTCGTCTGCGTCGAGCCGCGAACAAGGTCTTGGCCGCACGCCGCACGGTCACCAACCGTCTCGGGGCGGGGGAAGCCGCATGACCGGCACGCCCGTGGCAATGTCGCCGCGCAAGCTGACCCGCGGCCAGGCGCTCGTGCTGACCGCGGCGTTCGCGCCGATGCTGGCCACCGGCGGGTTCGGCGCGATCGGCACGTTCTCCAACATCAGCCACATGTACGGGAAGGGCACGGCGGCCGGGGCGGTCGCGGCCGGTGAGGGTGCCACTGCGGTCCTCGCGCTGGTTCTGCTCGGTCTGACGATGCTGGGCCAGGCGTCACCGTGGCCGGTGCGTGCCGGACTGTGGGCGCTGCCGGCGGCCGCATCGGCGATGTCCGCGATGGCCGCCCCAGACCCGGGACGGATGGTGATCTACGCGCTGACCCCGATGGGCATGTCCGTGTCCGCCGAGGGCGCCGCGTTCCTGGCCCGCCGCATCGTCGTCCACCGCGATGGTCGCGACCCTGAGGCCGAACGCAAGACGGCTCAGCTTGTTCAGGCCCTCGCCTATCACCGGGCCCGCGCCGCCAACCACCCGGACGCCAAGGTGCAGGCGGAGTCGGAGCGCGAGTCGTGGAAGCTCGCGGAGAGGGTCGGCGTCGGTGACGTCACGCTCGGGGCCCGGCTGGTGGACGTGCAGCGCGAGCGCGTGACCGAGGGCGCGGATGCCGCGCTGGGCGCCATGTTCGGCACGCCCGTCACGCCGACCGTCACACCCCTCGAATTCGCCCCCGCGACTGCACCGGCCCTGCCCCCCTCGGACACCGCCCGGGATGGGGAAGACACGCAGATCAGCGCCCTGCCTGCCGACGTGCCGGATGAGTGTGACGACGGGCGTGACGCTGCCGTGGCGCCGGACACCGAACCGTCCACCGAGGACAGTGAGCAGCCGCGGGATGAGGAGGTCCATCTCCCGGCCGTGACGCTCGCGGACGTGGCATTGGTCGCGGGTGTGACGGTCCCCGAGCCGGCGGCCACGCTCTCGCATGCTCAGCTTGTCGTGGTGCTGCGGTTCCTGCGTCACTCGCTGAACCCTCCGCTGTCGTATCGGCAGGCCGCGACGGAGTTCCGCGGGCAGGGCTTCAAGGGTGCTGAGGACCGGGTGCGTGAGGCGTGGACCACGCTCATGGCCGCCGAGAGCACGTCGTGACCCTGCCCGTGTACCGCTGGCGCCTGGCCCCGGACGGCTACGCCACCTACCGCCAACTGCGTGTGATGGGGCTGCGGCCCGGCGGTCAGGACGTCGCGGTGCAGATCGAGCGGCCCCGTCGTAAGCGGGGCCCGCTGGTCGCCTACCTCTACCGCATCGACCGCGCCAAGCCGGTGCGCCCGATGACGCCGGCGAAGTGGGCGGCCCTGGGCAAGGCCAACGCCGCTCGCCGCATCTGCCCCGAGTGCCGGCGCGATGCCGGTTATGTCATCCCCACCTCGCTTGGCATGTGCGGCCTGTGCGCCGCTCCCGAGGAACAGCGCGCCGCCTGAAATCCCCTTCTCACCTGGGAGTTTCCGTCATGACCAAGCAACAGCGTCGCCGGTTCGTCTCGCTGCTCGAAATCGGCGTCTCTCTCGCTGTCGGCGCGGCCATCAGCATCCGCCTCGCCCCCTACGGCCTGCCGTTCTTCCTGCACGCCGCGTGCGTGCTCGGCACGACCGGGTCCGTGATGTCCGCGCTGCTGAACATCGAGCAGGCATCAACGGGCACCACGCACCGCTGCACCGCGCCGGGGTGCGACTTCCGAGTGCGGGTCCAGCACGCGGACGCCGGCGAGAACCGCCGCTGGCAGGAAGTCGCTGCGGCCCACCCCACCCACAACGCCGTCTGAACAGCGCATTCCTCACACAAGCGCAGGACCCGAACACCCCTTCTCACAAGCGCGTTCGGGTCCTGCTTTTCACTCCGGAAGGAGTGCTCTCAGCATGACCGACACCAGTACGGAAGCGGTAGTGGCCCCCGCCACCACCGACACCCCGCCCGCCCCGGCGCCTGCACAGGCTGTGGACAAGGAGGATGAGAAGAACAGCCAGGTAGAGGACGCGCCCGGCGGTTGGCCGATCGCTCCGCTGGCCCTGTCCGGGGCGAACGCGACCGTCTCCACGATCGCCGCGGCCGGGCTGGCCGGCGGGCCGATCGCCGCCGCGGTCGCCGCGACCGGCATGGCCGTGCTCGGCACGATCGCCTCCTACCGCAGCCGCAACCCGCGCCCGAAGCAGGCCGCACGCCGGGCTGCCGCGCGTACCGCGGCCCGGCAGCACGCCGCCCGCCACGGCTCCGGCGGGCTCAACACCTCCGGACGAAAGTCCAGTTCAGGCGGTGGTCGTACAGCTGGCGGGTCGGGCAAGGTGCCCAGTCAGAAGCGGCGCGGGCCGGGCGCCGGTTCAGGGCGCGGCGGGGCCGGTAAGGGCAGGTCCGGGGCAGGCAAGCACCGCGCGCCGGTCTCCCTGAACAAGCCCGCCGGTCTCAAGAGCGGCGGTCGCGGCGGCGCTGCGGGGGCGTTGTCCAAGGCGGGCCAGGTCAAGGCGCTGCGTAAGGCGCAGCAGCAGGCCGGGGCCTCGCGGGCGCAGAAGCGGCAGCAGGGCACCGCCGCACGCCGTGCGGTGGCCGACGCCCGCCGCAACACCCCAAAGCCCAACAAGCCCAAGGCCAGCACGAACAAGCCCGGTGCCGGCAAGGCGCGGGCGCGGTCGCGTGGTCTGGCGGGCCGACTGCTCAGGGGCGCGGGCCGCAAGGCACGTGCGGTCAAGCAGGCGGCCATCGCCAAGCAACGGGCCCGCCGAGACGCGGCCACCGCACGAAAGGTGTCCGGCGGGCGCTCCAGCGTGCGTAAGGCGCCCGCCCGGCAGGCCGCGCGGAAGGCGCTGCGTCGCTCTGCAGGCCGCTTCCACGGGCGCCGCGCCCTGGCCGCGCTCCTCGCCCTCCCGATCGGCCTTCTCGGTTTCCTGACCAGTCCGTTGGGCCGGAAGTTGGGCCTGCCCTGGTTGGTCCACCCCGGCCGGCGCCTGTACGCACGGCTGACCGGCGCGGCCCGACAGCAGCGTTCCGAGCGCGATGCGGCGATCCGCCAGGAGCAGGCCGCCGCGGAAGACGCGGCCGAGCAGGAAGCCGCCAAGGACGTCACCGACGGGCTCGGGGACCAGGTGGCACGTCCGGCCGGGCCCGTCCCGAACAGCACCGACCACACATCGACCAGTAGTGAAGGAGAGCACGTGTCCGGGTTCCAGTTCGAAGAGCACGCCGCGGAGATGGAGCAGGCCGCGCAGGCGTATGACCCCGAGGACGCCATGGAGATCCTGACCATGGTCGAAAGCCTCCCCGCCGCGCTGACCAGCGTCGCGAACGTGATGAAGACGCTCGCGGAGCGTTCCGACAGTGAGTTCCCGCTGGAGAAGGAGGTGGCGGACGGCTTCAACGACATCTTCGGCGCCCTGATGTCCGCGGTCGCGGTCGCGGAGGACATGGGGCCGCTGTTCCGGCAGGCCCACGAGCACGACATCGCCCGTCACGAGGACCCCCGCAACGGCCCGGAGGCCGAGAAGGGCTGGAACGTCTGACATGAGTGCCACCACTGCCGCAAAGAAGAGGAAGCAGGCGGACAGTGGCCCGGTGCTGGACTGGAGCGCCGGCCACGGACCCGTGACCGGCGCCCTGTCCGCGACCACCGGAGCCCTGGCCATCGCCACCACCGGCGCCGCCACCGGCATGCCCCCCATGTGGGCCATGGCTGTCGGCGGCGCCGGCGCCCTCGGTCACACCGTCGCCGGGCTCAAGGTCCGTAACGCGGGCCGCACCCTCGCCTTCAAGGCCGCGTCCTGGCTGGTCGGCGCCGGGTGGACTACCTGGGCCATGACCACCGGCCCCCTCTCCTGGGCCGCGCTCGGCTCGCTGGCCACGATCGGCGTCGGGATGGGCGCCGGCGCCCGCTCCGTCGCCCTGTATGAAGAGGCCCGCGAGGAAGAGGCCCTTGCCGCGGAGCAGCGTCAGGTCGCCCGTGAGGTGACCGCGGAGCGGCGGGCGATCGCTGCCGCGTGGGTGGAGCGGATCCAGCGGATCTGCAATGTCATCGTGAAGGTGCTGGCGGTGGAGATGTGGGCGTCTGGCAATGGCTACTCCCTCGATCTCGAACCGCAGGGTGGCATCACCTACGACCGGCTCGCGCAGCATGGTCCGGCCCTGTCGGCGGATGCGAAGCTGCCGCATGGCTGCACCGCGTCCTTCGGGCCCGGCGTCGACCAGGGCCGCGCGATCCTGGACGTGACCAGCCGCAATGTCCTGTCTGAGCTGCGCGAATACCCCGATGACTACGGCCCGCTGTCCGTCCACACGGGCATCCCGTGGGGCTTTCGCACCAACGGCGACGAGGTCAAGGCCTACCTGCGCGAACAGTGCGCCCTGGTCGTCGGCCCCACGGGTTCGGGCAAGACGAACCTTCTCCACGGCATCCTCGGCGGATTTTCCCGCACCACTGACATGCTGACCTGGGTCATCGACCTCAACGCCGGATCCGCCGGCCTGCCCTGGGTACTTCCCGCGCTGAACGGTGAGCTGACCCAGGACAGCGGCAAGCCGGTACGGCCCGGCATCGACTGGCTGGCCGGCACCTACGAGGAAGCCCTCAAGCTGCTGGACGCGGCGATCGCCATCGGTCTGCACCGCAAGCGCGCCTACCAGGGCTTGATGGCCAAGCACGACACCGACCTGTTGCCGGTGAGCGCGGAGATTCCGCAGATCATGCTGGTCATCGACGAGGGCGCGGAGATCCTGGTCAGCACCGACCGGCGGATGAAGGAACTCGCCAAGCGCATCCTGGAGTTCATCCGCATGCACCGCTCCATGGGCGGCCGCACCATCATCACCGCCCTCGGGGCCACCGGCAGTGTCCTCGGGAACCTGATCATCCGCCGGGAAGCCAAGGTCCGCGTGGTGCTGACTGGCGGCGAGACCGAGGGCATGGACCTCTCGAAGATGTTCCCGGGCCGCCGCGGACTGCGGGTGGATCAGGCGCCTTTCAAGGGCGCCGGCTTCATGGGCACCCCCGAATCACCCGGGGCGCTGTTCAAGGCATGGCGGATCAAGCCCTCCCAGATCCGCGACATCACCATCGCCACCAGCGACCGGCACCCTCGCCTCGACGCCGTGTCAGCGAACGCGGCGGGCGCCGACTATGCACGGCGGTGGGATGCGGAGCGCACCGCGTGGATACGCGATCTCACCCCGGACGCCACCGGCACCGAGCAGCCGGCGCCCGAAGCCGGAGGCGGACTGAACCTGTCCGCCCACCGCACCGACCAGGCCGGGAAGCCGGTCGGGGACGACGACCTGATGCGCCGCTTCCGCGAGGAGATCGACGCCCAGTTCGCCACCGCCCCCGACCCGGACGCCCCGCCCCCCGCATCCTCGGGGCTGAACCTGTCCGCGCTGCGCAAGGAGTCGGAGCAGGACAGTCCCGCACAGCGGGCCGCGCTCGCCCTGCTCCTGGCCGCCGGCCACGAGGGGACCGGAGCATCCGCGATCGCCCGCGCCCTCGCAGACGAGTACGGGACGACCCGTCAGACGGTCGTCGGCTGGCTCAAGGCATGGGCCGACGACGGCACCGCGGTGCGGATCGGAGAGGGCACCAAGGTTCGCTACGTCCACCGCCAGCACGCCCCCGAGCAGCCGCCCGAGGGCTAGCACTTGTCGCTTGTCGCCCTCCGCTGGAACAGGCCGCCTAGCGGGCTCCCAGAGGCCCGGAAACAGCATGTGACCTGGGAGGCGACAAGCGACAAGACAAGCAAGGCGACAAGACAAGCGACAAGCCACACGACAAGTCAGACGACAAGCAACGACAAGCCAACGGCGGGCAGCACCCCACCTCGGGTGCTGCCCGCCGGCCGTCTCTCAGGAGGCCCTTCGTGCTCGTGACCCTGTCCGCCGTCGCCCTCTTCGGCATCCTCACCTTCGCTCTGCTGCGCGGCCGGATCGTCGGCCCGCTCGCCGCCCTCGCGGTGTTCCTCTTCGGGTTCTTCACAGCCGACACCGGAGCCGCCGACGCCATACACGCCGTGCTGCGCGCCCTCATCGGCGCCGCCCAGAACATCTCCTGACCCCATCCGACCGGAGGCCCACCCGTGACCGAGAACGAGCAACTGCCAAGGGCGTGGTCGCCGCGGATGAGCGACGCGGACGCCAACGCCGAAGCCCGCCGCATCATCGACGACGTCTACCGCCCCGCGGCGCCGGTGCGGCAGATACCGACCTACTTCAAGGACGACACCCCGGCCCCGCCCTTCGGGGACGCCGAACCCGTCCACCAGGACGACCGACGCATCGTGCCCGCCTGGGCCGCCGGTGTCGCCGTCGCCTCCATCGGCATCGGCGCCGGCACCACCGGCATCGGCTGCGGTGCCTGGCTCGTCCTGAAGGGATTCGCCTCCATGAGCGTCACCGGAGTCATCGCCATGGGCGCCCTGTTCACCGGCCTCGCGTTCGCCGCGCTCTCCATCGGAGTCGCCTTCTCGCGCGCCAAGCGCAGCGTCTCCCGCGCCGTCTACACCGGGCCGGTCACCAAGAACACACACGTCACCACCCACACCCGGGGCGCGTTCGCCCGCTCCCACGCCCACCTGCACAACTGACCAGGAGGACGCATGACAACCGCCGACCCTGCAACGATCGCCCGGCAGGCAGCCGAAGCCATCCGCGAGTTCAACCACCTCACCTTCCCCAACTCTCCGACCAAGCCCGGCCTGACATATCCGGGCGAGGCCTACGACGCGATCGGCGCACTGAAGACACTGGCCCAGCGACTACCGCAGGCCATGGAGCAGATTGGCACCGCGCTCGATGTCCTGGGCACCAACGACCACCTGGGCTCCGCCATCGGCGAGGACCCGGCCCGGCACGTCGCCCTCGTTCAGGAGTTTTTGAGCACGGCGATGGACTGCGCCGGCGGGCTCGCCCAGTGCCTGGAACTCGCACACAGCGAGGCCAGCCCGCTGCTCTACACCGGCCCGGAAGACGGCCCCGACGAAGAGCCGTGCGGGGAGGCCATGTGCCAGTGCTCCTGCATCGGCACGCTGCACCCCTGCGGCTGCGACTGCCCGCACGACGACGACTGCGACTGCGACTTCTGCGACGCCATCGAGCAGTACTAGCTGCGCCAAGGGCGGCCCCCTACGTCTCGCCAAAGTCGCGGGGCCGCCCTTGTCTCCAGTCCTCAACAGACCTGTGGAGGTCTCCAGCATGACCCAACCGACCGACATTCGGCGAGAGGACCAGCTGCCCTTACTGCTGGACCTGTTCTCCTGCGCAGGCGGCGCCGCCGTGGGCTACGCCCGCGCCGGATTCCGCGTGCACGGCTGCGACACCGCCGACCGGCCCAACTACCCCTTCACCTGGCACCAGGGCGACGCGCTCGAATACCTGACCCACCTCATCCTCACGGGCGAGATCGAGCGGTACGACTTCGTCCACGCCTCCCCGCCGTGCCAGGCCAAGAACACGCTGACCGTGGGCACCAACCGCTCACGCGGATGGGGTGGCACCCACGTCGACCTCGTCGCGCCGACGCGTGGACTCCTCGAGGAGAGCGGTCTGCCGTACGTCATCGAGCAGCCCAACGGACAGGCCGAGATCCGCAAGGATCTGACCCTGTGCGGCGAGATGTTCAGTCTCGGCGTCATCCGCCACCGCAACTTCGAGGTGAGCGGCTGCACGATCGAGCAGCCTGCCCACGTCCCGCACCGAGGCCGCGTGCGCGGCTACCGGCATGGCAAGTTCTACGAAGGCCCCTACGTGGCCGCGTACGGCAACGGCGGCGGCAAGCCGACCGTCCCGGAGCTGCAAGCCGCACTCGGCATCACATGGACCGATGTGCGTGAGGAGCTGACGGAGGCCATTCCGCCCGCCTACAGCGAGCACATCGGCCGCGCCTTCCTCGCCTCCCGCACGCTGGGGGTGACGGCATGAGCGAGTACCTGCGCACCGCGCTCGACCTGGCCGCCACCGGGGTTCCGGTGCTGCCGCTTCGCGCGGGCAAGGTCCCCTTCGCCAACTGCACCCGTTGCGCGGACAACGCCTGTGGCGGCCGGCCAAACATGAAGACACCGGGGCCGTGCGCCTGCCCCGGGCCCTGCCACGCTTGGGCCGCCGCGACCACCGACCCGAACGTCATCGACTGCGGCCCCTGGCGGCGCGCATGGCTGCACGCGAGCGCGGTCGCCTACCACCCGGGCGGCGCCGGGCTGACGGTCGTGGACCTGGACAACGCCGACGCCATCGCGTGGGCCCGCAAGACTTTGCCGACCACGCAGTCCGTGCCCACTACCCGCGGTGAGCACTGGCTCTACCTCGGTCGGATGCCGTCAGCCAACGGCGTGCGGCCCGGCGTGGACATCAAGTCCACCATGTCCTACGCCCGCTGGCTCGGGCCCGGCACCGGCACCGCGGTTGCCCTGCCGGACGTCGTGCGCGAGCTCAGCGCGGCCAAGCCCGTGGCCCCCGCGTTCATGACCGTCACGGTGCCCGCGCCGGCCGGGGGCGGACAGTGCCGCCACCGCACACCCGTCTACCTGGAGCGCGGCATCGCGATGGCGGAGCAGCGCATCACCGCGGCCACCAGCGGCGTGCACAACGCCGTGTACGCGACGTTCCTGGCCGTGCTTTCCACGCACGGCCGGTGCGGCTGCCTCACCGAGGACCACATCACGCGCCTGTTCACCGCTGCGCAGGCCAAGGGTGAGAGCGCCCGGCACTGCACGGAGGCGTGGATCAACGCCCGTACCCGGTTGGGACTTTGAGCATGGAAGACGACGAGAAGAACCCGGCCCGGAAGGTCATCGCCGACTACGCGCAAGAGCGCTTCCGCTACTTCCGCACCGCCGACGGAACCGTCTACGCACAGCACAAAGGCCATCCCGTGGCCCGCCCGATCCGCTCCCAAGGCACCACCGGAAGTCACCGCCAGGAACTCATGGTCGGCCTGTTCAAGGACGGCATCGGCGTCTTCAACGGCACCGCGATGAAGGAGGCACTCGACTTGATCGAAGCACTCGCCCTCACCGAGCAGGTCCAGCCCATCCACATCCGAGTCGCCCCCGGCTTCGACGGGGCAACCTGGCTCGACCTGGGCCGCACCGACGGACAGTCCGTCCGCATCCACCCCACCGGCTGGGACATCACCGTGCCCGACCCGCAAGAAGTGTGCTGGCGGCGCACCCAGCTCACCGGCGAACTCCCCTTGCCCGCCAAGGACACCGACGGCAAGGGCATCGACCTGCTGTTCCGGCTGTGCAACTTCGTCAACGCCGAGACCGAGTGCCTGGCCATGGCCTGGCTGATCGGCTGCCTGGAACCCTCCGTGCCCGTCCCCGCCCCATTCCTCACCGGCCCCCAGGGCGCGGGGAAGTCCACCGCCGGACGGATGCTCATCCGGATCATCGAAGGCATGAGCAGCGATCTGCGCCGCGCCCCCAAGGACGAGGACAACCTGATCGCGGCCGTCGCCGCGGGCTGGGTCACCGCGCTGGACAACCTCTCCCACATGACCCCGGACCTGTCCGACGCCATGTGCTGCATCGTCACCGGCGCCGAGTCTGTGAAGCGGGCCCTGTTCACCGACGGGGACGTCTTCCGTGCCCGCTACCGCCGCCCGCTGCTGCTGACCGGTATCGACGTCGGCGTCATCCGGCCCGACCTCGCCGAACGGCTGCTGCCGCTCCGTCTGGAGCGACCGAAAGTGCGGCGCACCGAGGCGGAGCTATGGGCGGAGTTCGCGGAAGTCCTGCCCGTCGTGCTCGGCTCCCTGCTGGACCTGACCGTCAAGGTCCGTGCTGCCTCCGCAGAGACGCCGACGGATCTGCGCATGGCGGACTTCGCCCACCTGTGCGCGCAGCTCGACGCCGCGATGGGTCTCGGCGCTCTGCCGGCCTACCGGGCCGGGCTCGACGACCTCAACGACGACGTGATCGAAGGGGACCTGCTCGCGCAGACCGTGCTGCAGTACGCGGCCGACATGCAGCCCGGGGAACAGCAGCGGATGACATCCGCCGAGTGGCTGCACCTCCTGACCCGTCTCTACAGCGGCGAGGACTGCCGTCCCCTGCCCAAGGGGTGGCCGACCACCGGCAAGGTCCTCTCCGACCGGCTCAAGCGCCTCCAGCCCACCCTCGCCGCCCGCGGCCTGAACGTCGACTGGGGACGCACCCGAGAAGCCCGCTACATCGAACTGACCGAGCCTGCGCTGGCACCCGGGCCGCAGCAGGAAGCCGCGTTCTGACCGCGAGGTCACCGCACAACAGCAAGAAGAGCACCCGTCCCTGCCCGCGATGGGTGCTCCTCTTGCTGTTCGGTGCGCAGCACCGCCCCAAGGACGTGCCGCGCAGCGGCTCCTTCTTCACGTCCTGAGCCGCGCACAACAACAGACACCACCCCCTCTTTTTCCTAAGTAGGAAGACGCTGCGTCACCTGCGTCACGCGCTACGGAAACCGGCCCCTGACCTGCCGGAACAGGCGTGACGCAGAACCGGATCGTCTGCGTCATCCTGCGTCACCTGCGTCACGCCCCAGTGACACAGGTGACGCGGCGGTGACGCGGCTCACCTCCTCTCCGTCACAGATACCCGCAGGTCAAACGCGCGAATGACGCACGTGACGCGGTGACGCAGAAATCCGAACCTCGGACAGGCGCAACCACTGGCGGGCCATTCGTCCGCCACCCCGATGCCTCAAAGGAGTCCGCAGTGGCACGCCCCGCGATGCTCAAGCTCCCCGAAGTCCTCGAAGAGATCCAGATGAGCCGCGCCGCCTTCTACCGGATGCGCGCCCGCGGCCAAGCTCCCCGCCTCCGCAAGCTCCCCAACGGCCAAGTCCGCGTCAGCCGCGCCGACCTCGACGCCTGGTGGGAGAGCTGCGAGGAACGCGCCGCCTGATAGCACCCGCCGCACGGGCCCGCCCCCAAGGGGCGGGCCCCTCCCCATGCCCGGAGAGTCATGCCCCTCACGTACGACGTCCGCATCTACAGCATCGAGACCCGCCGCGACCGCCCGAAGCCCTACCGCGTCCGATGGCTGGTCGGTTCCCAGAAGCACTCGAAGAGCTACACCGTTAAAGCTCAGGCAGACGGCCGCCGCTCAGAGTTGATGACCGCCCTTCGCAAGGGCGAGCAATTCGATGTGGAGACGGGTATGCCCGCCTCCGAACTCCGCGCGCTGAATGGCTCCGTGACCTGGTACGAGCACACCCGCGCGTACATCGATCGGAGGTGGGACCGCCTCCCTGCCAAGTCCCGCCGCAATGATGCGGACGCCCTGGCAACCATCACTCCCGCGCTCGTGAAGACGACCGCCGGGCAACCGTCGGCCCGCACCCTCCGCACCGCCCTCTACGGATGGGCGTACAACAAGAGCCGCTGGGATCAGGAGCACCCTCGCGAAGTCACCGACGCTCTGCGCTGGTTGGAGAAGAACTCTCTGCCTGTTGCCGCGCTCGAAGACCCCGGAACGCTTCGCTTGGCGCTCGATGCTCTGTCAACACTGCTCGATGGCTCGCGCGCGGCCGGACGTACGGCGAACCGCAAGCGAGCCTGCCTCAGCGACGCCCTCGGTCTCGCGGTGGAACGTCGGTACTTCACCATCCCCGTGAACCCGTTGACCACGGTGAAGTGGTCGCCTCCAAAGTCCACAGAGGAAGTCGACCCCGCGAGCGTGGCCAACCCTCGACAGGTTCGTGAGCTACTCGCAGGCGTACGCGTGCAGGGCGACCGTGGCGCCCACCTCGAAGCCTTCTTCGGGTGCCTCTACTACGCTGCCATGCGCCCCGCTGAAGCCGTGG
This sequence comes from Streptomyces sp. NPDC107517, assembly GCF_055582645.1. Taxonomy (NCBI): domain Bacteria; kingdom Bacillati; phylum Actinomycetota; class Actinomycetes; order Kitasatosporales; family Streptomycetaceae; genus Streptomyces; species Streptomyces sp. NPDC107517. The sequence goes on along the minus strand of NZ_JBVJPM010000010.1, from coordinate 19,892 downwards.
CCCTGACCGCGTCGCAGTGCCATCTCCCCCAACGCGGATGGGGTCGTCTCACGCTCCGCGGCGGCATCGTCCACGCTGGCCACGGCTGGACGGACGACGACCGGGCCCACCAGGACCGCCACCTGAAGGCACGAGCGGCCCGAGACTCTCGAGTAGTACCGATCCCCCCGCACTTCGTTTCCATGCTCCGGTGGCACCTCACGCGCTACGGCGCGGCCCCGGACGGTCGGCTCTTCCGGACGAGCCGCGGCGGCGTAATTCAGGACACAGGCTATGGCGAGGTCTGGGCAGAGGCCCGGCATACAGCCCTCTCCCCAACCGAGGCGGCATCGCCTCTCGCCCGTCGCCCGTACGACCTAAGGTGCGCTGGCGTCTCCTTCTGGCTCTTCTCCGGGGTCGACCCAATGGAGGTGGCTCGCAGGGCCGGCCACTCCGTCGCGGTGCTTCTCCGGGTCTACGCGAAGGTTCTGGCTCAGGCGCAGGACCGAGCGAACCGCCAGATCGAGGCTGGCCTGCGGGAATGGGACGGAAACGGCGCCTCCCCCGGGGGACGCCTGGGGGACACGCACTGATCAGGGCCGGGCCACACCCGAGACCTAGCGAGACAAACCTCGCTTTTCGACCACGTTTCAAATCTTGGTGTTCGAGCAAAAAGAAACCCCCTCCGAACTGCGTTTCCGCAGTTCGGAGGGGGTTCTCCACCATGTGGCGGCGCCAGGATTCGAACCTGGGAAGGCTGAGCCGGCAGATTTACAGTCTGCTCCCTTTGGCCGCTCGGGCACACCGCCATGGGTTTGCTGCTTTGGATCTCCGCTGTGGGGCGGTGCTCCGTGGCAACGACGTAAACGATACCTGATGAACGGGGGTGCTTCGCCACCCGATTGATCGGCACCCGGGGGCGGGGTGGTGGCTAGGCTTTGCGGATGCGGCCCAGGGAGCCAGGGCCGTGGATCACGCATCCGGACGCAAGCCGTTTCACAACCCGATACAAGGAGCCACAGGACATGGCCGACTCCAGTTTCGACATCGTCTCGAAGGTCGAGCGGCAGGAGGTCGACAACGCCCTCAACCAGGCCGCCAAGGAGATCTCGCAGCGCTACGACTTCAAGAACGTCGGCGCCTCGATCTCGTGGTCCGGCGAGAAGATCCTGATGGAGGCGAACTCCGAGGACCGCGTCAACGCGATCCTCGACGTCTTCCAGACCAAGCTGGTCAAGCGCGGGATCTCGCTGAAGGCGCTGGACGCGGGAGAGCCGCAGCTCTCCGGCAAGGAGTACAAGATCTTCGCCTCCATCGAGGAGGGCATCTCGCAGGACAACGCCAAGAAGGTCGCGAAGCTCATCCGTGACGAGGGCCCCAAGGGCGTCAAGGCACAGGTCCAGGGCGAGGAGCTGCGGGTCAGCTCGAAGAGCCGCGACGACCTCCAGGCCGTGCAGGCGCTGGTCAAGGGGCACGACTTCGACTTCGCGCTGCAGTTCGTGAACTACCGGTAAGAACAGCGGGTCAGGACGGCGGGCTACCGCAACTGTCGCTGAAGCAGGGGCGATTTCCCTGACGTGATGGTCTGCCGCCGCTCCCGGAGTCTGCGAGGCCGGTGGGACTGGAGTCCCACCGGCCTCGCAGGCATTGAGGTTGTCGCGGCGGCAGAACCCGCACGGTCAGCGCAGGTTCGGCCCTCGAAGTCCGTGTCGGACGTCCGGCGTCCGCTCCTGGCTGCCGGGCTACCGGGCTACCGGGCTACCGGGCTACCGGGCTACCGGGCTACCGGCTACCGGCTACCGGCTACCGGCTACCGGCTACCGGCTACCGGCTACCGCGATGCGAACGGCTGGTCCGTGCGGACGATTTCGCGGCCGAGCGGCATCAGGGAGACCGGGATCAGCTTGAAGTTGGCGATGCCCAGGGGGATGCCGATGATCGTGACGCACTGCGCGATGCCCGTCACGATGTGGGCGAGGGTGAGCCACCAGCCGGCCAGGACCAGCCACAGCACGTTCCCGATGCAGGACGGGGCGCCCGCGTCCTGGCGCTCGATCGTCGTATAGCCGAACGGCCACAGCGCGTACACGCCGATCCTGAACGCCGCGATGCCGAACGGGATTCCGATGATCGTGATGCAGAGGATCAGGCCCGCGAGCATGTAGCCGAGGAACAGCCAGAATCCGCTCAGCACTAGCCAAATGATGTTGAGGATTGTCTTCACGAGTGACGACCTGCCATCTGCTCGAGCCGGGCGATGCGCTCCGCCATCGGCGGATGCGTGGAGAACATCTTGGACACGCCCTGCCCGGGACGGAAAGGGTTCGCAATCATCATGTGGCTTGCGGTCTCGATCCGCGGCTCCGGAGGCAGGGGCAACTGCTTGGTCCCCGCGTCGAGTTTGCGCAGGGCGCTCGCCAGGGCCAGCGGGTCGCCGGTGAGCTGGGCGCCCGACGCGTCCGCCTCGTACTCCCGGGATCGGCTGATGGCGAGCTGAATGACTGTGGCCGCGATCGGACCCAGAATCATGATCATCAGCATGCCGAGCAGGCCGGGGCCGTCGTCGTCGTTCGAACGGCCGACGGGGATCAGCCACGCGAAGTTGACCAGGAACATGATCACCGAGGCGAGGGCGCCGGCGACCGACGAGATCAGGATGTCGCGGTTGTAGACATGACTCAGCTCGTGCCCGATGACACCGCGCAGCTCGCGCTCGTCGAGGATCCGCAGGATGCCTTCGGTGCAGCACACCGCGGCGTTACGCGGATTGCGTCCCGTCGCGAAGGCGTTGGGGGCTTCCGTCGGCGAAATGTACAGACGGGGCATCGGCTGGCGGGCCTGCGTCGAGAGCTCTCGGACCATGCGGTAGAGCGCGGGGGCTTCGAACTCGCTCACGGGGCGCGCGCGCATCGCGCGCAGGGCCAGCTTGTCGCTGTTCCAGTACGCGTACGCGTTCGTCGCGAGGGCGATGCCGAGGCCCACGATCAGCCCCGTACGACCGAAGAAGCTGCCGATGACGATGATGAGGGCGGACAGTCCCCCGAGGAGTACGGCGGTCTTCAGCCCGTTGTGCCGGCGGTGCACGGTACGCCCTCCATGTGGTGCGGCAGGGGAACCCTCTGCTTGCTGGTGCTGGGTGCTTCCACGGTCCAGTGGACCCTCCTGTACTGGTCAACGCCAGACGAGGAGGACGAGTTCCCTTGTGCGCGCGGAGGGCGAGGAGGGCGCGTGTAGGCCGTACGGGTGGGGGGGTGGCCCGCCGGCCGGGGTCAGCGCTGTTCGGGGAGTCCGGCGAGCGCGAGGGCCTCGGGGTCGGCCTTGAGCTCGCTGGTGCAGTGGCAGCAGCGGGTGGCGATGGCGGGGATCTGGCTGAAACAGCGCGGGCAGTCGCGCAGAGCGGCCTTGATGTCGACCGGCTTGCCGCGGTCGAGGCGGGTCTGGAGCTTCATCATCGGGACGACGACGAGGAAGTAGAGCACCGCCGCCGTGATCACGAAGGCGATCGCCGCGGCGACGAACTTGCCGTACGGGAAGTCCGTGCCGTCGACCTGGAAGTGCGCCTTGCTGAAGTCGCCGGTCGAGCTCGTGGCGAGGCCGATGAGCGGGGCGATGAACGCCGTGCTGAAGCCCGTGACGACGGCGGTGAAGGCGGAACCGACGGCAAGGCCGATCGCCATGGTCACGATGTTCCCGCGAAGGATGAAGTCCTTGAACCCGCTCAGCACGGCAGTGTCTCCCTGGTGTACGACGATTGGGGGGTCGCTATGAGGGTGCCTAGAAGAGGCCCGTCGAGGCAAAACGGAGCACCATCTGAGGTGCGCCCGACAGGACGACCCCGATGACGGCGGTGAGCCCGATCGCCGCGGTGAGCGGGGCCGGAATCCGCTGTACCGCCTGCTCGCCCTCGGTGGGGCGGAACAGGGTCGCCGTCCACTGAAGGTAGTAGTAGAGGGCGATCACGACATTGACGGCCATGACGACGGCGAGCCAGCCGAGGCCCGCGTCGACGGCCGCCGAGAAGACGGTGACCTTCGCGAAGAGGCCGATGATGCCGGGCGGAAGGCCCGCGAGGCAGAGCAGGAAGAAGCCGAGGACCAGGGCGGCCAGGGGCCTCGACCGGTACAGGCCGCGGTAGTCGCTGATGCGGTTCAGGGGCTTCGTACGGGCGACGAGTGCGGCCACTGCGAAGGCACCGAGGTTCACGGCGGCGTACATGAGGGCGTACGCGACGGTGGAGCCGATGGCCTTGTCGGCGTCCTTGGAGTAGGCGGCCGCCGCGATCGGGACGAGGAGGTAGCCGGCCTGGCCCACCGAGGACCAGGCGAGCAGGCGTACCGCGCTGTACGCGCGCGTGGCCTGCTGGCGCAGGGCCGCCACGTTGCCCACGGTCATGGTGAGCGCGGCGAGCGCGGCCAGCGCCGGACCCCACACGTCGGCGTAGGACGGAAAGGCGACGACGGTGACGAGGATGATCCCGGAGAAGCCGACCGCCTTCCCGATCACCGACAAGTAGGCGGCGACCGGGAGGGGGGCTCCTACGTAGGTGTCGGGCACCCAGAAGTGGAAGGGGGCGGCGGCGGTCTTGAAGGCGAAGCCGACGAGGGTGAGGGCGACGCCCGCCTGGGCCAAGGTGTGGAACTGCCCGTCGACGTGCGTCAGGGCGGTGGCGATCCTCGTGAGGTGCAGGGTGCCCGTCGTCGCGTAGACGAAGCTCACACCCAGGAGGGTGACCGCGGTCGCCGTGACCGAGGACAGGAAGAACTTCAGGGCCGCTTCGGAGGAGCGCCGGTCGTCACGCTTGATGCCGACGAGGGCGAACGCCGGCAGGGACGCCACTTCCAGGGCGACGACGAGGGTGGCCAGGTCGCGCGAGGCGGGCAGCAGGGCGGCGCCCGCGGCGGAGGACAGGAGCAGGAACCAGAACTCCCCCTCGGGGAGCGCCCTGGGCGTGTTCTTCGCGTCCTTGATGCCGGTGACGGACAGCAGCGCGGTCAGCAGGGCGCCGGCCAGGACGAGGAACTGGATGACGAGCGTGAAGTGGTCGGCCGTGTAGCTGCACGCGGCCTGCTCACCCTTGAGCGTCTTGAGGCAGAAGGTCGAGCGGTCACCGTCCAGGAGCGGCAGCAGCGCGAGCGCGGCGGCGGCGAGGCCCGCGACGGAGACCCAGCCGAGCAGCGCCTTCCTGCGTTCGCCGAGGAACAGGTCCGCGACGAGCACCACGAGGGCGACGACCGCCGCGATGGTGGGCGGCGCGATCGCGAGCCAGTCGACGGACTGGACGAGGGACGCCACGGACGGCGCGGCGACGGCGGTCACTGGATGCCTCCTGCGAGGAGCTTCTGCACGGCCGGGTCGGTGAGGCCGATCAGGGCCGCGGGCCAGAGCCCGCCGACGACGGTGAGGGCGACGAGCGGGGTCCAGGCGGCGAACTCGTAGCCCTGGACGTCGGCGAGCCTCGGCGCCTCGGCCTCGTGCGGGCCCATGCAGACCCGCCGGACGACGGCGAGCATGTACGCGGCCGTGAGCAGGGTGCCGAACGCGGCGATCGCCATGAACGTGAGGAACGCGGGGCGGCTCAGGTCTGCGGCCGGCTTGAACGCCCCGAACAGGGCGAGCATCTCGCCCCAGAACCCGGCGAGGCCCGGCAGCCCGAGGGACGCGACGGCGGCGAAGGCGAGGAGGCCGCCGAGGCGGGGCGCCTTGCCGTAGAGCGCCATGCCGCCCTGCTGGGCAAGTGTGTCCAGGTCCGTGCTGCCCGTGCGGTCCTTGAGGGCGCCGACGAGGAAGAACAGCAGGCCGGTGATGAGGCCGTGGGCGATGTTCGCGAAGAGCGCGCCGTTGACTCCGGTCGGGGACATCGTCGAGATACCGAGCAGGACGAAGCCCATGTGCCCGACGGACGAGTACGCGATGAGGCGCTTGAGGTCGCCCTTGGCTCCGGGCCGTGCGAGCGCCAGGCAGGCCAGGGACCCGTAGATGATCCCGACTACGGCGAACGCGGCGAGGTACGGCGCGAAGGTGTGCATGCCATCGGGCGTGATCGGCAGCAGGATCCGCACGAATCCGTACGTGCCCATCTTCAGCAGCACGCCGGCGAGGAGGACCGAGCCGACGGTGGGCGCGGCGGTGTGGGCGTCCGGCAACCAGCTGTGCAGCGGCCACATCGGCGTCTTGACGGCGAGCCCGATCCCGATCGCCAGAACGGCGGTGACCTGCACGGACGTGCTCAGACCCCGGCCATTGTCAGAGGCGAGTGCCACCATGTCGAATGTGCCGGAGTTGAGTCCGATGAGGAGGAGGCCGAGCAGCATCACGACGGAGCCGAGGAGCGTGAAGAGGATGAACTTCCAGGCCGCCTTGGCCCGTTGCTCACCGCCCCAGCGGGCGATGAGGAAGTACATCGGGATGAGGACCATCTCGAAGGCGAGGAAGAACAGCAGCAGATCGAGCACCGCGAAGGTCGCGAGGGTGCCGGACTCGAGGACGAGGATCAGCGCGACAAATGCCTTGGGGGACGGGCCCGTCGGCATTTTGAAGTAGCTGTACAGCGCGCAGAGGAAGGTCAGCAGCGCGGTCAGGACGAGGAGGGGGAGCGAGATGCCGTCGATGCCGAGGTGGACGCGCACGTCGAGTGCGGGGATCCAGCTGATGTCGGTCGTGGCCTGCATCTTTGACGGGTGGTCATGGTCGAAGCCGAGCGCGAGGACGATCGCGGCGATGAGGATCACGCCGGTCACGGTCACGCCGTGGCGGAGCACGGCCTGGTCGGGGGACTTCCCCTTCAGCCCGGGCGGGGCCGGGAGAAGAGCGGCGGCGGCGCCGACGAGCGGGCCGACGACGATCAGTGCGAGAAGGAACTGCATCACGGATTCGCTGATATCGATCACGGCTGCTCACGCTCCGGCGGTGGCGACGAGGACGACGGCGATCGCCAGGACGACGGTCCCTGCGAGCAGGGCGCTGAGATAGGTCTGCACGTTGCCGGTCTGGGCGCGGCGGACGGCCCGGCCCAGCCAGTTGGGTACGGCGGCGGCGCCGCGCACATAGGTCTCGACGACCTCGCGGTCGAGGAAGCGGACCAGTGAGGCCGCGGCCAGGACGGGCCGGACGAACAGGGCCGCGTAGACGGCGTCCAGGTGGAAGCCGGTGGCCGCGTGGCGGTGCAGCGGGCCGAGCAGGAGACGGCCCGGGTCCGCCGGGTCGGGGGCGTAGGCGATGTCCCCGTACGCGGCCGTGTGGGTGGCGATGGCCTCGGCCTCGATGAGGCCGCCGTCCGCGTCGGGGTGGGCGGCGACGGCGCCGAGCGGGACACGCGCGGCGAGGGCCGTGGTGTGGCGCCAGGCCGCGTAGGTGACGATCCCGCCGACGAGGGCGACGCCCGTGCCGAGGACGGAGGTGGTGAGGGTCGGGGTGAGCGAGCGCCCGTCGAACCAGCCGGGCAGGACGCCCACGGTGAGGCCGAAGGCGAGCGAGGGGATCGCCAGGACCCACAGGACGGCGTTCATCGCGACGGGCTGCCTGCCGTGGTCCGGGGCCTCGGCTCCGTGGCCGCGGAAGGCCAGGAGCCACAGGCGCGTGGCGTACGCGGCGGTGAGCAGGGCCGTGAGGAGGCCGGACACGAGGACGATCCAGCCCGCGGAGGACGGGATCGCCTCGGCGTGGCCGGTGGCCGCGTGCTCGGCGGAGCCGAGGACGGCCTCCTTGGAGAAGAAGCCGCTGAACGGCGGGATCGCCGCGAGCGCGAGGAGCGCCACGGTCATCGTCCAGTAGGCGTCGGGGACGCGGTCGCGCAGGTCCTTCATGCGGGACATGGCGGCGAGCGAGTTCGTGCCGGCGGCGTGGATGACCACGCCCGCCCCGAGGAACAGCAGCGCCTTGAAGGCGCCGTGCGACAGGAGGTGGAAGACGGCGGCGCCGCGGTCGCCGACGGCGAGGGCGCCGGTCATGTAGCCGAGCTGACCGATCGTCGAGTACGCGAGGACGCGCTTGATGTCGTCCTGCGCGAGGGCGGCGAGCGCCGAGCCCGTCATCGTGACGGCGGCCATGACGGCGAGGACAACCAGGGCTGCGCCGGAGGCGACGAAGACAGGGAGGAGCCTGGCGACGAAGTAGACACCGGCGGCGACCATCGTCGCGGCGTGGATCAGCGCGGAGACCGGCGTGGGGCCGGCCATCGCGTCGGGCAGCCAGGTGTGCAGCGGGAACTGCGCGGACTTGCCCGCCACGCCCGCGAGGAGCAGCAGGGCGATCAGCGTGGGGTGGTCGAGGCCGCCGCTCGCGACGGCACCGAGCACCGTCGTGATGCGGAAGGATCCGGCGTCCACGGCGAGCGCGAACAGGCCGATCAGGAAGGGGACGTCGCCGAGCTTGGTGACCAGGAACGCCTTGAGGGAGGCGGCGCGCGCCTCCGGGGTCTCCCAGTAGTGACCGACGAGGAAGTACGAGCAGATGCCCATGACTTCCCAGCCGACGAGCAGCACCATCAGGTCGCCCGAGTAGACGACGAGAAGCATCGCGGAGGTGAAGAGCGAGACGAGCGCGGCGTACGAGGGGTAGCGGGGGTCGTCGCGCAGGTAGGCCGTCGAGTAGGTCTGCACGCACGACGCGACGACGCAGACCAGGACGGCGACGAGCGCGGCGAAGCCGTCGATGTGCAGGGCGAGCTCGATGGGAACCGAGCCCGTCGGGGTGAGTTCGGTGGCCGCGTCGATGCTCCGGCCGCCGCCCTGGCGCACGGCGACGAGGACGGCGAGGGCGAGCGCCGCGAGGGTCGGCAGTACGGCGAGGGGCCGTACGAAGCCGGGGGCGGTGCGGCCCAGGAGCAGTCCCGCCGCGGCGGCGAGGAACGGGAGGAGGGGGACGAGTACGGCGAGGGTCGTGGTGGTCACGCGGTGGCCTCGGCCTTCTCGTCCGCCGCGGTCCGGGCGCCGGTGTCCGCTGCGGATCCGTCCGGTGCGGAGCCGTCGGGTCCGCCGTCGTCCGGGGACTCGGCGGTGTCGCGGAGCTTGTCGATGTCGGAGGTGCCGCGGCCGCGGTACACGGCGAGCACGATCGCCAGGCCGATACCGATCTCGGCGGCGGCGATGGCGATGGTGAACAGGGTCAGCGCCTGGCCGGAGTGGAGGGTGTCGCGGGCCGCCTTGCTGAGCCAGACGTCGAAGGCGACGAGGTTGAGATTGACGGCGTTGAGCATCAGCTCGACGGACATCAGGACCAGGATCGCGTTGCGGCGGGCCAGGACTCCGTACAGGCCCGTGCAGAAGAGCAGGGAGGAGAGAACGGCGGGATAGGCGAGGTGCATCAGCGGTTCCCCTCCCGGGCCTTGGAGTTCATGTCCTGTGTCTTGGTGTTCGTGCCCTGTGCCCCGGCGGTCTTGCGGGACAGGACGATCGCGCCGACCAGGGCCGCGAGCAGCAGGACCGAGAGGGCCTCGAAGGGGAGCACCCAGTGCTGGAAGAGGATCGATCCGGTCACCGCGGTGGTGCCCTGGGGAGCGCCGTCGAGGTCGACCCAGGTGGTACGGAAAGCGTCCACGACGACCCAGACGAGGGCGGCGGCCGCGGCGACGGCGACCGTCAGCGCGGCCCACCGGTTGCCCGAGTCGGCGTCCGGGGAGCGCCCGATGGGCGCCCGCGTGAGCATCAGCCCGAACAGAAGGAGGACGACGACGGAGCCGACGTAGATGAGGACCTGCACCCAGGCGATGAACTCGGCGGTGAGCAGCAGGTACTCGACGGCGAGGCCGCCGAGGGTGACGACCAGCCACAGGGCCGCGTGCACGAGCTGCTTGGTGGTGACGGTGACGATCGCGGCGCCGAAGGTGACCAGGCCGACGAGGAGGAACGCGATCTCGACGCCGGTCGGCGAGAGGAAGCCGTGGGTCTGCGTGGCCGCGGTGGCGGCCGCTGCGACGGGGGTCACGCGGGTCCCTCCTCTCCGGGGGCGGGTTGGTCGGGGGCGGGTTCTTCAGAGGCGGAGCCGGGCGCTTCCGGGGCCGGTGCCTGGGCGGCTGCGGCCTGGGCGGCGGCCAGCTTCTCGGCGGCCTTGCGGGCGGCGGCGAGTTCCTTGGGCTCCTCGGCCGCCGGGTCGAGCGCGGGCGGGGCCGGGACCGTCCACATCCACTCGCGCAGCCGGTCGCGTTCGTGGGTGAGTTCGAGGATGTCCGTCTCCGCGTACTCGAACTCCGGGGACCAGAACAGCGCGTCGAAAGGACACACCTCGATGCAGATACCGCAGTACATGCACAGGGCGAAGTCGATGGCGAAGCGGTCGAGGACGTTGCGGCTGCGCTCGCGGCCGCCCTCGACGGCGGCCGGCACCGTCTCCTTGTGGGAGTCGATGTAGATGCACCAGTCGGGGCACTCGCGGGCGCACAGCATGCAGACCGTGCAGTTCTCCTCGAACAGGCCGATGACGCCACGGGTGCGGGGCGGCAGTTCGGGCTGGACGTCCGGGTACTGCGCGGTGACGGTCTTACGCGTCATCGTGCGGAGGGTGACGGCGAGGCCCTTGGCGAGACCCGCGCCTGGGATGCGGGGCCGGCTGGGCGGGAGTGACTCGGTCACTGGTTGATCGCCACCTTCACGATTCCGGTGAGCGCGATCTGCGCGAGTGCGAGGGGGACGAGGAAGGTCCAGGAGAGCTTCTGGAGCTGGTCCTCGCGGAGACGGGGGTAGGTGACGCGCAGCCAGATCACGACGAACGCGAGGACGGCCGCCTTCAGCAGCGTCCAGACCCAGCCGAGGCCGTCGGCGCCCCACGGCCCGTGCCAGCCGCCCAGGAACAGGACGGTGGTGAGGCCGCACAGGACGACGATCCCGGCGTACTCGGCGAGCAGGAACAGGGCGAAGCGCAGGCCCGTGTACTCGGTGTACGCGCCGAAGATGATCTCGGAGTCGGCGACCGGCATGTCGAAGGGCGGGCGCTGGAGCTCGGCGAGGCCCGCCACGAAGAAGACGAGGGCGCCGACGATCTGCCACGGCACCCACCACCACTCGAAGGCATCGACGATGCCGGGCAGGGAGACGGTGCCCGCGGCCATCGCGACCGAGGCGGCGGCGAGCAGCATCGGCAGTTCGTAGGAGAGGAGCTGAGCGGCGGTGCGCAGGCCGCCCAGGAGGGAGAACTTGTTGGCCGACGCCCAGCCCGCCATGAGCGAGCCGAGCACTCCGACGCCCATGACGGCGAGCACGAAGAAGATGCCGGCGTCGACGACCTGGCCGACCGCGCCCTCGCTCGGGCCCACGGGGATGGCCAGCAGGACGAGGAGGTACGGCAGGAGGGCGACGGCGGGCGCGAGCTGGAAGATGCGGCGGTCCGCGTCGGCGGGAACGACGTCTTCCTTCTGCGCGAACTTCACGCCGTCGGCGACGAGCTGGGCCCACCCGTGGAAGCCGCCCGCGTACATGGGGCCGAGGCGGCCCTGCATGTGCGCCATCACCTTGTGCTCGGTCTGGCCGACGACAAGGGGCAGGACGAGGAAGGCGACGAAGACGACGATGAGCCGCAGAGCGACGTCGAGCACGTCGTTCACTCCGTTCCTCCTGAGGGGGTTTCGGGGGTGTCGGGGCTGTCGGGGGCTTCTTCGGCATCCGGGGTGTCGGGGGTGGCCGGTGCCTCAGCCGGGGCCGTCTCCGGGGTGGCTGGCGCCTCAGCGGCGTCCGGTGCCTCAGGCGTGGGCTCCTCCGGGCCGGCCGGAGCCTCAGGCGTGGGCTCCTCCGGGCCGGCCGGTACCTCAGGCGTGAGCTCCTCCGGCGCGGCCGGTTTCGGCTCGTCGAAGGCCGGGCGGGCGTGGTGCCAGGGCGCGTCGCCGGTGGGGCCGGGCTTGCCCGCGGCGTCCGGCTTGGGCGCGGCGTCCGGCTTGGGCGCCGCAGGTGTCTCAGGCGCCACGGGAGCTGCAGGTTCCTCAGGAGTCACAGGAGCCGCAGGTGTCGCAGGGGTCACCGGCGTCTGCGAAGCCGACCCCTGCGACGCACTCCGCGAACGCCTCGGCGGCGCGGCAGCCGCCGCATCCGTGGCCGGCGGGGCGGCCTGACTGGCCGACCCCTCCCCCGCCGTGCGCGTCCGCCGCACCGGACGATCGCCCGCCGCGCGGCCCGCGCCGCGGGCCGGGCGGGCCGGGGCGGGCGGCAGTTGGCCCTTCAGCGGACCCCACTCGTTCGGATCCGGAACACCCGGCGGCAGCATCTGCCGCCGCTTCGGCCCACCGTGCCCCGCACCCGCCGCAGGCTCCCCCGGCTCCTTGGCCCCCGGCCACGCCTTCACGACGCGCGCCGCAAGCACGAAGTCCTTGCGCAGGGGGTGGCCCTCGAAGCCTTCGGGAAGGAGGAGCGGCACCAGGTGCGGGTGGCCCTCGAAGCGGACGCCGAACATTTCGTGCGTCTCGCGCTCGTGCCAGGCCGCGCCCGCGTACACGTCGACCGCGGTGGCCAGGACGGGGGCGTCGTGCGGCACGGTGGTGCGCAGGAGCAGGCGGCGTACGGGAGACAGGGCGACGACGTGCGCGCAGACGCGGAAGCCCGTGCCGGGCTCGTCGACCGCGCTCAGCCAGTCGAAGTAGGTGCAGCCCAGCGTGGTGCGGGCCGTTTCGAGGGCGGCGGTCCACGTGTCCGCGGGAACGTCGACGGTGAGGACCTCGTACGACTCCTCGGCCGTGGCGTCCGGGCCGAAGAGTTCCTCGACGGGTCGGGGCAGCCAGCCGGTCACCGCTCACCCTCCCCGGAGTCGTCGCGCCCGGGAACCGGCGGCTTCACGAGACCGCTGCTGAGCGCGGCCGCCGAAGGCCGCCCGGCCGCCGCGTCAGCCGACGCGTACCGCTCGCCCAGCGACTCGCGCGCGATCTTCTCCTGAAGCTTCAGGATCCCCTGGAGCAGCGCCTCCGGCCGGGGCGGGCACCCGGGCACGTACACGTCGACCGGGATGATCTGGTCGACGCCCTTGGTGACCGAGTACGAGTCCCAGTACGGGCCGCCGCAGTTGGAGCAGGCGCCGAACGAGATGACGTACTTGGGCTCGGGCATCTGCTCGTACAGGCGCTTCACGGCCGGGGCCATCTTGTCCGTGACCGTGCCGGAGACGACCATCAGGTCGGCCTGGCGCGGGCCCGGTGCGAAGGGGATGACGCCGAGGCGGATGAAGTCGTGCCGCGCCATGGACGCCGCGATGAACTCGATGGCGCAGCAGGCCAGGCCGAAGTTGAAGACCCAGAGCGAATAGCGGCGGCCCCAGTTGAGGACCACCTTCATCGGCTCGGGGGCCAGGCGGGACAGCACGCCCAGCTTCTTCGGGCTGACAGGATCCGGCAGGAGCACGGGCTCCGAGGGGGTCACGTCCATGTGAGGACGCCCTTCTTGTATGCGTACAGCAGGCCCACGGCGAGGAAGCCGAGGAAGATGAACATCTCCACGAGCGTCGCCGCGCCGAACTGCGGATCGGCGAAGACGGTCGCCCACGGGAAGAGGAAGATCGAGTCGACGGCGAAGATCACGTAGAGGAACGCGTAGACGTAGTAGCGGACCTGGGTGTGGGCCCAGCCTTCGCCGACGGGGTCGACGCCGCACTCGTACGTCAGGAGTTTCTCGGGGGTCGGAACGACCGGCCGCAGCAGCCGTCCCGCGCCGAAGGCGACGGCCACGAACAGGACGCCCACGGCGGCGAGCACGCCGACGACGGAGTACGTCTGGAAGTAGTCCGCGGCGACCATGGTCGGTTCCGGCACGTCCGCCCCTCGCTCCGTGGTGTTCGACGATCTGTACGCACGGGAGTCTAGGGCCTGTTAAAGAGACGGTAAGCAGGCGTCCAGGGTTGAGGTGGGGTTATCCCCCGTCGGGTCCGGCAGCCCGCCTCATGGCGCCCCGGCGCCGCGCCGGGCACGCTGTCGCATATGACCGCTCGCATCGTCACCACAGAGCCGGACGCGGACCGCCCGCCGGCCCCGCGCTTCGCCTTCGGCCGGCACACCTGGAAGGAGATCGCGTATCTCCTCAGCAATCTGCCGGTCGCCGTGCTCGGCTTCACGTATGTCGTGACGATGCTGGCCACCGGCGTCGGCCTGGCCGTGACGGTGATCGGCCTGCCCGTGCTCGCGGCAGGTCTGCTCGGCGCGCGTCAGCTCGGGAAGGCGGAGCGCGGGCGGGCCCGCGCGCTGCTCGGGCTGCGCATCGAGGAGCCGAGCCCGCTGCCGCGCACGCGCGACGAGGGCTTCTTCGGCCGGCTGTGGTCCGGCCTCAAGGACCCGGTGGGCTGGCGGGCGATGCTGTACGAGTTCATACGGCTGCCGTGGGGCGTGCTCACGTTCGCGATCACGCTGACCGGGCTCTTCGTGCTGTGGCCGGTACTTCCGTTCATCGTGCGGGGGCTGACCAACGCGGACCGGGCGATGGCGCGGGCGCTCCTGTCGCCCTCGGACGAGCTGGAGCGGCGGATCGCCGAGCTGGAGTCGGACCGCGGCGTCGTCGTCGACACGGCCGCCGCCGATCTGCGCCGCATCGAGCGCGACCTGCACGACGGCGCACAGGCCCGCCTGGTCAACCTCGCGATGGGCCTCGGCCTCGCGAAGGAGAAGCTGCTCGAGGACCCGGACGCCGCTGCCGCCATGGTGGACGAGGCACACGGCGAGGTGAAGCTGGCCCTTCAGGAGCTGCGCGATCTGGCCCGCGGCATCCACCCGGCGGTCCTGACCGACCGCGGCCTGGACGCTGCCCTGTCCTCCGTGGCCTCGCGTTGCACGGTCCCGGTGAAGGTCACGGCCGACCTGCCTCAGCGGCCCGCCGCGGCGATCGAGGGCATCGCGTACTTCACGGTGTCCGAACTGCTCCAGAACGTCAGCAAGCACAGCGGGGCGCGGTCGGCGTCGGTCGACGTGTGGCGCTCCGGGGACCGGCTGCTGATCCAGGTGGGGGACGACGGGCACGGCGGCGCGAGCCTCGACAAGGGCACGGGCATGTCGGGCCTCGCGGACCGGCTCGGCGCGGTGGACGGCCTGTTCGTCGTGGACTCGCCGGAGGGCGGCCCGACGACCGTGACCGCCGAGCTGCCCTGGCGCGACCGCACACCTGCCTGAGAGGCCCGCGGGGGTAGGGAAAACCCCCGGTCCAAGACGCCGACCGGCTCCATGGCCGCGAGGCGCCGCCGCGAGGAGTCTGGACGTACCAGGCGGACGAGCAGAACGGACGGACCCCACCGATGATCACGCCCACGCAGTACGGACAGGGACACGGCTACCGCGACGACGCGGTGGCCGGGGAACGGCGTCACCGTCTCCCGGCCGGACTGCGCGCGCCGTTCGAGGGCCGTACGTTCCGCGAGTTCGGCTATCTGCTCCTGAGCCTCCCGATCAGCATCATCACGTTCGTGTTCGCGGTCACGACGCTGTCGCTCGGCGTCGGCCTGCTGATCACGTTCCTCGGCATCCCCGTGCTGGCCGGCGCCCTCGCCGGGGCGCGCGGGTTCGCCGCGATGGAGCGGGCCAGGGCGCGCGCGCTGCTCGGCATCGACGTCGGCACCCCGGCTCCGCTGCGGCCCCGCGCCCACGGCCCGATGGCGTGGACAGGCGCCTTCCTCAAGAGCGGCGAGTCCTGGCGCAACCTGCTGTACGCGGTCGTGCACTTTCCGTGGGCGGTCTTCGCGTTCAACGTCGCGCTGGTCTTCTGGACGGTCGGCTGGTCCCTGCTCACGTATCCGCTGTGGCAGTGGGTCTTCCCCATGTACGCGGGCCAGGGCGGCATCCAGTTGTACGGCGACGGCGCGCACAACGTGTACCTGGACAACCCCTTCGAGATCACCGTCACCGCGGCCGTCGGCCTGCTGATCACGCTCGCGACGCCGTGGATCATCAGGGCGCTGGCCTCCGTGGACCGGGTGCTGGTGAGCGGACTGCTCGGCCCCTCCCGGCTCGCCACTCGCGTCGTGGAGCTGGAGTCGGACCGCGGCGTCGTCGTCGACACGGCCGCCGCCGACCTGCGCCGCATCGAGCGCGACCTGCACGACGGCGCACAGGCCCGCCTGGTCAACCTCGCGATGGACCTGGGTCTCGCCAAGGAGAAGCTGACCGAGGACCCGCGGGCGGCGGCGCGCATGGTGGACGAGGCGCACGGCGAGGTGAAGACGGCGCTCCAGGAGCTGCGGGACCTGGCCCGCGGCATCCACCCGGCCATCCTGACCGACCGCGGCCTGGACGCTGCCCTGTCCTCCGTGGCCTCACGCTGCACGGTCCCGGTACAGGTCGAGGTCGACCTGCCCGCGCGGCCCGCTCCGGCCATCGAGGGCATCGCCTACTTCACGGTCAGCGAGCTCCTGCAGAACGTCAGCAAGCACAGCCGGGCGACCCGCGCCACGGTCGACGTGTGGCGGGTCGAGGACCGACTGATGCTCCAGGTGACGGACAACGGCGTGGGCGGCGCCGACGCCCGTGCCGGTTCCGGCCTCGCGGGGCTCGCCGAGCGGCTCGACGCCGTCGACGGGATCCTCCTGGTGGACTCGCCACCGGCGGGCCCGACGCGGATCACGGCCGAACTGCCGTGGCGGCGCGCCTGACGACCAGGACACGCGTGTGCGGTGCACCCTCTCCGGGGCGCACCGCACACGCGTGTCCTCCCTCTTCCCGGCCAATCCCGGCGCCACCGCCCAGGGCCGTCCGGATGCTGGGATGCTGGTGACTGTCGAACGGGTGGGACGGGCTGTGGGGGGCCGAGAAACGTGGAGGACAGAGTGCGAGTGGTCATCGCCGAGGATTCAGTGCTGCTCAGGGAGGGCCTGACCCGGTTGCTGACCGACCGCGGGCACGACGTGGTGGCGGGCGTGGGCGACGGGGACGCGCTGGTCAAGACCATCACCGACCTGGCCGCGCAGGACGCGCTGCCGGACGTGGTGGTCGCCGACGTGCGGATGCCGCCGACACACACGGACGAGGGCGTGCGCGCCGCGGTCCTGCTGCGCAAGCAGCACCCGGGGCTCGGGGTGTTGGTCCTTTCGCAGTACGTGGAGGAGCAGTACGCGACCGAGCTGCTCGCCGGTTCCAGCCACGGCGTGGGCTACCTGCTCAAGGACCGGGTGGCCGAGGTGCGCGAGTTCGTGGACGCGGTGGTGCGGGTGGCGCGGGGCGGTACGGCGCTCGACCCCGAGGTGGTGGCCCAGCTCCTGGGGCGCAGCCGTAAGCAGGACGTACTGGCGGGGCTGACTCCGCGTGAGCGCGAGGTGCTCGGCCTGATGGCCGAGGGCCGGACGAACTCGGCGATCGCGCGTCAACTGGTCGTGAGCGACGGCGCGGTGGAGAAGCACGTCAGCAATATCTTCCTGAAGCTGGGGCTGTCCCCGAGTGACGGGGATCACCGGCGTGTTCTGGCGGTGCTCACCTACCTGAACTCGTGACGACCTGACACCCTGTCAGATATGGCGGGAATCGGCCGGCGGACTCCGGGACGCCCCGGAACCGGCTTCCGGGTCGAGCCGGAGCCGACCGGAAGTCGACCCGGATTCGGCCCTAGAACCAAAGGATGAGTGGGCGCGTCTTCGAACAGGGGGCCATGGGGTGGGTAAATCATGACAAACAAGGTCATCAGGGTGTCTCATTGTCACGTCCACCATGCGAACCATCCAGGGAAGGCGACCCTTACCGACGTAGGGTGGGCCATGGAGAGGCCGGTCGGCCGGCCGCTCCCGCAGAGCCGCCTCGAGGGAGGTCCAGTTCAGTGACCAGCCAGGTCAGTAGCCCGGCCGAGCAGGCCGATGGGGCAGTGGTCGGAGAGCAGCGCAAACACGCGAACGACAAGGACGTACGGCGTCTGGACCGGGTGATCATCCGGTTCGCGGGCGACTCGGGCGACGGAATGCAGCTGACGGGTGACCGGTTCACCTCGGAGACTGCGTCGTTCGGAAACGACCTGTCCACGCTGCCGAACTTCCCCGCCGAGATCCGAGCGCCCGCAGGGACACTGCCGGGCGTTTCTTCGTTCCAGCTGCATTTCGCGGACCACGACATCCTCACGCCTGGCGACGCGCCGAACGTGTTGGTGGCGATGAACCCGGCCGCGCTGAAGGCGAACATCGCGGATGTGCCGCGCGGCGCGGAAATCATCGTCAACACGGACGAGTTCACCAAACGGGCGATGCAGAAGGTCGGTTACGAGACCTCGCCCCTGGAGGACGGTTCGCTGGACGGATATCACGTCCATCCGGTGCCGCTGACGACGCTCACGGTCGAGGCGCTCAAGGAGTTCGAGCTGTCCCGCAAGGACGCGGGCCGCTCGAAGAACATGTTCGCGCTGGGCCTGCTGTCATGGATGTACCACCGGCCCACCGAGGGCACGGAGAAGTTCCTCAAGTCGAAGTTCGCGAAGAAGCCGCAGATCGCCGCGGCGAACATCGCCGCTTTCCACGCGGGCTGGAACTTCGGTGAGACGACGGAGGACTTCGCGGTCTCCTACGAGGTGGCGCCCGCCTCGTCCGCGTTCCCGACCGGCACCTACCGCAACATCTCCGGGAACCTGGCCCTGTCCTACGGGCTGATCGCGGCGTCCCGTCAGGCGGACCTGCCGCTGTATCTGGGCTCGTACCCGATCACGCCGGCCTCGGACATCCTGCACGAGCTGTCGAAGCACAAGAACTTCGGCGTGCGCACGTTCCAGGCCGAGGACGAGATCGCGGGGATCGGCGCGGCGCTGGGCGCGGCGTTCGGCGGCAGCCTCGCCGTCACGACCACCTCCGGCCCCGGCGTGGCCCTCAAGAGCGAGACGATCGGACTGGCCGTCTCCCTCGAACTGCCGCTGCTGGTGGTGGACATCCAGCGCGGCGGCCCCTCCACCGGCCTGCCCACCAAGACCGAGCAGGCGGACCTGCTCCAGGCCATGTACGGGCGCAACGGCGAGGCGCCGGTCCCGGTCGTCGCGCCGCGCACGCCCGCCGACTGCTTCGACGCCGCGCTCGAGGCGGCCCGCATCGCGATCACGTACCGCACCCCGGTCTTCCTCCTCTCCGACGGCTACCTGGCCAACGGGTCAGAACCGTGGCGCATCCCCGAGATCGACCAACTCCCCGACCTTCGCACCCAGTTCGCCTCCGGCCCGAATCACACCGAGGCCGACGGCACCGAGGTGTTCTGGCCCTACAAGCGCGATCCGCAGACCCTGGCCCGTCCGTGGGCGATCCCGGGAACGCCCGGTCTTGAGCACCGTATCGGCGGGATCGAGAAGCAGGACGGCACGGGCAACATCTCCTACGACCCGGCCAACCACGAGTTCATGGTCCGCACCCGCCAGGCCAAGATCGACGGCATCGAGGTCCCGGACATCGAGGTCGACGACCCCTCGGGCAGCGCCAACACCCTGGTCCTTGGCTGGGGTTCGACCTACGGTCCGATCACCGCGGCCGTCCGCCGGCTGCGTGCCGCGGGTGACGTCATCGCGCAGGCCCATCTGCGCCACCTCAACCCGTTCCCGAAGAACCTCGGCGAGGTCCTGAAGCGTTACGACAAGGTGGTGATCCCCGAGATGAACCTCGGCCAGCTCGCCACCCTCGTCCGGGCGAAGTACCTGGTGGACGCCCACTCCTACAACCAGGTCAACGGCATGCCGTTCAAGGCGGAGCAGCTCGCCACGGCTCTCAAGGAGGCCATCGATGGCTGACACCGGCACGAAAGGCACAGGCACGATCGAGGCGCTCTCGCTGGTCCCCAAGGCCGAGGCCAAGCAGTCCATGAAGGACTTCAAGTCGGACCAGGAGGTGCGCTGGTGCCCGGGTTGCGGCGACTACGCGATCCTGGCCGCCGTGCAGGGCTTCATGCCCGAGCTGGGGCTGGCGAAGGAGAACATCGTCTTCGTCTCGGGCATCGGCTGCTCGTCCCGCTTCCCGTACTACATGAACACCTACGGGATGCACTCCATCCACGGCCGCGCCCCGGCCATCGCGACCGGACTCGC
>NZ_JBVJPM010000009.1:0-346343 GCF_055582645.1 Streptomyces sp. NPDC107517 | reverse complement strand
GGGGACGACCTCGTCCTGTGCGTGCACAACTTCTCGCGCTTCGCCCAGCCCACCGAACTCGACCTCCAGGCCTTCGACGGCCGCCACCCCGTCGAGCTCATCGGCGGCGTGCGCTTCCCCGCCATCGGCCGGCTCCCGTACCTGCTGACCCTCGCGGGCCACGGCTTCTACTGGTTCCGGCTCCGCAAGGAAGCCGTCAGCACCACGTGGTGACCGGCGGCCCCACGCCCCTGGGTCCGTCTGTCCGCCCTCGAAAGGAGTCGTCGCCATGCCCAAGGCCGCACTGCAGAGTCCGACCGGCGTCAGCCCCTCTCTGCTGCTGAACTCACTCGCCGGTCTGCTGCACGAATGGCTGCCGCGGCAGCGCTGGTTCGCGGGGAAGGGCCGGCCCGTCACCGGGCTGACCCTGGCCTCGATGACCGAGCTGCACCCGGGCTGCCTGCACCTGCTGGTGCGAGCCGAGCACGCCGCGCAGGCGACCCGCTCCGGCCCGGGCACACCCCCGGCCGACAATCTCTACCAACTCCTGCTCGGCGTAAGGGAGATGCTGCCGCCCTCGCTCGCGCCGGCCTTCATCGGCCGCGCGACCGAGGGCCCGCTGACCGGCCTCATGGTGTACGACGCCCTCCAGGAGCCCCGGTCGGCCGGGCTGCTCCTTGAGCGGCTGCGCCACCCCGGCGCGGCGGGCCCCCTGCGCTTCGAACGCGACCCGCAGGTCACCGTGCCCGCCGGACTCACGCCACGCGTCCTCGACGCCGAACAGTCCAACACGTCGCTGGTGTACGGGGATTCGTACATCCTGAAGGTCTTCCGGCGCGTCCAGGCCGGCGTCAACCCGGATCTGGAGGTGCCGCAGGCGCTCGCCCGGCAGGGCTGCACCCGTGTGCCGGGACCTGTGGCCTGGTTCCGCACCTCGCAGCCCCAGCAGGCGACACTCGGTGTCCTGCAGCCGTTCCTGCCCGACGCGGACGACGGCTGGACCCTCGCGCTGCGGTCCCTCTCCTCCGGCAGGGACTTCACCGACGAGGCGTACGAACTGGGGCGGGCGACCGCCGAGATCCATCTCGCGCTGACCGCGGCGTTCCCGGTCGACGCCCCTGTGCCGCACCGCAACCGGCACCTCGCGGAGGCGATGACCGAACGCCTCGAATCCACGGCCCGTTCCGTGCCCGCGGTGCTTCCGCACGCGCCGGGGCTGCGGTCCGCGTTCGACGCGTTCGCGCTCGTCGACTCGGCGCGGCCCGCGCAGCGGATCCACGGCGACCTCCATCTGGGGCAGGTCCTGTGGTCGGGGCAGCAGTGGTTCGTCATCGACTTCGAGGGCGAGCCGGCCCGTCCGCTCGCCGAACGCCGCCACACCCAGTCCCCCGTACGCGATGTGGCGGGCATGCTCCGCTCCTTCGACTACGCGGCCCGCACCCGTCTGCCCTGGCGGCCCGAGTGGTCGCTGCGCTGCCGGGACTCCTACTGCGCCGGCTACGCGGCCGAGTCGAAGTCGGACCCGCGCGAGGAACCCGACCTGCTCCGCGCCTTCGAGACGGACCGGGCCCTTTACGAAGTGCTCTACGAGGCGCGGCACCGGCCCGACTGGCTGCCCGTGCCGATGGCGGCGATCAGCCGCCTCGCCGAACCCCGCTGAACCAGGCGGCGGCAACCCCGCCGTCCGCCGATAGAACTCGCTCACCCCCGAGGAGACTGAACCGTGGCAGCTCGCAAGACCTCAGCCCCCAAGGCCGTCGGCCTGTCCGACAAGCCCGGCCCCGGTCGCCTCAAACTCCTGCCCGCCCCCGTCCTGGACGGGGCGGACCGTGGACGCCTGCTGTGGGGTGAGCATCACGACCCGCACTCCCTGCTCGGCGCTCACCCGGTGGACGGCGGTGTCGCGTTCCGGGTGCTGCGGCCTTACGCCCAGGCCGTCGCCGTGTCGGTCAAGGGCGGGCGCGTGGAGCTCCGTGACGAGGGTGACGGTCTCTTCACCGGGGTGCTGCCGCTCGACGCGATTCCCGCGTACACGCTGCTCGTGACGTACGACGGGGACGAGCGGGAGGTACATGACCCTTATCGCTTCCTGCCCGCGCTCGGGGAGTTCGACCTGCATCTGATCGGCGAGGGGCGGCACGAGGAGCTGTGGACCGCTCTGGGCGCCCAGCCGATGACGCACGAAGGGGTCGCGGGCACCCGGTTCACGGTGTGGGCGCCGAACGCGCGGGGCGTACGCGTCTGCGGGGACTTCTGCGCCTGGGACGGCACCGCTTTCCCGATGCGGTCGCTCGGCTCGTCGGGCGTGTGGGAGCTGTTCCTGCCGGGCATCGGCGAGGGAGCACTGTACAAGTTCGACATCACGCGCCCCGACGGTTCGCACACCGTGCGCGCGGACCCTCTGGCCAGGCGCACCGAGGTACCGCCCGCGACCGCGTCCGTCGTGACGGAGTCGTCCCACACGTGGGGGGACTCCGCGTGGATGAAGAAGCGCGGGCAGCGCCCGGTGCACGAGGCGCCCTTCTCGGTGTACGAGGTCCATCTGCCCTCCTGGCGCCCGGGCACGAACTACCGCGAACTCGCCGACCAGCTCGCCACCTACGTGAGTGATCTCGGCTTCACCCACGTCGAGTTCATGCCGGTGGCCGAGCACCCCTTCGGCGGGTCGTGGGGCTACCAGGTCAGCGGCTTCTACGCCCCGACGTCCCGCATGGGCTCCCCCGACGAGTTCCGCCACCTCGTCGACACCCTGCACCAGGCCGGCATCGGCGTGATCATGGACTGGGTGCCGGCCCACTTCCCGAAGGACGACTGGGCGCTGGCGGGCTTCGACGGCACCGCCCTGTACGAGCCGCAGGACCCGCGCCGCGCCGAGCACCCGGACTGGGGCACCCTCGAGTTCGACTACGGCCGCAAGGAGGTCCGCAACTTCCTGGTCGCCAACGCCGTGTACTGGTGCGAGGAGTTCCACATCGACGGCCTGCGCGTCGACGCCGTCGCCTCCATGCTCTACCTCGACTACTCGCGCGAGGAAGGCCAGTGGTCGCCGAACGGGGACGGCGGCCGCGAGAACCTCGACGCCGTGGCCTTCCTCCAGGAGATGAACGCGACGGTGTACCGCCGCTGCCCCGGCGTCGTGACGATCGCCGAGGAGTCGACCGCGTGGGACGGCGTCACGCGGCCGACCCACCACGTCGGCCCGGACGGTTTCGGTGGCCTCGGCTTCGGCCTGAAGTGGAACATGGGCTGGAGCCACGACTCCCTGCAGTACATCGTGCACGAGCCCGTGCACCGCAAGTACCACCACAACGAGCTGACGTTCTCGATGGTGTACGCCTACAGCGAGAACTATCTGCTTCCCCTCTCGCACGACGAAGTGGTGCACGGCAAGCGTGCCCTCGTGTCGAAGATGCCCGGCGACTGGTGGCAGCGGCGAGCCGACCATCGCGCGTACCTCGGCTTCATGTGGGCCCACCCGGGCAAGCAACTCCTGTTCATGGGGCAGGAGTTCGCGCAGGGCGCCGAGTGGTCGGAAGGGCACGGCCCGGACTGGTGGCTCCTCGACCCGGCCTACGACGCCGAGCCGGACCACCGCGGGGTCCTCGACCTGGTGCGCGACCTCAACCACGAGTACGCGGCCACGCCCGCCCTCTGGGAACAGGACACCACGCCCGCGGGGTTCTCGTGGATCACCGCGGACGCGGCCGACGACAACGTCCTCGCGTTCCTGCGGTTCGCGGCGGACGGCGCGCCCCTGCTGGCGGTGTGCAACTTCTCCCCGGCGGTCCGCGAGAACTACCGTCTCGGTGTGCCGGACTCGGTCCCCGGCTGGTTCGAAGTCCTCAACACGGACGCGGCGAGATACGGCGGCAGCGACGTCGTCAATGCCGGCGTCCTGAAGCCGGACCCTCAGCCGAGCCACGGCCGGCCCGTCTCGCTCCAGCTGACCGTGCCGCCGCTGGCGACGGTGTGGCTGCGGCCGGCCTGAGGACCGTCGAGACTCACTCGAAGGCCGCCGCCCCCCGCAGGGCGGCGGCCCCGGCCGCCGGGGGTCGGGCACGGCCGACCCTGGGCGGCAGCTCACGGACCTGGGTCTCCCCGTGTGACGGACCCTGCCGAGTCGCTCGTGCACCGGCCGGCAGCACTGCGGCACCACGATGCCTGGTCGGCCGGTCGCACCACGCCTGCCGCCCGGTGTCCTGCCCCCGTCCCCACGGGCACGAGGCCCGGAAGGCGGTCAAGGGGACTCGTTGCGCCTCCCCCTCAGACCCCGTACCCGCACGACCCGCCCGCCAGCAGGTCTTCGACCTCGCTGTGGGCGGCGTCGACGATGGCCGTCACTGCCACCGCCGCTTCGGCCGAACGGCCCGCGGCCACCGCTTCGGCCACCTCCTGGTGGCGGCGCACGGCAGCCATGTCGATGTCGTGCGGCATCAGGGAAAGCTCGCGACGGGCCACGAGGAGTTCCTCCGTCACCTCCGCGAGCTGGGCGAACATGCCGTTGCCCGATGCGCCGAGCAGCGCTCGGTGGAAAGCCGCGTCCGCCTCGACGAAGCCGGCTCTGTCGCCGGCCAGGGCCGCGCTCGCCATGGCACGGGCGTGCTCCGACAGTGACTGCCGGGCCTGCGTGTCACCGCGCGCCGCGGCGAGGGCCGCCGCGGACGGCTCCACCGCGGCGCGCAGCTCCGCCAGTTCGCGCAGCTGGACCTCGCGCCGGGGCGAGGCGAGGCGCCAGCGGATGACCTGGGGGTCGTAGAGGTTCCACTCGGGCATCGGGCGGACCGTGATGCCGATGCGCGGGCGGCTGGTCACCGCCCGCTTGGACTCGAGCACTCGGACGGCCTCGCGCGCGACCGTGCGCGAGACGCCGTACCGCTCCTGGACATCCTCCAGGCGCAGGACCTCTCCGGCGCGGATCTCGTCCGCCGCGAGGGACAGGCCGATCCGGTCGACCACCTGCCCGTGCAGGCCCTGAAGTTCCACGCCACTCCCTGTGTCGTCGTGTGCATCGTGTGCCGGTGATCCCGTCCGGTGCGTTGTCGATTGTCACACCTCCGGTGGGAATCGGAGCACCGGGTGTGGCGTGCCCGCGGCATCACCGGAGCAGCTCAGGCACCGTCTCGGCGAACTCGGCGCAGAACCGGTCGATCATGGCGGTCTCCTCACTGTCCAGGGTGTGCCCGGGTGCCCGGCAGTGCGCGGAGCCGAACCAGCCGCGACGGACGGAGATCTCCTTCTCGGCCGCGACGATCAGCTCGACGCCCTGCATCCAGTAGGAGAGGTACGGCGTCATACGGGTGTGCAGGGCGACGGCGCCGCTCTCGTCGCCGCGCTCCCAGCGGTGCCACAGCTCCACGTACAACTCCGTGAAGGAGCAGCCCGGCTGGACGCCGATCGCGCCGCGGCGCAGGGCGTCGGGGAGCTGGAGACCGGCGTAGCCGACGAGGGCGGGCAGCGGGCGTTCGCCCTGAGCGAGTGCCGCGATGAGGCGTCCGGGCGGGGCCGACTCGACCTTCACCCAGCGGAGGTTGGGGTGTTCCGCGGCGAGGGTGTGCAGGGTGGGTGCGTCCAGCGCGGTGCCTGTCTGGGCGGGGGCGTACTGGACGACGACGGGCAGCGGGTCGACGGCGGCGAGCACCGCCCGTACATGGGTGAGTACGGCGTCCCGTGAGGGGCCGAGGAAGTGCGGCGGCAGGACGTTGACCGCGTCGGCCCCGCGCTCGGCGGCGTCGACGGCCTGGGCGACGGCGTGCCGGGTGGCATGGTCGGGGACGGACACGATCGCGGCGACGTCCGAGCGGCCGCGCGTGCGCTCCAGGAGAAGGCCGGTGAGCAGGTCCCGCTCCCCCGCGTCGAGCTTGTGGAACTCGCTCGCGAAGCCCGGGAACATCACGGAGCCGACGCCGGTGGCGAGGACGCGGTCGACGACCGTGGCGAAGCCGTCGGGGTCGAGCGCGCCGTCGTCGTGGAAAGGGACTTCGAGTACGGGAGATACGCCCCGGACGAGGGTGTCGACGTCCTTCGTCGGCCTCTGTGCTTCTTTCTCGCTCATGACGGGTCCTCAGAACGCCTGGCGGGGCGGGGCGGAGTCGCTGGCGCCGACCAGGAAGTCGAGGTCCACGCCGGTGTCGGCCTGGGTGACGTGCTGGGTGTAGAGGTAGGTCCAGCCGCGGTCGGCGGGCGGTGCCGGCGGCTGCCACTCGCCGCGGCGCCGCTCCAGTTCGGCGTCCTCGACCAGTACGTCGAGGCGCCGCGCGGGCACGTCGAGGCATACGTCGTCCCCGGTGCGCACGAGGGCGAGCGGGCCGCCGACCGCGGCCTCGGGCGCGACGTGCAGGACACAGGTGCCGAAGGCGGTGCCGGACATGCGGGCGTCGGAGATGCGGACCATGTCGCGCACGCCGGCGTCCAGGAGCTTCTTCGGGAGCTGAAGGTTGCCGACCTCGGGCATACCGGGGTAGCCCTTGGGGCCGGTGTTGCGGACGATGAGGACGGTGTCGGCGGTGACGTCCAGGTCGGGGTCCTCTGCGACGGCGAGGTAGTCCTCGAGGGAGTCGAAGACGAGCGCCGGCCCGGTGTGGCTGAGCAGCTTCGGGTCGGCGGCCGACTGCTTGATGACGGCGCCGTTCGGGGCGAGGTTGCCCCGCAGGACGGCGGTGCCGGTGCCGGCCGGCTGCACCGGGCGGTCCATCGGGCGGATCACCTCCCGGTCGTGGACCTGCGCGCCCTCGCAGTTGTCGACGAGGCCGCGTCCGGTGACGGTGACCGTGTCGCGGTGGAGCCGGTCGCGCAGGTCGTTGACGAGTGCGGGCAGTCCGCCGGCGTACGCGAACTCCTCCATGAGGAAGCGCCCCGACGGCATCAGGTCGATGAGCAGCGGGAGTTCGGCGCCGAGACGGTCGAAGTCGTCGAGGGCGAGCGGCACACCGAGGCGGCCCGCGATGGCGAGGAGGTGGACGACGGCGTTGGTGGAGCCGCCGATGGCCGCGTTGATCCGGACGGCGTTCTCGAAGGCGGCGCGCGTCATGATGCGCCCCGGGGTGAGGTCGCTGCCGGCGAGTGCGACGGCACGTGCGCCGGTCTCCTCGGCGAGGGTGCCGCGGCGTGCGTCGACCGCGGGCAGGCCCGAGCCGCCGGGGAGCATCATGCCGAGGGCCTCGGTCAGGCACGCCATGGTGGAGGCGGTGCCCATCGTCATGCAGTGACCGGCGCTGCGGTTGAGGGAGCTCTCGAACTCGGTGAACTCCTCCTGGGTGATGGTCCCGGCCCGCAGTTCCTCGGTCATGCGCCAGATGTCCGTGCCGGAGCCGACGTTGCGGCCCTGGAAGCGCCCGTTGAGCATCGGGCCGCCGGTGAAGACGATCGCGGGCACGCCCGCGCTCGCGGCGCCCATGAGGGCGGCGGGGGTGGTCTTGTCGCAGCCGGTGAGCAGGACGACGGCGTCCAGGGGGTTGGCCCGTATCTGTTCCTCGATCTCCATCGCGGCGAGGTTGCGGTAGAGCATCGAGGTGGGGCGCAGGAACGGCTCGCCCAGGGACATGGCGGGAAATTCGAGGGGGAAGCCGTCGGCCTGGAGGACGCCGCGCTTCACGGCCTCCGCGATGAGCTGGAGGTGGCCGTTGCAGGGCGTCAGTTCGGAGAAGGTGTTGCAGATGCCGATGACCGGGCGACCGTCGAAGTTGTGACCGCCGCGCCCCGCCGCGCGCAGATGGTGGCGGGAGATGAAGCCGTTCTTGCCGCCGTCGCCGAACCAGGCGCGGGAGCGCAGCGGCGCCTGACTGTCGGCGTGCGTGGGTTCGAGCGCGGCCATGTGTGGTCCTTCCGGTGCGATGCCGGGGCCGTGACCGCGGCCGTGATCAAGCCGTGTCCGACGCACCCCTTCAATGGTGCTATCAAATCACGATACGGTCCCGGCGTGTCCAGAGGATCAACGCGGATCCGGCACGAACGACGTGGGAGAGCCGTGGAATCGACAGTCATGAAGGCGGTGACCTGGCGGCTGATGCCGTTCCTGGTCCTGCTGTATCTGGTGGCGTACATAGACCGGTCCAACGTCGGCTTCGCCAAGCTGACGCTCCAGGACCAACTCGGTCTGTCGAACGCCGCGTTCACCTTCGGCCAGGTCGCGTTCTTCATCGCGTACGCGATCTTCGAGGTACCCAGCAACGTCTACCTCGACCGCTTCGGCGCGCGCCGCTGGTTCACCCGCATCATGCTCAGCTGGGGCGTGGTGACCGTACTGACGGCGCTGGTCAGCAACGACTGGCAGTTCTACGCCGCACGCTTCCTGCTCGGCGTCGCCGAGGCCGGCTTCTATCCGGGAGTCCTCTACTACCTCACCAAGTGGTACCCGTACCGCTACCGGGCGCGCATGACCGGCTGGTTCATGATGTCCGCACCGCTCGCGTTCATCATCGGAAACCCCGTGATGGGCGCGCTCGACGACCTCGACGGCACGTTCGGGCTCGAGGGCTGGCAGTGGATCTTCATCGCGACGGGCGTGCCCGCGATCGTGCTCGGCTTCGTCACCCTGCGGCTCCTGCCCGACGGTCCCGAAGGTGTGCGCTGGCTGGCCGCCGACGAGCGGGCCTGGATCGCCGGTGAACTCGACGCCGAGGCCGACGCGCTGGGCGAGCGGGGACACGGCAGTCCGCTGCGCGCGCTGCGCGACCGGCGCGTACTCCTGCTGTCGCTCTTCTACCTGTGCTTCCCGCTGGGCGCCTACGGGCTGAGCTTCTGGCTGCCGACGATCGTCGACGGCTTCGGCGGCCTCTCGACGACGGCCACCGGCTTCATCACCGCCATCCCGTACGTCTTCGTGGCCATCGGCCTGTACGTCGTGCCGAAGCTCGCCGACCGCAGCGGCACCCGCTATCCGTGGATCGCGGGCACCGCCGCCGTCGGCGCCCTCGGTCTCGCGGCCAGCGCCCTGACCGGCAACCATGTACTGCAGATGGCCTTCATCAGCCTTGCGGCGATGTGCATCTTCGCGGGGCAGCCGGTGCTGTGGTCGCTCCCCTCACGGTTCCTGACGGGCATTCAGGCAGCGTCCGGCATCGCGGTGATCAACGCCGTCGGCAACCTGGGCGGCGGCTTCGGGCCGATGGGAATCGGCGTGGTCGTCGATCGCACGGGGTCGGCCGTGGGCGGGCTGTGGTTCCTGGTCGCCGCCATGGCCATCGCGGCGGTCGCCACACCGGGGATCCGGCGGCTCGTCGAGGGCGGGCCCGTGATCGCCCACGCGCCCGACACGTCGGCGACGGCTCAGGGGCGCACTAAGGTCTGAACGCGGTGAAGGCCACGGGACGTGGTGGGGCGACCGGCCGCCCCCAACCCCCACCGCGACGGCATCACGCGCCGAGGCACTCGCGCACAGCCGTGACCAGCCGGTTGGCGCGGGCGTCTCCGTGACCGATCATCCGGTTGGCCACATAGGCGAAGCCGACCCCGAACTCGTCGTCACCGAAGGCGAATTGGCCTCCGGCGCCGTCGTTGCCCAAGCTGCGGTCGCCGAGCATCGGGCGGAAGGACGGCGAGTCGAGCAGGAAGCCCGAGCCCCAGCGCGCTCCGGCGTCGAAGCCGAGCCAGCCCTCGCCGGAGGACAACTCGCGCAGCGCGTCGCTCACCGTCGCCTCGGTGAGCAGCCGTTCGCGGCCCTCGATTCCGGTGACGGCCGCCGCGTAGAGCCCGGCGAGTCCGCTCGCGGAGCCGACGGCGCCGGCGCCGGGGAGTTCCATGGCGTGCAGCGCGGGGTCGTTCCAGCCGTGCGGCTCGTCGAGACCCGGGAAGGCCAGGGCGCCGTTCATCGTCACGATGCGCGTGAGCAGATGCTCGGGCCCGGGCATCCCGGGCCGCCCCTCGGCCTCGACGAGCCGGGCCACATGTTCCGCCTCGTCGGCGGGCAGGCCGATCCAGGCGCGCAGCCCGAGCGGGTCACCGACCGCACGGCGGAAGTACGCGCCCGGGGTGAGGCCCGTGATCCGCCGGATCACCTCGCCGACGAGGAATCCGAAGACATGGCCGTGGTACTCGAACGCGGTGCCGGGCTCCCACAGAGGCTTGTGCTCCTCGATCGCGCGGATCACCGGCGTCCAGCCGGCGATCTCCTCGAAGGACAGCACCCGGTCGAGGGCGGGGACGCCTGCGCGGTGCCCGAGCACCATCCGCGTGGAAATGGCCTCCTTGCCCTGCTGTGCGAACTCGGGCCAGTACCGGCTCACCGGGACGTCGAGATCCAGCCGGCCCTCCTGGGCGAGGAGGTGTGCACTCAGGCTCACCAGTCCCTTGGCGACCGAGAAGACGGGGACGGCGGTGTCCTGTTCCCAGGCGCGCCCGGTCCGCTCGTCCGCGACGCCGCCCCACAGCTCGACGACCTTCCGTCCGCCGGCGAACACCGCGACGGCGGCGCCGAGTTCGGGGAACTCCGCGAAGTTCCGCGCGAACGCATCGGCGACAGCTCCGAACCGTTCATCGGCCCCACCGTGACGCTGCTTCATCGTCTCCCGTCCTCCGCGTGTCCCTGGGGTCGCGGAGCCGCCGATCACATGTGCCCGAACCGTCCGCGATCTTCGAATCGGTCACGCTACGGGGGTACGCCGCACACCTCGAACGAATTACGCGCGGCGGGGTGCGCGCCGTCCACGCAGCGGACGCCGACCCCTCCCCCGGGGTTGCCTCCTCGAACAGGGAAGCTACCCTTGCCGACGTACCGGACACGGGGTGCCCCGCACGAGGGCTGAGATCACACCCGTCGAACCTGAACCAGTTAGCACTGGCGGAGGGATGTCAGCCAATGTCGTTGCCCCATGCCCCGAGCAGCACCGGGACCACCGGACCGCGCTCCGTCTTCGACGGGCGGATGCCCGCGGCGCCCGGTGACCTGCGGGTCGAGGCGCGCGGGATCGCGCCGGTCCCCGAGAGCCACCGCTACGGCGGCGCCGGGCGCCTGTTCACCGTGTGGTTCGCCCCGAACCTGACCATGACCGGCGTCTTCACCGGCACCGTCGGCATCGCACTCGGCCTGGACTTCGTCACCGCCCTGGCCGCCGTCGTCATCGGCACCCTCGTCGGCGCCGTGCCCACCGCGTATCTCGGTACGTGGGGCAGCGCGACCGGCGCGGGGCAGCTCCCGCTGGCGCGGCTCGCGTTCGGCCGCGCCGTCGCGGTGCCCGGCGTCCTGCAGTGGCTGTCGTCGGTCGCCTGGGACGCGCTGATCGGCCTCTTCGGCGGTGACGCGCTCGCCCGGCTGTGCGGCTGGCCGTTCTGGGTCGGCGTACTCGTGATGATGCTGGCGCAGGGCGCGCTGGGTGTGCTCGGCTACGAGGCCGTCCACCGGCTCCAGAAGCTGATGACCTTCGTCCTGGCCGCCGCCTTCGTGGTCCTGGCCGTCAAGCTTCTCGACGGTGTCCATCCGGTCACCGACGGGGCCGCGCACGGCGCCGACCGATTCGGCGCGTTCGTCCTGACCAGCACCATCGCGCTCAGCCTGTCCCTGTCCTGGGCCCCCTACGCCAGCGACTTCAGCCGCTACCTTCCGGCGGCCACATCCCGTAAGCGCATGTTCTGGTTCACGCTCCTCGGCGTCACCGTCTCCTTCGTCGCTGTCCAGGCGCTCGGGCTGTGGGGCGCCTCCGTCTTCACCGACCAGACCGCGCGCGGTGTCGACGAGCTGCTCGGCGGCGGTGTTCTCGGCTCCTTCGGGCTGCTCGCCGTGGCGCTGGCGGCCCTGTGCAGCAACGCCATGAACGACTACAGCGGCTCGCTGGCCCTGCAGACCGTCGGCGTCCGGATCCCCCGGCCGCTCGCGGCGGCGCTCGCCGCGGTGCTCGGCTTCCCGCTGGTGCTGTGGATGCACGCCGCCGACACCGCGGCCCGCTTCCAGAACGTGCTGCTGTTCGTCGGCTACTGGATCCCGGGATTCGTCGCTGTCGTGGCCGTCGACTGGTTCGCGCGCGCCGGGGCCCGGGGCGGCGCGCCGGTCGACCTGGCCGCCGAGTCCGCCCGGCCGCAGCCCTGGTGGCCCGGGCTCCTCGCCTTCGTCGCCGCGTTCGCCGCGGCGGTCCCGTTCATGGACAGCGGCCTGTACGTGGGCCCGGTCGCAAAGGCCCTGCACGGCGCCGACCTCGCGTACTACGTGGCCTTCGTCGCCGCACTCGTCGTGTATGCGCCCCTGAGGCTGCGCCGCCCGACCCCTGACACCCACGCCGCACCGCACCAGGAGGCCCGCACATGACCATGCCCGCGAGCACCGGGCGCGGCGCGCCGCCCCGCGTCCTGACCGTCGCCGGTTCGGACTCGGGCGGTGGCGCCGGGATCCAGGCCGACCTCAAGACGATGCTGGCGCTCGGTGCCCACGGCATGAGCGTCCTGACGGCCGTCACCGCGCAGAATTCCCTCGGGGTCCAAGGCGCGTGGGAACTGCCCGTCGACGCGGTGCGCACGCAGTACCGCAGCGTCGTGGACGACATCGGCGTCCAGGCGGTCAAGACCGGGATGCTCTCGTCGCCGGTCCTCGTCGAGGCGGTGGCCGAACTGCTCGCCGGCACGGACGCCCCCGTGGTCGTGGACCCGGTGAGCGTCTCCAAGCACGGCGATCCGCTGCTCGCCGAGGACGCGTTGGACGCCGTACGCACGAAGCTGCTGCCGGTCGCGACGGTGGCCACGCCGAATCTGGACGAGGTGGCGCAGCTGACCGGCCTCGCCGTCACGGACGACGACGGCATGCGCCGGGCCGCGGCACGGCTCCTGTCGTTCGGCCCGCGCTGGGTGGTCGTCAAGGGCGGTCATCTGCCAGGGGCGGCCGTGGACCTGCTCACCGACGGCACGGAGGAGCACTGGCTGCGCGCTCCGCGCCACGACAACCGGCACACGCACGGCACGGGTTGCACCCTGGCGTCGGCCGTCGCCGTGGGCCTCGCCCATGGCCTGCCCGTGCCGGAGTCCGTCCGCTTGGCGAAGGAGTACGTCACGGGGGCGATCGCCGCCGGGTTCGCACTGGGGTCGGGCATCGGCCCGGTGGACCATGGGTGGCGCCTGCCGGGCGACCGGTCCGGGGCCACGGGGCATACGGACTGAGAGACGCCGGGTCCACCTGACACCCGCCCGACACGCCCACCCGCACACAATCGGGGGCCGATGTGCGTCCCGGCACTCCCGTCCACTTGACTGTTGCCATGACCACCCTGCCCCGCCAGCCTCAACAGGCCCCGCCGACCGGCCACATGATCGTGTGCGGTGGTGACGCGCTGGCCGAGCGGCTCGCCGCCGAACTGCGCGCCGTGTACGGCGAGCGGGTCACCGTCGTGGTGCCCTCCGTACGCGTCACCAGGCAGGGCGCCGGGCCGGCCGGACGACCACGGGCGGCCGCTCTGCTCTCGCGGATGCAGGCCGTCATGAGCCGTACCGTGTCCCCCGTGGCCGGCGACAGCGTTCCGCCGCCGCGGGTCATGGAGGCGCCGGAACTCGACGAGTTGGCGCTGGCCGAGGCCGGTGTCGCCGACGCCGCCGCGCTGGCCCTCGTACACGGCGACGACGAGACCAACATCCGGGCCGCCCTGGCCGCCCGCCGTCTCAACCCCCAGCTGCGCCTGGTCATCCGGCTCTACAACCGCAAGCTCGGCCAGCACCTGGAACACCTCCTCGATCAGGCCGCCGTGCTCTCCGCTCCCGGCCTCGACCCCGAGGCACTGGACACCACGACGACCGTTCTGTCCGACGCCGACACCGCGGCACCGGCTCTCGCGGCCACCGCCGTCGCCGGTACCAGCAAGGTCGTCCAGGCCGACGGGCTCCTGCTGCGCGCCGTGGAGCGCACCCCGCCGGGCCGGGGCGAGGTCGCCGACCCCGGCCTGTGCACCCTCGCCCTGCTGTCCGCGACCGCCAACGACCCCGCGGGCGCCGAGGGTTCGGACGTGGGCGGCGCGGAGGGCCCGCTGCTGCTGCCCGACGAACGCACGGTCGCCGCCGCGACCGGGCGTGGCACGGTGGTCCTCGAGGCCGTCTCCCCCACGGTCGCCACTCCCAACGGCCGTGCCGGCAGCCGCCGTATGCCCCTCGGCTCGCTGTTCTCGCGCCGGCTGCGCTGGTCGCTCGCCGGTCTCGTCACGAGCGTCCTCGGCCTGGCGATCGCCTCCTGGGCCACCACCGGCGACCACCCGCTGCACGCCGGATACCTCACGCTCCTCGACCTGTTCGCCATCGACGACCCGGCCCTCGGGGAGCCGCTCGCCCGTCAGCTCCTCCAACTCCTCACGGGGCTCGCCGGACTGCTCCTTCTGCCCGTGCTCATCGCGGCCGTGCTCGAAGCGCTCGGCACCTTCCGTACGGCATCGGCCCTGCGCCGCCCGCCGCGCGGCCTGTCCGGCCACGTCGTGCTTCTCGGCCTCGGCAAGATCGGCACCCGGGTTCTGGCCCGACTGCGTGAACTCGGCATCCCCGTCGTCTGCGTGGAGGAGGACCCCGAGGCGCGCGGCGTCGCCCTCGCCCGCCGCCTGCGTGTTCCGACCGTCATCGGCGACGTCACCCAGGAAGGCGTCCTGGAGGCCGCCAAGGTGCACCGCGCCCACGCCCTGCTCGCCCTCACCAGCAGTGACATCACCAACCTGGAGGCCGCGCTGCACGCGCGGTCGGTCAAGCCCGATCTGCGGGTGGCGCTGCGCCTGTTCGACGACGGTTTCGCGACCGCCGTCTACCGCACGCTCCGCTCCGCACATCCCCGGGCCCTGACCCGCAGCCGGAGCGTCTCCACGCTCGCCGCGCCCGCCTTCGCGGGCGCCATGATGGGCCGCCAGATCCTCGGCGCCATCCCCGTCGAGCGCAGCGTGCTGCTCTTCGCCGCCCTCGATGTGGCGGGACATCCGATGCTCGACGGCCGGACCGTCGCCGACTCGTTCCGGGCCGGTGCCTGGCGTGTGATCGCGCTCGACGCGACGGCGCCGGGCGAGCGGCGCCCCGACCTGGCCGCGTCCCCCGGCGACGACGGCCCCGACCGTCCCACGGGTCTCGTGTGGGACCTTCACCCCGGGTACGTGCTGCGGTCCGAGGACCGCGTGGTGCTCGCCGCGACGCGTCAGGGCCTGGCCGAACTCCTGCGGCACGGCCCCTTGGCCCGTACTCGTGCAGGCGACGCCTAGGAAGCACGGTGCCGGGTGTGATCACCACCTCTCACCTTCTGTACGAGCCACCCGGCGAAGTGTGATCATCGGCTCTCCGCGCGCCTTATCCTTGATCCGCCACACCCCTCCCGCTCGTCCTCGCGCTCGCGCGGGGCGAAGTACGTTCCGTGGCAACCAATTTGACGGGGCTGTCTTTCAAGGGTGGTGCGCAGGTTGTTGCTGGCGGATCGGTACCGGTTGCACAAGGCGATAGGCCGCGGCGGCATGGGCGAGGTGTGGCAGGCGACCGACGAGATGCTCGGCCGGCCCGTGGCCGTGAAGCTGCTCCTCGCGCAGGACGCGGATCCGTCCGCGGCGGCCAGGTTCCGCATGGAGGCGCAGACCTCGGCGTCGCTCAGCCATCCGCACGTGGTGGGTGTCTACGACTTCGGCTCCTGGGAGCAGCGCTTCTACCTCGTCATGGAACTCGTCGAGGGCGGCAGTCTGGCCCACGAGACCGCGGGCGGCGCGCGGCTGACGCCGGAGCGTGTGGCCGACATCGCGACCGGTGCGGCAGCCGGTCTCGCGGCCGCCCACCGCCAGGGCGTGGTGCACCGGGACATCAAGCCGGGCAATCTGCTGCTCACCCCCGACGGCACGGTCAAGCTCGGCGACTTCGGCATCGCCCGCTTCCTGGACGATCCCGCCGCCGGGCTCACCACCACCGGGCAGATCGTCGGCACCGGCCTGTATCTGGCGCCCGAGCGCGCCCTCGGCAAGAACGCGGGCCCGCCGTCCGACGTGTACTCGCTGGGCTGCGTGCTCTATCAACTCCTCACCGGAAACCCGCCGTTCCGCGCCGACACCGCGACCGGCCTGCTCTACCAGCACGTGGACGCCGCGCCCGTGGCCCCGGGACGCCTCGGCATCCGGCTGCCCCCGTCGTTCGAGAACTATCTGCTTGGCCTGCTGGCCAAGCAGCCGGAGGACCGGCCGACGGCCCAGGAGGTCACGGACTGGTTCCGTACGGGTGCCTGGCAGGGCCGTCCCGAACCTCTCCCGGAGCCCGTGCCGATGGCCCCTGCGCCCGTGTCCGCTCCCCACTTCCAGACCTCCCCGGAGATCCGGACCACGTCCACGACCTACCAGCTGCCGTCGTCCGGCCGGGCGGCACGCCGCGGGGCGGCACGGCGCGGGGCGGCACGGCGCGGCGGCGTCCTGGAGGCGGCGAGACGCAGACCGAGAATCATCGGGGCCGTCGCCGCTGCCGCCCTCTTCGTCGCGTCCCTGCTGATCGGCATGGCGTGGTTCGCCCCCGACGACAGTGCCGCGAACGCGCCGACGGGTGCCCCTTCGCCGTCCGCGTCCGCGCACTGACGGGGCGCCTGTCCCGGCAGATCACGCTGCGGCAATGATGGGTGCGACGCCTTCGACCGACCACCATGGAGCTCACCGTGCACACCCGATCCTGGGCCGATCTCGCCGTCCACCGCAGCCGGGTACGCGGTTGCCTCCTCGGCGGAGCGATCGGTGACGCGCTCGGGTACCCCGTCGAGTTCCTCTCCCTCGACGCCATCCGCGCCACCCACGGCACGGCCGGGGTCACCGGCCTGGTGCCCGACGCCGACGGTGTGACCGGCCGGGTCAGCGACGACACCCAGATGACGCTGTTCACCGCCGAGGGGCATCTGCGGGGGTACTGCCGCACCCGGGACCGGGGCATCGGCGGCGCCGAGGCGGCCATCGTGCACGACGCGTACCTGCGGTGGCTGGAGACGCAGAACCACCCCGGGCCACTGCCCGAGGAGGACCTGCGCCACCGCCTCGGGTGGCTGCGGCACGAGCCCTGGCTGTACGCGCGCCGCGCCCCCGGCAACGCCTGCCTGAGCGGCGTCGAGGCGGGATTCACCCCCGATCCGTACGGGAAGCCCACCGGTGAGCCGGGGCCGGTGAACCCGGACTCCAAGGGCTGCGGCGCCGTGATGCGCTCCGCGCCCTTCGGCCTGACGGACCTGGGCGCCCGCCGGTCGTTCGAACTCGCTGCCCAGTGCGCCCAGATCACGCACGGACACCCCACCGGCTATCTCGCCTCCGGTGCGTTCGCCGCCCTCATCAGCCACCTCGTCGACGGCGAGTCCCTGGAGGGCGCGGTGCTGCGCACCCTGAGGCTGCTCGCCGGTTACCGGGGCCACGAGGAGACCACGGCCGCGCTGAGCCGGGCCGTCGCGCTCGCCGAGGAGGAGGGCGAGGCGACCCCTCAGAGGGTCGAGACGCTCGGCGCCGGATGGGTCGCGGAGGAGGCCCTCGCCATCGGGGTGTACGCGGCGATGGCACGCACCCGTCCGCAGACCTTCCACGTCGGCAAGCAGGGCACCGTGTGCGACCCGAAGCCGCCGCGCACCCCGATCGAGGCCGCGTTCCTGCTCTCGGTCAACCACTCGGGCGACAGTGACTCCACGGGCTCCCTGTGCGGCAACATCCTCGGCGCGCTGCACGGTGACGTACACCTCCCGCACCAGTGGCTGACGGAGGTCGAGGGACGTACCGCCGTCGCCCGGCTCGGCGACGACATCGCGGCCGAGATCCGGCCGGGCGAGAAGCGGCCCTGGATCTACTGACGCCGCTGCCCGCGCCTGCCGGCCAGCACCGCCCGCTCCTTCGCCGCGCGCACCGACGCCGACAGCCCGCCGATGTCGTACGCCCCGTGGTGGCGCCGTCCGTTGACGAAGAACGTGGGGGTGCCCGAGACGCCGCTGAGGTCGGCCGACTCGAGGTCCTCGGACACCCGCCCCACTCCGCTGTGCGCCCGCAGGTTCTTGTGGAACCGTTCGGTGTCCAGGCCGAGTTCACTCGCGTACTTGAGGAGGTCGGCGGCCCGCAGCGCGTCCTGGTGGGTGAACAGCAGGTCGTGCATCTCCCAGTACGCGCCCTGCTCCCCGGCCGCCTCGGCCGCCTCGGCGGCGAGCTGCGCGTGCGGGTGCACGTCGTTCAGGGGCAGGTGGCGCCAGACGTAGCGGATGTCGCCGAAGCCGGCGAGGAGTTCCCGCACGACGGGTTCGGCCTGTCCGCAGTACGGGCACTCGAAGTCGCCGTACTCGACGACCGTCACGGGCGCGTGCCGCGGTCCGCGCACGTGGTCGCGGTCCGGGTCGACCGGTACGGCCAGGTCCACGATGCCTTCGGCCGTTCCGAGGAGGGCCCTCATCCGGGCCGGGCGGGGCAGGACTCCGATGACCCAGGAGACCAGCCAGGTCATCAGGAACGCGCCGACGACCGCGCTGAGGATGCCGATCTTCGCCTCGGCCAGTCGGTCGCCGTCGAACGCGAGGGTGGCGATGAGCAGGGCCACCGTGAATCCGACGCCCGCGATGGTTCCCCCGGCCGTGGTGGCGCCCCAGCCGACGGACGGGCGCAGCCGGCCGCGGCTGAGCCGGGTCGTCAGCCAGGCCGAGCCGACGATGCCGAGCGGCTTGCCCAGGACGTAGCCGCAGAGGATGCCGAGGGTGATCGGCGAGGCGAACGCGCGGGCCAGTTCGCCGCCGCTGAGCTCGATGCCGGCGTTGGCAAGGGCGAACAGCGGCACGATCACATAGCTGGTCCACGGGTGGTAGAGGCGCTGCAGCCGCTCGTTGGGGGACAGGGCCGACGCGAGGCCCCGGCGGACCGAGGCCTCCAGTTCGGGGGTCGGCTGCTCGCGGAAGAGCCGGAACAGGCCGCTCGCCCGCTCCAGCGCGGTACGGCTGGCCGGGTACGCGAAGGTCAGCAGCCCCATGGCCAGGCCGATCACGACGGGGTCCACCCCCGACTCCAGCAGCGCCACCCAGACCGCGCCGGCCATGAGCACGTACACCCAGCCGCGCCGGGTTCCGGTGGCCCGTACCAGCAGGATCACGCCGAACAGGCCGAGTGCCACGAGCAGGGCGGGAACGTCGATGTCGCCGCTGTAGGCGACAGCGATGATGATCAGCGCCACGAAGTCGTCGACGACGGCCACGGTCAGGATGAAGATACGCAGCCCGCCGGGCAGCCGGTTGCCGAGCAGGGCCAGCATGCCGAGGGCGAAGGCCGTGTCGGTCGACATCGCGGCGCCCCAGCCGTGAGCCGTGCTCTGCCCCGCGTTGAAGGCCAGGTAGACGGCGACGGGGACGACCATGCCGCTGAGTCCCGCGACGAGGGGCAGGGTGACGCGCCGGCGTTCGCGGAGCTCCCCCATGTCGAACTCGCGCCGCGCCTCCAGGCCGACGACGAAGAAGAAGAACGCCATCAGGCCGCTGTTGACCCACTCCCGCAGGTCCAGCGACACCCCGGCGGACCCGATACGGACGGAGAAGTGCGTCCCCCAGAATGCCTCGTACGTGCCGGCTCCGAGGTTCACCCAGGCCAGTGCCGCGAGCGCGGCGACGAGCAGCACGAAGGCGCTGCCGGTCTCGGTGCGCAGGAAGTCGCGCAGCGGTGTGTGCAGCTCTTCGCCGCTCGTCGTCTGCCCGTCGAACCCCGAGCTCATCGGCGGCATTCCCGTCTCTCGATGGCCCGCGCGGACCTGGCCGGCGGCTGCTCGGGCGAGCGCCCGAGCGCGGTGAGACGGTAGTGGACGCGCGGCGGCATGGTGGCTTCGACACGGCGTACGGCCCTCGCGGGCGAGTGCGGGAAGAGGGGCCACGACATGTCCGGGCACCGACCGGGAAGCCGAACGCGGCGGCGGAACCGCCCCTCCGTTGCCTACCTGGCGTTCCTGTCGAGCTTGAGGGCGTTGGCCCAGAGCGCGGTGGACGTCTCGACGAGCTCGTCGAGCGTGTCGTCCTCACCGAGTCCGTACGCGTAGTAGGCCATGCGGCTCACCATGCCCGAGAGCGCCCGCGCCGCCATGAGCGGGTCGAGGTCGCGGTCCGCGAGC
The DNA here is from genome assembly GCF_055582645.1 of Streptomyces sp. NPDC107517. Taxonomy (NCBI): domain Bacteria; kingdom Bacillati; phylum Actinomycetota; class Actinomycetes; order Kitasatosporales; family Streptomycetaceae; genus Streptomyces; species Streptomyces sp. NPDC107517. The sequence continues at coordinate 326,378 of NZ_JBVJPM010000009.1, read as the reverse complement.
CCGCGGTCCTGCAGGTCCTTGATGGCGCGCGCGTTGCGGTCGGCGAACGCGCGGCTCCGGCGCCGGCGCACCTCCCGGAACCCGGAGTCACCGGCCGCGACCTGGTCGAGGATCAGCATGAGCTTCGCGTTGCGCTTGTACGCCTCGAAGTAGGCCCGGTTGCTGGCCTCGATCACGCCGACGGGCGAGCTGTCCTCGGGGTCCAGGCGCGGCATGCCCGGGTGCAGCATGTCGTCCTGCGCGACTTCGAGCACGGCCTGGAAGATCTCCTCCTTGCCGGCGAAGTACGTGTAGAAGCTGCCGGTCGAGCAGGCGGCCTCGGCGGTGATGTCGGTGAGGCGCGAGTCCAGAAAGCCGTCGCGTTCGAACACGACGCGGGCCGCTGCCACGAGCGCGGCGCGGGTCCGGGCGCCGCGCGCGGTGGCGGGGAGTTCACGCAGCGCGGAGGTGTCCGCGAGCGAGGGGATGTCCTCCCCGTCCGATGCCTGGCCGCGGGTGGTCATGTCGTGGGGCCTTCCTGTGCTGACTTCTGCTGCTCTCGTGTGTGTCCGCCGGGCGCTGCACACCTCAGCCGCTCGCGGGCGCCGCACACCAGCGTGCTCATGTGGTGCCCGCCGGTACGGGAACGGAGGCGATCTTCGCACACCCGCGTGCGCCGATCGCCTCCGTTCCCCCTCGGCCCGGCAGGACCTCTCGCCCGTGCCGTGCGGTCAGCGGGTGCGGCCCCACTGCGGTTCCCGGCGGCGCAGTTCACGCATCGCGATGGTGCGCTTGTGGACCTCGTCGGGGCCGTCGGCGAGGCGCAGGGTGCGCAGATGCGCGTACATGCTGGCGAGCGGGAAGTCGTCGGAGACGCCGCCTCCGCCGTGCACCTGGATGGCCCGGTCGACCACCTTCAGCGCGACCTCGGGCGCGGCCACCTTGATCGCGGCGATCTCCGTGCGCGCGTGCCGGTTCCCCACGGTGTCCATGAGGTACGCGGCCTTGAGGGTGAGCAGCCGGACCATGTCTATCTCGATGCGGGACTCGGCGATCCAGTCCTGCACATTGGCACGGTTCGCGACGGGCTCGCCGAAGGTCGTACGCGCCTGCGCCCGGTCGATCATCAGGTCGAGGGCGCGCTCCGCCATGCCGACGGCGCGCATGCAGTGGTGGATGCGGCCGGGGCCGAGCCGAGCCTGGCTGATCATGAAGCCGTCGCCCTCTCCGGCGAGCAGCGCGGTGACCGGGACGCGGACGTTCTCGAAGACGACCTCGGCGTGCCCCTCGCGGTCCTTGTAGCCGAAGACGGGGAGGTTGCGCAGGACGGTGACGCCGGGGGTGTCGATCGGCACGACCATCATGCTCTGCTGACGGTGCGTCGCGGCTTCCGGCTCCGTCTTGCCCATCACGATGAGCACCTTGCAGTTCTTGTGCAGGGCGTTGGAGGTCCACCACTTGCGTCCGTTGAGGACGTAGTCGTCGCCGTCCCGCTCCATGCGGAGCTGGATGTTGGTGGCGTCGGAGCTCGCCACGGCGGGCTCGGTCATCGCGAAGGCGGACGCTATCTCGCCGTCGAGGAGCGGCTTGAGCCACTTCTCCTTGTGCTCGTCGGTGCCGAAGAGGGTGAGCACCTCCATGTTGCCGGTGTCCGGCGCGTTGCAGTTGGTGGCCTCGGGTGCCAAGTGCGCGCTGCGGCCCATGATTTCGGCGAGCGGGGCGTACTCGAGGTTGGTGAGGCCGGGGCCCCACTCGGGGTGCGGGTGGAAGAGGTTCCACAGACCGCGCTTCTTCGCCTCCGCCTTGAGCTCTTCGAGGACGGGCGGGTGGAAGTGCGGATCGCCGGACTCCGTCATCTGCGCCTCGTAGACGGACTCCGCCGGGTAGATCCGCTCGTCCATGAAGGCGAGCAGCTTCTCCTGGTACTCCTTGGCCCTGTCGGTCAGCTCGAACACGTGGTTCTCCTCACGGGGGATGGATTTCAGGGACCGGCGCGGCAGCGCGGCGCGGCCGGCTAGCGGGACCGGGGACCGGGCTGCGCGTCTGCCCGTGTTGCTTGTGCTTCGCGTGCTGCCGCTGCCTGTGTCGTATCCGTCGCACCGTCCAGATGGAGCAAAGCCCTCAACTCCTCGGCGGTCGTGGCCGCTTCGCGGTGGACGATCCCGGCGAGGCCGGCGCGTCGTGCCGCGACGATGTTGTGTTCGAGGTCGTCGACCATGACGGTCTCGGCGGGCTCGGTGCCGAGCCGCTCACACGCGATGGCGTAGGCACGCCGGGACGGTTTGCGTACGCCGATCTCACCGGAGATCGCCACGGCGTCGAACATGGATTCAAGGTCGAAGCCCGCGTAGCAGTCGTCGCCCAGGGAGTTGGAGAGCAGGCCCACGCGGTGTCCCGCGTTCCGCAGCTCGGCGACGAGGTCGAGCATCGCCTGGTCGGGGCGTAGTTCTGTCTGCATCAAGGACAGGAGTCCGGGGCCCTGCACGTCAGCTCCGTGTGCGCGCAGCCGCTCGGCGAAACCGTCCTCGAAGTCACGCTGCCCCAGTCGGCCTTCCTCGTGCTCCACGAGGAGGGCGCTGGAGAGCTCGTCCTTCGCGAGCAGTCGGAGCGGGAGCCGCGGATCCACACCGAGCTTGGTGCCGAAGGCCTCGAACGCCTTGAACACGCTGGTGGTCAGCACGCCCCCGAAGTCGAAGAGGACGGCGCTGATTCGGGTACCCAAGAGACGGCCTCCTGGTCGCAGGTTCGGGAAGCATGCGCAACGTACCTGAATCCGGCCTCAACTTCAATCACTCCCGCTGCGCTCAACCACCTCAGGGCCTGCGCGAAACCCGGACATCCCACGCGTGTCGCCCCGGTCCACCGGACCCCTCGGGCGAGAGTGACCGGACAGCCGACCACCCGCCCCTCGCTGCTTCCCCCACCCCAGGCCACAGGCGCCCACGTACGCCCCCGAGGACCCCGTCATGAACACCCGCCAGACCCTCCACCGTTGCGGCCACGCCCTGAGCCGCGGCGCCGCCCGGCCCAACGTGCTGTTCGGCGGCGTGTACGGTGCCGTCCTCGCCAGTTCCATGGTCGCGGCCCTCGCCCAGTACGGGCGCTCGTCACGCGCGGACCGCATGTACGACGCCAAGTGGCTCCTGATCACCGCGGTCGCCTCGGCCCTGGCACACGGGTACGCGCACCTCATCGCGCGACGCGGGGACGAGACCCACCACGGGGCGGTCGCCGCGGTCCGGGCGCTCGCCGAGGAGTGGCCGCTGCTCCTCGCCACCCTGCCGACGCTCATGATGCTCTTCGGGGCGGGCCTCGGCTGGTGGAACTACTCGGGGATCGAGTACGTCGCCCTCGGCTTCAACGTCGCCCTGCTCTTCGGCTGGGGTCTGACGGCGGCCCGCGCCAGCGGCAGGTCCTGGGCCCGGTCGCTGCTACTCGGCGTGGGCGACGCGCTGCTCGGCCTGATCGTCGTCGTGGCCAACGCACTGATCAAATAGCGGGCCGAGCGCGCGCCGTGCGCGGAGTGTCAGGGCGTCCCGTGCGCGGCCATGACGTGCTTGATCCGCGTGTAGTCGTCGAAGCCGTAGCGGCTCAGGTCCCTGCCGATGCCCGACTGCTTGTATCCGCCGTGGGGCATCTCGGCGAGGACCACCTGGTGGCAGTTGAGCCAGACGCAGCCGAAGTCGAGTTCGGCGCTCAGCCGCATGGCGCGGCCCAGATCGGCGGTCCACACGCTGGACGCCAGGCCGAAGTCGACGCCGTTGGCCAGGGCGATGGCCTCTTCCTCGGTGTCGAAAGGCTGGACCGTGACGACGGGGCCGAAGATCTCGCCCTGCACCACGTCGTCGTCCTGGCGGACGCCGGAGACGACGGTGGGCGGGAAGAAGTAGCCGGGGCGGTCGACACGCCGGCCCCCGGTCTCCACGCGGGCGTGCTCGGGGAGCGTCGCGATGACGGACTCGACACGGGCGGCGTGGGCGGCGCTGTTGAGAGGACCGTAGAAGGCGTCCTCGTCAGGTGAGCCGGTCCGGGTGTCGCGCGCGGCGTCGACGAGGGCCGTCAACAGGGCGTCGTGGAGCGGGCGTTGAACCAGGATCCGGGTCACGGCAGTGCAGTCCTGGCCGCCGTTGAAGAAGGCGGCGTCGGCGAGGGAGCGGGCCGTGCGGACGGGGTCGACGTCGGCGAAGACGACGGCCGGGGCCTTGCCGCCCAGCTCCAGGTGGACGTTCTTGACCTCGCGGGAGGCCTCGGCCATGACCTCGGAGCCGGCCCGGGTGCTGCCGGTGATGGCCACCATGTCGATGTCCCGGTGGGCGACGAGCGCACGTCCGGTGTCCCGGTCGCCGCACACGATGTTGACGACGCCCGGCGGGAAGACACGCGCGGCGAGTTCGCCGAGCAGGACGGTCGACCAGGGCGTGGTGTCGGACGGCTTGAGGACCACCGTGTTGCCCGCGGCGAGCGCGGGGCCGAGTTTCCACACGGCCATCATCAGCGGATAGTTCCAGGGCGTGACCTGAGCGACGACGCCCACGGCCTCGCGGCGGACGTACGAGGTGTGGCCCTGCGCGTACTCGCCGGCGGCCACGCCCTCCAGGACCCGGGCGGCCCCCGCGAAGAAGCGCAACTGGTCGGCGCCACGGCCCACTTCGAGGGTCCGGGTCGTCTCGCGCGGCTTGCCGGTGCTGCGCACCTCCGCGTCGACCAGCTCGTCCGCGTGGGCGCTCACGAGGTCGGCCAGGCGCAGGAGCGCCTCCTGCCGCCGGGCCGGGGTGCTGCGGCGCCAGGCGGGCAGGGCGCGCCGTGCGGCGGCCACGGCCGCGTCCACGTGCGCGGCGGACGAGCGGGGCGCGGTGCCGTAGACCTCTCCCGTTGCCGGGTCGGTCAGCTCCATCCGGTCGGCGACCTCGGCGCTGCGGCCGTCGACGATGTTGTGCAGGGTCAGGTCAGACATGGCAGCTCTCCTTGCGCAGGGAGGCGACGGTGATGCCGGGGGCGAGGCGCCCGTCGGTCACCTTCAGCTCGATGAGGGCGGCCTTGCCGCTGTCGAGGGACCGCTGGAGCGCGGGTCCGAACTCGTCGGTGACAGTGACGGTTTCGCCGTGGGCACCGAAAGCACGGGCGTACGCGGCGAAGTCGGGGTTGCCGAGTCCGGTGCCGCTGACCCGCCCCGGATAGGCCTGCTCCTGGCGCTGGCGGATGGTGCCGTACTTGGCGTTGTTCAGGACGATGATCAGCGGCTCGGCGCCCTCGGCCACGGCGGTGGCGAGCTCCTGCCCGTTCATCAGGAAGCAGCCGTCGCCCGCGACGGAGACGACCCGGCGCTCCGGATCGTGGATCGCGGCGGCCACGGCGGCGGGTATGCCGTATCCCATGGACCCGTTGCGCGGGGCGAGTTGGCGTGTTGCGCCGTGGTAGGTGAGGAAGCGCTGCGCCCAGATGGCGTGGTTGCCGGCGCCGAAGGTGATGACGGCGTCCGCGGGGAGCCGCTCGTCGAGCGTGGCGAAGACGGTGGCCAGGTCGAGCGGATCGTCCTCCGGGACCGGCGTGCGGAACGACAGATGGGCGGCCCTGTCCTGCTTGGTCCGCACGGCCCACGGCAGGGGGCTGCCGGGACGCAGGGCGCGTACCGCGTCGGCGAAGGCCTCGGGGGCGGCGAGCAGGGTGAGTTCGGCGGGGTACAGGGCGCCCGGCGGCTGCGGTTCGGGCAGCACCTGGACGAGCCGCGGTCCCGTCCCGTCGGTGGGGAGCAGCGTGAACCCGTCGGTCGCGACGTCACCCGGTGCGGTCCCGACGGCCAGCAGCAGGTCGGCCTCCCGCACCCGCTGCGCGAGCGCGTCGTCGCGTCCGTAGCCGAGCGGACCGACGTACACCTCGGACTCGTTGTCGATGAGGTCCTGGCAGCGGAAGTCCACCGCCACGGGCAGGGACCACGCCTCGGCCCAGTCCCGTACGGCGGCGCGGGCGTCCGAGGTCCAGCGGCCGCCGCCGAGGAACAGGAGGGGCCGTTCGGCGGCCGTCAACAGCCGTTGCAGGCAGACGAGTTCGGCCGCGGTCACGCCGCCGCCGGGGACAGGCAGCGGGGTGGTGTCGGCGACGCGTACGACATCCGTGAGCATGTCCTCCGGCAGACCGAGGACCACGGGACCCGGCCGGCCGCTGCTCGCGACGGCGAACGCGCGGGCGACGTACTCGGGGATGCGCGCGGCGTCGTCGATGGTCTCGACGAGCTTGGCGCTCGCGCCGAACGTGCCGCGCAGGTCGAGTTCCTGGAAGGAGGCGCGGTCGGTGTGCCCGCGCGGCACCAGGCCGATGAACAGGACCATCGGCGTGGCGTCCTGGTACGCGGTGTGCAGGGCGACCAGCGCGTTGGTGGCACCGGGACCCCGGGTCGTGAAGCAGACCCCGGGGCGCCCGGTGAGCTTGCCGTGGGCCTCGGCCATGTAGGCGGCGCCGCCTTCGTGGCGGCATACGACCATGTGGACGGGGGCGTCGTGCAGGGCGTCGAGCGCGGCGAGGTAGCTCTCTCCGGGCACGCCGTAGACGGTCTCGACGCCGTGTGCGGACAGCTGGTCGATGAGGACCTGGCCGCCGGGACGGGCGGGGTGGTGCTGGGTCATGCGGTGGCCTTCTGAGGTGCGGAGGTGTTGTCGGGCGTGGTGGCGGACCGGCTGCCGAGCAGCGGGCCGGCCAGGAAGGAACCGGCCGCGGTGCAGGCGGCGATGAGGACGAGGAGGAGGGCGACACCCCAGGACGCGCCGTCGGTGACGCCGGTCAGCCAGGCGGCGACGAGCGGGACGAAGCCGCCGAGGACACCCGAGAGGTTGTACGACATGGCGACGGCGCTGTAGCGGAAGGTCTCCGGGAACAGGCCCGTGACGACGGCGCCGATGGTGGCGTACGGGATGGAGATGACGGCGACGCCGAGCGTCACACCGAGGATGACGAGGGCGGTCTGCCCCGTGTCGACGAGCCAGAAGACCGGGAAGGCGACCAGGACCGACAGCACACCGCCGACGGCGCACACCTTCCACGGGCCGACGCGGTCCGCGATCCGGCCGCCGACGTAGATCACGACCATCTCGGCCACGGCGGCGAGGAGCGTGGCATTGAGCATCACGGACTTCGCGATGCCGAGCTGTTCGGTGCCGTACGAGATCATGAAGGTGGTCAGCAGGAAGAAGCCGCCGATGCCGAGGAAGGCGGCGAGGACGCTGATGATCATGCGGCCCCAGGTCTTGCGGAAGGCCTCGATGAGGGGTGCGGGCGCGGGGCCGTTCTTCTCGGCGTCCTCGATCATGGCGCGGAAGACCGGTGACTCCTCGATGCGCAGGCGCAGGTAGAGCGCGAAGACGAGCAGACCGAAGGCGGCGAGGAACGGGATGCGCCAGCCCCACGCGTAGAAGGCGTCGTCGGGCAGCAGGCCGACCAGGGCGAATGCGCCGCTGGAGAGCAACGTGCCGACGGGCGAGCCGAGTTGGGGCACCGCCGAGTAGCTGCCGTGCTTCTCCTTCGGCGTGTGTTCCAGGGTCAGGAGCATCGCGCCGCTCCACTCCCCACCGACCGAGATGCCCTGCACGAAGCGGAGTACGGCGAGCAGCACGGGCGCCCAGATGCCGATGGTGTCGTACGAGGGGAGGAGGCCGATGCAGCCGGTGGCGACACCCATCATGACGACCGTGATGATCAGCGCGGCCTTGCGTCCGTAGCGGTCGCCGATGTGGCCGAAGACCGCGGCGCCGATGGGCCGGGCCGCGAAGCCGACGGCGAAGGTCACGAAGGAGGCGATGGTCGCCGTCGTGGCGTCGAGCGAGGGGAAGAACAGCTTGTTGAAGACGAGCGCGGCCGCGGTGCCGTAGAGGAAGTAGTCGTACCACTCGAGGGCGGTGCCGATGAACGCGGCGGACAGGAGGCGCTTGATGTCGGCGGCGCCGGCGACGGTGCGGCCTGTCGGCGGCGTCGTGCTGTTGGAGCTCACGGAATCTCCCGGGGGACGGTGACCGCGTGGGCGGTCGGGGGACGGTGGAGCGGGGAGGGTGCCTCGGGCGGAGGCAGTCAGGTGGAGGCGGTCATGCCGAGCGGGTCGTGGGCGACGGTGCCGCCGACGGAGGTGGCCAGGATCCGGATCGCGCCGATGCGGTCCGGCGAGATACACGTGGGGTCGGCGTCCAGGACGGTGAAGTCGGCCAGGTGACCGGGGCGCAGGACGCCCTTGCGGTCGCCGTGGCCCGTGGCGTGCGCGGAGCCGACGGTCCAGGCACGCAGCGCGGCGAGTGCCGTGACGCTCTCGTCCGCGCCGAAGGGCGCGCCGGTCTCGGTGAGGCGCTCCACCATGGACTGCATCGCGGGCAGCGGGGCGCCGGGAGCGACGGGCCGGTCGGAGCTGCCGGGCACGACGATGCCCAGGTCGAGCAGGGAACGCAGTCGGTACGACCAGGGGGTGCGCTGCGGCCCGAGCGCCGCCGCCATGGCGTCTCCGAAGGCGTACAGGAAGTTGTGCTGCGGCACGGGCACGGCGCGCAGCTCGGCGAAGCGGGCGAGCTGGTCGGGGCGTACGACGCCGGCGTGCTCGATCCGGTGGCGCACCTCCGGGCGTGGGTGGGCCCGTTGGGCGCGGGCGAAGGTGTCGAGTGCGAGGTCGACGGCCCGGTCGCCGATGGCGTGGGCGGCGACGGTCCAGCCGGCCCGGTGCGCGGCCACCACGGTGTCGGCCATGGCCTCGGGGTCGCCCTGGAAGTATCCGGTGGCGGACGTGTCGTGGGGGCAGCCGCAGAACGGTTCGGTGACTGCGGCGGTGCGGCCGAGCAGCGAGCCGTCGAGGAAGATCTTTACGGGGCCCAGCGAGAGACGGTCGTCGCCGAAGCCGGTGCGCATGCCGAGGTCGAGGCCGAGGGTGATGCCGTCGTCGGCGTGCGCGGTGAGCGGGTGCAGCACGTCGGAGGCGGCCATCACCTGGGCCCGGGTGTGCAACGCGCCGTTGTCGCGGGCGAGTTGGTAGGCGGCGAGCTCCACCGGGCTGTGCCCGATCCAGCCGCCGCCGATGCCCGCTTCGGTGAAGCTGGTGATGCCCTCGGCGAGGTAGTGCCGGGTGGCGGCGCCGATGGCGTCGGCGAGGGTGGCCACGGGGTACGGCAGCACCTGGCGTTGGACGAGCTGCTGCGCGGTCTCTTCGAGAAGTCCGTTGGGCCGCCCGTCCGCGTCCCGGGCGACGACGCCGCCGGTGGGGTCGGCGAACCCGTCGGCGAGCGCGCCGGCCTTGTCCAGAACGGGTGAGTTGACGACACAGGCGTGTCCGGAGGTGTGCTTGAGCCACACCGGGCGGCCGCCCGCGGCGCGGTCCAGAGCGTCGCGGTGCGGCTGGACGCCGCCGAGCTTGTGGTGGTCGAGCCCGGCGCCGATCACCCACGCGTCCTGCGGCCGGCCCCCCGCGTGGTCGGCGACGGCCGCGTACACCTCGTCCACCGACCGGGCCTTGGACAGGTCGAGCTGGGCGAGGGTGAGACCGAACCACGCGGTGTGACAGTGGGCGTCGTTGAAGCCGGGGACGAGGGTGGCGCTGCCCGCGTCCAGGACGCGGCGCGCGGGCAGGTCTTCGACGTCGTCGTCGAGTCCCGCGATCCTGCCGTGCAGGACGCCCAGGGTGCGGGCGGTGGGCCGGTCGTCGTCGAGGGTGAGGATGCGCGCGTTGCGCACCAGCAGATCGAGAAGCATGGGGTGGGTCCGTCCCTCAGGCGAAGTGGTGCAGTTGGGCGAGGGGCAGTTCGGTGACGGCGTCGGTTCCGGTGGGGACGTCGTCGACCAGGACGGGAGCGGGCTCGCGCGGCACATGGACGCGTGGCGTGGCGGTGTTGTGCAGCATGTCGGCCCGGGTCAGACCGCGGGCGCCGGCGATCGGCGCGTACTGCAGACCCTGCGGGAGCGCGGCGCGGGCGGCCCGGTCCTCCAGGGCGGCCTGTGCGACGAAGATCCGGGACAGGCGCGCGGGGGCGTCGCCGAGTGCCCCGAAGTAGGGGCGGTAGGTGCGGGGCTGGGTCAGTCGGGTGGAGCCGGAGCCCGAGCCGGTGTTGCCCCAGGCCACGAAGCCGCCCTTGACGACGAGTTCGGGCTTCGTGCCGAACCAGGCGGGGTGCCACAGGACGAGGTCGGCCATGCGGCCCGGCTGGAGGGAACCGACCTCGTGGGCCAGGCCGTGCGCGATCGCCGGGTTCAGGGTGATCTTCGCCAGATAGCGCAACGCCCGTGCGTTGGCGGGGTGTTCCACTCCCCCGCCGCCGTTCGCGAGGGCCTGCACATGGGCGAGCTGCCAGGTCCTGCGCACGGTCTCGGCCATCCGGCCCATGCCCATGGAGTCGGAGTTGACGATGCTGATCGCGCCCAGGTCGTGCAGGGCGTTCTCGGCGGCGATGGCGTGGCCTCGGATGCGTCCCTTGGAGATCTCGATGTCGCTGGGCGAGTGGTGGTTCTGCCGGTGGACCGTCATCGTCATCGGGAACAGCTCGCCGACGGTGTTGGCGGTGTACGGAACCGTCGGGGTGGTCGACGAGGGAAGCACGTTGGGCTCGGAGAGGATCTCCAGGAGGTCGGGGTGACCGCCGCCTCCCTCCACGTGGTAGGCGTGCACGGTGCGGCCGCGGGTGGCGCCGATGGTGTCGCGCAGATAGCCGGACTCGTTCATGGAGTCGGTGTGCATGGCGACGGGCAGGTCCGCCTGTTCCGCGGTGCCCAGGCACGTCTCGATGATGCGCGGGGTGGCCCCGAAGTCCTCATGGATCTTGAAGCCGCCGGCGCCCGCGAGTACGGATTCGTCGAGCAGGGCGCGCGAGGTGGAGGAACCCCGGGCGAGGAAGGCGATGTTGAGCGGGGTGCCGCGCCAGGACGCCATCAGGGTGTGCAGGTTGTGCGCCGGGTTGCAGCCGATCTCCCACACTCCGCCGAGGCCCATGCCGACGAGCGTGGTGACTCCGGCGGACAGCGCGGCGGGTGCCACCTCGGGCGAAGAGAGGTGGACGTGACTGTCCACGATGCCGGGGGTGGCGATCAGGCCCTCGCCCGGGATGACCGAGGTGTGGGAGTCGATGGCGAAGTCGACGTCCATGACATCCGGGTTGCCGACGCCGCCGACGGCGACGATCCGGCCGTCCTTGATCCCGATGTCGGTCTTGCGGACGCCGAGCACCGGGTCCATCAGGACGACGCCGGCCACCACCATGTCGAGCGCGGAGTCCCGGTCGGAGCGCGGCGACGCCAGCAGTCCGTCGCGGACCGTCTTGCCGCAGCCGCCGAGCAGTTCGTCGCCCGGTGTGCCGTCGTCCTGTTCCACCTCGACCCACAAGCAGGTGTCGCCGAGCCGGATCCGGTCGCCGGTCGTGGGGCCGTAGAGCGCGTTGTACGTGCGGCGGTCGACCTGTGTCATGACGCCTCCTCATGGCGTGCCGTCACCACGTCGACTTCTCGTACGGCGCCGGGTTCGAAGGACAGGGCGGTGCCCGCCGGGATGTCGAGCCGCATGCCCGCGGCGGCCTCGCGGTCGAGCTCCAGGGCCGCGTTCGCCTCGGCGAGCGGGTAGTGCGAGGACAGGTAGACGGTGCGGTCGCCGTTGTTCCGGACGGTCAGCCGTGAGCGGAGCCTGCCGGTGTTGATCAGGACCGGGTCGGGTGCGGTGCGGACGGCTCCCGGCCCGGGTTCGCCGCTCCCGCCCGTGGTGGGGATCGGGTGGTCGATCGCCACCAGGGACGTACCGCTCGGGAACAGGGCCTCGACCTGGATCGTGGTGACCATCTGCGGCACCCCGTCCATGACGTCGTCCTCGGTGAGGACCTTGCGGCCCGCCGCGATCACTTCGTCGAGGCTCAGGCCGTCCCAGGCGGCTTCGAGAACCTCGTCGCAGATCAGGGCGATCGCCTCCGGTGCGTTCAGCCTGCGCCCGCGCGCCCTGCGGCGGCGCGCCAGTTCCGCGACGGTGAACAGCTGGATCCGCTCCAGCTCTCGAGGGGTCAAATGCACAGCTACCCGGCCCTCCATGCAGTGGAATTCCGGCCACGGCCTGCCGGACACTCCAAGAATTCACGGGGTCTGGCGCGAAGCCAACGTTGATTTGGCGCCGATGGGGCGGCCAGGATTGTGCACATGAACAGTGAGCCCGTCCTCTTCCCGCCCCCTGACCCCCGGGTCACCGAGCTGGCCCGGCGCTGCCTGGAGGACATCGACAGCCTCGTCGGCCTGTGGGTGGAGTGCGTACGGCCGGTCCGTGCCTCCTATGTGGACCGCGTCTCGGAGGAGGACTTCCGCGCCACGGCCTGGCAGGCGTTCGAGTACCTGCTGCGCAAGGTCGCCTGTCTGCCCCTGCCCGATCGCATCGCCACGGTCTCCGAGGAGATCGGGGAGAGGCGCGCCCGTCAGGGTGTCCCTCTGGACTCCCTCCTCGCGGCGGCGCGCCTCGACTTCCGCGTCGTCTGGGCGGCGCTGGTCGACAAGGCAGGCGAGGAGGACAAAGCCGAGCTGGTGACGTCCGCGTACCACGTGTGGGAGGCCGTGGAGAAGCACGTCACCGGGATCATGACGGCGTACCAGCGCACCATTCTGGACATGGGGCGCCGCGCGGCGGACGAGCGGCGCATGTGGTTCGCCCGGCTCCTGGACAGCGAGGGCCGCAATCCGACGGTGGTGCGGGACGCGGCGCTCGCCCTCGGCTTCCAGGCCGACGACCGGTTCCTGTGCGCGGTGGCGCCGCCACAGCACGGGGCCGGGCTGCGCAGGACCGCGGCGGCGCTGCGCACGGCCGAGGTTCCCGTCCAGCTGCAGGAGGTCGCGTCGGATCTGGTGCTCGCCGTGCAACTGGGCCGGCGCACCACGGCGGAGTCGGTACTCGCCCAGCTCCAGGAGACGCCGTGCGGGGTCGCCTCCGCGGCGGCGGGCCTGGCCGCGGTGCCGCGTGCGGTGGTCCTGGCGACGGCCACGGCGCGCGTCCTGCCCGCGAACGCCCCGGGTCCACGGCGACTCGAGGACAGCTGGCTCGATGTCCTGGTGCAGCGCGCCGAGGGCTTCGGGCGGGATCTCGCCGACGACGTCCTCAGCGGGCTGCACGCGGAAACGGTGCCCGCCGTCGAGGCGAGGCGCCTGCTCGATACCGTACGGTCGCACCTGGCCGGGACCGGGTCCGTCGCGGACACCGCGGCCGCCCTGTACTGCCATCGCAACACGATCCAGCAGCGGATCAACCGGTTCGCCGAGCTGACCGGCCGCGATGTGCGGCGCCCCGAGGACGCCGCGCTGGTGGCCCTGGCCCTGCGCGCCCGTGACCAGCACGAGAAGGACCTCCGGCCATGAACAGCAAGCACATCGGGTTCGACGATCTCGACCGCAAGATCGTCGCCGCCCTGATCGCCAATGCCAGGACGAGTTTCGCGGAGATCGGCGCGGCCATCGGACTGTCCGCGACCGCGGTCAAGCGGCGCGCCGACCGGCTGCGCGAGAACGATGTCATCACCGGCTACACCGCCACGGTGCGGCCGGCCGCGCTCGGCTGGAGCACCGAGGCGTTCGTCGAGGTGTACTGCGACGGGGCGGCGCCGCCCCGCCGGCTCGCCGAAGTCGTGCGCAACCATCCGGAGATCACCTCCGCGATGACCGTGACGGGCGGCGCCGACGCGTTGCTGCACGTCAGGGCCACGGACGTCGGCCATTTCGAAGAGGTGCTCGAACGCATCAGGGCCGAGCCGTTCATCCGCAAGACGATCAGCTACATGGTCCTTTCCCATCTGCTGCCGGACAGCGCGGAGGCCGGCGCCCGCGAGCCCGCCCCCGACGACGGAGCGGACGCAGCAAACCAGCACTGACCACCCGATCTGCGCAGCATTACTGCGGACTCACGCATCCAAATGCTCTTGTCGAGCGCCACTGCCGCTTCCTACCGTGGAGACACCCTCTGATCGTTGTCCCGCCGGAAGCGGAGGTACCCGTCTGTGCCCAGGCGCTATCTGGTGTGCGAGCCTCGATACTTCGACGTTCAGTACGCCATCAACCCGTGGATGCGTGACGACGTGCGGGTCGACACCGCGCTCGCCATCGCGCAATGGCAGAACCTGATCGAGACCTACCGCGCGCACGGACACACCGTGGAAACCGTGCCACCCGTCCCGGGCCTGCCCGACATGGTGTTCGCCGCGAACTCGGCGCTCGTCGTGGACGGCCGCGTCCTCGGCTCCCACTTCCACGCGGAGCAACGCCGCCCCGAGTCCGCGGAGTACGAGACGTGGTTCAAGGCGGCGGGCTACGACGTCCACCGTCCGGAGTCGGTCTGCGAGGGCGAGGGCGACCTCGTACCGGCGGGCCGCTGCATCCTCGCGGGCAGCGGATTCCGTACGACGCGGGCCGCGCACGACGAGGCGCAGGAGTTCTTCGGCGTACCGGTCATCGGCCTGCGCCTGGTCGACCCGTACTTCTACCACCTGGACACCGCGCTGTTCGCCCTCGACGACCCCGACGATCCGGGCGGCGGCACCGTCGCGTACTACCCGGAGGCATTCTCGGCCGGGAGCCGCGAGGTGCTCGCGCGGCTCTTCCCGAGCGCCGTGCTCGCCACCCGCGACGACGCGATGGCCTTCGGCCTCAACTCGGTCTCCGACGGCCACCGCGTCTTCGTCGCCCCGCAGGCCACCGGCCTCATCGAACAGCTCACCCACCGCGGATACGTCCCCGTCCCCGTCGACCTCTCCGAGTTCCACAAGGCCGGCGGAGGCATCAAGTGCTGCACCCAGGAGATCCGTTCATGACCGTCGCCCCCGTCCAGGCCCCGCGTTCCTCTGCCGAGCTCATCAGCGCCGAGACGCCGGTGCTCGCGCACAACTACCACCCCCTTCCCGTCGTCGTCGCCCGCGCCGAGGGCACCTGGGTCGAGGACGTCGAGGGCCGCCGCTACCTCGACCTCCTCGCGGGTTACTCGGCCCTCAACTTCGGCCACCGCCACCCCGCGCTGATCGAGGCCGCCCACCGTCAGCTCGACCAGCTCACGCTGACGTCGCGCGCCTTCCACAACGACCGTCTGGCCGGCTTCGCCGAGGGCCTCGCGGAGCTGACCGGGCTCGACATGGTGCTGCCGATGAACACGGGCGCCGAGGCCGTGGAGAGCGCCGTCAAGGTCGCCCGCAAGTGGGCGTACGAGGTCAAGGGCGTCCCCGCGGACCGGGCGACGATCGTCGTGGCCGACGGCAACTTCCACGGCCGGACGACCACGATCGTCAGCTTCTCCACTGACGAGTCGGCCCGCGCCGGGTTCGGGCCGTTCACGCCGGGCTTCCGCGTGGTCCCCTACAACGACCTGGCCGCGCTCGAGGCGGCGGTCGACGAGACGACGGCGGCCGTCCTCCTCGAACCCATCCAGGGCGAGGCCGGGGTGGTCATCCCGGACGACGGCTATCTCACCGGGGTACGCGATCTGACGCGGCGGGCCGGCTGCCTGTTCATCGCCGACGAGATCCAGTCGGGGCTCGGCCGCACGGGCCGCACGCTCGCCGTCGACCACGAGGCCGTGCGCCCCGACATGCTGCTCCTCGGCAAGGCGCTCGGCGGCGGCATCGTGCCGGTGTCGGCGGTCGTCGCGGGGCGGGACGTCCTGGGGGTGCTGCGGCCGGGCGAGCACGGTTCCACGTTCGGCGGGAACCCGCTGTCCGCGGCGGTCGGCTCCGCCGTCGTCGACCTGCTCGCCACCGGCGAATTCCAGCGCCGGGCGGCGGATCTGGGCGAGGTGCTGCGCGCCGGGCTCGAGGCCCTGACCGGCAAGGGAGTCAAGGCCTTCCGGGCCCGCGGCCTCTGGGCGGGCGTCGACATCGACCCGGCCATCGGCACGGGCCGCCGGATCAGCGAACTTCTCCTGGACGAGGGCGTGTTGGTCAAGGACACGCACGGTTCGACGATCCGCCTGGCCCCTCCCCTGACCATCACTCGCGAGGAACTCGAGTCGGCACTCGCGGCGCTGGGGAGGGTGCTGGGCTAGTACCGGGCCCCGAGGTCACGGCCCGGCCACCGGCAGCGGTGGCCGGGCTTCCGGCCGCGTTCGGACGGTCGTCGACAAGCCGCACGACGCCTGGTTGGCTTGCGCCATGCGCATCGACCGGCTCGACCACCTCGTCCTCACCGTGCGCGACCCCGACGCCACGGTCGCGTTCTACACGAAGGTCCTGGACATGGAGGCGGTCACCTTCCGGGGCGGCCGCCGCGCCCTCACCTTCGGCCACAGCAAGATCAACCTCCATGAGGCGGGTCACGAGTTCGAGCCGAAGGCGGCCCGCCCCACGCCCGGCAGCGCGGACCTGTGCCTGATCGTCGACGAGCCCGTCCGGCGGGTCATCGCCGAACTGGCGAGCCACGGCGTCCCGTTGGAGGAGGGCCCGGTGGAACGCACGGGTGCCACCGGGCCCATCGTCAGCGTGTACGTGCGGGATCCTGACGACAACCTGATCGAGCTCAGCAACTACGTGGGCCCGGCGGACCCGCACACATCCTGACCGGCGCCCTCGCGCCCCACGTCCCGTACGAGATCCAGGGCCCTGCCCAGGGTGGTCAGCCGGGCATCCAGCGTGTCGCCGGCCGGGTAGAGGCGGACCGTGTCGACGCCCGCGGCGCTCCAGACCCGCAGGCGTTCGCGGACCATGGGCTCGGTGCCGATGAGGGTGGTGGCCAGCACCATGTCGTCGGTGATCAGTTCCGCCGCGCCGTCCCGGTCGCCGGCCTGCCACCGCGCGCGGACCTCGGCCGCGGTGTCGGCCCAGCCCTGCCTGCTGTAGGCGTTGTTGTAGTAGTTGGTGGTCGCGGATCCCATGCCGCCGAGACTGAAGGCCAGTTCCTTCTTGCGGCCCGCGACCATCGCGCGCAGCGCGTCCTCGTCGTCCGCGAACGCCACCTCGGCGCCCTGGCAGATGTCCAGGTCGGACCGCTTGCGGCCGGCCGCGGCGAGCCCGGCGTCCAGGTGGTCGAAGTAGGCCTCCTGCGCACCTTCCGGCACGAAACTCGTGCCGAGCCAGCCGTCCGCGACCTCGCCCGTGAGCCGCAGCATCCTGGGCGAGAGTGTGGCCAGATAGACGGGCAGGTCGTGTTCGGCGCGCATCGACAGGCGCATCGGCTTCGCCTCGCCGCCCGGCAGCGGGAGGGTGAACTCCCGCCCCTCATAGGAGAGTTTCTCTCCGGCCGCGGCCTGTCGGACGATCTCGACGGTCTCGCGCATACGGGACAGGGGCCGCGCGAAGGGGACACCGTGCAGCCCTTCGATCACCTGCGGTCCCGACGGTCCGAGTCCGAGCAGGAAGCGGCCGTCGGAGATGTTGGACAGGGTGATCGCCGCGCGGGCGATCGCGGCCGGGGTGCGGGTCGCCAGCTGGATGATCCCGGAGCCGAGCAGCATCCTCTCCGTGCGCGCCGCCAGATATCCGAGCGGCGAGGGCGCCTCCGAGCCCCATGCCTCGGCCACCCAGCAGATGTCCATCCCGAGCCGCTCGGCCTCGGTCACGAAGTCGACCGTCTCGCGCCAGCTGCCGCCCGAGGCCTCGATCGTCGTGGATGTACGCATCACTCGCCCCGTCCTTCCGGAGCCGGGCCGCCCTCGGCCAGGTCCTTGATCGCGTCGAGCGTGGCGGTGATGCTCCGCTCGAACTCCCGCAGCCGCACGAACACGATCTTCTGCTCCTTCTCCGGCATCGCGTCGATCGCGTACGAGAGCCCGGAGCGGCCGGGGCCGAGCTGCATCCACTGGGCCAGCTCGGTGCCGCCGTCGTCGAGCGGTGTCAGGGTGAACCTCCAGAGGGCGCTGGGCTGTTCGGGGTCCTCGACCGCCCAGGCGAACTCGCGTGGCGCCTCACACGCGACGACATGCGAGGTGGTCTCCCACTCCCCCAGCGACTCGTGCTTGCTGTGCCCGAGGAACCGCGCGCCGAGTGTGGGGCCCGCCGCCCCGTCCAGCCAGGCGACCGACTGGAGTTCGGCGCTGAACGTCGGCATCAGGTCGATGTCGGAGACGAACTCCCACACCCGCTCCGGCGACGCCTGAACCCTTCTGCGGACCTCGACCGTCGGTTTGTCGGCGTAGCGCGCGCCCGTCCACTCCATTGCCGGTTGCCTCTCCGTCTGCGGGAAGTTCACTGGGCGGATCTGCGAAAAGCGACCCTGAGCATGAGAGTTGCGTAGATAGACTCACTCGTCAAGAGGCAAGGCCGCAGGGCGGGACGGCGGGGAGTCAGTCCGTGAAACGGGCCTTGACGTCGGGGCGCTCCGCGAGGCGGGGCGGATAGCCGGGGCCGAGGCGGGGCCGCGTGTTCTCGGCTGTCATCGGCTCTTTGCACTCGCTGCACACGACCTCGGCATGGCCCTCGCGCCCGCACCGGTCGTGGTGGAAGACGACGGGCGGACCGGCCTCCTCCGCCAGCCAGCGGTCGCCCCAGCGGTTCATCGCAGCGAGCACGCCGAAGAAGTCGCGTCCCATGTCCGTGAGGACGTAGTCGTAGCGGACGGGCTCGTGCTGATAGGCGCGCTTCTCCATGAGGCCCTCGTCGACGAGGCGCCGGAGGCGGTCGGCCAGGGTGTTGCGCGCGATGCCGAGCTCCTCCTGGAACACGTCGAACCGCTTGATCCCGTAGAACGCCTCCCGCAGGACGAGCGGCGTCCACCAGTCGCCGAGCAGGTCCATGGTGCGCGCGATGGAGCAGGGCCAGTTGGCAAAGGAGGTCCGCCTCATGGCGTCAGCATACGAGGGTCTCGGATTGAGACCCAGCAGTTCGGACCCCGAGGACACGCCGGCAGCCGACCGGTTCGGGCGTTCCGTACGGCTGTGGCACGTGACCTACGACGCAAACGGTGCGTCCCTGTTGTGGAGCCGCTCGCGGAACTGGTCCAGTGGCCGCAGACCATCCGGCGCGCGGCGCCGCACGAGGAGGGGGCTCACGCATGACGACCGGGTACTTCACGTCCGTCGACGATGTGTCCGCGCGGCTCGCCGCGACGGGCTACCTGGCGTCTCCCGCGGTGGCCACCACCGTCTTCCTCGCCGACCGCCTCGGCAAGCCGCTCCTCGTCGAGGGCCCCGCGGGCGTCGGCAAGACCGAACTGGCCAAGGCGGTCGCCGAGGTCGCCGGCGCCACTCTCGTCCGGCTCCAGTGCTACGAGGGCGTGGACGAGTCGCGCGCTCTGTACGAGTGGAATCACGCCAAGCAGCTCCTGCGCATCACGGCGGGCCGCGACGAGTCCTGGGACGCGACCCGTACGGACATCTTCAGCGAGGAGTTCCTGCTTCCGCGCCCGCTCCTGACGGCGATCCGCGGCAGCGACCCGAAGGTGCTGCTCATCGACGAGACCGACAAGGCCGACGTCGAGGTGGAGGGCCTGCTTCTGGAGGTGCTCAGCGACTTCCAGGTGACGGTGCCCGAGCTCGGCACGATCAGCGCGACGCGCCGCCCGTTCACCGTCCTCACCTCCAACGCGAGCCGCGAGCTGTCCGAGGCGCTGCGCCGCCGCTGCCTGTTCCTCCACATCGGCTTCCCCGAGGAGGAGTTGGAGCGCCGGATCGTACGGCTCAAGGTGCCGGGGCTCGACGAGGCGCTGGCGCAGGCCGTGGTGCGGGTGGTCGGGGCGCTCCGCGCGATGGACCTGCGGAAGGTGCCGTCGGTCGCGGAGACCATCGACTGGGCCCGCACGCTCCTCGCCCTCGGCGCCGGAACCCTCGACGAGGAGGTCGTACGCGACACGCTCGGCGTCGTCCTCAAGCACCAGGAGGACGTCCTGAAGGCGGCGGCCAAGCTGGATCTGGACGCCGTGTGAGCGCGACGGCGGCCGGCGTCCCGGAGCGGCTCACCGCGCTCGTGCAGGCACTGCGCTCGCACGGGGTGCGCATCGGCACCGGCGAGACCGTGGACGCCGGGCTCGCGGTCGAGGCGCTCGGCCTGACCGACCGCGAGTATCTGCGGGAGGGCCTGGCGGCGGCGCTGCTGCACAGTGAAGGGCAGCGGGCCGTCTTCGACCCCGTCTTCGATCTGTACTTTCCCCGGAGCGTCGGCGCCCCGCGGGACACCCGGCACGAACCGAGCGCCGTGAGAACGTGGCAGCAGTCCGACACGGCCGACCTGCGCGAGCGGCTCGCCGCCGCGCTGGCCGCCAACGACCAGGAGATGCTCGACCAGTTGGCGGCCGAAGCGGTGGACGGCCTCGGCGGCTACGGCATCGCCAACGGTGCGGGCGGCTCGGGCGGGTCCGGAGGATCGGGCCGGTCGGACGGCTGGTCCTCGCACCAGACGCTCGCCCGGCTGCGCCCGGAGACCCTGCTCGCCCGGATCCTCGCCGGGATCCGGGCCGGGGCCACCGGCGACGACGAGTTCACCGACCGGCTCCAGGCGGACGAGATCCGCCGCCGCATCCAGGCGTTCCGCGGGCGCGTGGGCAGCGAGGCGCGGCGCCGGGTCGCCGAGCGCCGGGGCACCGACGAGATCGCCCGCCGCGCCATCGCCCCGACCGCCGACCGTGTCGACTTCCTCATCGCGGGCCGCGCTCAGCTCGACGAACTGCGCAGGGCGGTTCAGCCGCTGGCCCGCAAACTGGCCACCCGCCTCGCCGCCCGCAGACGCCGGGCCGCGCGCGGACGGATCGACCTGCGGCGGACGCTCCGTGGCTCCCTGTCGACGGGGGGCGTACCGATGCGGCCCGTGCTGCGCCGCCGCCGCCCCGCGCGCCCCGAACTCGTCCTGCTGTGTGACGTGTCGGGCTCGGTCTCGGGGTTCGCCAACTTCACCATGCTGCTGGTGCAGGCGCTGCACGACCAGTTCAGCAAGGTGCGGGTGTTCGCCTTCGTCAACCGCGTCGACGAGGTGACCGACCTCATCGGCCGCGACACGGCGGGGCCGGAGGGACTCAGTGCCGGCATCCTGTCGACGGCGGCCGTGACCGGCTGGCACGGGAGCAGTGACTACGGCACCTCGCTGGGCGAGTTCGCCGAGCGGTACGCGGACGCGGTCGGGCCGCGCAGCACGGTGTTCGTCCTGGGCGACGCCCGTACGAACATGAGCGACCCCAACACGGGGGCGCTGCGGGACGTCGCCGCTCGCGCCCGGAAGGTGTACTGGCTCAACCCCGAACGGCGCACGCTGTGGGACACCGGCGACTCGACGGCCGACGCGTATGCGGAGATCGTCGAGATGCACGAGTGCCGGAACGCCCAGCAGCTGAGCGCGCTGATCGCGCGGCTGCTGCCTGTTTGAGCGCTGTTCGCGGCGGCGGGGTCGGACGCGTCGGTTGTGCGCGCCGGGGGTCCGACACTCATGCCGGGGTCAGAGATGCGCGAGGAGCCGGTCCAGAGGGCGTGGGACCCGGTCGAGGTCGAGCCGCTCCACGAGTGAGCGCGCGTACTGCGCCTTGCGACCGCTGTGCGTCCCCATGAACCGGCGCAACTGCCGCTCCACGCCCCGGTCGCGCTGCGCCGGCTGCTTCTGGAAGGTCCGGAAGGGCCTCAGGTCGCCCTCCACGTCCAGGACTTGCTGCACCGTGTCCGCGCCGAGGCCGCGGATCAGCTCGTCCTCCAGGTCCGCGACACACACGTAGAAGCCGAGCTCCTCCATGTCCGCGTGGGTGAGGTGGGGACGCGGGCCGGTCCGCTCCAGAACGCTGCGGAAGTAGTGCTCCTCCCCCGCGTCGCACAACCCGGCGACGGTGACATCGAGCCCGTCCGGGCCGCACACCGCGAGGAACCTTCCGATGCTCATCGCGCCGCCGAGCGGCAGCACCGCGACGCCCTCCTCGTCGAGCCTGCGTCCGCGCCGCCGGGCGAGCGCCTCGACGGCCACCAGGTCGCTCTCCCCCTCGACCAGGACGACCTTGCGCACACCGGCCGCGACGGCCAGGTCGCGGGCCGCGTCCGCGGCGGACCCGCCCTCACCCCCGCGCGCCGCCCACGCTCCGGCCGCCCGACGGAACCGTCTCATCTCGTCCACACGCCCAGTTTCGCAGGACCCGGGGTGTCCACGTCCAGCCAATTAGCTCAGATGTTCGAATCAAGGAGTACGCTGTCCTCATGGCAACGCACCAACTCCAGGGGTCCCTGTTCGACCAGAGCGACGACGTGCGACTGCGGCCACTGGACGGGGTCCGCAGGACCGTGCTCGGCGACGGCGCCTGGATCGACCTGCTGCCGGGCTGGCTGAGCGGCGCCGACGTCCTGTTCGAGCGGCTGGCCACCGACGTGCCGTGGAAGGCCGAGCGGCGGCAGATGTACGAGCGGGTCGTGGACGTGCCGCGCCTGCTCGCCTTCTACGGCGCGGGCGAGCCCCTCCCGCACCCCGTGCTCGACGAGGCGCGGCAGACACTGTCCACGCACTACGCGGCCGAGCTCGGCGAGCCGTTCACGACGGCCGGGCTGTGCCACTACCGCGACGGGCGCGACAGCGTCGCCTGGCACGGCGACCGCATCGGGCGCGGCGCCCGCGAGGACACGATGGTCGCCATCCTGTCCGTGGGCGCGCCGCGCGACCTGTTGCTCCGCCCCCGCGGTGGCGGCAGCGTGGTCCGCCGGCCGCTGGGCCACGGCGACCTGATCGTGATGGGCGGCTCCTGCCAGCGGACGTGGGAGCACGCCGTCCCGAAGACGACGCGGGCCGCGGGCGGACGGATCAGCATCCAGTTCCGGCCGCACGGGGTGCAGTGATCCTAGGACGCCGCACGGATGCCAGGATCTCTGGCGTGACGGACACGAACGAACTCACGGTGCGCCCGCGCGCCGACGCCGACCTTCCCCGCTGCGTCGAGGCGCTCGCCGGGGTCCAGGCGGCCGACCGCTACCCGGTGGACTGGCCCGCAGATCCGGCGGACTGGCTGACCCCGCACGGCATGACCGACGCCTGGGTCGTCGTGGCGGGCGCCGACGTCGTCGGACACATGGCCCTCACACCGCCGGGACCTGACCTGGCCTCGGCTGCGGGGGTGCCCGAGCAGCGTCTGCTGGCCGTGGCACGGCTCTTCGTCAGCACCGGCGCCCGGCGGCGCGGGGTGGCCGCCCTGCTGCTCGCCCGGGCGATCGAGGCCGGCGCCGCGCGCGGGCAGACACCGGTTCTGGAGGTCGAGACGGCCGCGAGCGCGGCCATCGGACTCTACGAGCGAGCGGGCTGGCGCCACGTCGGCACATCCACCGCCGACTGGACCACCGCCGACGGCCGGCTCGCGCGGATGCGCGCATACCTGGCCCCCCAGCACTCATGACCTCGAACTCCTGGCATCCCATGATTTTCTGACGGTGCGTCGGTCAGCCGCACGAGCTTCCGGGCCGGGCCGATCCACCCGTCACCCCGGCCGGGCCTCCGCCGGACGCGGCTCCGGCGGAGATCAGGACCCGAAGCGACGGCAACGGACAAACCTTGACATCCGTTCGACCGGCTCTCTACGGTCGGCCGTGGATCTTGAGCGTTCACGGCTCGGCATCGAGCGAGCCGGGAGCAACCTTGTCTCCGTCGTCGTCGACACCCACCACACCGGCGCACGCCCGCCGCATCCCACGCCGGACCACCGCCGACGGCCCGCCCACGACGAGCAGGACTGCCATGGCCACACCTTCACACGCCGGCGACTCACCCGAGCGCGACGCGTTCCACCCCGACCTTCCGGACCATGACGGTCCCCTGCCGCTGCGCGCCCGGCTCCACCACATCCGCGGGGGCGAACTGGACGGCGACACCGCCCAGACCGGTGGCATGCGGCGCTTCGCGGCGATCAGCGGGAGCACGGTCGGCTCCGAGCGCATCTGGATGGGCCAGACGCACGTGGCCCCCGACACCGCCTCCTCCAACCACCACCACGGCGCTTCGGAGACGGCGATCCATGTGGTGAAGGGACACCCGGAGTTCGTGTTCCTGGACGACTCCAGCGGCACCCCCGAAGAGGTCCGGCTGCGCACCGCACCGGGCGACTACATCTTCGTGCCGCCCTACGTCCCGCACCGAGAGGAGAACCCGAGCCCGGACGAGGAGGCGGTCGTGGTGATCGCGCGCAGCACACAGGAGGCGATCGTCGTCAACCTGCCGGAGCTGTACGTACTCGACCAGGATTCCCCTCCCCCGACGCAGAACTGACGCCGCGTCACCGTCGTGGTCACAGCGGCGGATCCGGGCGGAGACGGGCCCGTAGGTCACGTGCCAACCGATCCGCCTCGCCGTCCGTCACCCACTCCTCCTCCGGCCGGCCGAGCAGCGCGAAGACGCCGGGACCGCGGCGCTCCTGCGGGAGGCCGGGCGGCCGGGGCACCACGTGGAAGTGCACGTGCGAGAAGCCTTCGGCCTCCGCGAACTGCGCCACGTAGGTCTTCTCGCAGCCGGTCACGCTCCGCAGCGCGCGGGAGAGCCTGACCTGCCAGGCGCCCAGCGTCGCGGCCTCCGCGTCGGTGAGGTCGTGGACAGCCGTGACGTGGCGTCGCGGCAGCAGCACCAGCCAGCCGGGCAGTGCCGTTCCGACGGCGTGGACCACCCGCCAGTGCTCGTCGAAGGCGATGCGTTCGCGGGGAGGCAGACCGGCGAACTGCGCTTCCTTGCCGCATGGGTAGCACTCGCGATCCGTCATGCCGAGGATCCTGGGAGCCCGGACCGCACCCTCGCGCCCTTACGCAACGGGGTGGCGGCCGAGGTGATGGTCCGCGAGATTCAGCGCCTCGCTCACCAGGCGTCGCAGATGCCCGTCGAGCAGCGCGTAGATCATGCGGCGCCCTTCCTTGCGGACGGTCACCAGGCCCGCGAGACGTAGTTTCGCCAGGTGCTGGCTGACGGCGGGGCGGGCCGCGCCGCACGCCTCGGTGAGCGTCGTGACGTCCGCCTCGCCCTTGGCGAGCGTGTGCAGCAGTACGAGACGCGTGCGGTCGGCGAGGAGGCCGAGGAGATCGGCGGCGTATGCCAGTTGCTCGCCGCTCGGGTCTTGCGGGTGCGCACCGTGCGCAGGTGACAGGTGCATGCGTGCGCTCATACGCACATAATGGAACGGGACGCCTCCCGGTGTCCAGCTCGGCCCCGATCCCCGCGGCCCTCGCCCCCCGCCCCAGTCCAGGAAGGCCCGACCCTTGAGCCCTCAGCACGGACACGCACCCCACGACGGCACGCATCACCACGGTCACGAGCACGGCCCCACGTCGGGAGAGGCCCGGTGGCGGCACCGGCTCGCGCACGTCCTCACCCCCCACTCCCACGAGACCGCCGACAAGACCGACCGGGCCCTCGAAGCCTCGGCCCGGGGCCTGCGCGCCCTGTGGATCTCGCTGGCCGTACTGGGCGTGACCGCGGCGGCCCAGGCGGTCGTCGTCGTGCTCTCGGGTTCGGTCGCGCTGCTCGGCGACACGGTCCACAACGCGGCGGACGCCCTCACCGCCCTGCCGCTCGGCGTCGCCTTCGTCCTGGGCCGGCGGGCCGCCAACCGCCGCTTCACCTACGGATACGGGCGCGCCGAGGACATCGCCGGGCTCGTCATCGTCCTGACCATCGCCGCCTCCGCCGCGTTCGCCGCGTGGACGGCCGTCGACCGGCTCGTGAACCCGCACGACATGACGTATCTGCCGGCCGTGGCCGCGGCCGCCGTGATCGGGTTCCTCGGCAATGAATGGGTCGCCCGCTACCGCATCCGCGTCGGCCGTGACATCGGCTCCGCGGCGCTGGTCGCCGACGGACTGCACGCGCGTACGGACGGGTTCACCTCACTCGCCGTTCTCATCGGGGCGGGCGGCGCCGCCGTCGGCTGGCGGCTCGCGGACCCGATCGTGGGGCTGGCCATCACCGCCGCCATCCTTCTCGTGCTGCGCGACGCCTGCCGTGAGGTCTTCCGGCGGGTGATGGACGCCGTCGACCCGGCCGTCGTGGACAGCGCCGAGCATGCCCTGGGGCACGTACCCGGAGTGCTGGCCGTCAATGAGCTGCGCATGCGCTGGATCGGGCACCGGCTGCGCGCCGAGGTGGCCATCGTCGTCGACGGCGCCCTCAGCGTGCGGGCCGCCCACGAGGTCGCGGTCGCCGCGGAGCACGCCCTGCTGCACGCCGTCCCCAAGCTCACCGGCGCTCTGGTGCACGCCGACCCGGCGCCCGCCCCCGGCGTGCCCGACCCGCACACGGCACTCGCCCACCACGCCGCGTGAAGCCCGTCGTACTGCGCCCCTGGTCAACAGAGCGCTCACAGTCACCACTTTGACATCACCGGTGCCTTGCGCTGAGCGTGCCGCCCTCGGCACTGGTGATCACCCGTCCCGCCCCGGCAGAAGGCACCTCCATGACGACCACGCTCGACCCGCAGGACCCGATCGCCGTCGCGGTCACGGCGGCGATCCGCCAGGGCGACGTACCGGCCCTGCGCCACCTGCTCGCCGAACACCCGGGGCTGGCCTCCGCCGCGATCGCGGAGTCCGCCCGCCCGGACTGCTCCGGGATCCGCACACTGCTGCACATCGCGACCGACTGGCCCGGCCATTTCCCCAACGGTGCCCAGGTCATCGCCGCGCTGGTGGAGGCCGGGGCGGACCCCGACGCGCGTTTCTCCGGCGCGCACACCGAGACGCCCCTGCACTGGGCGGCGAGCAGTGACGACGTCGCCGCCGTCGACGCCCTCGTCGCGGCCGGCGCGGACATCGAGGCGCCCGGCGCGGTGATCGGCAACGGCACGCCCCTCGCGGACGCCTGCGCCTTCGGGCAGTGGCGCGCCGCGTTCCGGCTCGTGGAGCACGGCGCCCGCGTCACGCTCGAGGAGGCCGCGTCGCTCGGCCTGACCGACCGGGTCAGGGCCCGGGTGACCGCGGAACCCCCGACGCCGGAGGAGGTTGCCGACGCGTTCTGGTGCGCCTGTCACGGCGGCCACCTGGCCACCGCCCAGTACCTGTACGGGCTGGGGGCTGATCCCGGCCGGGTCGGCCACGGCGACAAAACGCCTCTGGACATCGCGCGCGAGCAAGAGGCCACGGACGTCGTCGAGTGGCTTTCCGCTGTCACAGCGAAGCCGGCGGGTGACTCCACGTGATCCGTGCGATTCGGTGCCGCTCCCGGGGTGCTCAATCGGCCCGTGGCGGCTCCAATGGAAGTCGGGGAACCTCGGCGAGGAGGCCGTTCCATGACGAACGCGACGCGACTGCTGACCGCCCTTCCTCACGAGCACCGCGAGCGGCTGATGACGCTCGCCAAGGAGGTGGCGTTCGACGAGGACGAGCGGATCTTCGAGGAGGGCCACATCGCCGACCGGTTCTGGGTGGTGCGCTCGGGCGCGGTCTCTCTGGACCAGCAGGTCACCGAGCACAGGAAGGTGACTGTCGCCTCGCTGGGCTCGGGTGATCTGCTCGGCTGGTCATGGCTGTTCCCGCCGCACAAGTGGGACTTCGGGGCCGAGGCGTTCAGCCCCGTGCGCGCCTACGAGTTCGACGCGCAGGCGGTGCGCGACCTCTGCGAGACCGATCCGGCGCTGGGCATGACCCTGATCCGTACCGTCGCCGAGATCCTGGCGTACCGGCTCGGGGCGACCCGCGCCAAGCTCATGGAGCAGTACTCCATCCACCGGACGCAACCGATCTGACACCGGCCGCAGTCGATCCGCCGGGCCGCGCACCGCCTCAGCCGTCCTCAGACCCCGCTCGCCACCTCCTGTTCCGTCACCGCAGCCGTCCCTTCCGGTGTCTGCAGCACGCGCAGGCGCCGGAGCCGGGCCGTGCACCAGATGCCGATGGCCGAGATGACCATGAGCATGAGTGCCGTCGGCCAGTAGTGGCCGCCCGCGGCCGCGGCGAGCGAGACCGCCGCGAGCGGCGCGAGGCCGCCGAAGACCAGGTTGCAGATCTGGTAGGACAGCGAGATTCCGGTGTAGCGGACGTGCGGCGCGAAGCCCTCCGCGAGGATCGAGGCGATGGGCCCGTAGAGCGCGGACATCACCAGGCGCATCGCCAGCATCAACAGCCAGATCAGGACGACGCTGCCGGTGCCGAGGACCATGAACTGCGGGATCGCCAGGACGATCACGCCCGCCAGGCCCGCGATGACGACCTTGTGCGGGCCCACCCGGTCCGCCAGCCAGGACAGCCACGGCGTGACCAGGAGTTCCAGGAAGGCGGCCAGGGTGAGGCCGTTGAGGAGCATCGCCTCGGACAGGTGGAGGTCACCGGTCCCGTACGAGAGCAGGAAGCTGGTCACCACGTAGTAGCCGCCGGTCGCGGTGGCCAGGGCGAAGACACCGATGAGGACCGTGCGCCACGCCTTCTGGAAGACCTCCACGACGGGCAGCTTCTGTTCGGTGGCGGCGTGTTCCTCACGCACCTCGGACATGACGGGCGACTCCTCGAGCTTCACCCGTACGACGAGGCCGACGATCACCAGGACCGAGGACGCCAGGAACGGCACGCGCCAGCCCCAGCTCATGAACGCGTCGTTGCCGAAGAGGTTCATCAGACTGAAGGCACCGGTCGACAGCAACGCACCTACGGATGAGCCGAGTTGAGCGAACGAACCGAAGAACGAGGCCTTACCGGGCGGGGCGTTCTCCACCGCGATCAGTACGGCGCCTCCCCACTCGCCGCCGATCGCGATGCCCTGGATGAGGCGCAGCGTGATGAGCAGGACCGGGGCCAGCGCGCCGACCTGGGAGTAGGTGGGGAGCAGGCCGATCGCGAACGACGCGACGCCCATCATCATGAGCGTGATGACGAGGGTCTTCTTCCGGCCGACGCGGTCGCCTATGTGGCCGAAGACGATGCCGCCGAGCGGGCGCAGCAGGAAGCCGACGGCGAAGGTCGCGAACGCCGAGAGGGTCTTGAGGTAGGGCGACATGTCCGGTGGGAAGAACACGTCGTCGAAGACGATCGCCGCAGCGGTGGCGAAGGCGTAGAAGTCGTACCACTCGATGGAGGTGCCGGCGAGGGCCGCGAAGGCGGCTCTGTACGGGCTCTGTCGGGTGGCGGCGGGCTGTGTCGGCATGAAGCCTCCGGGGACAGGAGAGGCGGGGAAGGGGAAGGGCGGAGAAGGCTGTTCAGTAGAGAAGGTGTGCGGTAGGCCGCTGTGCGGTGGAGAGGTCAGCGGCCGGGGGCGGCCCAGGCGCGGGCGCCGCCGATCCAGGTCTCGCGTACGCCGATGCCGGCGAGTTCGGCCGGGTCCGCGGTGAGCGGGTCGCTGTCGAGGACCACGAAGTCGGCGAGCATGCCGGGGGCCAGGGCGCCGACCGCGTGTTCGCGGTGCAGGGCGGCGGCCGCCGCCGCGGTGTGCGCGTGCAGGCCGTCCGCGACGGGCATGCGCAGCGCGGCGTCGCCGAGGACGGTGCCGAGCACGGTGCGCCGGGTGGCCGCGGCGGAGATCGCCTCGAGGGGGGCGGGCGGCGCGACGGGCGCGTCGGAGCTGAAGACGACGGGCACGCCCGCGGCGAGGCAGGCGCCCGCCGGGTTGTAGCGGTGGCCCAGGTCGCCGACGGCGGTGAGTGTGCCGTCGCCGGTCCGCAGGTGGTGCTGGGGCTGCATGACGGGTACGACGCCCAACTCGCCCATGCGGACGATCTGTTCGTCGGTGGGCAGACCGGAGTGCTCGATGCGGTGCCGCATGCCGGGGCGCTCGCGGTCGGCCTGCGCCTTCTCGACGGCGTCGAGCACCATGCCGATGGCGAACGGGGACTGGGCGTGGGTGGCGGTCTGCAGGCCCGCGCGGTGGGCGCGGCCGACGAGCTCGGCGTACTCCTCGGCCGAGTGGTAGAGCTGCCCGTGGTGGCAGCAGTCCGCCGCGTATCCGTCGGGGAAGTACGCGGTCCAGCCGCCGAGGGTGCCGTCGGCGTAGAACTTCACGCCCTGGACGCGGAAGTGGTCGTCGCCGAAGCCGTTCACGACTCCCAGGTCGAGCGCGGTGTCGAGGAGCGCGGACGTGAGGTACGCGGAGACGCGCAGGCGCAGCGAGCCGTCCTGGCGCGCCCTCAGATAGGTCTCCATCTCGCGACGTGAGGCCTGGGCGTCGCCGACAGTGGTGACGCCGGCGGCGAGGAAGACCTCCTGGGCGCGCAGCAGGTGATCGGCCATGATCGCGTCGGGTTCGGAGAGGTGGAAGTTCGGCCCGTGGTTGCCGATCTTCACGCCGCCGGGTCCGGTGAGCAGGTCGCAGGCCGCGTCCCAGAGCTGCCCGTCGGGTTCACCGGAGGGCAGACGGCCGATGCTGCCGCCCTCGGGGTCGGGGGTGCCCGCGGTGACGCCGCAGGTGCGCAGGGTGTGGGAGTTGACGACGCCGCCGTGGCCGGAGGCGTTCATGACGTACACCTCGCGGTCGGTGGCGACGCGGTCGAGGTCGTGACAGGTGGGGTGGCGGCGCTCGGCGAGCCGGCGGTGCTCGTACCCGAAGCCGCGCACGGGGACTCCGGCGGGCAGCTCGCGGGCGGCGTCGGTCAGGACGGCGACGAGGGTCTCGATGTCGGGGACGCGTTCGGGCCGGCAGTCGACCCAGGCCAGGGCCTGTCCGTACATCACGGGGTGGCAGTGGGCGTCGACGAAGCCGGGGTGGACGAGGCCGCCGTCGAGTTCGAGGTTCTCGTCGATCCGGCCGCCGAGCGCGGCGCGTGCCTCGTCGGCGGTGCCGACGTGGACGATGCGGCCGCCGCGAACGGCGAGTGCCTCGGCGCGTACGGAGGTTCCGGCGGCGGCGACCGCCGCGCCGGTCACCAGGAGCGTGCGGTCGGCGTCATCGAGGGGGTGGTGCATGAGGGGGCCTGCTTTCGACCGTGGGAAGACCATGAGGGCCGCCGCACACAGACAGGGCGCGGCGACTGATTCGTTCGCATGGACGATAAGCAACCGACGTTGACTTGGCTAGATGTACTGCTGAGAAATTTTTCGTAAGTTCAGATGAGCCATCGCTTACGTATCGTCCGGCCTGCACCTCACTCGGCGGCCGGATCCTCGTAGCGCTCCTTGATGAGTTCCAGGTGCACCCAGCTCTCCACCGTGCGCACACCCTTCACGGCCCGCATGTCCTCGACGGCCGTCCGGATCGCCGCGAGGGATTCCACCGTGATCGTGCCGACCAGGTCCGCGCGTCCCATGCAGGAGGACAGGAAGGAGACCTGCTCGCGCTCCGCGAGACGCGCGGCGACCTCGTCCCGCTCCCCCTCGACGCGCACCGCGAAGCCGCACAGGATGCCGAGGCCGAGGAGCTCGGGCCGCACCAGCGCGAGAACCTTCGCGACGCCACCGTCGAGGAGCCGCAGCGTGCGCGCGCGGGCCGCGCCGGCCGACAGGCCGACCCGTTCGGCGAGCTCGGCGAACGGGAGGCGGCCGTCGGCCTCCAGCTCACGCAGGACGAGCTGGTCGGTCTCGTCGAGTTCCGTGACGGCAGGCTCCCCCGCGATCAGATACGGGTCCTTGAGGTGGCGGGTGGAGATGAGCGGGTCCACGACGTCCACGCCGGGCAGACAGCGGACGCGTTCGATCGCCCGGTCCAGCTCGGCGATCCCCTTCGTGCGCAGCTCGGCCATGACCGCGTAGCCGCCGGCGGTCAGCGTGACGAACGGCGCCTCGGGCATGGCGGCGATCGCGCGCGCCACGGGCCCGGCCGGGCCGCGGACACCGATCGACAGATGCGCCGACGCGGTGAGGCCCCGGATGGCGGGGTGCACGACGGCCGCCACGAGCACGCCACCGCCCTCGAGCAGCCGCTGGACGCGGGCCCGGGTGGCGGGCCGGGAGAGGCCGACCCGCTGCGCCAGCGTCTCGTACGTCAGGCGGCCGTCCGCCTGCAGCTCGCGGACGACGGCGAGGTCGATGTGGTCCAGGTCCACCGGGGCTTCCCCTCAGCTCGGCTGCCCGGATACGGCCGCACCCGGGGTCGGCGCCCATTGTCGACCACGGGGGCACGGCTGCCGGACACCCGTGACGCCCGTCACGGACGCCCGTCTCATGCGGACTGGACAATTATGGAAGACGAAACGTAACTTCAACACCGAAGCGACCGACGAATCATTCGTCGCCCTGAGTTTGTCGCTCCAGGCGTGGGGAGAATTGAGATGGGTCAGCCCGTGGTGGTCTTCACCGACCCCGAGGAGCTGGATGTCGAGCCGGGCGAACGCCTGCTGCGCGACGCGGGCTTCGAGGTCCGCGTCGTCGGGAGCCGCGACCCCGACAGGATCGCGGCGGCCGCGCACGACGCCGAAGCGCTCATCGTCGGCTACGCCCCCGTGGCCGCGGCCCTCCTGGACCGGCTGCCCGCCCTGCGCATGCTGGCCACGATGTCCGCGGGCTACGACATGGTGGACACCGCCGAGGCCCGCCGGCGCGGCCTGTGGGTGAGCAACCTGCCGCACGCGGCCACCGAGGACGTCGCCGTGCACGCGCTCGCGGCCACCCTCTCCCTCGTACGCCACCTGCCGCACGCCGACGCCACGGTGCGGGGCGGCGGCTGGAACACGGAGTTCGGCGAACTGCCGCGCCGGGCCAGTGAGCTGACGCTCGGCCTGGTCGGGTTCGGGCGTATCGCGCGCGCCGTGGCGCGGATGGCGGCGCCCGTCTTCGGCCGCGTGGCCGCCTTCGACCCGCACGCCGACCCAGCCGGCTGGCCGCCCGAGGTCGACCGGCTCGACCTCGACGAACTGGTCGGCCGCGCGGACGTACTGTCCCTGCACACCCCCCTCACCCCGCAGACCCACGGTCTCGCGGACGAGGCCCTGCTCGCCCGGATGCGGCCGGGCTCGTTCCTCGTGAACGTCTCGCGCGGTGAACTCGTCGACCCCGACGCGCTCGTGCGCGCGCTGGACAGCGGGCACCTCGCCGGGGCCGCGCTCGACGTGTTCCCGGTCGAACCCCCGTCCGCCGACGACCCGTTGCGCACCCACCCGCGCATCCAGCTCTCCCCGCACAGCGCGTTCCTGTCCGACGCCTCGCAGCGCGCATACGTGTGTGCGCCCGCCGAGAACGTCATCGCCTGGCACCGCACCGGCCGCCCGCTCACGCCCGTGGTCGACCCGACTCTCGAAGGAGCCGTCTCGTGACCGACCTGCTGACCCCCGCCGCCGATCAGGACGCCGCACAGACGGAACTGCGACTGCGCCGCGAACTCGCCGCCGTCTACCGGCTCGTGGCCCACTTCCGCATGACCGACCTGATCTTCACGCACATCTCGCTGCGCCTGCCGGGCCCGGACCACCACTTCCTGATCAACCCGTACGGGCTGCTGTTCGAGGAGATCACCGCCTCGAACCTGGTCAAGATCGACCTGTCCGGGAACCCGGTCGAGCCGACCTCCTATCCGGTCAACCCGGCCGGGTTCGTCATCCACAGCGCGATCCACGCCGCCCGCGAGGACGCCCAGTGCGTCCTGCACACGCACACCAAGGCGGGCTGCGCGGTCGCCGCGCAGCAGGGCGGGCTGCTGCCGCTGAACCAGATGTCGATGGAGTTCCACAACCGGGTCGGCTACCACGACTACGAGGGCGTGGCGCTCAACCTGGACGAGCAGAAGCGCCTCGTCGACGACATCGGCGGCCACCCCGCGCTGATCCTGCGCAACCACGGCCTTCTCACCGTCGGCGGGAGCGCGGCCCAGGCGTTCCTGCGCATGTACTACCTGGAGAAGGCCTGCGAGATACAGGTCACCGCACAGGCGGGCGGCGTCCCGCTGACCGTGCCGTCGCCGGAGGTGTGCGAGTACACCGCACGGCAGCTCGCCGGCGAGGCGGAGGCCGACTCGGACTTCCAGGACGAGGACGCGTACGAGCTGGCGTGGGCGGCGATGCTGCGCCTGCTCGACCGGATCGCGCCCGACTACAAGGACTGAACAGGGACTGCACAAGGACGGGGCAAGGACTGCCCCGGATCCAAGAGCTGAACCGAGCGTCAGCCGAAGTGGCGAGCGGGGCCCGCTTGGGGCCCCGCTCGCCCTTCGTACGGTGGTGCTTCGCCTGCAGTTAACCCGCACGTCACTCCGCGACCGCCATGGTCGGTAAGCATCTGTTCTTCCGATCGCGGTTTCACCAGGGGGAACGACAGTGCAGAGCGCCCGTGCCAGACGTGTGATCAAGCGGAGCGCTCCGGCCGGCGTGGCTTCCCTCGCGGCCGTGCTCCTGCTCGCGGGGTGCGGCGCGGGCGGCCCGGGTGACTCCGACGAGCAGGCGTCCTCGGCCGACTCCTCCCCCGTGGCCGACATCGACTGCGCGGGCAAGAGCCAGGTTCCCGGCTCGGGTTCGACCGCCCAGCAGAACGTGATGAAGTACTGGATCGACCAGTACCAGCGCGCCTGCCCCGGCGTCCAGATCGCGTACAACCCGCTCGGATCGGGCGCCGGTGCCGCCCAGTTCCTGCGCGGCGCGACCGCGTTCGGCGGCTCGGACAGCGCGCTGAAGCCCGAAGAGGTCGAGCTGTCGAAGCAGACGTGCGCGGGGGGCCGGGCCATCAACCTGCCGATGGCGGGCGGCCCCATCGCGGTCGGCTACAACCTGCCCGGCGTCGACGATCTGGTCCTCGACGCCGCGACCCTCGCCAAGATCTTCGACGCTCGGATCACCACGTGGGACGCCCCGGAGATCCGCGCGCTCAACCCCGGCGCGGAACTGCCCTCGACCCGTATCCGCCCGGTGCACCGCTCGGACGACTCGGGCACGACGCAGAACCTGCAGGCCTACCTCGCGGGAGCCGCCCCGGCCGCCTGGCCCTACGCGGCGGAGAAGTCGTGGCAGGGCAGGGGCGGCGGCTCGGCGAACGGCTCCAGCGGTGTCGTCTCGCAGGTCAGCTCCTCGTACGGGTCGATCGGTTACTTCGAGCTGTCCTTCGCGGCGAGCAGCCAGGTACCGACCGTCAGCATCGACACGGGCACGGCGGAGCCCGTCGCCCCGTCGCCGGAGTCCGCGTCCGCCGGAATCGCCGCGGCCCGTGTCGCCGGCGAGGGCAAGGACATGTCGCTGAAGTTCCGCTACGGTCACGCGGCCGCGGGGGCGTACCCGATCGTCCTGGTCACGTACGAGATCGTGTGCGACAAGGGCAACCGGGCCGCCACCCTCCCCGCGCTCAAGTCCTTCCTGACCTACACCGCGAGCGACGAGGGCCAGCAGGCGCTGACCCGGATCCACTACGCGCCGCTTCCGGACACGGTCGCGACCCAGGTGCGGGAGACCGTGCAGTCCCTGTCCTGACGGCCGCGGGACCGCGCCCCCTCCCAGCACATTCGGCCCCAAGTACCCTGAGGCCACCGGGAGTTCGCGCGGCGGTGCCCGACGCCCCGTTCCCCTCGCCGCCCGCGAGTGTCACCATGCTGAGCCCGGGCATGTCCCGCGGCCTGACGGGAGGCTCACATGGCTCAGGTGTACTTGCGGCGGCTGTCTCGGTGGCAGGCGGAGCAGCAGCGAGACGCCGTCGCTGACGTGTATGTCTCGGCGTACCACGGGGCCGCGGGGGCCGAGTACCGCGACCGGCAGTCGTTCCTGAACCGCTTCGAGCAACACGGCCGGCGTCCCGACTTCGACATGGTGGTGGCCGACTCGGGCCGTCTCGTCGGCTGCGTGTACGGGTTCCGGGCCGACCGCACCGGTGACTGGTGGGCAGGCTTCCGGGGTGACCTGCCGACCGAGTTCGAGGAACTCACCGCGTCCGGCCGGGCCTTCGTCCTCGCCGAACTGATGGTGCTGCCCGCCCATCGGCGCCACGGCGTCGCGACGGACCTGCAGGCGCGGCTCCTCACGCGCCACGACACCGATCTGATCGTCGCCGCGGTGGCCATGCCGGACCCCGCCGGCCCCCCGGCGCAGGGCTCCACGCTGCTGCGCTCCTGGGGGTGGATGAATCTCGGCGCATCGGACCACGGCGGCACGCCCGGAGCGCGCGACCAGCAGCTGTGGGTGCGCAGGCCCCTGAGGTGAGCGCCTGCTCCACGCGTGGTCCATAGTCTCTCCCCATGGGTCTGGACATCACCGTTCTCGTCGTCGACTGGGACCACCTCGGGCGGATGCCTGCCGCTGAGCGCCTCGCGACGCTCGAGGACGCCGCGTACCCGGACGACCACTGCGACGACGGTGGCGGCGCGGACACGCGGGTCGAGCACGGGTGGGTGAGGTGGCCCGAGACGCCGTGGTGCGCGCTGTACGAGTTCTTCGAGACGCTCGGTTCGTTCAAGCCGCACTTCTGGGCCGGCCAGGCGTGGGAGGACGTCCGTGACTTCGCCGGACCCGGACTGCGGGCCGCGCTCGACGCGTTCCTGGCAGGGCTGTTCTGGACGGGCCTCGACGACGCCGACACGGAGGACGAGCCGGCCGTCGGGCTTTTCCCCGCCGAACCGGACCCCTGGCACCCTCGGCTGCTCGTCGTCCGCACGCCGGAACAGGTTTCGGACCTGGCGCGCGCGTGGGCCGTTGCCGCACCCCTTCTCGAAGGGCTCCGTGAGCCGTACGCGATACACGCGGAGCGTCCGGGACGCTGGATCGCGAACTTCGAGGAGTTCGCCATGCTGCTCCGCGACTGGGGCGAGGTCGTGACCGAGGCGTCCAGGAGCGGCCGTGGCCTGATCGGACTCCCGCTCTGATGACGACATATGACGACGTGTGAGGACAGCTGCGAACATCGCGGAACCTCTGAAGACCGCTGCGGCCGAGGTCCCGTACCCCCTCCCACCTCCTACGACCGGCCTCGGACCGCTGTTGACGCGCATGGGATGCTGAGGCGTCCGCGGATCATGGCTGGATCAGGAGAGTGCGGCAGAGTGAGGGCAGCAGTGACACGGGTGACGGGGATCGGGGGCACGTGGGACCGGTTCGTGGCGTCCGATCCGGGGCTGCTGCGGCTGATGGCGGGGCTGCGGACGGTCGGCGCGATCGCGCTCACCCTGGCCGTTCTCGCGGCGTTCCACACCGATGTGACGCACATGGTCGCCGGCGCCATGGCCGCGATGGTGGCCACGTTCGCGATCAGGGAGAAGGACGTACGCGGCCAGGCCGTCACCCTCGCCCTCGGCCTGCCCGTGGCGCTCGCGGCCGTGTCGCTGGCCGCGCTGCTGCACAACCAGGTCGTCGCGGGTGACCTCTTCTTCGTCGCCCTCATCTTCGGCGCCGTCTACAGCCGTCGCTTCGGGGACCGCGGCACCGCGCTGGGCCTGATCGGATTTCAGATCTACTTCGTCTCCCTGTTCGTGAGCGCGACGGTGTCGTCGCTGCCACTGCTGTACGCGACGCTGGCCGTCGCCTTCGCGTGCAGCGCGGTCGTGCGCTTCGCCGTCGTGCCGGAGACACCGGAGCGCGTGCTCGGCCGCCTGCGTGACGCGTTCAGGGCGCGGCTCGCGCAGCTGGTGCACACGCAGGCGGAACTGCTCGACGCCGAACCGGACCAGTTGGAGAAGGTCCTCGACGACCTGCGGCGGGGCACCGCACGGCTGCACGAGACGGCGCTGATGATCCAGGGCCGCCTGGAGGAGGGCACCCGGGACTCGGCCACGGCCGCCCTCGTGCAACGCAGGGTCGCCGACGCCGAGATCGCCGCCGAACGGCTCGGCGTCCTGCTGCTCAACGCCCGCAGCGCCGAGCGTGCCGACACCCTCACCCTGCATCTGCCGCACGCGCCCGTGCCGGAGCCGTCCAAGCGCCTGTACGCCGACGACGTGACCGCGACCCTGCGCCGCGACCTCAGCGCTCTGCACCTGCTCGTCGCCCGCCCGGTGGCGGGCCACCGCGGGACGGCTGTCGCGCACGTACGCAACCGGCTGCTCGCCTACCGCGACGAGGACAATCTGCCGCGCGGCTCCGCCGCCGTGCAGGACGTCTTCCGCGGGATCGGTGAGGCGGCGCGCGCCGTCATGGGCCTGCGGGTCGCCCTCGACGGGCCGCAGGACGAGTCCGACGACTCCCCGGCGACGACGCGCTCCCGCGAGGAACTCGACGCCGAGGACCTGGCGATCACGAGCTCCGAGCAGGGCGAGGACGACAAGGACGACCGCACCGGGCTCCAGCGGCCCACCACGCGGGCCGCGTTCCAGGTCGCGGTGGGCTCGTCCCTGGCCATCGTCGGCGGCGAGTTCCTCTCCAGTCAGCGCTGGTACTGGGCGGTACTGACGTGCTGGGTGGTCTTCCTCAACACCGCGTCCACGGGCGAGATCCTGGTCAAGGGGTACCGCCGGCTCCTCGGCACGGTGTTCGGTGTGGTCGCCGGTGTCGTGCTCGCGGGCGTGGTCGGCAACCACACGTGGACGGCGTTCGCCCTCGTCCTGGTCTTCATCTTCGCGATGTTCTTCACGGCGCCGCTGTCGTACGCCCTGATGTCGTTCTTCGTCACCGCGATGCTGGGCCTGCTCTACACGCTCCTCAACACGTACAGCCTGGACGTCCTCGTCCTGCGCATCGAGGAGACGGCGCTCGGCGCCGCGTGCGGCATCGTCGCCGCGATGCTCGTGCTGCCCGTGCACACGGACCGCCGTACCGACGAACTCCTCAGTACGGTCCTGGTCAGGCTCGGTGACGTCGTGTCGGCGGCAGTGGAGCAGCTCAGCGGCGGGCCCGCGGTCGATCTCCTCGACAAGGCGCGGGACCTGGACACGGCCCTGGACGATCTGCGCGCCTCCACGAAGCCTCTGACGCACCCGATCACGCCGCTACGGGTACGGAGGCAGACGGCCCGCTATGTGGTGGCACTCCTGGAGACCTGCGCCTATCACGCCCGTTCTCTGGCGGCGACGGCCGAGCTCGTGCCGTACAGCAAGACCGTCGCGGCGGATCCACGGCTCGAGCGGGCCGGGGTGCGTATCGCGCACAACATCGACGTGATCGACGCGCACGTGCGGGACGAGAAGACCGGTGGGGAGGTCGAGGCGGGCGCGAGCATCGCCTCGATGCTGGAGGCGGACGGGACGGGGGCGCTGCGCTCGGGCACGGTCACCTTCCGCGTGCTGCGCCATCTCCAGCGCCTCGACGAGGGGGTCGTGGGTCTCGCCCGGCCGCTCGATGTGCCGGTCGCGAGGCGCCGTCGTTGAGCGCTGGCCTTGTGGCCTTGTGAGAAGTCGGGCACGGAGCGGGCCGGGGCAGCCCGATCGGCCGCCCCGGCCCGTCGACTGCGCCCGTCCGCCGGCCGTCGAGTGGCCGGCGGTCAGGCGTCGTTCCGGAGGCTAGAGAACGCCGGACTCGGAGATGGTGACCTTCGCCGAGGGCGCGCCGCTGCGGGAGCCGAGGGCCTCGATCTTCTTGACGAGCTCCATGCTGGACTCGTCGGCGACCTCACCGAACACGACGTGCTTGCCGTCGAGCCAGTCGGTCACGATCGTGGTGATGAAGAACTGCGAGCCGTTCGTGTTCGGGCCCGCGTTGGCCATGGAGAGCAGGCCCGGCTTGGTGTGCTTGAGCTGGAAGTTCTCGTCGGCGAACTTCTCGCCGTAGATGCTCTTGCCGCCCGTGCCGTTGCCGGCGGTGAAGTCGCCGCCCTGGAGCATGAACTGCGGGATGATGCGGTGGAACGACGACCCCGCGTAGCCGTAGCCCTTCTCGCCCGTGGCCAGGGCGCGGAAGTTCTCCACCGTCTTCGGGACGACGTCGTCGAAGAGGTTGAAGCTGATGCGCCCGGCGGGCTCGTCGTCGATGGTGATGTCGAAATATGCCTTGATTGCCATGGCGACATCCTTGCACTCCCCATGGCCGGTGCGCTCCTCGGGCCGGGCTTTCGCAGCTCGCTCGGGCCGCGCGTCCACTCGTTCGGCCCGCCCCGGCGTCGGCGGCGGCCCGGCGACCGGGCAGCTCCCCGCTGAACGGAGCACCCCGCCCGTACGTACGTGAAGCGAGGAGACGGGCCGCTCGGCGCTCTCAACTCCCGTTTCCCTCAAGGTCGTTGACCTGTTGTCCGTACGTCGTTTCGCACGTTGGGGAGTCTGGATGAGGCACGCGCGACGCACCGCCCGGCGGATCACACGCCTTACTGCCGTCGGCGGCCTGCTCTGCGGAAGCCTGCTGGTCACGCACGCCATGGCGAGCGAACCCGGCGTCTCCGGTCCACCCGTCCCGGTGGGCGAACGGCTGGTGACGCAGCTCGGCGCCGCCCGTACGGCGGGCAGCTGGCTCGGCGCGGACGGGCGGACGGTGGTAGCGGTGACCGACGCGGGCGCCGCGGCGGAGGTGCGGCGGGCCGGGGCGCGGGCCGAGGTCGTGCGCCACAGCATGCGCGACCTGCGCTCGGCCGCCGCGACGCTGCGAGCGGCGCCCCGGGTGCCGGGCACGGCGTGGTCGATGGACTACGGCTCGAACGACGTCGTGGTGCGGGCCGATTCGACCGTCTCCGCCGCCGACTGGTCGCAGCTGGCCGACGTCGCCAAAGCCATCGGCGCGTCCGTCCGCATGGAGCGGACCCGTGGCACGTTCACCACCCGCGTCGACGGCGCCTCGCCGATCTTCGCGAGCGGCGGGCGCTGCTCGGCCGGCTTCGACGTGACCGACGGCAGTGACACGTTCCTGCTGACCGCGGGGCACTGCGGCCCGGTCGGCACGACCTGGTTCGCACGACCCGGCGACGCCACGGCACTGGGCACCACCGTGAGCGGCACGTTCCCCGGGAACGACTTCTCCCTCGTGCGTTACGACGAGGGGGTGCCTCGCGCAGACAGTGACGTCGTCGCCATCGGCGGAGGCCGTGGCGTACGCATCACCGGGGCGACCGATCCCGTGGTGGGCCAGCAGGTCTTCCGCAGCGGCAGCACCACGGGGTTGCACTCCGGCCGGGTGACCGCACTGAACGCGACGGTGAACTACCCGGAGGGCACGGTCACAGGACTCATCCAGACCACGGTGTGCGCCGAACCCGGCGACAGCGGCGGCCCCCTGTTCGCCGACGGGCTCGCCCTGGGCCTGACGTCGGGCGGCAATGGGGACTGCGAGGGCGGGGGCACGACGTTCTTCCAGCCCGTCGCAGCGGCGATGACGGCCCTCGACGTACGCCTGGCCGGCGCGTCCGGGGACGACGGGTCGCGGGCGGGGGCCGGTTCCGGGCAGGCGCGGCGGCCCGGCGGCGACGGCTCACCCGCGGGCTCCGAGGCGGGCACTCCGGGTGGGGACGGGAGGGGTTCGGGAGTGGGCACGGGTACGGGTCCCGGTACGAACATGGGCGGGGCCGCCGAGACCGGGGACGGCGCCGTCTCCGGCACCGGAACCAGCACTGACACCGGCCCCGCCGCCGCGATCTCCAGGGTCGTGAACACCCGCAGCGTCGGCCCGGGCCTGCTGGTCATCGGCGGAAGCCTGATCGCCCTGGTGGCGGCGCGCTCCATGCGTTCGTCACGTCTGTCACGGAGGGGGCGCGGGGCCTGGTCCTAGGTGATTCGACGGCGTGGCCGTGCGCGGCAAGCCTTCAGAACAGCGGCCTCACGAGCCACCCCATCACCGGGATTCCCACTCCGGCCGGCGGTCCGAGGACCCGCACCCGCTCCTCCAGATCTTCAGGTCAGACTGGACAGCTTGGACTGAAGGTTTTAGCGTGGGCGTATGAACAACGCCGAGGGCAACGACCATGCCGAGGGCATCTCGGAATCCGCGGACCGTGCCGCGCGGGAACTGCGCGTGATGTTCAGCCGCCTTCGGCGCCGGCTCCGCGAGGTCTCCGACAGCCAGGACCTCAGCCCGTCCCAGGTCTCCGCGCTCAACCGGCTCAGCAAGGCGCAGGCCGCCACGGCCAGCGGTCTCGCCGCCTCCGAGGGCGTCCGGCCGCAGTCGATGGCCGCCACGCTCGCCGCGCTCG
This sequence comes from Streptomyces sp. NPDC107517, assembly GCF_055582645.1. NCBI lineage: Bacteria > Bacillati > Actinomycetota > Actinomycetes > Kitasatosporales > Streptomycetaceae > Streptomyces > Streptomyces sp. NPDC107517. Next base: position 284,743 of record NZ_JBVJPM010000009.1, on the reverse strand, counting down.
ACCAGCGCGGACTCATCGAGCGCCGGCCCGACCCCGAGGACGGCCGCCGCCAACTGGTCACCCTCACCGACGCCGGCCGCGAGAGCGCGGAGGGCACCCGGCAGGCCCGCGGGGAATGGCTGGCCCGCACCTTCCAGGACAGCTACTCGGAAGAGGAACGCCGGACCATCGTCACCGCACTGACTCTCCTGGAACGGCTCACGGAAGCCTGACCGGAGCCCCCAACAAACGATCGATCCACCCCGAAAGGCCCACCCATGGCTCTCACCACCCTCGACGAGCGCACCGCTCTCGTTGTCGTCGACCTTCAGAAGGGCATTGTCGGCGCACCCACGACTCCGTACACCGGCCCCGAAGTCGTCGCCCGCTCGGTCGAGTTGGCCGATGCCTTCCGCGCACACGGCCTGCCTGTCGTCCTCGTGCGCGTCAGCGCCGCCCCCGACGGAGCGGACGCCGTACCGGGGCGCAACGAGACGCAGAGGCACACCGGCGCCCGGCCCGAGGGCTGGGACGTCATCGTGGACGAACTGTCCGGCCACCCCGAGGACATCACGGTCACCAAGCGCAACTGGGGTGCCTTCTACGGCACGGACCTGGACCTCCAGCTGCGCCGTCGCGGCATCACGCAGGTCGTTCTGACCGGCGTCGCCACCAGCATCGGCGTCGAGTCCACGGCCCGCGCCGCCCACGAGCACGGCTACCACGTCACCCTGGCCACCGACGCGATGACGGACCTGGACGTCGAGGCGCACCGCAACAGCATCGAGCGGATCTTCCCGCGTCTCGGCGAGACCGGCACGACCGAGGAGATCGCCGAACTCCTGGCAAAGACCCGCGCCTGACAAGCGAGTTGAACCCGGCGACCTCGCCGCGCGCCGGTCGGGTTCCGGCCGGAACGCCGCCCGACCTTGGCGGAACCGGTCCGTCCGCGACAGGATGCCCGCATGAAGGGTGATCTCTTTTCCAGCGAGCACGTCGTACAGCCCGCCTCCGCGCCGGGAATGACCGCACAGAACGCCAAGTCGATCCGCTGTGCCGTCGACGGCGACATGATGGCCCGCCAGGGCGCGATGATCGCCTACCGCGGGAACCTGCAGTTCGAGCGCAAGGGCCAGGGCATGGGCGGCATGCTCAAGCGCGCGGTCACGGGCGAGGGCCTGCCCCTGATGACGGTACGTGGACAGGGCGAGGCCTGGTTCGCGCACGAGGCACAGAACTGTTTCATCGTCGACGTCGAAGCGGGCGAGGCCCTGACGGTCAACGGGCGCAACGTCCTGTGCTTCGACTCCACGCTGTCGTACGAGATCAAGACCGTGAAGGGCGCGGGCATATCCGGCGGAGGGCTGTTCAACAGCGTCTTCACCGGGCAGGGCCGGCTGGGGCTCGTCTGCGAGGGCAACCCGCTGGTCATCCCGGTCTCGCCGCAGCAGCCGGTGTTCGTCGACACGGACGCGGTCGTGGGCTGGACCGCCCATCTGCACACCTCGCTGCACCGGTCGCAGTCCATCGGGTCGATGATCCGCGGCGGTTCGGGCGAGGCCGTCCAGCTGAAGCTGGAGGGTGAGGGGTACGTCATCGTGCGTCCCAGCGAGGCGACTCCGCAGAAGGCCCAGCAGCACTGACGCGCACGGCCCCCGTCGCTCCGAGGTGGCGGCCCCGAGATCCGGCCGGCCGTCACCCCAGGGTGCGCTGCCACCGGATCTCGCCGTCGTGCATCCGGTCCGTGGGCGCCAGTCCGCAGGCCTTGGCGACGGCCGCCGACGCGGCGTGGTCCGGGTGGATGTGCGCGACGACGGTGTGCACGGGCCGCTGCCCGAGCCAGTCGACCAGTGCGCGCGCCGCCTCCGTGGCGAGGCCCCGGCCCTGCCACGGCACGCCGACGACCCAGGCGATCTCGGCTTGGAGCCCGTCGTCGCCGGGGCCGACCGTGGCCTGGACCGTCCCGGCCAGAGTCCCTTCCTCCCTGACCCGGAGCACCCAGTTGCACCACGAGACGGCCGGGTCCGGGGAGCCCGCGATCAGGCGCCCGTAGCGTTCACGCAGCTCCGGCGGTGCCAGCGGTGCCCCGCCGATGAAGGTGTGCAGAGCCGGGTCGCCGAGCACCGCGGCCATCTCGTCGGCGAATTCTGCCTGGAGCGGAAGGAGTTCGAGCCTTCCGGTCGCGATGACCGTCGCCGTGAGGGGCTCGAGGAGTCTGTCCATCGCGTCACCGTACGTCCACGCCGGTGCGCCGGATACCGCCACCACAGCATCCGGCGCACCGGCCCGCCCGGGCTCTACCTTTGATCTTGGCCAGCGCTCCGTGTTCACGCCGGGGGTGAAGGCCATCTCAGAAATGCTCTGACCCGGACCGGAGCACGGGGCAGCACTGTTTGCCTCAGCCCACGGGGCGCTTGGTTCTCTATGTACTGCTTCACGACGGTCGGGGGCGCCCCGTGCAGCTTCCGGCGAAGTACGAGCCAGACCAGAAGTGTCCGCCCCACAGGTACCGGCGGACGTGCGTGTCGTACTCCTTGCGCAGCAGCCGGGCGGATACGCCCTTCAGGGAGTTGACCAGCTTGGAGAGCTGCACCTTGGGCGGGTCGTGCACGAGCAGGTGCACGTGGCCCTCCTCGCCGTTGAACTGCTTCAGCTCGGCCCCGAAGTCCGCGCACACCTCCCGCGTGATCTCTTCGCACCGCGTCAGCATGGCGTCGGTCATGGTCTTGCGCCGGTACTTCGTGAGGATGACCAAGTGAACGTGCAGGTTATGGATGACGTGACGACCGGTGCATACATCAGGGTTCGGGTTCCAGCGTGGTGACATGAACCACGTTTGTATGGTGGTCGTTATGCAGCTCAGGTACGGGTTCCGCCTGTACCCGAACGGTTCTCAGCGCTCGGCGCTGGCCAGGGCGTTCGGGTGCGCTCGGGTGGTCTTCAACGACGCGCTTCGCGTCCGTGAGGACGCCCGCGCCGCCGGGCTGCCGTTCGTCGCCTTGGGCGATCTGTCCAAGCGGCTCACTTCCGCGAAGAAGACGACGGAGCGTGCTTGGCTGACTGAGGTGTCCTCGGTGGTCCTCCAGCAGTCCCTTCGGGACCTGGACACCGCGTACCGGAACTTTTTCGACGGCCTCAAGGGCAAGCGCCCGAAGATGGGGCCGCCCCGCTTCAAGTCCAAGACGGACACCCGGCAGGCGATCCGCTTCACCGCCAACGCTGGCTGGAAGATCACCCCCGGTGGCAAGCTCCGGCTTCCCAAAGTCGGCGACGTGGCCATGAAGTGGTCCCGCACCCTGCCGTCCACCCCCACCACCGTGACCGTGATCAAGGACAGCGCGGGAAGGTACTTCGCGTCGTTCGTCGTGCAGACCGGCGTGGACGAAGTCCTGCCGCCCACCTCGCCCGAGGTCGCAATAGACCTCGGTCTGGGGCACTTCGCCGTTCTGTCGGACGGCCGGAAGATCGACAGTCCGCGCTTTTTGCGCCGGGCTGAGAAGCAACTCAAGAAGGCTCAGCGCTCCCTGTCCCGCAAGGACAAAGGGAGCGCCAACCGGGACAAGGCCCGGCTTCGCGTCGCACGCGCTCATGCGCGGGTGGCCGATGCGCGCCGCGAGTTCCACCACCAGCTCTCCACCAAGCTGATCCGCGAAAACCAAGCCATCGCGGTGGAAGACCTGGCGGTCAAGGCACTCGCCCGTACACGCCTGGCCAAGTCCGTGCGCGACGCCGGATGGTCACAGTTCGTGACCATGCTGGAGTACAAGGCCAGCCGGTACGGGCGCACCTTCGTGCGTATCGGCCGGTTCGAGCCGACCTCCCAGGTCTGCTCGGCCTGCGGCATCAAGGACGGCCCCAAGCCCCTCCAGGTCCGAGAGTGGACCTGTGGAGCCTGCGGGGCCGTCCTGGACCGAGACATCAACGCGGCGGTCAACGTCGCGAAGGCGGCCGGACTGGCCGTGTCAGCCTGTGGAGCGCAGGTAAGACCGGGACTCGTCCCGGCGCAGCGCGATGAAGCAGGAACCCACCCGAAGCCGCGCCCGACAACAGCGCGACAGTCGGGAATCGCCCTCCTTTAGGCGGGCGAGGATGTCAATGAACCGTGATCGCGAACACGTGGATCGCGTCCGCGTCAGGCAGGGTGACCGTGCGGATCGTCTTGCCCGCGGTGAGCGGGACCGAGTTGCCGAACAGCTTGTAGCCGGTGCCGAAGTTGGCGGGGCCGGTCGGAGTGTTGCGGTGGTCGGACGTGGCGACCGTCGTCGCGCCGTACTCCGTGTCCGCCGTGCAGCACCAGTTGGGGAAGCCGAGACTGCCCGTGCTCGTGGTGCCGTCGGTGTACGTGACCTTGACCTGGCCCGAGGTGAAGCCGGCCTCCGCCCCGAGGAACCAGAGCTTGGAGCCGCTGCCGGTGAGGGTGATCGACTGACCGGCGAGTTCGACGTTGTTCGGGGTGCCCGGCTTGGCGGCCGGGAACGTCCAGGTCACGCCGTCCTTGCTGACCTTCGCGCCGGGGGTGACCCCGGCCGCGGCGAGGGCCTGCGCCGAATAGCTGTCGCCACCTCCGTCGAAGTTCCCGGTCGTGTAGTTGCCCTCGGCGGGCGGCGCCGCCTCGTTGGTCACGCCGACGTTGTTGAAGGCGGCGTCCAGGCTGGGGTACGGCACTTCGGTGACGATCGAGGCGCGTCCCGCCACGGAACCCTCGCCGGCGCCACCCGCTCGATAGCGGGCGGTCGCGGTCAGGGTCGTGACGGTGGTGCCGGGCTCGGCGTCGGGGCCCTTCGCGGTGATGGTCACGGCGGCCGAGCCGCCCGGCCTGACGTTGCCCAGGGACACGTTCGACGTGCTGAGGCGCCAGCCTTCCGGGGCGCCGATACGCAGTTGGGCGCCGGTGAGTCCGGTCGGGCCGTGGTCCGTGAGCGCGACTTTCCAGGTGGAGGTGGTGCCTTCGCCGCCGGTCCGTGTCCAGGTGATCGCGGTCGCGGGCTGCGCGCGGTGGGCGGTGCCCGCGTGGACGCGGTAGAGCACGGTCGCGTGGGCTGGCACGTTCGCGGCAATCGTCCCGGTGGTCTGCGTGGTCCGCTTCGACCAGAGGTCCTTGAGGAGGTACGAGGATCCGGCGGGCAGCCCGGCCTTGGTGGCCGTCGTCGTGATGGTCCGCGCCTCGTCGGACGAGTTGAACAGAGCCACGGCCCGGTCGCCGTTCGCGAGCGGCTTGGACAGGACGTCGTAGCCGTCGCCCTGCTGGACGATGCGGCCCTGGAGGCCCTTGGCGTCCTGGTCGACGGCAATGACGTCCTTGTTGCCGAGCACGGCGAGTGCCTCGGGCGAGGCTTTCGTCAGGTCGGTGCTGGAGATGAGCGGGGCGGCCATCACGGACCACAGCGACATCTGGCTGCGGATCTCGTCGCCGGTGAGCCGGGACTGGCCGGCGAGCAGGAAGTCGGGGTCGTTCCAGCGGCCCGGGCTCTGCAGGTCCGCCAGCGGCACGTTGTAGGCGTAGTTGTACTTGATGGAGGCCCACTTGCCGCGCGCGGACGACGACTCCATGGCGACGTCGGCGCCCTCCCGCCACAGGTTGCCGACCTCGGCCGACCAGGAGATGACGTGGTGCCAGTCCTTCTCGCCCTCGAAGTAGGCTGGCGCGGAGACGGAATAGACGATGGGCCGGCCGGTGTCGAGGAGCGCCTGGCTCATGTCGCCGTAGAGCTTGTGGTAGGCGTCGTCCGCGCTCTGGCCCGTGGGAACGGGCACATTGCACCCGTCCAGCTTCAGATAGTCGACCTTCCACTCGGCGAAGAGGTCGGCGTCCTGCTTCATGTGCCCGTACGAGCCGGGGTAGCCGCCGCAGGTGGCCGTGCCGGCGTCCTCGTAGATGCCGAACTTCAGTCCCATCGCATGCAGTTGCTCGCCGACGTAGGCCATGCCGTGCGGGAAGCGCGTGGGGTCGGGGACGAGATTTCCGTCGGCGGCGCGGGTGTGCGTCATCCAGCAGTCGTCGGTGGTGACGGTGTCGTAGCCCTTGGCCGCCAGGCCGGAGGAGACGAGTGCGCGGGCATTGGCGAGGACGGTTTCCTCGCTGATGTCGCAGCCGTAGTAGGACCAGTTGTTCCAGCCCATGGGCGGGGTCGGGGCGAGGTTGGGGTACGGGGTGACGGCCGCGGCGGCGGATGCGGCGGACGGCCCCGCGAGGCCACCGAGCGCGAGTGCCGTGGCGGTGGCGGCCACGGACAGGGCGCGAAGATTGCGGGCCCGGCCGCGGCGCGAGGGCGGCGGGGAGGTGCGGCGCCGTGCGGATCTGTGCTCTCTGTGAGCTCTCCCGGACAAGGGATCTCCCGTCTACGAGCGTCTACGTGCGCGCCGGGGATGACGCGACGGGGACACCGTGCCGAGCGAAGCTCGTTCCTGCAAGATGTATCGCGATTTCTTGCACAAACAATCAACCGGTGGGATGCTTCGGCGCCGTGTGTACCAATTGACCCTCTCCGTTTGCCAGTTGATACCCGGGACATCGGTGAACCGCGGGCAAACTCCCGTACAACCCTTCCCCCTCATGCACTGTCAAACAGGGCGCCGGAAAAGGAACGGGCCCTTTCCGGACACCCCCCGCGCTGCCCGGCCGTCCTTTTCATCAGGAGCCGCTCGTGCGCAAGAACCGTTCCGCCGCCCTGGCCGCGGCGTCATTCCTCCTTCTGTCCGGTGCGGCCATCGCCACCGCCCCCTCCGCCTACGCCGGAACCCCCGGAGGCACGCACGCCGACGACCGCAACAGCGATTTCAACGGGGACGGTTACGAGGACGTCCTCGTCGGTGCGCCCGGCGCGACCGTCAGCGGGAAGAAGGGCGCCGGCCTCGTCACCGTGCAGTACGGGTCGTCGAGAGGCATCGGGACCACCAATGTCGCCCGCTTCAGCCAGTCCACCTCCGGTGTGGCCGGCGCCGCCGAGACCGGTGACGCGTTCGGGAAGGCCGTGGCCACGGGCGACCTGGACGGGGACGGCTACGACGACGCGATCGTCGGCATCCCGGGCGAGGACATCGGCACGACCACGGACGCGGGCGGAGTGGCGATCCTCTGGGGCTCCAAGGCCGGTCTCACCGGCGCCGCCAGCGACTGGCTGGAGACCCAGGAACCCACCGCCGGCGCAAAGTTCGGCACGGGCGTCACGGCGGCGCACTTCACGAACGACACGCCGGGCGACGTCCTCGCCGTCCTCGACCGCGATGACGTGGAGCTCTTCGCCTACGACTCCGCGCCCCAGCCCGCGTCGAAGGCGCCACTGGAGCGCCGCTCCACGAGCAGCCTGTCCAAAGCCGCCGACGAGCGCGACATCGCGCCCATGTCACTGACCACGGGGGACTACGACAACAACGGCTTCGCGGACCTCGTCGTCTCGGGCGTGACGACGGGCTCCGAGCCGGGACACGGCTGGTCGGCGTACCTGCCCGGGCACGCCGACGGCCTCACCTTCGGGGGCGATCTGCGCGGCGGACCCGTGGCGGCCTCGGGCGACATCAACGGCGACGGATACGACGACCTGGTGACCGGTGAGCCCAACTCCCCCGACGACGGGGGTGCTTCGATGACGGGCGGGCTGGTCGGCGTGCGCCTCGGCGGGCCCGAGGGACCGTCGTCCGACGTGCAGTGGTGGACGCAGGACTCCGCGGGCGTGCCCGGCGTCGCCGAGCGCGGCGACGGCTGGGGCACGGACCTGTCCGTCGCGGACACGAACGGGGACGGGTACGCCGACGTGGCGATCGGCGCGGCCGGCGAGGACATCGGCACGGTCGCCGACGCGGGCGCCGCGTGGGTCCTGCGCGGAGCCTCGACGGGTCTGACCGCGACCGGAGCGCAGTCCTGGGACCAGAACTCGGCGAACGTGCCGGGCGCACCCGAGAAGGGCGACAAGTGGGGCGGCCAGGTCCGCCTCACCGACCCGAACCGTGACGGCCGCTTCGGCCTGCTCGCCGCGGCGCCGGGCGAGAACACCAACGACGGTGTCGTCTGGGTGTTCTCGGCGGGTTCCGGCGGCGTCACGGCCTCCGGCTCATGGACCTACGGCGCGGGCTCCCTCGGAGCACCGTCCGCGGACGCGATGTTCGGCGTGGCGATCGACGAGTAAGGCGGCCGACGCGTAGGACCCGCACGGAATGTCCAAGCCAGGCCGCCCGCCTCCCCACCCCCTCGGAGACGGGCGGCCTTCCGTACTTCCCGTACGTCCATGTGATGACCGGCCGACGTCGGGTAGCACTCGAGTCGTACGGCACAACACATACGTGGACGGATCCGCCGGGACCCTCACCGCTCGTACGTTCTTGATCAGAACGCAGCGGCACGACGGGACCGGCGAAGGGACACGGCTACATGTACGGCAAGGCATTCGCCCCTGAGTATCAGGGCGAGTTGAACACGGCCCTGGGGGTGAACTCCTCCTACGAGGATGTGCGCGCGGCGGCGGGCCGGTCCCTCGACACGGCGGCCGTCCCCCTGGAACGGGCACGCGCCGCACTGGCGCTCGCCGAGGCGAACCGGCGGCTCGGCCGCGTCCGTGAGGCGGGCGACGCGTGGCGGGGCAGCTATCGCAGCGCGCGCGCCGCCGGGCACACGGGGGCGATGGCCTGGGCGCTGTGGAGCGGCGGCACACTCGCCCGCCAGTGCGGCTCGTTGCGCCTGGCCCGGCGTCTTCTCGGACACGCCGTCACCCTGGCCGCCCTCAGCGACGACCGGCTCGCCCACGGCTACGCGCTCGCGGGCCTGGCTGAAACGGGACGTATCCAGGGCGACTACGCGGCGGTCACCGCCCTCCACGAGGAGCTGCTCGAACAGGGCCGCGCCCACGGCGAGCCGCGGCACATGGTCTGGGCGATGTCCGGCATCGCGCAGATGCACCGCAACACCGGTGACCACGCCAAGGCCCTGGAACTGTTCGAGGAGTCGGTCCGGGTGGCCACCGAGGCGGACGACGCGCGGGGCCGCGCGTGGTCGCTGCGCGGAGTGGCCGATGTGCTGTCCGTCCGGGGCGAACCCGATCGGGCGTTGTCCCTGCTCTCGGAGGCCGAGGGAATCTGCCGGGCGATGGATCTGGCGAGCGCGCTCGCGTACAACCACAAGATGCGCGCCAACGTCCTTTACCGGGACGGGCGTTATGAGGCAGCCCGGGACGCCTACGCGGCGACGCTCGCCGAGTTCCGCCGGCTGCACGAGCCGCGCGGTGTCGCGCTGTGCCGGCTGGGGCTGGTCAAGTCGCTCGCCCGGCTGGGCCGGCACCGGCGTGACACGCTCGCCGAACTCGACGTTCTCGAGGCCGACTTCACGCGGATCGGGCTGCGGCACGCGCGGGAGATGGTGGTCGCGTTCCGCGCGGAGACGGCTCAAGGGGCCCTTCGGCCCGGGCACCGTGAAGCGGCCTGACCGCCTCGGTCACTCGTCGAGCGTGATGCGGATGCCCACGGTGCCGTCGAGGCCGCGGCGCAGGCGGCTGCCGAACAGCGTCAGCTTGCCGAGCAGGCCGTACTTGCTCCCGATCAGGTTGCGATAGCGGGCCGTCACCTCGGGGGAGCAGATCTCCGCCGTGGCGGGCGACTGGTCGCCGGTCGGGTTGCCGCGCGCGTCGCACGGCCCCACCAGGACGTCCGCGCGATTGCGGATCCGCTTGACCTTCCACGAGTCGGCGGAGGTCCAGGCGCCGAGCGCGGACCCGTCCCTGACCACCCAGACGGGGGTGGCCACCGGGGTCCCGTTCTTCCGGAAGCTGGTGACCAGCAAGTACTTCCCGGCGCCGAGCCGCGCGAGCCGCGTGGTGTCCATGGCTCGAGTCTACGGCTCCCGGTGGGCGGCTGTCGGGGCCCTGTCACGTCCGCCACTCCGGGTGGGGACGCTGCAACAAATTGTGAAGAAGGTGAAGCTTTCTCTGCATCCCGGTGATCCGCGCGTCCGAGCCCGGCCCGGCCCGCGACGATGATCACGCCGCGTGCCTCCTCATGGCATCCAGATCGGGGTGCGCAGGGCCAGGAGACTCCAGAAGCGCCGACGCCTTCGGCGCTTCTGGAGTCACGCGGGCCGCACCGGCGCGGGGCCGGAGCGGGATCAGCGAAGCGCTGCCGTCAAGAAGGTGCTGAGCGACAGCGTGAGCCCCACGACTGCCATCAAGAGAGTGCCGTACTCACGCCAGGCGCGGGGCCGGCGCTCCACCTGAGGCCGATGCCCACCGCGGTGCGGGCCGGCTGGATCGACGGGGACCTGCTGTCGGTGCGAATGGATCACGCAGGATCAACTCCCTTGCCGGGCAGCACGATGCGCCCGAGATCAGCCACGCAGGACGACTCGGTGGCGGATTCGCATCCTCCGCGGCTCCCGCAGGGAGACGTTGTCCCGCCCCCGTCCCCCGCTGCCAAGTGTCCTCCCGCAGGGCCTGTGACGGCCCTTGCCTGCTGTGCGACGCATGGTCGAGCACCTCGTCGGCGGACCCGCCCAGAGCACCGTTTCCGGCAGAACGGTCCTCTGCGCAGCCTCTCCACGGACGGCGTCACATCACTCCAGGAGGTCCGCGACGAGTTCGGCGAACTCGTCCGGCGTGGCGAGGCGGATGCCCAGGTCCTCGGCCTTGGCCCGCTTGGAACCCGCGCCCTCACCGGCGACCACGAGCGAGGTGCGCTTGGAGACGCTGGAGGAGGACTTGCCGCCGGCCCGCTCGATGAGTTCGTTCATCTGGTTGCGGCTGAGCTTCTCCAGGGGGCCGGTCATGGCCCCCGTGACGACGACGGTCAGGCCGTCGAGCGGTCCTGCGGCGGTCGCCGGCTCGCTCGCTCCGTCCGTATCGGCCTCGTCCTCGGGGGCAGGCGGGGTGGCGCCGGGTTCGGTCATGTTCACCCCCGCTGCGGCCAACCGGTCGATGAGCGGGGCGAGTTCGGCCAACTCGGAGACGATCACCGGGGCCTTCTCGGCGCCGATGCCCTCGACCCGCTGCATCGCCTCGGCGTCCGCGGCGCGAATGTGGTCCATCGTGGCGAAGTGCCGGGCGATACGGCGGGACATGGACCGTCCGGTGCCCCGCACCCCGAGGGCGCACAGCACCCGGGACAGCGGCTGGGCCTTGGCGGCCTCGATCGCGGCGAGAAGGTTGTCCGTACTGGTCTCCCCCATCCGATCGAGCACCAGGAGCCCGTCACGGGTGAGCGCGAACAGATCGGCGAGGTCGGCGACCAGGCCCGCGTCGACGAGCTGGACGACGCGGGTGGCGCCGAGGCCCTCGATGTCGAGCTGGTCGCGGCCCGCCGCGTAGGAGAGCGATGCCACCAGGTGACAGTTCCGCCCCCGCTCGCATCGCCAGCGCTGCTCGCTCGTGTCGATGCCGGAGCCGCACTGCGGGCATACGTCGGGGAAGGCGATCGGCTGTTCGTCGCCGGTGCGCAGATGGGCGACGGGCGCTTCGATGCGGGGGATGATGTCGCCCGCCTTGTAGACCATCACCTGGTCGCCGAGCCGCAGGTCGCGGCGGGTGATGTCGGCCGGGTTGTGCAGCGTGGCGTACGTGACCGTGCTGCCGTCGATGTCGACGGGTTCGAGGACGGCGCGCGGGGCGATGACGCCCGTGCGGCCGACGTTCCACTCGACTCCCAGGAGGCGGGTGATCTTCTCGACCGCCGGCAGCTTGAAGGCGATGGCCCAGCGCGGGGCGCGCGTGCCCGATCCGGCGGCCGCTTGGTCGGCGGCGAGATCCGCCTTGACGACGATCCCGTCGATGCCGAACGGCAGCTCGGCGCGCAGGCCCGCGATGTGCTCGACCCGCGCGAGCACCTCCTCGACGGTGTCGACGGTGAGTCCCGAAACAGACGTCGTGGCCGGTGTGTTGACGCCGAGCGCGGCCGTGCGGTCCATCAGTTCGCCGTGGGCCAGGGAGCGCAGCGCGTCCGTGTGCTCGGCCGACGTGTCCGGCAGGGGCAGCAGGCCGTACGCGAAGAACGTCATCGGCACCGTGTAGGCGCGCTCCTTGGCCCTGAGCGTGCCCGCCGCGGCGTTCCTCGGGTTGGCGAAGGGGGCGCCGCCGTGCTCCGTACGCACCCCGTTCGCGTGCTCGAACTGGTCGAGGGTCATGAGGACTTCGCCCCGGACCTCGACCGTGTGCGGCTCGGTGAGACGGTCGGGCAGGCCCTCGATGGTGCCGATCGCGTGCGAGACGTCCTCCCCGGCCGTCCCGTCGCCCCGGGTGATCAGTCTCGTGAGGCGGCCCTCGTGGTAACGCGCTGCGATGGCCAGGCCGTCCAGCTTGGGCTGGACGTTCCACCGGGTCACGTCGTGGCCGATCCTGCGGGCCACCGAAACGGTCCAGGTGGTGAACTGCTCACCGTCGAAGACGTTGTCCAGGCTCAGCATCGGGACCGTGTGCGGCACGTCCCCCTCGACGGCACCGCCCGCGACCTTCCCGGTCGGCGACTGCGGCAGCACCTCGTCGGGGTGGTCCGCCTCGTACGCGGCGACGGCCCGGACGAGCCGGTCGTACGCGTCGTCGTCGAGGGCGGACGTACCGCCCGTGTAATAGGCGCCCGCCGCCAGGGACGCGTCCGTGACGGCCTGGGCATAGGCAGCGGCATCGGCCAGGACGAACTCACCAGAAGTCGTTGTCATGCTGCCATCGTGCCTGGTGGCACTGACAATCGGCCGGAGGCGACGGCGGTGCCCGGGATCACGGGCTCCCGCTCACACCCGCAGCCGGTCCTGCGCCTGCACCCCGTCCCCGAGGCCCGCGACTCCGAACGCCTTGCCGAGTCCTTCGGCCGGCATGTCGCCGTAGATCGTCTCGTAGGAGCCCTCGGGCACGACGTACGTCTCGTGCCAGATCCCGACGTTCGTCCCGCCCTTGCGTGCGTACCGGTTCATCCGCGCCCACCACGGGTGATGGCGCTTGTCCGGGGCCGCGGCGTAGGCGAGCAGCTTCTCCTTCGACTCCCAGTACTGGACGACCACGTAGGTGCGCGGCGAGCCCGTGAGGAGGATGTGATGCAGGAGGCCCAGAGAGCGGTCGCGGTTCAGCTCCTTGAGCATCATGGGCATCGCGATGAACACCGGCAGCCAGCGGTGTACCGCCCAGAAGTGGTTGATGCGCATGCCGATGAGGAAGACCACCACATCCCCCTGTGCGCCCGCGGTCATCCGTCCGGCATGTGTCTTCGTGCCCATGTCGCCCCCGATTCAGCCGTGTTGGAGAGTCCTGGAGGTTGTGGAGAGTGCCATTACCCAGGCACCCATGCTTGGATAGTGGCACTGTCCAAGGAAGGCTGCAAGAGATGCGACTCGCGGAACTCAGCGAGCTGAGCGGGGTCTCCATCCCCACCATCAAGTACTACCTGCGGGAGCAACTCCTGCCCCCTGGGCGGCGGATCACGGCCACACAGGCCGAGTACGAGGACTCCCATCTGCGCCGGCTTCGTCTCGTTCGGGCACTGATCCAGGTCGGCCGGGTGCCGGTGGCGACCGCTCGCGAGGTGCTCGCGGCGGTGGACGACGACTCGCTGAGCCGGACGATCCGCCTGGGCGCGGCTCTGTGGGCGCTACCGCAGGCGCCGGAGACGCCCGAGGACGACCCGGCGACGGTCGAGGCGGCGTCGGCCGTCGACCGGCTCCTCGAGGAACTCGGCTGGGACACCGCGCGCGAGATCGGCAGCCTCTCCCCCTCGTACCGCACCCTCGTCACGACGGTCGCCACGCTCAACCGACTCGGCTACACCTGCGGGACGCCCGAACTCACCCCGTACGCACGGCACATGGAGCGGGTCGCCGAGCACGACATCGACCGGCTCGACACCTTCTCGGAGGAGGTGGAGAAGGTCGAGATCGCGGTCGCGGCGGCGATTCTCTACGAGCCGGTCCTGCTCACGCTGCGCAGGCTGGCCCAGGAGGAGCAGTCGGCGCGCCGGTTCGGGCTGTGACGGCTACGCGGACAGCGGGGCCACGGGGAGTGTGACCCCGCACGCCGGCACGCGCCGCCTCATGCCGACGGGTCGAACCCCGTAGCCATCCGGGCGTACCCGTGCGGCATGGCGATCACCTGCGATCACCTCGGTACGTGTGCGGCGGCCTGTTCCCGCCGCGACCTCATCGGGGCGGAACTCCCCGTCCAGGAGGCACCCTTCAACCACCAGGAGGGCGGCCCCGGACCTCAGTGGTGGAAGCCGGGGATCAGGAGTGGAACGCGAGATACGGGGCCAGCGCCAGGAGTGTTCCTACGAGCGCGTACTTGAGGCGGCGCGCCGGGACCGCGTGGGCGATCTTCCATCCCACGATCACGCCGGCCAGCTCCGGTACTCCGACCAGCGCGGCGAGCCCCCAGTCGACGGACCGTGCAGCACATATCCGGCCGTGCCGATCGCCGCGATCACCACGGACTGCGCCTGCGCCGCGGCCCGCGCGGAGAGCACTGGGAGTCCGCAGACGACCAGGAGCGGCACGCTCAGCATCGGACCACCCAGGCCGAAGAGCCCGGCCGCAACTGCAACTCCGAAGCCCACCGAGGCAATCCGCGTCAGCGGCACGCCGACCGGCCCGCTCCCCGCGACCCGCGCACGGCGCTCGCGGACCCACACCAGGACACCTGTCACCGTCACGGCGCACGCGAGCAGCATCCCGAACCCCCGTCCCGAGACCAGGGCGTTGAGCACGACACCGAGCGGTGTGCCGACGAGTGCGGCCACGACGCTCCCCCGCCGACGCCCCGGCACCCACCGGTCGTTACTCTGCCCGGATGCGCGATGGGGGAAGCGACGGCAGCGCCGTGAGCGAGAAGGACAGCAAGGGGCATGACGAGCACGGCGACGCGACACCGGAGAACGGCGCCGGTGCCACCGCGCTGCGGCGCCTGACCGGCCCGTTGCGTGCTCACCGGCTGTTGGCCTCGGCGGTGGCGGTCGCAGTCGTCGCCGCCGTCGTCGTGCCGCTGGTCCTCGCCGGATCCGGTGCCGACGCCGCACCCTGTACCGCGGTGTCCGACACGACACGTGCCCTCGCAGGCGATCCCGCCGCCGCGACGAAGGCGCTGGACCCCGGTGACGACATGGCCCGTATAGGCGGTGCGAAGAGGCTGCTTGCGCACGACGGGTTCTGCGGGGACGGAGCCCGCGTCCTCGGGCGGGTCATCGACGCGGGTACCCGCGCGTCCGGGCCCGGAAAGCCGCACACCTTGGCGCAGGCCCGCAGCGCTTACGCGGTGGCCTCCGTCGTCCACGACCGCGAGATCCCGACGGGCCTTGCGCCCTCGGTGGCGCGGATGATCGCCGAGTACGAGGTGGACGCCCTCCGCGACGACGATTTCGGTGGGTTCCGGGCGGACGAGGCGTCCGGACCCGCCGTTCCACCCTCCGAAGCCACCCTCGACGACCACGGCTGGGTGTGGCTGGGCCGCTTCCTCTCGCCCGGCGAGGCGCACGCCACCTTCGAGTACGGGGACAGGTACGCGGACGCGACCGCGGACATCCCCGATCTGGTCGCCGAACTCGCCAAGAACCCCGAGGCGTTCGCCATCCTCTACGGCGCGCACCGCGCCCAGCTCGCGCACTACCTGGAGCGGCTGACCCGCCAGGGCGGCGACCCCTCGTACCGCCCCGGAGACCAGGACGGGACCCCCACCACCTGGCCCGACAACGATCTCCAGGACCTGGCCGACCACATCGGCACCCTCATGGCGCTGCGGTCCGGCTACGCGAAGGACGGCACGATCCAGGACGTCGCGGCGTTCGACGCGTCGGTACGCGAGCACAGCCGCGGCACCTTCCGGCCCGCGTCGCACCGGCTCACGACCCGCCCGCCGATGGGCGACATCGCCGACCGGCCGACGTCGGGACCTCTGCGCGGGGACGTGATGGACGGCCGGCGCCAGATGTTCACGGTGCTCGACAGGTGGGCGAAAGAGCGTGGCGTGCCTTCCGAACGAGCGGGGGCCATGCGGCAGTTGATGGACGACTTCTATGTACGGGCCCTGTGGATGGTCTCCGTCGAGCGCTTCTGACAGGAGCTCCGCGTCGCTCCGGCTCGCACGAGCCGAGGCTGCGTCGCCGTCGCTCAGAAGAACCGCAGTCCGGCGCAGCCGCGCCGTCGCACCTGGTCCTCGGCGAACGCCCTGAGCAGTCGTCGCCGTTCCGCTCCGTCGACGCCGGGGGTGTCCTTCGTCGCGTCGAGCGCGAAGTTGGCCGCCTCGCCGTCGCAGCGGGCCGTGGCGGTCAGGGGTCGGCGTTCGCCGTTGTCGTCCGATGCCGTGAGGCGGTTGCTCCAGTCCCCGTACCAGGCGCCGAACGTCATGCCGGCCTGGTCCGCTCCGTCGCGCTGTTCCATGCGCAGTTCGCAGACGCTCGTGGGCGCCGTGTCGTTCGCCTCTGCCGCGAGGCGCCATCCCCCGCCCTTCGCGAGACCGGCTCGGGCCACCCAGTCGCACCCGGTGCCTTCTGCCTTCGCCGGGGACACGGCTCGCCGCCATCGCTCCTCGGTGCCGAACCCGGTCGTCCTGTGCGGCACCTTGAGGGGGCGGGCGCCGCAACTGAGTTTTTTCGAGGCGAAGTTGGCCAGGGCCACCGTCGTACGGTAGACGGCCCCGAGAGCACTCCGGTCGACGTCCCGGAACGCCCCGACGCGGACGAGCATCTTCCGCTGCCGGCCCTCGGTGTCCTTGCCCAGCGCCGGACACTGCGTCACGATCCGTACGATCCCGGCGTCGTCGACGGTTCCAGGGAGCCCGCCCGGCAGCACGGCGTTCGGCGTGAAGCCACCCTCCGGGAAAGCCCTCATGAACTCCCGGTCCTGGTCGTCGCGGCCGGTGTACGCCGACATGGCGACCAGCGTCACGCCCTCCGAGTGGTCCCCGTCGAAGGCGAGGCTGCACCCGTAGAAGCCGAGTTCCGGAATCCGGCGCGACTCCTCCTTCGTGAACTGTGCGTCATCAGGCGTCAGTTGTGCGACGGAGTCGCGGGGCAGGGCGCCGCCGCAGGCGCGTCCGACGAGCCACCAGTCCTGCGCGTACGGCTCGGCGATGTATCCGCCCAGGCCGACGACGGCCGCCGCCGCCACCGCCACCTTGATCCAGCGCCGCATCGCCCCTGCCCCCGTCACCGCCGAAACCGTGCGGCCCCCGTGGCCTCACACGTACCGCCGGACCCTACCCGCCCCGCCTGTTCGCCCCGCGCCCGGGCTGAGCCGCCCCCGAGCCGCCCCTCTCCCGGCTCAGGCCGTGATCGTGCGGACCGGGCTCCCCGCCAGGAACGCCTCGATGTCCTCGACCGCGCCCTCGAAGTAGCCCTCGTAGTTGCGGCGGGTGACATAGCCGAGGTGCGGCAGGCCGAGGAAGTTCGGGGCGGTGCGCAGGGGGTGGTCGGCCGGGAGCGGTTCCGTCTCGAAGACGTCGGCGCCCGCGCCCGCGATCCGGCCCTCGTGCAGCGCGCGCACCATGGCGTCCTGGTCGACGATCGCGGCGCGCGAGGTGTTGACCAGGTAGGCGGTGGGGCGCATGCGCTTGAATTCGTCCGCGCCGATCAGGCCGCGCGTGCGGTCACTGAGTACGAGGTGGACGGAGACGAAGTCGCTGCTCGCCAGGAGCTCCTCCTTGGAGGGCGCGAGGGTGACACCTGCCGCCGCGGCGCGCTCTTCGGTGAGGTTCTCGCTCCACGCGGCCACCTCCATACCGAAGGCCTGGCCGACACGGGCGACCTTGGTCCCGATCTTCCCGAGCCCCAGGAGGCCGAGGCGGCGTCCGTGCAGGTCGGCACCGAGCGTGCTCTGCCAGGGGCCCATGTCTCGCAGGGCGGTGCTCTCGCGCACCACGCTCCGGGCGAGGCCGAGGATGATCGCCCACGTCAGTTCGACGGGCGGCTCGGAGTTGCTGGCGGTGCCGCACACCGTGACGCCGTGCCGAGCCGCTGCGGCCAGGTCGATGGACGCGTTGCGCATCCCCGAGGTGATCAGGAGGCGCAGCTGCGGGAGGCGGGCGAAGAGGGTGTCCGTGAAGGGCGTGCGCTCCCTCATCGCGACCACGATCTCGCAGTCGCCGACCGCCGCGACGACGGCGTCCTCGGTCGGCAAGTGGCGTTGCAGGGACCGGACTTCGATGTCTGTCCCGACTCTGGTCCAGTCCGCCATGGACAAGGCCACGCCTTGGTAGTCGTCGAGCACGGCGCAGCGCAGTCTGGTCAACGCAACTCCCCTGAAAGATCCGGTACCGGAAACACTAATGGCTCCGCGGGGTGGCCGTGCGACGACCTGGGGCTGAGCACACCTGCACCTGCCGAGTCGACGCACGGACGCTTCGAGTGTGGACTCAGTGCTGCACCGCCCCCGGCTCACCTCTGAGGGCGATCCATGAACCTGATGATGGAATGCGGCATGGCGTCACGCACGAACGTACTCATCCATGTCCTGGTCGCCGCCCTGCTGTTCCCACTCGCCGTGGGGTGCTCGTCCGCCGACGCGAAGAGCGAGGGCCCACACTGGAGCCCGCCGCCCCGGCACGCGGGTTTCGACTACCAGATCGGTGGTGCCTATCCGCCCGCGAAGAGCGTCGGAGTCGTGAGCCGCGACCGGGCGGCCCGTCCCGCCCCCGGCCTGTACAACATTTGTTACGTCAACGCCTTCCAGGCCCAGCCCGACGAACAGGACGACTGGCCCGCCGACCTGCTGCTGCGCGACCGGAACGGACGTGTCGTGATCGACCGGGACTGGGACGAGCCGCTCCTGGACATCGGCACGCCGGACAAGCGTGAGCGGGTGGCCGCCCGCGTCCGCCCCTGGATCGACGGGTGCGCCGGCCACGGCTTCGACGCGGTCGAGCCGGACAACTACGACAGCTACACACGCTCCAAGGGCCTGCTGAGCGCCCACGACGCAAAGGCGTTCATGTCGTTGCTGGTGAGGCACGCACACCGGGCCGGGCTCGCCGTCGGCCAGAAGAACACGGCCGAACTGGCCCCCGACGGCCGCCGGTCGGGAGTCGACTTCGCCGTCGCCGAGGAATGCGGTGCCTACGACGAGTGCGGTGTGTACGCCAAGGCCTTCGACGACCGGGTCGTGGTGATCGAGTACACCGACACCGGCCTGCGCAAGGCATGCAGCGCATTCGGAAAGCGGTTGGACATCGTGCGCAGGGACCACGACGTGACGGCTGCCGGCAGCAACGGTTATGTGCGGCGCACCTGTTGAGAGGTGTGCGGGTACTCGTCGGGCAGGACACGCATGACGGGGAGCACGGTGTCCCGCAGGGCCACCGCGGCGGCGTGCGTGCCGCGCTGGGGTCCGAGGTCGAGCGAGCGCAGAGACCAGCCGGAAGGGTGGACGGCTCCGTGACGTGGACGGTCACCCACGTAGTCCGCGTCCAGTGCACGCCCCAGGCCGACGCCGACGCCCTTGAGGTAGGCCTCCTTGCGGGACCACACCCGGCAGAAGGCAGCGGCGCGCGACCCGGCAGGGAGCGCGGCGAGATCGGCGCGTTCCGCCGGGTGCAGCTCCTTCACCAGGTCGTCCACGGACCCGGGGTCCGGCACCCGCTCACCGTCCACGCCCACCGGGCTTCCCGCCACGCAGATCAGGACGAGCCCCTCGCAGTGCGAGAGGGAGAAGTGCAGCGGCGGGCGGGAGCCGAACAACGCCGGGCGGCCGTGCGGGCCACCGCACTGCGGACACGGCTCGCGTGTGAACCGGACACTCCCCGGCGAGGTCCCCAGACACGCGCCGAGAACCCGGCGCAGGGAGATGTGTGCGGCCAGGTACAGGTCGCGGTCCGGGTTCCGTACGAAGGCGGAGGCCCGGGCGCGCTCGTCGGCGTCGAGAGCGGAGTCGTCCAGCAGCGGGTACGGCTCCCCGTGTACCGGGGTCCTGAGCAGCCACAGGGACGGGCGACCGTCCCAGGGACCCGGAGCCGCCGGGACGGCGGGGTCGGGGGCGAGGTCCGGCTCGAAGGCGAGGTCCGGCTCACGCGCGAGGTCCGGTTCCGGGGTCACGCGGATCCCGCCCCCATCACGCCACCCGCCGGCTCCCACAGTCCGCCCGGCTCACTCCGCGGCACCCGCGCCCGCGCGGCATTCCGGGTGGCCCCAGCCCTTCGGGTTCTTGGCGATGGGCTCGCCGGCCGCGTAGGACCGGCCGCAGACGCAGCGGCCCGGGAACTTGGCGTTGAGCGTGCGCGACGAGGCCGTCTTCGATCGGGCCGGGCCCGCCTTGGGCTTCCTCTTCGACGGGCCGGCGACCGTGTCGGGTGACGGCGGGGGCTCCGGCGAGCCGTAGTCGGTGCCCGCGGGTTCCTGGACGACGGCGGCCTGGCTCGCGGCCCGGTCGGCGAAGTCGTTCAGCCGGTCGCCGTCGACCTGGTGCGCGGGCACGTACCGGAACTCGACGGCACGCCCTTCGAGCAGCGCGTCGATGCGGGTGACGAGCTCCTGGTTGGCGACCGGCTTGCCCGCAGCGGTCTTCCAGCCGTTGCGCTTCCAGCCGGGCAGCCACGTCGTGACCGCCTTCATCGCGTACTGGGAGTCCATCCGGACCTCCAGCCGCTCGGCCGGGTCCGTGGCGGCCAGGAGGCGCTCGAGGGCGGTGAGCTCCGCGACGTTGTTCGTCGCCGTGCCCAGCGCGCCCGCCTCCCAGCGAACCGGGGTCTCCCCGCCGTCGGCGATGACCCAGGCCCAGCCGGCGGGCCCTGGATTTCCTTTCGACGCCCCGTCACACGCGGCGATTACGCGATCTGCCATGACACCGATCATGCCAGTGCCGGCGGGCGGCGGACGCCGCACCCCGTCGCCCGGCCCCGGCACGCACGCGACCGCGCCCGCACCGGCCTCAGGCCCGCGCCACCAGCCGCTCGGCCGCCGAGCGCGCGGAGGCGAGCACCGCGGACCGCTCCGCGCCTCGCTGGCCGATCACGATGCGCGTGCTCAACCCGTCGAGCAGGGCGAGGAGTTGAGAGGCGCGCTCGGCGGTGTCGAGAGGGGCGAACCGCCCCTGCTTGACCCCCCGGTCCAGAAGGGTCTCGAGGTCCTCCTGCCAGCCCCTGTCCAGCTCGTCCTGGGCCTGGCGCAGCGCCTCGTCGGTGGAGGTGCGGGCCCACAGCTCGATCCACAGCGTCCACCGCGGGTCGCGCGGGCCGCGCGGCAGGTACAGCTCGACGAACTGGTCGAGCTTGCGCTCGGCGGTGACGCGCCGGGACAGCAGCGCCCTGCGTTCGTCGGCGAGGCCGCTCTCGCTCCAGCGCAGGGCTTCGAGGAGGAGGCGGTCCTTGCTGCCGAAGTAGTACAGGATGTGGCCGCCGCTGGTGCCCAGGCGCTTGCCGAGCGCCGACATCGTGAGCGATGCGAGGCCGTCCTCGGCGATGGCCGTCATCGCCTCCTCGAGCATTCGCTCCTGGGCGACCTGCCCGTCGCGCCGTCGCGCAGTAGCCGCCACAGCCGCGCCTCCCTGATCCGTGGTCCCGACACCCATGACCCTATCCGGCGATTTCGCGAGGGGTCTTGACGTACGGGGTGAGGAGGCGCATCTTGAATGCCGTTCAAGAAGTTAGAACGATATTCAAGAACAACATTCAAGGACGGCGGGATGACACAGCAGCACACCGAGGAGGCCGGACCCGCGGATGCCGGACCCGCGCAGGCCGGACCCGCGCAGGCCGGACCGGCGGTCGCCGCCACCGGTGACGAGGTCTTCCAGGTCGAGACCCACGGGATCGACCCCATCCCCGACGAGGAGCGGCACGGCGGCGCGAAGGATCTCTTCTGGCTCTGGTTCGGCTCGAACCTCACCTTCACGTACGTCATCAACGGCGCGCTCGCCGTGTCCTTCGGGCTCTCGTTCTGGCAGGCGACCGCGGCCGTCGTCATCGGAGGCCTGGCGTTCTTCGCGATCAGCGCCGCCGGACTGAGCGGGATCCGCACCGGCACCGCGACCCTGGTGATCTCCCGCGCGCCCTTCGGCGTCCGCGGGAACTGGCCCGCCGGCCTGCTCAACTGGATCGTCTCGATCGGCTACACGATCGTCAACACCGTGGTCGGCGCGCTCGCCCTCGAAGCGTTCTGCGGCGACCTCGGCTGGCACGGCTCGACCGCCCGCGCCTTCGCGCTGGCCGTCACGATGGTGCTCACCTTCGCCGTCGCCCTGTGGGGCCACGCCACCGTGCAGTTCGCCGAGCGCTGGATGGCGTACATCCTCGCCGTGGGGTTCGCCGCGCTCCTCGTCTTCCTGATCCCGGGCGCCGACACCGGCGCGTCGACCGGCGGCGTCCCCGGCGCCTCGGGGTGGAGCCTCGCGTTCGTCGTGATGCTGGCGGGCCCGTTCTCGTACGTCCCGATGCCCGCCGACTACACCCGCTACCTGCCGCGGACCACCTCACTCCGGTCGATCACCTGGAGCGGCGCGCTCGGGGGGCTCATCTCCTCGGTGGCGCTCGGTGTCGCGGGTGTCGCCGCCGCCACGCAGGCCGACATGTCGGACGCGGTGGCCGGCGCCGAGGGGCTGCTGCCGGGCTGGTTCCAGCCGCTCTTCCTCGCCCTGGTGCTCGGCGGCTCGGTCACCAACTCGATCATCACGCTGTACTCGTCGAGCCTGAACCTCCAGGTCCTCGGCATCCCGTGGAGCAGGTCCAAGGCGATCCTCATCAGCGCGGGCGTCACCGTGGTCGGCTCGCTCTACGCCCTGTTCCTCACGGACTTCACCGACTCGCTGCTGTCGTTCCTGTCCCTGCTGATCACCGTGTTCGCGCCGTGGGGCGGAGTGTTCCTCGCCGACATGGTCATGCGCCGCTGCCGGTACGACGCCACGTCCCTGCACACCGGCCGCGACGGCGCCTACTGGTACCGGGGCGGCTACCACCCGGCCGGGGTCGTCGCACTGCTCGCCGGCATCGTCTTCGCCTCGCTGACCTGCGACTCCGAACTCTGGACCGGCCCGCTGGTCGCCCCGCTCGGCGGCGCCGACCTGACGCTGCTCGGCTCGGCCGTCTCCGCCCTCGTGTACTGGGCGCTCGCCCGGCGAACCGTCACCCCCGCCGCGTAGACCTACTCCCGAACCACCCATACCAGAACAGGAGTTACCCCTCATGTCCCACTCCCCCGCCCCCGCCGACCTCGTCCTGCGCGGCGCGCGCGTCCACACCGTCGACCCGGCGCTGCCCGAGGCGCAGGCGCTGGCCGTGCGCGACGGAAAGATCGTCTGGCTCGGGGCCGACGCGGACGCCGAGGCCTGGACGGGGCCCGGCACCGAGGTCGTCGACGCCGGCGGAAAGCTGGTCCTGCCCGGCTTCATCGACGCGCACAACCACGTACGGCTCGGCTCCGACGACGCCTGCGTCCAGCTGGCCGGCGCGGACACGCTCGCCGAGATACACGACCGGATCCGCACGTGGCGGGCGGCGCACCCCGGCGCTGCCTGGATCGAGGCGGAGGCGTTCGACTACTCGGCGATCCCCGGCGGCCGGATGCCCACCGCCGCCGACCTCGACCCGGTGACCGGCGACACCCCCGCCTTCGTCCTCAGCTACGACGTGCACACGGCCTGGCTGAACACGGCCGCGCTGCGCCGCCTCGGCATCGACAAGGACCGTACGAGCCTGCCGTTCGGTGAGGCCGCGACCGACCCCGAGACCGGTGAACCCACCGGATTCATCAAGGACTTCGCCGTCAAGGGCCTGTCACGCGACGGGCACCGCGCACTCCAGCAGCTGGGCGTGCCGTGGGCCTCGGCCGACCGCCAGTACGGGCGCCTCGCCAAGTCCCTCGACGACGCGATCCGCTTCGGCATCACGACCGTCGTCGAACCGCAGAACTCGATCGACGACCTCGCGCTGTTCGAGCGCGCCCGCTCCGAAGGCCGGCTCCGCTCGCGGATCGTGGCCGCGCTCTTCCACCCGCGCGGCACCACCGACGCCGACCTCGACGACTTCGCCGCCGCCGCGGCCCGCCACGCGGACGACCGGCTGCGCGTCGGACCGCTGAAGCTCTACATCGACGACGTCGTCGAGCCGCGCACCGCCGCGCTCCTGGAGCCGTACGCGGGGTGCGGCCACCACCGCGGCGAGACCTTCTACCCGCCGGAGGAGTTCGCGGACCTCCTGGCCAAGCTCGACGCACGCGGCTTCCAGTGCTTCGTCCACGCGACCGGTGACCGCGGCATCCGCACGGTCCTCGACTCCGTCGAGCACGCCCGTACGGTCAACGGTGAGCGGGACGCCCGCCACCAGGTCGTGCACGTCGAGTGCCTGGACCCGGCCGACACCGCGCGCTTCGCGGCGCTGGGCGTGGTCGCCTGCATGCAGCCCAGGCACTGCGCCCCCGAGGTCGCCGGGCCGGGCAAGGACTGGGCGGAGAACGTCGGCACGGACCGCTGGCACAAGGCCTGGCCGATGCGCAGCCTTCACGAGTCGGGCGCGGTCCTTGCCTTCTCCAGCGACTGGAACGTGGCCGAGATGGACCCCATGGTCGGCATCTACACCGCTGTCACGCGACGCCCGCTGGACGGCGGCGAGCCCTGGATGCCGGGCGAGACGGTGGACGTGGAGACCGCGGTGTACGGGTACACCATGGGTTCCGCGTACGCCAACTTCCTCGAGAACGAGCGGGGTTCACTGAGCGTGGGCAAGGCAGCGGACTTCGTGGTCCTGTCCCGGGACATCCTGAGCGCCGCACCCGAGGACATCCCCGGCACCGTGGCCGAAACAGTCGTCGTGGGCGGCAGGATCGAGCACAGCGCCTGAGACCCCGCACAAGAACCCGCGAACAAAACGGGCAATTGGGAGGGATAAAATAGCGCGTCAGCCTTCGCCCGCCCGAGACGCCTCAGGAGAACCACGTGACTTCAGCGACCGCCCCGACAGAATCCGCAGCGGCAGAGGTGGCGTCCGAAGGGGCCGTCCCGGCGCAGGCCGGGCCCGCCGAGGCCGAGGCGAACATCTGGGTGCCGGGCGGGGAGAGCGTGCCGGACGAGGAGACGCCGAAGGACGCCGCGCCGGTCTCCGGCCTGGTCGCCGAGGACGCGCGGGCCTTCGGCGTCTACGCCCGGACCGGCGGCTGGGCGTTCGCCCTCATGGTGGCGCGCAGCGTGCGTCCCGGCGGGCAGGCCGTGGAAGGGACCCCCAAGATCTCGGCCCGCCGGTTCAGCGAGCTGGCGGGCTGCTCGGCGGAGCGCGTCATGCGCTACTACAAGGCCTGGGACAAGGCGGCCGACGACGGTCTCGTGCCGCACTTCGAGGCGCTCACCCCGGGCCAGGACGTCGAACTCCCGGACTCCGACGCCTGGTTGACGTACTACGCGTCGCGCTCCATCGCCGTGTCGCCGCGCGGCCACGCGATCTCGGCCGCCGCCGAGGCCGAGGGCATCCGCCCGACCAAGGCCTTGGAGGTCGCCGAGAACCCGACCGCGCTGCGCGCCGCGATCCTCGCCGACCCCGGCACCGCCGAGGCGGCGAGGAAGGCCCTCATGGACCGCCTGGAGGAGGACCCCGCCCTGCGCACGGAGCTGGTCAGGGACATCGTGCGCACCGACGACCTGAAGAAGGCCGTGGCCGCCGAGGCGAAGGCCGGCGACCGGGTCGAGTACGTGCGTCAGATCGCGGAGAACGGCCAGATCAAGACAGCGGCGGGACAGAAGATCGAGGCACCGCGCGAGCTGCGCGAGGAGGCCGAGCGCCACCTCTCCCTGATCGACGAGCTGGACGACGGCGAAGAGGCAGGCGAGTGGGCGCGTGAGGCGTACGACAGCGTCCGCGAGCTCGTCACCAAGACCGTCGAGAGCGACCCCGACCTCCGGGTGAAGGAGCGCAGGGCGAAGTTCTACAACAGCTTGCAGAAGGCGACGAAGGTGTTCGAGGAGCTCACCCTCGACGACGCCGAGGACGACGTCTACGAGGACGACATGCTCAAGCGCCTGGAGGACCTCCAGCAGGCCATCGCCTCGTGCATCTCGGCAATCCAGGCAAAGGTCCAGTAGGAAGCCGTCCGAACCGGAGCCCTCACCGGCGATCAGCCACGTACGAGACAGCGCCGGAGTCGGCGAAGCCCCACCGGGCGGCCACCCCGCTGCTGGACGCCGCGATGTAGGGCCGCCTCGCCGAAAACAGTCCGAACGAGCCCCACACCGGTCACGCAATCTCGGTCACGCCACCTCGGTGACCTTGGCCGCGAAGGCGTCCAGGTTGCTCGTGGCGCGGGCGATCCGCTCGTCGAGCGAGAGCGACTCCTCGTAGCGCCCGGCCCGCAGCTTGGGCTGCCGCTTGCCGCGCAGGTAGAGCGAGCAGGCGAGGTCCGCGCAGAGATAGATGCCGACGGTGTTGCCCTCCCGCCCGCGCGCCCCGGCCAGGGGCGCCGCCAGGAGGGCGACACCGGAGGAGGCGTGTCCGGTCAGGCACACCTGGCACATGCTGGACTTCACGGCGCTGGTCCGGCCCACCGAGGGAACCCGCAGGGTGATGCCGACGGGCCCGTCGGGGCCGGGGCGCACCAGGTGGGCCCGCAGGGGCGCTCCCGGGTCGACCCAGCCGAGGAAGTCCAGGTCCTCCCAGGGGAGCTCGGCGAAGTCGAGGGGAAGCTTCATCCGGGCGGCCTCACCCTTCGTGCAGTTCACGAAGGACGCCCGGATCTGTTTCTCGTTCAGTGGTTCCACGTGCGGCGACGATACCCACCGCCGCTCGCACAAGCATCCGCATTTCCCCGCGGGCGCAGCGGGTACCGGTGCGGTCGACGCGGCGTGAACAAGCCGTGCCACGCCCGCGGACACCCCATCGGCTCCAGCCGTACGGCACATGCCCCGTCCGCCCCACCGGCCCTACGGCACGCCCCCACCAGACAGAACACACCCCTGGCAGAATCGGAACAACAGGGTTCGGCCAGATGTCCGTGACGGGCGGACTGGCCGATCTTCGAGTGGCCGACTGGATGCCCAAGGCATCTAATAAAGATCACCGAGGAAGACTCACCGCCTGCGAGGTCACCATGACCGTGACACCCCCCACGCCGGACACCGTCGCCTTCCCCCAGGACCGCACGTGTCCCTACCACCCTCCGGCCTCCTACGATCCGCTTCGCTCGGCGCGGCCCCTGTCCCGTGTCTCGCTCTTCGACGGGCGGACCGTGTGGGTGGTCACCGGCCAGTCGACCGCGCGCGACCTGCTCATCGACCCGCGCCTGTCCACCGACCGGGAGAACCGCGCCTTCCCGATGCCCACGGAGCGCTTCGCCCTCTCCCGCAAACGGCGCATCGCCCTCCTCGGAGTCGACGACCCCGAGCACAACACCCAGCGCCGCATGCTGATCCCGAGCTTCACCGTCAAGCGGATCACGGCACTGCGGCCCCGCATCCAGGAGACGGTCGACCGGCTGCTGGACACGATGGTCGAGCAGGGCCCGACGGCCGACCTGGTGAGCGCGTTCGCACTGCCCGTGCCGTCCATGGTGATCTGCTCGCTGCTCGGCGTGCCCTACGCCGATCACGACTTCTTCGAGGAGCAGTCGCGGCGCCTGCTGCGCGGGCCGAGCGTGTCGGACATGGAGGCCGCGCGCGAGCGGCTCGACGCGTACTTGGGCTCGTTGATCGACCGCAAGAGGCGCGAGCCGGGCGAAGGGCTGCTCGACGAGCTCATCCACCGCGGGCCGGACGAGAAGGAGGTCGACCGCGAGGAGCTGATCAGTCTCGCCACGATCCTGCTGATCGCGGGGCACGAGACGACGGCGAACATGATCTCGCTCGGCACGTTCACCCTGCTCCGGCATCCGGACCTGCTGGAGGAGCTGCGCTCCGCCGATTCGCTGCTGCCGGCCGCGGTCGAGGAACTGCTGCGCTTCCTGTCCATCGCCGACGGCATCCTGCGCGTCGCCACCGAGGACATCCAGGTCGCCGGCGAGACCATCCGGGCGGACGACGGGGTCATCTTCTCCACGTCGCTCATCAACCGCGACGACGACAGCTTCACGGCCCCCGACTCCCTCGACTGGCACCGCCCCACCCGCCACCACCTCGCGTTCGGCTACGGAGTCCACCAGTGCCTGGGGCAGAACCTGGCCAGGGCCGAGATGGAGATCGCGCTGGGGTCACTCTTCTCGCGGCTGCCCGGGCTGCGCCTCGCGGCGCCCGCCGAGGAGATCCCGTTCAAGCCCGGAGACACGATCCAGGGCATGCTCGAACTCCCGGTCACGTGGTGACCGCCCGAGCCGCAAGAAAGGCGCAGACCGTGCGGATCCGGATCGACAAGGACAGATGTGTGGGCGCGGGCATGTGCGCGCTGACGGCGCCGAACGTGTTCACGCAGGACGACGACGGCTTCAGCGAGGTGCTGGAGGGCCGCGAGGACGGCGCCGGTGACCCGCTGGTGCGGGAAGCGGCCCGGGCCTGTCCGGTGCGGGCCATCACCGTCGCCGACGACTGAGGACACGTCCTAGGCGGGCGGTACGACGGCCACCGGGCAGGGCGCGTGGTGCATGACGGCATGCGCGACGGACCCGATCCGGGATCCGACGGCCGAGCGTCGGGCGCGGCGGCCCACGACCACCAGCTGGGCCCTCGCGGCCGACGCGAGAAGGACCTGACCGGCGCTGCCGATCTCGACGTGCTCCACCACCGGCACGTCGGGATACCGCGTGCGCAGCGATTCGAGCGCCTCGCCGAGCGCCTCCTTCTCGTACGGCTCCATGCCGCCGACCTCGTCGAGCAGCTTCAGCGAGGCGGGGCTGTACGCGTACAGGGGCGGCAGCGTCCACGCGCGGACGACCCTCAGCGTCGCGCCGCGGGCGGAGGCGGTGGCGAAGGCGAACTCGAGGACCGCGCGGCTGTCCTCGGGCGCGCCCTCCTGGCCGACGACGATCTCGCGGCCCGCCGCCTCCGGTTCGGCGCGGTCGTCGGCCCTGACCAGGACGACGGGCCGCGTCGACTCGGCGATGACCTGCTGCCCGACCGACCCGACCAGGAAGCCGACGAGCGCGCCGTGTCCGCGGGAGCCGAGGACGAGGAGCTCCGCGTCGGCCGCGGCGCCGAGGAGCGCGGGAACGGCGTCGTCGGACAGAGACTCGACCGACAGGGTCAGCTGGGGGTGGCCGCCGGCCACGGCGCGCCCGGCCTCGTCGGCCACACTTCTGGCCCACTCGGTCTGCGCCGCGAGATCGGGCGCGGACGCCGCCACGTCCGGCAGCGGGGACCAGGCGTGCAGCAGGCGCAGCCCGCATCCGCGGCGCACCGCTTCGCGCGCAGCCCACGCAGCCGCGGCCGAGCTCTCCGGTGATCCGTCCACTCCCGCGGTGATCCAGCGGTCCATGCGCCTGCCTCTCCGTCGCTGATCAGGTCTCGGTCAGTGTGCGTCAGCGTGGCGGACAACACGCCGGAACCCTAGGTGCCGCTGCGCGCGGCGCCGGTAGGTGCCGTGACCGCGTCGCCGAGATACCGCGACCAGCCACCCGCGGGTACCTCTCCGACCTCCAGCGAGCGGAGCCGGTCGATCACGTTCGGGTCCTGGGCGTCCAGCCAGTCGACGAACTGCCGGAAGGAGACGAGGCGTACGTCCTTCTTGCCGGCGATCTCCTTGAGCGCGGCCTCGACGGCGTCCATGTAGATCCCGCCGTTCCAGTCCTCGAAGTGGTTGCCGATGAAGAACGGCGCCCGGTTCGTCTCGTACGCCCTCGTGAAGCCCGCGAGGTACGACTCGGTGGCCTGCCGGCGCCAGCCCGCGTAGTTGTAGGACGGCCCTCGCGTGGAGTTCTTCGACTGGTTGGCCAGGATGTTGTAGTCCATCGAGAGGACCTCGAAGGTGTGGCCGGGGAACGGGATGGCCTGGAGCGGCAGGTCCCACAGACCCTGCCGCTTCCCGGGCCAGCGCTGGACGCCGCCGGGGGACGAGGCGTCGTAGCGCCAGCCGAGTTCACGGGCGATGGGCAGCAGGTTGCTCTGGCCGAGGAGGCAGGGCGTGCGGCCTCCGATGAGTTCCTTGTCGTAGTCGAACGGCAGGGGGTCGTCGTCGTGCCAACCCGTGTTCGTACGCCAGGTCTTGATGAACCACCTCGCCTGCTCGATCTCGCTGTACCACTGCGCGGGCGTCCAGTTGGCCACGGAGCCGGAGCCGGCGCAGAAGTGGCCGTTGAAGTGCGTGCCGATCTCGTGGCCGTCGAGCCACGCCTGCCGGGTGTACTTCAGCGTCTCCTTGAGGTGCGCGCCGGTGAGATACCCGACGTCGGAGGCGCCCACGGGGTTGTTCGGCGGGTCGTAGAGCCGCTTCTTCGACTCGGGCAGGAGGTACAGGCCCGACAGGAAGAACGTCATGCGGGCGCCGTGGGTCTCGGCCAGTTCGAGGAAGCGCGGGAAGAGGCCCTTGCCGACCTCGCCCGCACCGTCCCAGGAGAAGATCACGAACTGCGGTGGCGTCTGGCCGGGTTCGAGGGGGGAGGGCGACTCGGGCTGGTTCGGCTGCCTGCCGGTGTACGCCGTCGAGCCGTCACCGATCAGCCGTGGAGCGGTCCTGCCTAAGTGGGGAGCCCCGTCGGGGCGCCGGCCTGGGCCGGCGGGCGGGCGGTCCGTGTCGTTGCCCGTCCCGCATCCGGCGAGACCCGCGGCAGCGGCGCCCAGGCCGATCCCGAGTCCCAGACCAACGGCTCCTCTACGGCTGATCTCGCTCATCGGCATCCCAACCCGCGTCCGCGAGGGACACGTTGTGCGGTCACCTGACAACACACGCACCGTAAGTCGGATAAGCACACAATTAGTGCATTTAGGGCGGCGCGGCGGGCAAAGCACTGTCCACAGGGTCAGCTCTGGCCGGGGTCGCCGACGACCTTCCCGGGGTTGAACAGGTCCAGCGGGTCAAGGGTGTTCTTCACCGCGCGCTGCACCGCGCAGACCTCGGGACCGAGTTCCCGCCGCATGCCGCCCCGCTTGAGCAGGCCGACGCCGTGCTCACCGGTGACGGTGCCGCCCGCGGCGACCGCCGCGCCGAGCAGTTCCTCGAACGCGGCCTGCGCCGCGCGGCGCGCCTCGGCGTCCCCGGGCGGGGTGATCAGGAGCGGGTGGAGGTTGCCGTCCCCGGCGTGCGCGATGGTCGCGATCCGCACCCCGTGCCGCTGTCCGATGTCCTCGACGGTGGCGAGCATGGCGGGCACGGCCGAGCGCGGTACGCAGATGTCCTCGGTGAGCACGGGCCCCAGGCGTTCGAGGGCCGGGTAGGCGAGCCTGCGGACGTCGAACAGAGCCTCGGCCTCGACGGCGTCGGTGGACTGTTCGGCCCAGAGCGCTCCCGCGTCCGCGAACGCCTCGGCGACCACCGCCGCCTCTTCCGCGCCCGCGTCGCCCGGCGCGTCGATCCGCGCGAGGAGCAGGGCAGCGGCGCCGGGTTCGATCCCGAGGTGCTTCCAGTCCTCGACGGCCTGCATGCAGTGCCGGTCGAGGAGTTCCAGGGCGGCGGGCTGGAGGCCGCGCCGGGTGGTGAGCGCGACGGCGGCGCCCGCCGCGACGAGGCCGTCGAAGGCGCCGACGACGGTGCGGGGTTCGGCGGCGGGCGCGGGACGAAGGCGCAGCGTGATCTCGGTGATCACTCCGAAGGTGCCCTCCGAGCCGACGAACAGACCGGTCAGGTCGTAGCCGCTGACACCCTTCGTGGTGCGCCGGCCGAACCGGACCCGGGTGCCGTACTCGCCCGCCGGCCCGCCCATCACGGCTTCGAGGCCGAGGACGTAGTCACGGGTGACGCCGTACTTGAGGCAGCACAGGCCGCCTGCGTTGGTGGAGACGTTGCCGCCGATGGTCGACCAGGGGGCGCTGGCGGGGTCCGGCGGGTACCAGAGGCCGTGCTCGGCGACGGCCGCCTTCAGGTCGTTGTTGACGACGCCTGGCTGTACCACGGCGAGCAGGTTCTCGGTGTCGATCTCCAGGATGCGGTTCATCCGCGAGAGGTCGAGGACCAGGCAGCCGTCGGTGGCGTTGGCGCCGCCCGAGAGTCCGGTGCCGGCGCCGCGGGTCACGACGGGTACGGACAGCGCGGCGCAGGCGCGCACCACCTGCTGGACTTCGCCGGCGTCCGTCACCCGGACCGCAGCGAGCGCTCGGCCCACCGGCGCCCATTCCGCGTCGTCGTGGCTGAGCCCGGACAGCACGTCGCCGTCCTCGATCAGGGTGAGGCCGGGCAGCGCCTCGGCCAGGTCGTGAAGGAGCTCGCGGTCGGGTGCCGTATCGATGTCGCCGTCTCCTCGCGCGAGAACCGTTCGATTACGGTCGCAGTCTAAAGACGGCCTTGATCCACTTCCCGACCGGGACCCGCTCCACGATGACCTCGGTGGCGAGCGCGTGGACTATCTCGAGACCGTGCCCGCCGATGCGCCCGGGGTCCCTGACGAAGAGACGGGGCACGGCGGCGCTGCTGTCGTAGACGGTGACGGCCACCTCGTCCTTCGATCCCTCGAGATCGAGAACGTAGGGTCCGTGGCTGTGGCGGTCGGCGTTGGTGACGAGCTCACTGACCAGGAGCAGCAGATCGCCGCGGGACCTGGCGTCGATCAGGGCGCACCACTCCGACCGCAGCTGCTCGAGGAACACCTCGGCGAAGGCGCGCGCGTCGGCGATGCAGCCCGGCTCTCCGGTGTACTGCGTCGCCCGGCGCAGCGGCTCGACGGGGTCGGCAGCACCGGTCGGCATCAAGGCTCCGTCCAGGTACTCGGTCATGCGGTTCTCTCAATGGGATCGGTCGGCACAGTAACTCCCCTGCAGACCTCCTGATACCCAGTGGCGCGTGCGGCAGTCATAACCGGCCGGAACGGGCGGCTCGGCAGGCCGCTCGTTCCGGTTCCGCGGGGTGCGCGAGGTCAGCAGCTCATTTTCCACGTGTGGGAGTCGCCGCTGTCATTGCCCCAGCTGTCGGAGGCGATCTCCTGGCCAGGGGCGAGGCAGACGGTGCCGAGACCGACGAGGCCCGGGTTCTCGTAGACCTGTACGTGGTCCTTGATGCCGGGGCCCGAAATGCCGTGGTTCGCCCAGGAGGAGTCCTGGTCCTGGATGGGGTCCTCCCAGTCGTGGTCGTCGCCCGACCAGTTGGTGCGCTGGCCGCCGAAGTTCGCGTCCGTCCAGGCGCAGAACTGGCCGCTGGGGCACGAGGCGCCGAAGGCGGCGGACGAGGTGGCGACGGCGCCGCCCAGGGCGAGCGCGGCGGCCGCGAGGAGCGCGGCGGAGTTCTTGATGATCACTGTGTCTCTTTCTCTGCTACGGAGTCTGTGGCGGGTCGGTGAGGAGGCGGGTCGCGCGGGTCAGGGCGCGCGCGCGAAGGCGCTGCCAGTCGGCCACTTCTGCGTGGTGTGCGGCCCGGACCGAGGCGAGGCCGGTCTTGCGGTAGGCCGCTTCGGGCTCGAGGTTGTTGACGACCGTCGAGACCTGGAACCAGCGGCGCTGGTCGCCGTAGAGGGCGCGCTGCGCCGAGGCCAGGCAGCCGTCGGTGTGGGCGCGCACGGAGTATCCGGTCGGCAGCCTCAGGGAGAGTTCCGTGCGTCCGGCGCCGAAGAGGGCGTCGGCCAGGCGATCTTCCTGGGCCTTCGTGCCGGGCCGTCTGCCGGGGCGCGGCGGGGTGAGTCCCTGCGCGGTGAGGCAGCGGTCGGTCAGGAGCTGGGTGGCGGCCTTGACGGTGTCGTCCGGGGAGAGTGCGGGCCTGGGTCCGGGGCCGCACACCCGGTGACGAGCAGTCCGGCCAGGGACAGTGCGCCGAGCGCGGTGAACGCCAGGAGCGGCCGTGCCCAGGGGCGCGGTCGGTGGGTCATCGGCGGATCAGCCCGCTTCGCATCCCATCTTGGTGTCGCTGACGCCGTCGAACTTGGTGGCCCACGCCTCCCAGTTCTCGTCGTAGTCGTCCTTGCGGATCTCGCGGTAGAGGCAGCTGCTCCCCGGTCCGTAGCTGATCGCGTAGACCGTGCCGCCGACGCGGGAGTCGAAGGAGTAGGCGTGGCGCTGAGTGCCGTTCTCGGCCTCGGCGTAGCCCGGTGGCGCGTAGCACCAGGCCTGGCCGTGCTGGCCCGGCTCGGTCCAGAAGCAGACCTGTCCGGGGCCCGCGGCGCGTACGGAACCGGCCGGCGCGGTGGCGACGGCGGTCGGTGCGGCGAGGGTCAGCGCGGCGGCGACGCCGGCGAGAGCGGTGGTGAGCAAGGTGGTGCTGCGGCGCATGCGAGCGGCTCCGAAAGTGTGATGACGACGCTGTGCATGATCACGATCCCCCGGCGTTTACGCAGGTAAGCGCGGCGCCACCCGTACCGGCTACTAGTCATATCGACGCCGCGCCGATCACGCGTGCGCCACGAGCGCTGCCCTGTACGCGCGGGAGCGCTGCATCCGCAGGGCGTCGATCGACTCGGCGAGGAACTCGTATTCCGTGGTGTCGTCGCGAGTGATCAGGCGGACCAGTTTTCCGTCGGCGAGTTCCTCGGCCACTTGCTCCTGCCGCTCGATATCACCGCACCAGTCGCGCAGCGCACCGGGGACATCGGGGACGGTGTCGGCGACCGGGGCTATGGCGTGTTCGGGGAAATGCGGATTGCCAGGGCGCGGATCGAGCCGTTCCGCTATCCAGGAGGCGCGGTCGCGCAGCCACCACATCGCGAGCGGCAGAGTGGGCGCGCGATACGTTCCGAGCGGTACGCCGACGCGCTGACCGCCGCAGATTCCGTACGCGGTGACCTGGCACAGGAATTCCTCGTGCACGCTCTCCCCCGTCGCTCTCTCGCCGCCCTGCGGTCCTCACTCTCATTCCGTGCGATGTGCGTGGTCGGTGCGGGTGCGCCTGGTCGGGACCGGTGAAGTGATCTATTGGTCAAGCGCCATTCAACTTCCTC
Organism: Streptomyces sp. NPDC107517; assembly: GCF_055582645.1. Taxonomy (NCBI): domain Bacteria; kingdom Bacillati; phylum Actinomycetota; class Actinomycetes; order Kitasatosporales; family Streptomycetaceae; genus Streptomyces; species Streptomyces sp. NPDC107517. Next base: position 249,985 of record NZ_JBVJPM010000009.1, on the reverse strand, counting down.
AGAAGACGAGTATCGACACTTCCGACGCGCTTTCACCATGCCTTTCTGGCCAGTCTCCTGGCATATTCAGGGACCCGAATGGCCGGAATGGAACGGGTGCGCGGGTGTGAAATCGCCGCCATCGAGGAAGCAGCACGTCATGCACTCCAAGGACGTTCTCACCGACGCGTTCGGACGGATCCACGAAACGGTTCACTCGGCGGTGGAAGATCTTTCCGCCGAGGAACTCAACACCCGGCTCAATGACAACTCGAACTCGATCGCGTGGCTGATCTGGCACCTGTCACGCGTGCAGGACGATCACATTTCCGACGCCTTCCAGACCGATCAGGTCTGGCTCGCCGACGGCTGGGTCGACCGCCTCGATCTCGCCCTGCCACCCTCCGACACGGGGTACGGCCACAGCGACAAACAGGTCGCCGAAGTGCATGTCCCGTCGGCCGATCTACTGCTCGGCTACTTCGACGCAGTGCACGAGCGCACCCTCGCCCACGTGGCAGGACTGAGTGACGCGGACCTGGACCAGGTGATCGACGACACCTGGTCGCCGCCGGTCACCCTGGGCGTGCGCCTGGTGAGCGTCATCTCGGACGATCTCCAGCACTCCGGACAGGCCGCCTATGTGCGCGGGATTCTCGAACGCCTCTGAAATCCGGTGCGCACCCCGTGTGAATCGGGCACACCCAGTCACTGTGTTCGCACGCTTCCAGCCATCGGAACGACGCAGTCCACTACGAGAGGAACCCCGCACAGGATTGACGGCTCCTGCGCGGAGGGGCCGCCGGCCACTCCCTACCCACGCCCAGGTCGGCGGCCCCGTATCTGCGCTCCCCGGAGTCAACCGTCGAGCCGCTCCTCCGGCCGCCTTCGCCCGTGCTCTTCTCCAGGACGGCGCCGAACTCGTCGTTCAGGCTGCCGGACGTCGTGCCCATATCCGTCTCCTCGGGCGTCTTCCGTCATCGCTCACGACCTTCCGCGCGCACGGCACTCGTCGCGCCTGAGGACCCTCCGCATCAGGGCCGGCACACGCCCCGCAACGGTTGAGGTCTTGACAACTCGATTGGTCTGGACCAGCTTTGGGCCCTACAGCGGTGGCCACCGTTCACTCCCGCCCCCTTCACTCCCCACCGGAGGCAGTAAGTGGACCGTGCACGCAGATGGATCAAGGGCGCACTGGCCGTCAGCGCGGCCGCAGCGCTCGGCGTCACCTCTCTGGCGACCACGGCGCAGGCCGCCGACATCAACGTCGCCAGGAACGCCGGGTTCGAATCGGACCTGAGCAACTGGACGTGCTCCGCCGGGACCGGTTCCGTGGTCGGCTCCCCCGTGCACGGCGGCGCCCGGGCGCTCAAGGGCACACCCACGGCGCAGGACACCGCCCAGTGTTCCCAGGCCGTCGCGGTCAAGCCGAACTCGACGTACACGCTGAGCTCCTGGGTCCAGGGCAGTTACGTGTACCTGGGGGCGACCGGCACCGGCACCACCGATGTGTCGACGTGGACGCCGGGGTCCTCCGGCTGGCAGCAGCTGAGCACCACGTTCACGACCGGCGCGAACACGACGTCCGTGACCGTCTACACGCACGGCTGGTACGGGCAGGGCGCCTACTACGCCGACGACGTGAGCGTGCTCGGTCCCGACGGAGGCGGTGGCGGCGGCGATCCCGTCGTCATTCCGGCAGTCCCCGCCGGACTCGCGGCAGGCACCGCGACCTCCTCCTCGGTCGACCTCTCCTGGAACCCGGTCTCCGGCGCCACCGGCTACAACGTGTACCGCGACGGCTCCATGGTCGCCTCCGTCAGCGGCGCGTCCGCCACCGTCACCGGGCTCGCCGCCGCCACCTCGTACAGCTTCCAGGTCAGCGCGACCAACTCGGCCGGTGAGTCCGCGAAGTCGGCGCCCGTCACCGCCAAGACGTCGACCTCCGGCGGCGGAGGCGGAGGCACCGTGCCCAAGCACGCCGTGACCGGCTACTGGCAGAACTTCAACAACGGCGCCACCGTGCAGAAACTGCGTGACGTCCCCTCGCAGTACGACATCATCGCGGTGTCCTTCGCCGACGCGACCAGCACGCCCGGGCAGATCTCCTTCACCCTCGACCCGGCCGTCGGATACGCGTCGGCCGCCGACTTCAAGGCCGACATCGCCGCGAAGCAGGCCGCGGGCAAGTCCGTGATCCTCTCGGTCGGCGGCGAGAAGGGCAGCGTGTCCGTGAACACCGACGCATCGGCCACCGCGTTCGCCGACAGCGCCTACTCCCTGATGCAGCAGTACGGATTCGACGGCGTCGACATCGACCTCGAGAACGGCCTCAACTCCACCTATATGTCGAAGGCCCTGCACCAGCTCTCCGCGAAGGCCGGCGCGAAGCTGGTTCTCACGATGGCGCCGCAGACCATCGACATGCAGTCCACCTCGGGTGAGTACTTCAAGACGGCGCTGAACGTGAAGGACATCCTCACCGTCGTCAACATGCAGTACTACAACAGCGGTTCGATGCTCGGCTGCGACGGCAAGGTCTACAGCCAGGGCTCGGTCGACTTCCTGACCGCGCTCGCCTGCATCCAGCTGGAGGGCGGACTCGACCCGTCCCAGGTCGGCCTCGGCGTCCCCGCGTCGACGCGGGGAGCGGGCAGCGGCTACGTGGACCCGTCGGTCGTCAACAACGCGCTCGACTGCCTGACGCGCGGCACCGGCTGCGGCTCCTTCAAGCCCGCGAGGACCTATCCGGGTCTGCGGGGCGCGATGACCTGGTCCACGAACTGGGACGCGACGGCGGGCAACGCCTGGTCGAACAGCGTTGGCCCCAAGGTGCATTCACTCCCGTAGGACGCTGCGGCGCGTACGGCGGCACTCAGTTCAGCAGCTGCCACAGAGGGGCGCAGGCGGCGTCCTCCGTGGGATGCCGCGCGATCGTCTCGTGGGTGCACCGCTCGTACGCGCCGGTCTCCCAGCCCTCGCCGGGGTCCTCGCGCAGACAGAGGAAGTCGGTGGGGGCGGGGGGACGGTTCGTGGACGCCCTCGATCCAGCAGTGGGCCAGGGGCACGGCGGCCCGCCGCAGGGCGCGCTCCAGTGCGTGCCGGTCCACGGGCCGTCCTCCTGTCCCGATCGCGCTCACGGACGAGTCAGCCCGCCATGAAGACGAGCGTGCCGTCCGGGAGCCGGGCCTCGATCCGGGCGCCGTGTTCCACGGTCCGGCTGACGGTGCAGTACTTCTCGTGGGTCAGGCGCACGCCGCGGGCGAACGCGTCGGCGGCGTGCTCGTCGCCCTCGGGCAACTCCACTTCGTAGCTGACGCGCACCGCTCCGACGCGGCCGTCGTCCTCGGGCCGTGACACGGACTCCACGACGATGCGCAGTCCGTCGTGCTCGACGGTGCGGGCCGTGCGGTCGGTGACGAGGCCGCCGCAGCCGCCGAGCGCGGCGAGGAGCAGCTCGACCGGGGTGAACGACGGCTGCACGTCGGGGTCCTCGGCGGCTCCGATGCGGACCTCGGCGCCGCGGTCGTTGCGCGCGGTCCAGTCGCGGAAGCCGTTGCGGACGGTCTCGATGCGGTAGTCGGCCATGTCGGGTGGTTCTCCCTCGCTGCGGTCGCCCGGTCCTGCTCGTCCCCGGCACCGTACGGGCGAGGGGGCGCGGGGCGGCGCAGGCCGGACCGTCGGGCGGGCACGAACGCCCGCTCGGTCGCGTCAGGCGGTGGGCAGGCGCCCGCCGCACCGTGCGCAGTAGGCGGCTGTCGCGTCCTCGGAGACCCGGTCGCAGGCGGGGCAGACCCGGCTGAGCAGGCAGGCCGGTTCGCCGCCCTCGCGGGCCGGGGTCCGCGCGATGGTCAGGCCGGGGCGTCTGCGGTGGGCGGTGAGGTAGGCGAGACCGTCGGGGCCGGCCGTCACGGAGCGCCGTTCGCCGCGCGCTATGAACACGAGGGCGCCGGGCGCGAGTTGCTCCACTTCGTCGGCGTACCGGAGTGACCCGTCGCCTTCGAGAACGACCAGCAGGACATCGAGGTCCGGCTCGACGTGCTCGGCGACGACGGTGCCGGGCAGCAGCCGGACGACGTTCGCGTCCAGCTGCCGGGCCGCGCCGTCGAGCTTCCACAGGGCGCCCGTCCGTGACTCGTCCGCCGTACGCAGCACGTCCGCAAGTAGCACTCGGGCCGACGGCATGGCTCTCCTCATTCAGCGGTGGGTACGTCGTGCAGTCCGCAGCCTACGGCGTGCGCGGGGGCACCTTCAGCGACTGTCAACTAACGGTTGACACTCCCATACTGTCAACCTACGGTTGTCACATGACGGATTCCGCGAAACCAGTAGGCATGACCACACCCGTACGCCTCGACGACCTGATCGACGCCATCAAGAAGGTCCACACCGACGCGCTCGACCAGCTCTCCGACGCCGTGATCGCCGCGGATCACCTCGGCGATGTCGCGGACCATCTGATCGGCCACTTCGTGGACCAGGCACGCCGCTCCGGGGCGTCCTGGACCGACATCGGCAGGAGCATGGGGGTCACCCGGCAGGCCGCCCAGAAGCGGTTCGTGCCCAAGGCCTCCGGCGAGGCCGGCGAGATCGATCCCAGCGCGGGCTTCGCCCGCTACACCCCGCGGGCACGCAACGTCGTGATGTCCGCGCAGAACGAGGCCCAGGCCGCCGGCAACGACGAGATCCGGCCCGAACACCTGGTGCTCGGCCTGCTCGCGGAGCCCGACGGGCTCGCCGCGCAGGCCATCCGGGCCCAGGGCGTACTCCTGGACACCGTGCGGCAGAACGCGACGGCCACGCTGCCGCCGGCCGTCTCCGACGTGCCCGGCCTCGTCAAGTTCGACGCGAACGCGAAGAAGGCCCTGGAGCTGACCTTCCGTGAGGCACTGCGCCTGGGGCACAACTACATCGGTACGGAGCACATCCTGCTGGCCCTCCTGGAGCAGGAGAACGGCTCGGGCACCCTCGCCGAGTCCGGCATCGACAAGGCCGCCTCCGAGGCACACATCACGCAGATGCTGGCCGCGATCGTCAAGGAGCGATCGAAGCAGGAGTCCTGACGGCTCATCGGCCGCGGAGGTGTCCCGGAGCGTGGGTGGTGCTCCGGGACACCCCTGCCGTCATGCGTCGCCCGGGGCCCGGATGGGAGACTGCCCCTATGACTGAGCGCGCAGGAACCCAGGCCAGGCCGGAGGATCTCGTCGACGTCGGCGAACTCGTCGACGCGTACTTCACCAAGGTCCCCGATGTGGACCGCCCCGAGCAGCGCGTCGTCTTCGGCACGAGCGGGCACCGGGGCTCCAGCCTGGACGGCGCGTTCAACGAACGGCACATCGCGGCGATCACGCAGGCCATCGTCGAGTACCGCACGGCCGAGGGCATCACGGGCCCGCTGTTCATCGGACCCGACACCCACGCCCTCTCGCGCCCCGCGCTGGACACGGCCCTCGGCGTCCTCGCGGCGAACGGCGTGCGTGTCTTCGCCGACGTCCACGACAGCTATGTGCCGACCCCGGCGCTCAGCCACGCCATCCTGCGCTGGAACAGCACCGCGTCCGACGAGCTCGGGCAGGCGGACGGCATCGTCATCACGCCGAGCCACAATCCGCCGCGCGACGGCGGCTTCAAGTACAACCCGCCGCACGGCGGCCCCGCCGACTCCACGGCGACCTCCTGGATCGCGCGCCGCGCCAACGAGCTGCTCGCCGACGGCAACCGCGACGTGCGCACCACGAAGGACGTGGCTGCCGAGACGTACGACTTCCGTGAGCGGTACGTCGAGGAGCTGAGCACGGTCATCGACACCGAGGCCATCCGGGCGTCCGGGCTGCGCATCGGCGCGGACCCGCTGGGCGGGGCGAGTGTGCACTACTGGGCACGGATCGCCGAGATGTACGGACTCGACCTGACGGTGGTCAACCCCGAGGTGGATCCGACCTGGCGGTTCATGACGCTCGACTGGGACGGCAAGATCCGGATGGATCCCTCGTCGGCCCCCGCGATGGCGTCCGTCCTCGCGAAGCGGCACGACTACGACCTGCTCACGGGGAACGACGCGGACGCCGACCGGCACGGCATCGTCACGCCGGACGCCGGCCTCATGAACCCGAACCACTATCTCGCCGTCGCGATCCACTACCTGGCCACGCACCGCACGGGCTGGCGATCCGATGCCGCGATCGGGAAGACGCTGGTGTCGAGCGCCGTCATCGACCGGATCGTCGCCTCGCTCGGCCGCGAGCTGCTCGAAGTCCCGGTCGGGTTCAAGTGGTTCGTGCCGGGGCTCGTCGACGGGTCGGTCGCCTTCGGCGGCGAGGAGAGCGCGGGCGCGAGCTTCGTGCGCAAGGACGGCAGTGTGTGGACGACCGACAAGGACGGCATTCTTCTCGCGCTGCTCGCGGCCGAGATCACCGCGGTGACCGGCAAGAGCCCGTCGCGGTACTACGCCGAACTCGCCGCGGAGCACGGCTCGTCCTCGTACGCCCGCGTGGACGCGAAGGCGACCAAGCAGCAGAAGGCACGGCTCGCCGAGCTCAGCGGCGACGCGATCACCGCGGACACCCTCGCGGGCGAGCCCATCACCGGGAGGCTCAGCCACGCGCCGGGCAACGGGGCCGCGATCGGCGGCGTGAAGGTCACCACGGAGAACGCCTGGTTCGCCGCACGGCCGAGCGGCACGGAGGACGTGTACAAGATCTACGCCGAGTCGTTCCGCGGCCCCGACCACCTGGCCCAGGTGCAGACGGAGGCGCAGTCGATCGTGGACGCGGCCCTCGCGGAGGACTGACGGAACGTGGGCGGCAGTGCGCGGGGCTCCTGCCCGAGCACTGCCGCCCACGTCTTCACGCCCTACCGGTACCGGGCGTACGGCTACTCCGCGGCCGTCGCCTCCGCGAGGCCCGGCACCTCGGCGACACTGTCCAGCACGTAGGTGTGCGGGTGCAGTTCGAGCTCCGTGCGCGGAAGCTGGCCGGTGAGGACACCGACGACGACGCCCGCGCCCGCGTGGTGACCCGCCTGGAGGTCGACCGCGGTGTCACCCGCGACGAGCACCTTGCGGACGTCCACGACGCCGGTCTTCTCCATCGCCCGGTGGATCATGTACGGGGCGGGGCGGCCGCGGACGACCTCGTCGGCGGTGACGACCGCGTCGAGGTTGCCGCCCTCGCCCGTGGACCAGCCGAGCGACGCGAGCAGCGGCAGGGCGACGTCGTCGCTGAATCCGGTGGTCAGGGCGACCTTGACGCCCCGGGCGCGCAGTTCGGCGAGGGCCTTGTCGGCCTGGGCTATGGGCTGCGGCGGGACGTCTGCGTAGCGCTGCTTCAGGAACAGGCGGAAGACCCCGTACTGCCGCTCGACGAGCTCCGCGTCGGGGGTGCCGCCGCCGAGGCGGACCAGGGCGTCGATGGCCTCGCGCTTGTCGGTGCCCATCCAGGTCTGGAGGTCCTGCGCGTCGACGGTCACGCCGGTCGATTCGACGGCGTGGCGCAGCGCCTCGTACACCGCGCCGTGTTCCTCGATCGTCGTGCCTGCCATGTCGAAGACGGCGAGTTCAATCACTGGGGTTCTCCTCGTCAGTGCGGTACCGGCCGACGACGGTGCGTCCCTCGGCGGTGTTCTCGATGGTGAAGTTCGCGAGTGCGGGCAGATAGCGGTCGTCGGCGTACTCCAGGGGCACGTCGTCCCGCGAGAACGCCAACCGCCTTACGCGCAACAGGGGTTCGCGCGGCTCGATGCCGAGGAGCGACGCGTCCTGCGGGTCGGCGGCGATGGCGTCGATGGTGTGGCGGGCGTGGTGGAGGTCGACATCGCGCGCGCACAGCGCCTCGTAGATCGAGCCCGCGTCGGGGTCCATGTCGAACAGGTGCCGGCCGACGTGGAGGACGAACGTGGAGCGCTCGACCATGACCGGCACACCGTCCAGGTGACGCAGCCGGACCAGGTCGACCACGGGCTCGCCCTCGTCGAGGCCGAGCCGTGCGGCGGCCTCCGGGGAGGCCCGGCGGCGGGCGACCTCGACGGTCAGCTGCCCCGGTTCGCGGCCGATGGACCTGGCCCACTGCGTGAACGACATGAGCGACGCGAAAGGCTGCGACGGGGCGGCTCGGCGGGCGACGGGCGGCTTGCCCCGGCCGCCGACGAGATGCCCGTCGGACCGCAGTATCGACAAGGCCTGCCTGACCGGCCCGCGGGAGGTCCCGAACTCTTCGCAGAGCTGGGATTCGCTCGGTACCGGCTCGCCCTCCGGCCACTCACCGGACTCGATACGCCGCAGGAACTCGGCGCCGAGCTTCTCGTGGAGCGGCACTCCCTTACTTGTCTTCACAAGATGACTATGGCAGCTCGACCCGCCTCCCCTCAAGGCCCGCACATGGCCAGTGCGGGGACGTCGGGTGACGATTCGGGGTCCCCGTCCCCACCCAGGGGCACGAAAGGTAAACAGACGGAAAACTTGTACACACAAGTCTTGCCCCCTGCGCCCATGGCCTCGCACGCTGCACTCCATGAGCATCGCAACAGCGTCCCCCTCCACCCCTTCGCCCGCCGCCGACCTGCCCAGCGGTCGCAGCGACCTGGTCATCGTCGGCGCCGGGGTCGTCGGCCTCGCCCACGCCTTCGAGGCCGCCCGGCGCGGGCTGACCGTCACGGTCATCGAGCGGGACTGGCAGCCCGTAGGGGCTTCGGTACGCAACTTCGGGCACTGCTGCATCACGGCGCAGCGCGGGGACCTGCTGGAACTCGCCTACCGCTCGCGGGCCGGATGGCTGGAGGCCGCCAAGAGCTCGGGACTGTGGGCCAAGGAGGCCGGCGCGCTCGTGGTGGCGCGGTCGGAGGCGGAGCTGGCGGTCCTGGAGGAGCTGCGCGAGGAGCGCGGCGCGGACACCGTCCGGCTGCGGACCCGCGAGGAGGTCGCGGGCGAACTCGGCCGGGGTGCCGACGCCGGCGACATCATCGGCGGCGCCTTCCTCCCCGACGACCTGCGGGTCAACCCCCGCGAGGCAGCCCCGGACCTGGCCGCATGGCTGTCCATACAGCCCAACGTCACGGTGGTGTGGGGCACGAACGTGAACGGCGTCGAGGAGGGCACGGTCCACACCGGCCGCGGCCCGGTCCACGGCGACCGGATCCTCGTCTGCGTGGGTCACGACCTGGACCGCCTGTACCCCACGGCGGCGGAGGAGCACGGCATCGAGCGCTGCCGCCTCACCATGGCGCGCGTCGCGGCGCCCGGCGCCTTCCGCACGGACGCGGCGATCCTGACCGCCACGTCCATGCTGCGCTACGACGCCTTCACGGCCATGCCGTCGGGGCCGAGGCTGCGCGAGGAGGTCATCGGCCACAGCCCCGAGCTGCTCGACGTCGTCGCGAATGTCATGTTCACCCGGCTGCCCGACGGCAGCGTCCTTGTCGGCGACTCCCACGCCTACGGGCGGACCGCGATCCCCTTCGAGGACGAGCCGACGGCACAGCTGCTGCTCGACTCGGCGGCCGAGGTCCTCGGCACGGGCGATCTCCAGGTGAAGGAGCGCTGGCAGGGCGTCTACGCGAGCAGCGGCAGCGGCCCCCTCCTGGTCCGCGACATGGCACCCGGCGTACGGGCCATCTCGGTCACCTCGGGCATCGGCATGACGCTCTCCTTCGGCCTCGCCGCAGCCACGTTCGACGAGTCCCTGGCCGCGACGGCCTGACCGACCACCCCGGCACAGAGGGCAGCCGCGCCGCGAGCACGCCTCGCGGCGCGGGGCCCGGCACCACACAGCCCTGCGGCAGGCCCCCCGGCCGAGGCGCCGCCCACCCCACGCGCGATCTACCGCGAGATCCTGCGCAACCCGAGGGTGCTGGCGCTCAGGGCCGCGTACCTCCTGCTCAAGCCCGCCTGAACGCGCCCGAGGACCGCGGCGTCCGGCCCGGGGTTGATCAAGTTTTTGCCCTTGGCCGGATCCCGCCCGCCCGGCCCGCCCGCATTCCGGCAATGACCGGCGCGCCGCCGCAATTTGCGATGGGGACCGTTCCACCCTGTCAAGCAAAGAGCGGCCGAAACCGTCGGGTCACCGGCCTCCACCGCGTTACCGGCGCGTTGACCGTACACAGCGCCATGTCACACGCTCGACATATAGGTGCTGGATACAACTGGTTCGGCGCCAGAACGGCATGCAGGAGGAACGTATGTGTGGCATCACCGGCTGGGTCTCCTTCGATCGCGACCTGCGCGCTTCGGCCGACACATTGGATGCGATGACGCAGACGATGGAGTGCCGCGGCCCGGACGACCGCGGCACATGGGCCGAGGGGCCCGCGGCGCTCGGCCACCGCAGGCTCGCGATCATCGACCTGCCGGGCGGGCGTCAGCCGATGACCGCCGAGACGCCGAGCGGCACCGTCGCGCTCGTGTACTCCGGCGAGACGTACAACTACACGGAACTCCGCCGCGAACTGACCGAACACGGCCACAGGTTCACCACCGACTCCGACACCGAGGTCGTGCTCCGCGGCTACCTGCAGTGGGGCGAGGCGCTGGCCGAGCGCCTCAACGGCATGTACGCGTTCGCCGTCTGGGACGGCCGCGCGAACAAGCTCGTGATGATCAGGGACCGCATGGGCATCAAGCCGTTCTATTTCTACGAGACTGCGGACGGCGTCCTGTTCGGGTCCGAGCCCAAGGCGATCCTCGCCAATCCGCTCGCGAAGCCGCGGGTGACGCTCGACGGTCTGCGGGAGCTGTTCACCTTCGTGAAGACGCCGGGTCACGCCGTCTGGGACGGAATGCACGAGGTGGAGCCGGGCACCGTCGTGACCGTCGACCGCGTCGGACTGCGGCAGCGGGCGTACTGGACGCTGGAGACCCGCCCGCACACCGACGACCGCGAGACGTCGATCGCGACCGTGCGCTCGCTCCTCGACGACATCGTGCGGCGCCAGCTCGTCTCCGACGTGCCGCGCTGCACCCTGCTGTCCGGCGGCCTCGACTCGTCCGCCATGACGGCGATCGCCGCGCGGCAGCTCGGTGAACAGGGCGAGACCGTACGCAGCTTCGCCGTGGACTTCGTCGGCCAGACGGAGAACTTCGTCGCCGACGAAATGCGCGGCACACCCGACACCCCCTACGTGCACGACGTGGCGGAGGCCGCCGGCACCGACCACCGCGACATCGTCCTCGACTCGAACGACCTGGCCGACCCCGAGGTCCGCGCCCGGGTGATCCGCGCCCGCGACATCCCCGCGGGCTTCGGCGACATGGACACGTCGCTCTATCTGCTGTTCCGGGCGATCAGGGAGCAGTCGACGGTCGCCCTGTCGGGCGAGTCCGCCGACGAGGTGTTCGGCGGCTATCTCCAGTTCTTCGACGAGGAGGCGCGCAACGCCGACACGTACCCGTGGCTGGTGCAGATGTCCCGGCACTTCGGCGACGACTCCGACGTCCTGCGCGGCGACCTGGCCGGCGCCCTCGACCTGGACGGATACGTCCGCCAAAGCTACGCGGGCGCCGTGCGCGGCATCCAACGCCTGGACGGCGAGAGCGACTTCGAGTACCGGATGCGCAGGATGTGCCATCTGCACCTGACCCGTTTTGTGCGAGTTCTGCTCGACCGCAAGGACCGCATGAGCATGGCCGTCGGACTGGAGGTGCGCGTCCCGTTCTGCGACCACCGGCTCGTCGAGTACGTGTACAACACGCCCTGGTCGCTGAAGTCGTTCGACGGCCGGGAGAAGAGCCTGCTGCGCGAGGCGACCGCGGACGTCCTGCCGAAATCGGTGTACGACCGGGTGAAGAGCCCGTATCCGTCGACGCAGGACCCGAAGTACGCCGTGGCACTCCAGAACCACGCGAAGGATCTGCTCGCCCGGCCGTCGCACCGGGTGTTCGACCTGGTCGACCGGGAGCGGGTGGCACGGGCCGCGCACCGGGACGTTCCGCAGACCGAGCAGGCGTCCCGGCGCGGGCTCGAACGCACGCTGGACCTCGCGCTCTGGCTCGACATGTACAGCCCTGAGCTGGTCCTTTCCTGAGCCCGGTCCGCCCCGGCGGCAGCGCGCGGCGTCGGCCGTACGCTGCCGCCGGGGCGCGGCGCCCTGTGCGCCCAGTGCTCAGCCCGCGTAGACGTCCTCCACGTACAGTCCGTCCGCGATCAGACCGGCCAGCCAGCGCTCGGCCTCCGCCTCGTCGGCTCCCGGCGTGCGGTCCCGGAACAGGGCGCGGAACGCGTCGCGCACGCCGGGCGCCATCCGGGCCCCGTCACCGCAGACGTAGACCCGCGCCCCGGCCCCGAGCAGCGCCCACAGTTCGTCTGCCTCGGCGGCCACCCGGTGCTGGACGAAGGCATGGCCCGCCTCGGGCGCCTCGCTGAAGACGGGGCGCAGAGAGACGGCGCCCGCGGCCTCGGCGGCGCGCAGTTCGTCGGCGTGCAGGAAGTCACCTCGGGGGTGGTCGCAGCCGAAGTAGCACAGGGCGGGCGCGAGCGGGGTGCCGGCGGCCAGCAGCGCGCCGCGGTCGGCGATGGCGCCGCGGAACGGGGCGAGGCCCGTCCCCGCGGCGATCATGACGACCGGGGTCTCTGCGTCGTTCGGGACGCGGAAGACCTCGCGGCACGGCTGGACGCGCGCGAGCACCGTGTCACCGGGTCGCAGCCCGGCCAGGTACGCCGATCCGGTGCCGCGGAACCGGCCGCGGCCCGAGCGGGCCGGGGCGTCGAGGACGGACACCATGAGGTCGGCGTGCGTGGGGCTCCGCTCGGCGCTCGACGAGATCGAGTAGTGCCGGGGCTTCAGCGCAGGCAGCAGGTCGAGGAGCTGCGGCCAGGTCAGCGCGCCGCGCAGCGCGGGGTGGTCCTCCACGAGTTCGACGAGCGTGCGCGGGTCGTCGGCGAGGGCCGCGAGCGCCGCCCTCTCGGGAGGGCAGGGGTTCGCCTCGGCGAGCTGCGCCACCTGGGCCGGGGTGGGAACATGCCCCAACTCGACGTGGAGTGTGAGGAGTTCACGGACGGTCAGCGGGCGGTCGAGCGCGAGTCCGTCGCGGCGCGGGCGCCGGGCCCTGATGTCGAGGACCGTGTCCAGGCCGACACCGAAGGCGGCGGCCGTCCGCTCGACGAGCGCGGGATCCTGGGCCGGCAGCACCGCGAGATGGTCCCCCGTGCGGTACGTGACGCCCTCGGGCAGCGCGAGACGCACGAAGCGCTTGGTGCGCGGGTGGTCGGGCGCGGTGAGGGAGCTTGCCTCGGTGACGGTGAACGGGACGAGCCCGTGCCGGGCTGCCGCGGCGTCGAGCGGCCCCCCGCCGATCTCCCGGATCTCGTACACGTCCTCGGGCTCCGCGGCATCGGCCGGAGCCGCGTCGGGGTCGCCGTACTGCGTGAGGAGCGCGGCGCGCAGCCCGGTCGTGAATGTGCGGACGGTGGCGTTGAGGTCGCCGGAGGCGTCGGCTGCGGCGCGCTCGCACAGACGGGTGCCACCGAGCGCGTCGAGCCGTTCGTCGATGCGCGTCGGTACGTGCTGGTAGGTGGCGGCCCAGTTGCGGTCGCCCACGCCGAGGACCGCGTAGGTGACGTCGTTCGCGGCGCCGTCCTGCGCACCGTCGAGCCAGCCGGCGAACTCGGCCGCGTCGTCGGTGGGCCGGCCGTTGTAGGAGGCCGCGACCACGACGACGGGGCGGTCGGTGGGCAGGGCTCCCGCATGGGTGTCGAGGGGCGCGACGGCCGTGTCGCAGCCCAGCGCGGCGACGTCGTCGGCGAGCTGCTCGGCGAGGCCGCGGCAGGTCCCGTAATTGCTGCCGTGCAGGAACAGGACCCCGGTGCCGGGCCGCACCCGGGCGGGCAGGGTGTCCGGCGCTGCGGTCCGCTCCTCCGCGGGCGCGCGGCCCGGCAGGGCCGGGTGGTTCCGGTCGGCGGAGGTGCGCGGGACGAGCGTGAGGGTGAAGCCCTCGGGCTTGAGCGTCAGCGTCTCCTTGACCGTGAGCTCGTAGTCGGCGTGGTCGACGAGCCGGTAGCGGTGCACCAGGAGAGCGAGCAGCATCGTCGCCTCGTGGAGCGCGAACTGCCGCCCGATGCAGGCACGTTCACCGGTGCCGAACGGCTTGAAGGCGTGCGGCGAGCGCGCGGCCTCCGCCTCGGGCGTGAAACGGGAGGGGTCGAACAGCTCCGGATTGTCGCCCCACACGGACTGCCGGTGCAGCATCGGCGCGAGGACGGTGACCGCCTGCCCGGCACGCAGCGGGATGCGTCCGCCGAGCAGCGTGTCCTCACGCGCGTGACGGCTGAACGCGGCCGCGGTCGGCCACAGGCGCAGCGCCTCGTTCAGTACCTGCCGCGTGTACGTGAGCCGGCCGACCTCGTCGAAGGTGGGCGCGGGGTCGGCCGCGTCCCCGAACAGGGCGTCGGCCTCACGGCGTACGAGGTCGAGCACGGCCGGGTGCTTGGCCAGGTAGTACAGGGCGAAGGACATCGCGCCGGAGGTGGTCTCGTGGCCCGCGATGAGGAAGGTGATCACCTGATTGCGGATGTTCGCCGCGTCGAGCGCGCTGCCGTCGGGGTGGCGGGCGGTGAGCATCAGGCCGAGCAGGTCGTCGCCTTCGGGCGCGTCGGTGCGCGCCGCGATGACGTCGTCGACCACCTGCGCCAGATAGTCCGAGTCGGCCTTGAAAGCGGCGTCGGCGGCCGAGTGGTCGGCTCCGGGCGTGCGGGCGAGCCGCTTCATCGACCATTCGAGGCAGCGGACCATGGCCTCCACGAAGGGGTGCGGCTCGGAGCCCTCGAAGGACCCGAAGTCGTAGCCGAAGCCCGCGAGTCCGATGGTGTCGAGGGTCATCCGCGTCATGTCGCCCGGCACGTCCACGGGGCTGCCCGAGCGCGCGGCGCGGTCCCAGGACTCGATGAGGCGGCGGGACACCTGGTACATCACGGGGTGGTAGGTCCGCATGGAGCCCAGGGCGAACGCGGGCATGAGGATGTCGTGGGCGCGGGCCCAGTTCGGTTCGTCGTTGTACGCGGTGAAGAGGCCGTCGGCCGTGAAGTTGCGGACGTTCTCCAGGGCCGGGCCGACGTGCTTGGCGAAGCGGGTCTCGTCGGCGAGTTCGGTGACGAGGTCGAGGTCGCTGACGAAGAGGGCGTCGCGGCCGTACAGCCTGCGCACGAGTGCGGGGCCGTGGCGGCGCATCAGTTCCATGGCCTGCTGGAGCGGCGCGGGTCCCGGACCCGTGGCGGAGATGTCGATGAGCGGAAGGCCGTCGGTGGGGGCCGGCGGGAGCAGCGCGGAGTCGGGCATGGGGCGGCAACTGCCTTTCGCGGTACGGAGTTCGGTGCCTGTCCAGCTTGGTCCCACGGCCCCACCGGGCCGGTCCTGTGCACTACATGATTGTGTAGTGGCCTGCGGCGATCCGTGCTTGCGCTCGCGGGGCGGACGTGCCATGGGCCGGGACGCGACAGGGCGCCGGACCGGACACGGGTCCGGACGGTGACGGTCACGGCACCGGACGTGACAGGGGAAAGGGGTGCGCGATGGACGGCGTGCTGTGGCGCAATCGCGCGATGCTGCTCTTCGACCGGATCCCGATGCCCGTCGCGGTGTGCGGACCCCGCGGGACGATCATGCTGGCGAACGCGGCGATGGCCGCGGAGTGCGACACCACTCCCGGCCGTCTGAAGGGCCGGGACATCCTGCACCTGTTCCGCCCGCGGGACGAGTCGCAGCTCCACCGGATCGCCGAGGCGCTGCGGCTGCGGCGGCGCTCCCGCTACCAGGTCTCGGTCACGTGGGAGACGCCGGACGGGGCACTGCGGGAGGGCGAGCTGACGGTGGATCCGGTCAGCGACACCGTCGAGCGGACGCCGGATCTGCTCGTCATGCTGCGGTTCGTCGGCGAACGCCCGGCCGCGCTGCCCGACCGGCCGCGGGCGACGGCCGGCTCGGCCGAGTCACGCATCCTGGAACTGCTCGCCGCCGGCGCGACCACGACACAGGCGGCCCGCGAAACGGGCCTGACCACCGACGGCGTCAACTACCATCTGCGGCGCCTGACCCGCCGGTGGGGCGCGACGAACCGTACGGAACTGGTCGCGCGCGCCTACGCGTCGGGCGTGCTGATGCCCGGGGTGTGGCCACCGCGGGCCACGGCACCCGACGGCTGACGGCTGACGGCTGACGGCTGACGGCTCTCCGTAGGCGATGACGTCACGCCTCGTCCATGCCCGGGACCGGCGCCCCCGAAGGCAGTCCGGCCTCGACGTAGGCGTCGTAGTGGGCCTTCCACGGGGCGAGGGTGCCCGCGTGCGGGCCGTCGAGGCTCTCGCCCCGGTCGGCCGCGTCGAGGGCGGTGAGGCAGACCTCCCAGCCCGCGGCGTTGCGGGCCGCGGTGTCGGCGGCCTCCAGGACATTGGTCAGGGTGAAGCGGGTGCGGCCGGCGTCGAGCGCCTCCAGGTCGAAGCGGAGTTCGTCGCCGCCCCAGCTGAAGGAGAGGTGGCGCGGGGCGTCCACGGCGAGGACACGGCCGGTCGACTCCGGCATGTTCGGGTCGCCGTGGAATCGGATCACTCCGCCTGCGCGCAGCTCGATCTCGACCTGCGAGGGGAACCAATGCTCGAGTTCGGCGGGATCGGTGACGTATCGCCAGACCCGCTCGATCGCGTGGTCGTACGTACGGGTGAAGCGGACGGCGGGGCGGCCGTCGTCGAGCGGGGCGTAGCTGCCGGTGGGTCCGGGGTGCGGGGTGGTCATGGCCTTCAGTCCTTCGCTGGTTCGTCGTCCTCGGGGGCGTGGGCGTCGAGGCGGCGCCCGAGTGCGTCGAGGCGGTCGTTCCACAGGCGCCGGTACGGCTCGAGCCAGGCGTCGAGCTCGGCGACCGGTCCCGGCCGGAGCCGGTAGACGCGTCGCTGGGCTTCCTGCTCGACGTCGACCAGGCCCGCCTCGCGCAGTACCCGCAGGTGCTTCGAGGTGCTGGGCTGGCTCAGGCCGCACGCCTCGACGATCTCACCGACGGGCCGCGGACGCTCCAGCAGCAGCGCGACGATGGCGCGACGGTGCGGGTCGGCGAGCGCGGTCCAGACGGCGGGTGCGGGCATGACTCCAATATGCCCCGCTGGTTATATTCTGGTCAAGGAATACAAGAGACCTGCGGTCGATGCGGCGGTGATGACGACCGCCTCGGCCGCGGCGGGTCCCGGATAGTGCCGGATAGTGTTCGAAGGTTGAAGCAACACAGCTCTCGCCACCGGACCCGGAGCCGCCATGTCCCAGCCGTCCCGCCCGTACGTCCTGCTGTCCGCCGCTGTCTCGCTCGACGGCTGCCTGGACGACGCGGGGCCCGAGCGCCTGCTCCTGTCCAACGCCGAGGACTTCGACCGGGTCGACGCGGTGCGCGCGTCGTGCGACGCGATCCTCGTGGGGGCGGGCACCCTGCGGGCCGACCGGCCCCGGCTCCTGGTCAAGTCGGCGCAGCGGCGCGCCGACCGGGTGGCCGCCGGGATGCCCGCGTATCCGCTGAAGGTGGCGGTGACCGCGTCGGGCGAACTGGACGCGGGAGACCCGTTCTGGACGACGGGCGGCGACAAGGTCGTGTACACCACCGACGCCGGGGCGCTCCTGGCGCGGGAGCGGCTCGGCGCGCTCGCCGAGGTGATCGCCCTCGGGACCACCGTCGACTGGGCCAGGCTGCTCGACGACCTGGCCTCGGCGCACGGTGTGCGGCGCCTGATGGTGGAGGGGGGCGCCCGGGTCCACACTCAGCTGCTCCAGAGCGGTCTGGCCGACGAGGTGCAACTGGCCGTGGCGCCGCTCGTCGTGGGCGAACCGGAGGCGCCCCGGCTCTTCGGCCCCGGCGCGTATCCCGGCGGCAGCCGGCACCGGATGCGACTCCTGGAGACCCGCCCGGTCGGCGACGTGGTCCTGATGCGGTACGCGCCCTGCGCGCCCGGCACCGATGACTCCCCCACCGCGGCCGACCGGCACTGGCTCGCCCTCGCCTGTGCCCTCGCCGCCGACTGCCCGCCCTCGGAAACGGCGTTCAGCGTCGGCGCGGTGATCGTCGCGAGTGACGGCACGGAGCTGGCGCGTGGGCACTCACGCGAGGGTGGTGACCCGGTCGTGCACGCCGAGGAGGCGGCGCTCGCCAAGATCGATCCGGCGGACCCCCGGCTGGGGACCGCCACCGTCTACAGCAGCCTCGAACCGTGCGCCCGGCGCGCGTCACGGCCCAGGACCTGCGCCCGGCTCATCCTCGACGCGGGCGCGCGGCGCGTGGTGACGGCCTGGCGCGAGCCCGACACCTTCGTGGCAGGCGCCGACGGCATCGGAATCCTGGAGGGCGCGGGCGTGACCGTAGCGGAGATCCCGGACCTCGCCGAGGCGGCGATTCGCCCCAATAAGCACCTCATCCTCCCCCCGGGTACACATAAGGAATGAATAAGCGCAGAATGAAGAGTGCGCGGCAGCCCGCCGCGCTACGCGGTCAGACTTCGAAACCCTAAGGAGTCGATTCTCATGGCCGACGTTCACCACAGGCCTGACCTCTCAAGTCACCCTGATGTCTCGGAAATGCGGGACCGGTACGCGCGCGTACTCGGTGGCCGCGATGTGGCGCTCATGGACGCACCGGTCTTCCTGATCGGTCTCTACTGCGCCATCTCTCCCTGGGTGGTCCACTACAGCGCCACCCAGCCCCAGCTCGCGACCCATAACCTGATCATGGGCATCGCGATCGGAGTCCTGGCCGTCGGGTTCGCCGTCACCCCGACCCGGATGTACGGCCTCAGCTGGGCCATGTGCGCCATGGGCGCATGGATGATCATCGCGCCGTGGATCGTGGGCTCCAGCCCCGACGTGGGAGTCATCCTCAACAACGTGATCATCGGTGGTCTCATCGTCGTGCTCGGGCTCTTGTGCGCGAGCCTGTCGATGAAGGCCGGCCGGGCAACGTAGCAGGCAACGCCGCCCCGCAAGAGTCGGCAGATCCAACGGAATCGGGAGTCACTGACGGCCCGGGAGCGCTCACACCGCTCCCGGGCCGTCGCCGCTCCAGGGTGACGAGGGCGATGCCTGCGCAGGCGGCGGCGAGCAGCGCGGCCTCGGTGGCTCCCGGAGCGGACGCCGTGCCAGGACCCAGTCGCCGATCCGTACCGTGAACGGCACGGCGAGCTGGACGGCGGCGGTGAACACGGGCCCCTTGAGCAGGATCAGCCGGTGCTGCACCAGATAGGCGGGGGCGTACACGGCACCCCCGAGGAGCGCGATCCCCGCCCACTGCGCCGGCGACGGCGGGTGCGCGAGGAGCCCGGGCAGAGTGAGGGGCAGCAGCATCACGGTGGCGGCGGCGAGGAGCACCGGCAGTACGGCCGTCGGCGGCAGGCCGGCCAGGGTACGCCGGTAGAGGAACCCGTACACCGCGAACCCGAGCATCCCGGCGAGCGCCAGGAGCAGGCCCGGTGCGTCGAGGGTGCCGCGGCCGCCGAGTGCCGCGTATGCGCCGGCCGCCGCTGTCGCGAGGAGGGCGCCGGCCACGGAGCGCCGGCTCGCGCGCTCGCCGAACCAGAGCGCGCCGATGACCACTCCCGCACACGGCATGAGGGCGACGACGAGATTCGTGAGGGAGGTCCCACACGCGGAATGGCGAGGAGCGTGCCCGCGGCGTATCCGGCGAAGCCGAGCAGGGCCAACAAGCGGACCAGCCAAGGGCGTTGGACTACCCGGCGTA
This sequence comes from Streptomyces sp. NPDC107517, assembly GCF_055582645.1. Taxonomy (NCBI): domain Bacteria; kingdom Bacillati; phylum Actinomycetota; class Actinomycetes; order Kitasatosporales; family Streptomycetaceae; genus Streptomyces; species Streptomyces sp. NPDC107517. The sequence goes on along the minus strand of NZ_JBVJPM010000009.1, from coordinate 230,328 downwards.
TCCGCTCGCGCCCCGAGGACCGGGCGGCGGCGAAGGCGGTGAGGACGCCGCAGCACACCGCGGTGCGCCCCGTGGCGACCGTCAGGGCCCGGCGGCCTCGACGAGCGCGCCCGACAGGGGCCAGGTCCCGGCGAGCAGCGCGACGAGTACGGTCGCGAGCAGCGGCACGAGTGCGCGAGGTCCCGTGGGCGTCAACTCCACGTGCTGCCTCCGTGGTTCGGGATTGAGGGTTTCCCGTAGATGCTCTCGCTTCGCCTGAGTCGTGGTCACCCGTCCGTCGAACGAACTGCTCACACAGGGAAGGGAACGCAGATGAGCGAATCCGGTTCCGGGCGCCCGTCCGAGTCGGGCGCCGGGGTCCCGTGGGAAGCAGGCGCCCCCGGCGTCCTGCTCCTGCCGTCCGGACGGAGGGTGCGCGGGCGCGGGCTGCTCCGCCCGCTCCCGCAGGGCCCCTCGCCCTCCTACGCGGTGCATCTCCTCGGCCGTCGGCCGCCCGGCGTCCCGTGGGAGTCGCGGTGGCTGCGGTGGCCCGACTTCTGGCTGCCGAGCAGCCGCGACGAGGCCCGGAAGGTGTTCGCGGACGCGTGGGGTCGGGCCGCCGGGGAGCGGGTCGAATTCGCGTGCGGCGGGGGCCACGGGCGGACCGGGACGGCACTGGCCTGCCTGGCCGTCCTGGACGGCGTACCGGCCGACCACGCGGTGGAGTTCGTGCGCCGGACTTACGACGCGCGAGCGGTGGAGACACCCTGGCAGAGGCGGTACGTGCGGCGCTTCGCCGGCTGACCCCACGCGCGAGAGCCGGCGGGCACCGCGAGCGCCGGGCCACGGAAAATGAGTTGCGCGGACCTGCCGGTGGCCCCGCATCATGGTCGGGCCACGCCCCCGACAGCCCTGGAGCACGGAATGCGTCATTCCTTCGAAGCAGTTCAGCGCCCTGACCGGACGAACTCTTTCGAGGACTCGACCTTCCATGCCTTCCCAGCCCACGCGGCACACTCTGAACATCGGCATTCTCGCCCACGTCGACGCCGGTAAGACCAGCCTCACCGAGCGCCTCCTCTTCGACACCGGCGCGATCACCCGCCTCGGCAGCGTCGACGCGGGCGACACCCGCACCGACACCGGCGAGATCGAGCGGCAGCGCGGCATCACGATCCGCTCGGCCGTCGCCGCGTTCACCGTCGACGACGTCCAGATCAACCTGATCGACACCCCTGGGCACTCCGACTTCATCGCCGAGGTCGAGCGCGCCCTCGAAGTCCTCGACGGCGCCGTGCTCCTGCTGTCCGCCGTGGAGGGCGTCCAGGCCCAGACGCGGGTCCTCCTCAAGACCCTGCGCCGACTGCGGCTGCCCACCCTCGTCTTCGTGAACAAGATCGACCGGGCGGGCGCGCGGGACGAGGCGCTGCTCGACGAGGTCCGCCGCCGTCTGACCCCGCACGTCGTCCCCCTCACGACGGTCCACGACGCGGGCAGCCCGCAGGCCCGGACGGTCCCGCGAAGCCTCGACGAACCGGCTGTACGGGCCGCTGTCGCGGAAGCGCTCGCCGAGGTCGACGACTCGGTGCTCGCAGGTCTCGTCGACGGCCCCGAACCGACCGCCGCCGAACTGCGCCGGGTTCTCGCGGCACGCACCGCGGACGGCTCCGTGCACCCCGTCCTGTTCGGCTCGGCCCTCGGCGGTCAGGGCGTCGCCCGGCTCATCGAGGAGATCCCCCGGTCCATCCCTTCCCGCCCCGCCGCACGGACCCCCGGAGCCGCACCGCGCGGCACCGTCTTCGCCGTCCGACGCGGCCCGGCCGGCGAGCGGTTGGCCTATCTCCGCCTGTACGAGGGAGAAGTGGCAGAGCGTCAACGTGTGACCTTCCTCCGGGACGCGTCCGACGGCACTGTCACCGAGATCCCCGGACGCGCCACCGGCCTCGACGTGGTGGGCCGAACGACCCACACGCTCACGGCCGGGAACATCGGTGAGCTGCGGGGCGTGCCGGACGTCCGGGTCGGCGACCGGCTCGGCCCACGCGACGGACTTGACCGGGCGCCGGGCTTCGCGCCGCCCACATTGGAGACCCTCGTACGCGCCGTGCGGCCCGGCCGCTCGGCGGCGCTTCGGACCGCGCTCCTCGACATCGCGGGACAGGATCCGCTCATCCACGCGGAGGCCGCGCCCGACGGGAACACGGCCCTGCTGCTCTACGGCGAGGTGCAGAAGGAGGTCCTGGCCGCGACCCTCGCCCAGGACTACGGCATCGAGGCCGCCTTCGAGCCGAGCCGCATCCGCTGCGTCGAGCGTCCCGCAGACACCGTCGAGGTGCACGAGGACATGACGAACCACCGCGAGACGGGATGCTGCGCGACCGTCGGGCTGCGCGTGGAGCCGGGCCCACGGGGTTCCGGGCGGGTCTTCGCGTACGAGACGGAGCTGGGCGCGCTGCCCCGCGCCTTCCACCAGGCCATCGAGGACACGGTCCACACGACCCTCGGCGAGGGGCCTCGCGGTTGGCCCGTGACGGACTGCCGGGTCACCCTCGTCCGCTCCGGGTTCTCGTCACCGGTCAGTGTCGCCGGGGACTTCCGGGGGCTGACACGGCTCGTACTGCGGCGCGCGCTGGAGCGGGCCGGGACGACGGTGCACGAGCCTGTGCACGCGTTCGAGGCGGAGATCCCGCTGGAAGCGCTCGCCGCCGTGACGGCCCTGCTCTCCGCCGCGGAGGCCGAGTTCGGCAGCACGACGGGCGGCACCACGTCCTGGCTGGTCACGGGCACGCTCCCGGCCCGCAAGGTCAGAGAGGCCGAGCTCGCTCTGCCGGGTCTGACGCGCGGGGAGGGCGTGTGGTGGTCCCGGGTGTCCGGCGACCGGCTCGTCCGTACGCCGGAGCATGCGGCGTAAGCGACGGACATTCCCCTCCGTGGCTCCGTCTCCCCGGACTCGCGTGTCGCGACGCGCGCGGGGCTGAGCCACGCTGGAGGCAAGCGGTACGCGACGCGGGAGCGGGAGGTGGCGAAGGGCATGGCCATGGAACCCGTCGAGGCGCTGGAGCGGGTCGCCTTTCTCCTGGAGCGCACGCTGGCGCCCCCGTATCGCGCCGGAGCCTTCCGCACCGCCGCCCAGGTGCTCGGCGCGCTGCCCGAGGGGGAGGTGGCCGAGCGCGCCGCGGCCGGGACGCTCGAATCGCTGAAGGGGGTCGGGCCCAAGACGGCGCAGGTGGTGCGGGAGGCGCTGGCCGGCGAGGTGCCGGCCTATCTGGCGGGCCTGGAGAGCGAGGGCGCGGCGGCGCCGCTCGCCGAGGGCGGTGAGCGGCTGCGCGCATTGCTGCGCGGCGACTGCCATCTGCACTCCGACTGGTCGGACGGCGGCAGCACCGTCGAGGAGATGGGCCGAGCCGCGATCGCCCTCGGTCACGAGTGGGCGGTGCTGACCGACCACTCTCCCCGCCTGACGGTGGCACGCGGCCTGTCGCCGGAACGGTTACGTGAACAGCTGGCCGTAGTGGCGGAGTTGAACGAGCGCTGGGCACCCTTCCGGCTGCTCACCGGCATCGAGTGCGACATCCTCGCCGACGGCTCCCTCGACCAGGAGCCCGAACTCCTCGACCGGCTCGACCTGGTCGTCGTGTCGGTCCACTCCAAGCTGCGCATGGACGCGCCCGCGATGACGCGCCGAATGGTGGCCGCCGTGACGAACCCGCTCGCCGACGTGCTCGGACACTGCACGGGACGGCTCGTGACGGGACGGAACAAGGTCGGACGGGGCCGCCCCGAGTCGCAGTTCGACGCGAAAGCCGTGTTCGCGGCGTGCGCGGAGTCCGGCACCGCGGTCGAGATCAACAGCCGCCCCGAACGCCTCGACCCGCCGCGTCGGCTCCTGCGCGAGGCCGTGGCGGCGGGCACGCTGTTCTCCGTCGACACGGACGCGCACGCACCGGGCCAGCTGGACTGGCAGCACCTCGGCTGCGCCCGCGCCGAGGAGTGCGAGGTACCGGCCGACCGCGTGGTGAACACCTGGCCGGCCGACGAACTCCTCGCCTGGACACGCACGCGCCGGGCCCCGAGCCGGGCGGGGTAGGAGCGGGACGCGGAGCACCACGTCCCCACGCCGCCGCGCACGCTCGCTACCCTTCCCTCGCCGCACCCGGCTTCGTGCCGATGACCACGGTGGCGTACAGGTCGTCGTCCGTCACGACCCGGGCCGACAGACCGCCGCGGACAACCGCGGCGACGGCCTCGTCTGCCTGCTGTTCGCTGGTCTCCACGAAGAGGTGCCCGCCCGGGGCGAGCCACTGAGGCGCCCCGGCCGCGACGCGGCGCATGATGTCGAGCCCGTCGGCGCCTCCGTCGAGCGCCATGCGCCGCTCGTGGTCGCGGGCCTCGGGCGGGAGCAGTGCCACGTCGCCGGTGGGAACGTACGGGCCGTTGGCGGCCAAGATGTCGACGCGGCCCCTGAGCCCCGGGGGCAGGGGCGCGTACAGGTCGCCCTCGTGGACCTCGCCGCCGAACGGTGACACGTTCCGGTGGGCGCAGCGCACGGCCGCCGGGTCCAGATCGGCGGCGTGGAGTTCGGCGGGGTCGGCGTGGGTGGCGAGCGCCGCGGCCACCGCCCCGCTGCCGCAGCACAGATCGAGGACGACGGCCCCGGCGGGCGCGAGGGCGGCCGCCTGGCGGGCGAGGAACTCGGTGCGGCGCCGCGGGACGAAGACACCGGGGTCGAGCGTGATACGCAGACCGCAGAACTCCGCCCAGCCGACGACATGTTCGAGGGGCAGGCCCTCCACGCGGCGCTCGACCATCGCGGCGAGTTCGTCCGGGGTACGAGCCGTCGAGAGGAGGATGTCCGCCTCTTCCTCGGCGAAGACACAGCCCGCCGCACGCAGCCTGGCGACGGCGGCGGGGTGGTCGTGGTGTGACGGGGGTGACGGGTGAACCGACATGTATGAAGCGTGACCTTTCGGGATGCCGATGGGGCTCCCGATGACCTGCGGCCACCTACGTCCGGCGGACCGCGGGGGTCTGTGAAGGGAGCACCCGACCTGACACAGCGGTAATGGGGCTCACCTCCTCGGCCGAAGCGCTGCTGGGAGCGGTAACACTACCCCAGCCGTCGCCCTGGCACGGACGGGAGTTGGGGCCGGGGCGAGTCGCCCGCAGGCCGCGGGACGGGCCCGTTCGCCGCGCATCGGAGGGCCGGACACGGTCACGCTCCGTGACCGTTCCGCACCCCTGACCCATTTGAAGATTTCGGGCATATCGTGGATTTAGGCACACCGACCTGCTCACGAACACCGTCGCCGGCTTCCGTACCCCGGGCCGGCCTCCGCACATCGAGCCGGACGACTCGGAAGACAGGGGGTCGCCATGCTGGCGGAACTGCTCACGGCCGCCGCCGCGGCCGCCTCGTTCGGCGCCGTCTACGCCGCCGCTGCGGCCCGCGTGGTCAAGCAGTACGAGCGAGGCGTGGTCTTCCGCCTGGGCCGGCTGCACGGCGCGATCCGTGGACCGGGGTTCACCACCGTCGTCCCCGGTATCGACCGGCTGTACAAGGTCAACATGCAGATCGTGACCATGCCGGTGCCCGCCCAGGACGGCATCACCCGCGACAACGTCACCGTCCGGGTCGACGCCGTCATCTACTTCAAGGTCGTCGACGCCGCGAGCGCGATCGTGCAGGTCGAGGACTACCGGTTCGCCGTCTCACAGATGGCCCAGACCTCTCTGCGCTCGATCATCGGCAAGAGCGACCTGGACGACCTGCTCTCCAACCGCGAAAAGCTCAACCAGGGCCTCGAGCTGATGATCGACAGCCCGGCCATCGGCTGGGGCGTACAGATCGACCGCGTCGAGATCAAGGACGTATCGCTGCCCGAGACGATGAAGCGGTCCATGGCACGGCAGGCCGAGGCCGACCGTGAGCGGCGCGCCCGCGTCATCAACGCGGACGCCGAACTCCAGGCCTCCAAGAAGCTCGCCGAGGCCGCCGCGCAGATGTCCGAACAGCCCGCGGCGCTCCAACTGAGGCTCCTGCAGACCGTGGTGGCCGTCGCGGCAGAGAAGAACTCGACCCTCGTGCTTCCGTTCCCGGTCGAGCTGCTGCGCTTCCTGGAACGGGCTCAGCAGAACGCTCCCGGAACGCCCGCCGTCGAGCAGGGCGAACGCGAGAAGCCGGCGAGCCCCGAGGAATGACGGCGCCACGGGGGCGCGTTCGCACCGACATGGACACAGCTGACGCGGCACGGCGGTTCGTCGAAACCTGGGAGCGGGGGTGGGCGCGGCACGATGTTCCGGCGCTCCTCGCCCTCTACACGGAGGACTGCGAGCACCGCTCGATGCCGTTCAGGGCGCCGCACCGGGGCCGGGCGGCTCTCGCCGACTATCTGCGCTGGTCGTTCGAGGACGAGCGCCCGCTCGACGTACGGTTCGGGCCTCCGACGGTCGGGCCCGACGGACAGGCCGTGGCCGAGTTCCGGGTGGTGGCCGAGGAGAGCGGCGAGGTCTCGACGCTGGCGGGCTGCGTGTTCGTGCGTTTCCGCGGTGACGGGCTCGCCGTCGAGACGCGGGACTACTGGCACCGGACCAGTGGCCGGCAGGAGTCCGAGGGGGCGTTTTTCCTGGGAGCCGAGAACGGCAGGACACCCTGAGGGGCGGGGTGCCGGCCCCTCCGACCGAGGACATCTGATGTCCGACGCCTTGGTAGCGTGGAAGCGGCCCGGTCGGCGGGTCCAGGTTCGTCCAGAGGTGGGGAGACCGCGCATGCCCGGTACCAGGCCGGTCCGGCCGCTGCTCCGACAGGAAGTCGCCGACGGCATCAAGCGGTACATCCTCGAGAACCGGCTGCACCCCGGCGATCCGCTGCCCACCGAGACGGAGTTGTGCGAGGCGCTCGGCGCGAGCCGGTCCAGCGTCCGCGAGGCGGTCAAGATCCTGCACGCGCTCGACATCGTCGAGGTCAGGCACGGCCACGGCACGTACGTGGGACACCTCAGTCTGTCCGCGCTGGTCGAGAGCCTGACGTTCCGCGGGCTGCTGAGCCCCGACGACGACGTGCAGGTGCTCGCCGACCTCGTCGACGTGCGTGAGCTGTTCGAGCGCGGCATGGCCGAGCGGATCGTCGCGTCGCTCAGCGACGAGCAACTCGACGCGCTGGAACGCCTGGTGACCCGGATGAGCGACGCCGGCGTCGGCGGTGACGGCCAGGGGCTCATCGACGCCGACCGCGCGTTCCACGCCCTGCTCGTCGCGCCGCTCGGCAATGACCTGATGGGCCAGCTCTCGATGGCGTTCTGGGATGTGTACTCCATCGTGGCCCCGCAGATCGACGGCTTCACGCACACCGAGCAGGCGGAGACCGTCGCCGCGCACCACAGCATCGTGACGGCGGCCCGCGCGGGCGACGCGGCGGCGTTCGTCCAGGCCATCGGCGAGCACTACGCGCCGGTCCGGCGACGCATCTCCGAGGCCCGCACGCGCTCTTGACCGTGCCCTGCGGCGCCCCCAGTTCCCTCAACCAGAATCAGGCATCTGACGTCGGCTGCCCTCTCTTTCGTACGGACATCTGACGTCGGTTGCCGACATCCGGTCCACCGGGGCCAGTTGACCTCCCAGTACCTCGCCACCCGGGGAGACGGATTCCAGGGATGTCCTGCGACAACGGCAGGACATGGCCCGTGAAGAAGGTCGTCGGCCCCGACACGGCCGCCTGCTCCCCCTGCCCCGGCTGCCGGACGGACGCGTGGGCCTGCTGTGCGAGCGCGGCGACTGCCAGTACATGACGTACGCCGCGTTCGCCCTGGACTGGCTGGACGGCGGATGCGGGCGGCGTGGTGACACGCGCGTGACCACACAATCCCTGCGACCGGGTGACCGTCGCGGGAATGTGACCTCTACCCCTTGACCACCCCCGCGGGGTGCGACTTAAGGTGGCGCAGGACGTAGGACGTCTTATGTCTGACGCCCTACCCCCTCTGAACCGAAGAGAACCCGGAGCGCCGCCATGCCCCTGAACGCACCCCTTCGCGGAGTCGTCCCGCCCGTCTGCACCCCCCTCGACGCGACGGGCCAGGTGGACACCGCGTCCCTCGCCCGTCTCGTCGAGCACCTCGTCGCGGGCGGCGTGCACGGACTGTTCGCCCTCGGCTCGACCAGCGAGGTCGCCTATCTGACCGACGAGCAGCGTGCCGTCACCCTGCGGACCGTCGTGGAGGCGGCGGCGGGCCGGGTTCCCGTGCTCGCCGGTGTCATCGACACGACGACGGCGCGCGTCATCGCCCACGCGCGCGTGGCCGCCGAGCTCGGCGCCGACGCCCTGGTCGCCACCGCGCCCTTCTACACGCGCACCCACCCCAAGGAGATCGCGGGCCACTTCCGCACCCTGCGCGCGAGCGTGGACCTGCCGCTGTTCGCGTACGACATCCCGGTAGCCGTCCACAGCAAGCTCCCCGCGTCACTGGTGCGGGAGCTCGCCGAGGACGGCACGCTCGCCGGCCTGAAGGACAGCAGCGGCGACGAGGGCGGGCTGCGCCGGCTCATCGTCGAGCTGGGCGGCCGCGACGGCCGCACTGACGGGCCCGCCCAGCACTTCTCCGTCCTGACCGGATCCGAGCTCACCGTGGACTGCGCCCTGCTGGCGGGCGCGGACGGCGTCGTGCCCGGGATCGGCAACGTCGATCCCGCCGGATATGTGCGCCTCTACGACGCCGCGCTGGCCGGCGACTGGGCGCTCGCCGCCAAGGAGCAGGAGCGTCTCGTCGCGCTGTTCGGCATGGTCGACGTCGGCCCCGAGGCCGACATGGGGCGCAGCTCGTCCGCACTCGGTTCGTTCAAGGCGGCGCTGCGACTGCTCGGGGTCATCGAGTGCGGCGACACGGCGTTCCCGCAGATCCAGCTCGGCGCGGAGTCCGTCGCCGAGGTCGCGCGGCACCTGCGGGCCGCCGGGCTCACGCCGGTCCGATGACGGTCACGAGTCCGGCGATCGGCCTCGACCTCGGAGGCACGAAGATCGCCGCCGCGCTCGTCGCCCCGGACGGCACGGTCCTCGCCCGGCACACGCGGGCCACGCCCGCGGCCGACGGACCCGAGGCCGTGCTCGACGCGCTCGCCGACGCGGCCCGTTCGGTCGACGGCGGCGCCGGCCCCGGCGTCCTCGGGGTCGCCGCGGCCGGGGTGATCGACCCGGTGACGGGCACCGTCACCAGCGCCACCGACTCGATCCGCGGCTGGGCGGGCACGGCGCTCGCCGCCGGTCTGGCCGCCCGTACGGGACTCCCGGTGGCGTGCGACAACGACGTACGCGCGACGGCGGCCCCCGAACTGGCCGCCGCCGGCACGGGCGCGTCACTCGTCTACGCGGCGATCGGCACCGGTGTCGGCGGCGCGGTGGCCGTCGGAGGGCGCATGGTGCACGGAACCGCGGGCATCGCGGGCCACCTCGGCCATGTGCCGAGTCCGGAAGCGGCGGGGCTGCCGTGCACCTGCGGCGGCACGGGACACCTCGAAGCCGTCGCCTCGGGGCCCGGGATCGCCGCGCTGTACCGGCGACTCACGGGCCGGCCCGTGGAACGCCTGGAGACCGTGGCCGAGCGGGCCGCCTCGGGTGAGGAGCCCGCCGTGCGCGCCATCGTGACGGGCGCGGTCGCCGCGGGCCGGGTCCTTGGCGGTCTCGCGAACACGATCGGGCCGGACCGGGTCGTCGTCGGCGGCGGAGTGCCGCACATCGGGCCGCTCTACTGGGACGCGCTGACCGAGGCGTTCGCCGCCGAACTCATGCGGCCGCTGGCTCGGCTCCGGCCCTCCAGGCCCCTCTTCGGGGCCGACTCCGCCGTCGTCGGCGCCGCGCGTCTGCCCTCCCAGGTGCCGCTGCACGCGCCACCGCAGTCCTGAACACCCCTCCCTGGAGACCTCGATGAACGACCCCGCGCCCTCGTCCCCCGTCGCCGACCTGCTCAAGGGCCGGCTGATCGTCTCCTGTCAGGCGCCGCCCGGCGATCCCATGCGTGACACCGACACCCTCGTGCGGCTGGCGCGGGCCGCCGCGGCCGGCGGGGCGGCCGGGATCCGGGCCAACGAACCCGAGGTCGTCGCCGCGATCTCCGCCGCCGTCGACCTGCCGCTCATCGGACTGTGGAAGGACGGCGACAGGGGCGTCTACATCACGCCGACCGTCCGCCACGCCCTGGCCGTCGCCGAGGCGGGCGCCCACATCGTCGCGGCCGACGCGACCGCGCGCCTCCGGCCCGACGGCGGCACGTTCGCCGACATCGTGGCCGCGGTGCACACCGCCGGGGCCTTGGTGATGGCCGATGTGGCGACCCTCGACGAGGGCGTCGCCGCAGCCGCCGCCGGCGCCGACCTCGTGTCCACGACGCTGTCCGGCTACATTCCCGGCTCCCCCCGCCAGGACGGCCCCGACCTCGAACTGGTCGCCGCGCTCTCGGCCGCGGTGGACGTCCCGGTCGTCGCCGAAGGCCGTATCAGCACCCCCGAAGAGGCCGCGCTGGCGCTCGCGCGGGGCGCCCACAGCCTCGTCGTCGGCACCGCGATCACCGCACCCACCGCGCTGACCTCGCGTTTCGCGGCCGCACTCCCCCGGTGAGCAGTTCCCGCTCAACCCCCACTCAGGCCGTACCGCACCCCCCACACCGCAGACGGGACTCGACGGCGAGTCCTTCCGGCATCCTGGAGTAATCGTGCACACCACAGCCAAGCCACCGCTCCCCTGGTACCGCGAGGTGAGCCGCCCCCAATGGAAGGCGTTCTTCGCCGCCTGGATCGGCTACGTCCTCGACGGGTTCGACTTCGTCCTGATCACCCTCGTGCTGACCGAGATCAGCTCGGAGTTCGGCCTGACCACCGTGCAGGCCGCGAGCCTGATATCCGGCGCGTTCATCACGCGCTGGCTCGGCGGAGCCGTCCTGGGCGCGCTCGGCGACCGGTACGGCCGCAAGCTCTCGATGGTCCTCAGCATCCTGCTGTACTCCCTGGGCACGTTCGCGTGCGGCTTCGCCTGGGACTACACGAGCCTGTTCGTGGCACGCCTCGCGATCGGGATGGGCATGGCCGGCGAGTACAGCGCCAGCGCCACGTATGTCATGGAGAGCTGGCCCACACGGGTGCGCAACCGGGCCAGCGGGTTCCTGATCTCGGGCTTCTCGATGGGCTCGGTGCTCGCCGCACAGGTCTACAACTGGGTCGTGCCCACGCTGGGCTGGCGCTGGATGTTCTATGTGGGCCTGGTCCCGATCATTGTCGCGCTGTGGATGCGGCGGGCGCTGCCGGAGGCGGCGGACTGGAACGAATCGGTCGGCAAGCAGTCGCAGAAGGCGCGGCCGAACCCGTTCCGGCCGCTGTTCGCGACGCCCGCCAGGGCGACGGTGAACAGCGTCCTCGCCGTGGCCGCCACGGTGTCGCTGTTCGCGATCTTCACGCCCGTCGGCGACGGGCTCGTGCCCGTGCTGTCCGCCGTGGCCGCGGTGGCGCTGATCGCGTTCGCCGTGCAGCTGGGCGGGCGCAAGAGCTGGCTTCTCTATGTGTCGATGATCGTGACGATCTTCTTCGCGTTCCTGTACTCGTGGCCGATCCAGGCGCTGCTGCCGACGTACCTCAAGACCGAGCTGGGCTACTCGCCGGAACAGGTCACCGACGCCCTGTACTTCGCGGGCTTCGGCACGATGGCGGGCTGCTGGCTCGCGGGCTTCGCCGGTGACTGGATGGGCACGAAGAAGGCGTACGCGCTGACGCTGCTCGCCTCCCTGGTCTTCGTCTTCCCGGTGTTCGCGGTCCGCGACAACCTTTTCCTGCTCGGCGTCCTGCTCTTCGTGCTCCAGGCGACCAGCTTCGGCATCTCCGGGCTGCTGCCCCGGTACATCGGCGGCCACTTCCCCACCGAGAACCGCGCCGCCGCGCTGGGGTTCACGTACAACGTGGGCGCGCTCGGCGGGGCGGTCGCGCCGGTGCTCGGCGCGCATCTCGCGGCGGGCATGGACCTGGGACGCGCCCTGGCCGTGCTGACCTTTGCGGGCACGGTGATCGTGGTCCTTCTGGTCGGCTTCGACGTACCGGGCCGCCTGAACCGCCTCACCGACCCGGACGGCACCGTCGACCACCTCGCCGAAGCGGCGCCGGAGGCGGCTACGTCACCGTCCGACGGGCAGGTCCCCGCGGCGTCCCACTGACGCACGGGCCCCGCCACCGTCACGCTGTCTCCAAGGGCTGAGCTTCTCCGGATTGCGTACCGCCCAGATGTGGGTGATCCGGTCACCGGCGACGCGGAACGCGAACACGGTGACCGTGACGCCGTCCTGCTGGGCGACCAGGCCGGGCCGGCCGTTGACCGTGCGCTCCAACAGGGTCTGGTCGGGTGCGAGGCGAGCGACATTGAGAGAGGCGTGGGCGACCCGTTCGCGACCCGTGATCGGCCGCCGCAGGGCGCCGACCAGACCCCCGCCGTCCGCGATCACGGTGGCGTCGGGGTCGAGCAGGCCCACGAGGGCGCTCACGTCCTTCGCCGCCCAGGCCTGCTTGAACTCCCGGACGATGCCGGCCTGCGCGGTCGTCGGCCCGGCCGGAGCCTGGGAAGCGCGGATGCGGCGGCGGGCCGAGGAGGCCAGTTGGCGGCAGGCCGCCGGCGTACGGCCGACGATCTCGGCCACCTCCGCGAACGCGTAGCGGAAGACGTCGTGAAGGATGAAGGCGACGCGTTCGGCCGGCGTCATGGATTCCAGTACGACGAGAAAGGCCATGTCGACCGACTCGTCGAGGGTGATCCGGTCCGCCGGGTCCGCCGTGACGCCGTCGGTCCACTCCCGGCGTTCGGGAAGCGGCTCGGGGATCCACTCGCCCACGTACCGTTCCCTGCGCGCACGGGCGGAGCCCAGCAGATTGAGGCAGATACGGCTCGCGACCGTCGTCAGCCAGGCGCCGGGCGATGCGATGGCGTCCCGTTGCGGCCGGTCCATGGCGTACCAGCGGACGTACGTCTCCTGCACGACGTCCTCGGCGTCGGCCAGCGAGCCGAGGAGCCGGTACGCCAGATTGATCAGCTGGCGCCGCTCGCTCATGATCGCGGCCAGGCCCGGATCGGGCCGATGACCGTGTGCCGTCTCGGATCGGTTGGCCATGGTGTCGCGCACTCCCTTGCCTCTGCCTCGTGACTGCCCTCCATCTCTTTGACGGGACAGCCCTCCGGAATGTGACGCCGTTCGCGTCGCCTCACATTCCGGAGGGCTGCCTTGTCGTACGAGGTATACGGAACGGAGGAAGCCGATGACCGACTTTCAAGCGATCGCCGACCGCGTCGAGATCGAGGCGCTGCGCGGTGAGTTCACCGACGCGGCGATGATGCGCGACCGAGCCCGCCTCGCGTCCCTGTTCACGAAGGACGGCGTGTTGCGGATGCCCGACGTCCCCATCGAGATGAACGGCCGGGAGGAGATCCGCACCGGGGGCGAGCGGCTCCAGGCCCAGTGGGACTTCTTTGTGCAGAACACGCATCCGGGCGTGATCCGGATCGACGGCGACACCGCGACCGGCCGCGCCTACATGCAGGAGATCGCTCGCGTGCAGAGCGGTTTCCAGGGCCTCAACTACGCCATCTACCACGACCGTTACCGCCGCACCGACGAAGGCTGGAAGTTCTCCGAGCGGGTCTACGAGATCCGGTACCTCGACACCACCCCGCTGACGGGCTCCGCGCCGGCATGGGACCCCCACACGACCCAGGAGGCACGATGACCGTCTCGACTCCCGCCACACAGTTCACCGGCCCGGCGTCCGCGGACCGCTTGGAGCGGACGGCCGGCGCGCTGGCGGCGCACGGCTTCACCGTCGAGGTCCTCGATGACGCCGCGGGCGCGCGGAACCGGGTGCAGGAGCTGATCCCCAAGGACGCAAGTGTGTTCACCGTGGCCAGCGAGACGCTGCGGCTGTCCGGCATCGACGACGACATCAACACCAGCGGCCGGTACCGGGCGGCCGTCAAACCCCGCGCGCTGACCATGGACCGGGCCACCGAGGCCGACGACATCCGGCGCCTGATCGCCGTCCCCGATGTCGTCGTGGGCAGCGTCGCCGCGCTCACCGAGACCGGCTCCCTCGTGGTCGCCTCGGCCTCCGGAAGCCAGTTGCCCGCCTACGCCGGAGGCGCCGGGCGCGCGATCTGGATCGTCGGCGCGCAGAAGGTGGTGCCCGACCTGCCCATGGCGCTGCGCCGCCTCGAGGAACACGCCCTCCCCCTGGAATCCGCCCGGGCCCAGGAGGTCTACGGACAGCCCAGCGCCGTCAACCAACTCCTGGTCCTCAACGCGCAACCCCGCATCGGCCAGGGTTTCGTCCTGCTGCTCCGCGAGGCGATCGGGTTCTGAACCGTGCGCTTGACGTGGCCTCCCCCAGCTGACGCCGGGGGAGGCTGCGGGCGCGTGGGATGTCAGGCCGTGACGTCGATGTACGTCGAGGGACCGTAGCTCGATCCGCTGACCGGGGTGACGTACATGCGGACGGTCCTGCCCTCCTTGAGGTCTCCGCCCTTCCACCCGCTGCAGTAGCCGGCCGTATGGCCGCGGGTGTCGACGCGCCGGTCCATGATGCCGTCGTAGTCGTAGTCGAGCGCGGTCTCGATGCCCCAGCCGTCCGACTTCGTATCGCAGGCGCGGATCGCGTCGCCGGGGATCGAGCCGTCAGGATCGGCGTTCCAGGTGGCGTTGCCGGCGCCGCTGGGCGCGTAGATGGTGACCGTTCCGGCCCAGGCCTGGCCCTGGAGGCCGGCGACGAGGCCGATCGCGCAGGCACCGGTGGCGAGCGCTCTGATCACGGTGCTTCGGGTCTTCATGGTGTCCCCTCCCCTTGCCGGCGGGCCGGTGCCCCCCGACGCTCGGGGAGGAGAATGCCATACGTAGATCAACTTCGGGAGGCGGGGCACCCGTTCCCCGCCCCGCTCACTTCTCCACCAGTCGCTCCATGAGGGCGGTGGCCTCGGCGAGCGTGCGCAGTTCGGCCTCGTCGAGCTCGCCGGCCAGGGCCTGGACGAGCCAACTGTGCTTGGCGGCGCGGACCGAGGCGAGGGTGTGCCGGCCGCTCTCCGTGATGGCGACGACCGACTGACGGCCGTCGTGCGGGTCGGGTGTGCGCGCGACGAAGTCCTGTTCCTCCAGGGCTGCCAGGGTGATCCGCATCGACTGGGGCCGCACGTACTCGGCGCGCGCGAGGGCGGCCGTGGTGGCGGGGCCTTCGCCGTCGAGGCGCGCCAGTACGGTCCGCTGTGTCGGGGTGAGGAGGCTGTCGGGCGACGCGGTGCGCAGTCGCCTGAGCAGCCGTCCGACGACGGCCGACAGATCGGCGGCCACCTGTTCTGCGAGCGGCTCGTCCGCGGTTTCTCGCTGCATGGCCTCACCGTAGAAGGTCGGCAGGCAGCCTTGCAATTTCACCCCATTCCTCCTGACGGGTCGCCGTGGGCGATCCATCCGCCGTCACCCCTCTTCCCGCTGGTCCGACCAGTCGGTATGTTCACCTCCTGCGGACCCATCCCGACTCACCCCGCCTGAACGCTTCGGCCCACGGAGACGCCATGACCCAGTACGCGCCCGGCATCCAAGGACACTGCGACGCGCGCTTCGACGCCGTCCGCGCCGCCTTCGAGGAGAACTTCGACGAGCGCGGCGAACTGGGCGCGGCCGTCACCGTCCTGATCGACGGCACGCCCGTCGTCGACCTGTGGGGCGGCTGGGCCGACGCGGCCCGCACGCGCGCGTGGGAGCGCGACACGGTCGCCAACGTGTGGTCGACGACCAAGGGGCCGACCGCCCTGTGCGCCCACATCCTCATCGACCGTGGCCTGCTCGACCCGGACGCGCCGGTCGCCACGTACTGGCCGGAGTTCGCCGCGGCCGGCAAGGACGGCGTGCTCGTACGCCATCTGCTGTCGCACCGCGCCGGGCTGGCCGGGCTGCGCGAGCCGCACTCCCTGGAGCAGCTCTTCGACTGGGAGCTCACCACGTCCCGGCTCGCGGCACAGGAGCCCTGGTGGGAGCCCGGCACGGTCTCCGGATACCACGCGCTGACGTACGGGTTCCTGGTCGGCGAGGTCGTCCGGCGCGTCAGCGGGCTGCTGCCGGGCGCGTTCCTGGAGCGCGAGGTGACGGGCCCGCTCGGCATCGACTTCACGATCGGACTACCGGACAAGGAGGCGGGCCGCGCGGCGGAGATGGTGCACCCGCGCGCGCAGGCCGACAGCGAACAGTCCGCGATCTTCGCCCAGTTGGCGCCGGCCGCCCTCGCCGCGCTGACCAATCCGATCGCGGGCGCGTCCGAGGCCAACACCCCGGCTTGGCGCGCCGCCGAGATCCCGGCCGCCAACGGTCACGGCACGGCGCGCGCCGTCGCCGCGCTGTACGGAATCGTCGCGGGCAAGGGCCGGTCCGGGGACCGGCAGATCCTGTCCCCGGAGGCCGCCGAGCGGATCCGCGAGGGGCAGGGCAGCTGTCGCGACCTGGTCCTGGGCGCCGGGTTCACGCACGAGACGGAGCTGGGCCTCGGCCTCTGGCTGAGCGGGCCGAACGGATCGTACGGGCCGAACCCACGCGCGGTGGGACACGACGGTTTCGGCGGTTCCTTCGGGTCGGCCGACCCCGAGTCGGGTGTCGCGATGGGCTATGTGATGAACCGGATGGGCCCTCACATCGCCGACGACCCGCGGAAGATGGCCCTGATCAGCGCCGTGTACGACGCTCTCGGCTGACATCCGACCGCCGGAGATCGGCCACCACGCGCCGTCCCGCGCGCCCTTACCGCCGCGCAACCTTACGGTAACCACATGGGCAGTTCGCCAGGCTAATCTGCTGACTGCCCAAGAGGATGACGAGGCGACGCGACCAGGGAGCCGACCGGATGGCACGGGGCACGACGACAGCGAGGGTCTGCCTGATGGCCCTCACCGTCGGCATGCTCGTCCTCCAACTCCTGGTCAGGAGCGCCCCGTCCGCGTCCGCCCACGAGTCGGTGGCACACACCGGCGGCCCGGTCGCCACCTGCGACGACCTCGACCTGCCCTCGAGTTCGTCCCACCACTATCTGCCCCGCGACCGGCACCGCGCCGAGGAGTACGTGCCCGACGGCACCGTGCGCGGGGCCGCGTGCCCGTGGCAGGTCCAGGCCGGCGAGCCCGGCGTCGCGCCGACGGCAGGCGCCGGCGAGCGGTCCCCGCACCGCCAGCCGAGACGGGCCGCCGACTCCCTCCCCGTCATACTCCAGGTCTTCCGCTGCTGAGAGCTCCCGGGGGCAGGAGCAGTTCCCGCGGGTCTTCCGCGCACCGTCCTGCCCGCCTCCCGTGACACTCCGCACGTGTAGGACTACGCGCCCCGCACGGGGCGCGCTGGAGGTATGCGCTCGTGAAGCGTTTGGTACCGCGGCAAGACTTCGCCGCGTCTCTCGTCGTGTTCCTGGTCGCCCTGCCGCTGTGCGTGGGCGTGGCCGTGGCATCCGGCGTCCCGGCCGAACTCGGCCTCGTCACCGGCGTCGTGGGGGGTCTGGTTGCCGGGTCCATGCCCGGCAGCAGTCTTCAGGTGAGCGGGCCCGCGGCCGGGCTCACCGTCCTCGTGTACGAGGCCGTGCAGGCGTACGGCCTGCCGGTGCTCGGTGTCGTCGTGCTCGGGGCAGGGCTGCTCCAGCTCCTCATGGGCAGCCTGCGCCTGGGCCGCTGGTTCCGGGCGATCTCCGTAGCGGTCGTCGAGGGCATGCTCGCCGGGATCGGTCTCGTGCTGATCGCCGGGCAGCTCTACGCGATGGCCGACACGCCGGCGCCCGCGTCGGGGTCGGACAAACTCGCCGGGCTGCCCGGCCTGTTGATCGACTCGGCCTCCTCGCCGAAGGCGCTCACCGCGCTCGCCCTCGGCGTGGGCACGATCGTCGTACTGCTCGGCTGGAAACGGCTGCCCAGGGCGGCCCAGGTGGTGCCCGCGCCGCTCGCCGCGGTGGGGCTCGCGACGCTCGCGGTCGCCGGGTTCGGGCTGCCCGTCGCGCGCGTCGAGGTGCAGGGTCTGCTCCAGACGGTGCAGCCGCCCGGCGCCGACGCGTTCGAACAGCTCGCGAGCGTCGGGGTGATCGGCACCGTCCTCGCGTTCACCCTCATCGCCTCCGCGGAAAGCCTGTTCAGCGCGGCCGCCGTCGACCGGATGCACGACGGGCCGCGCACATCGTACGACAAGGAACTCATCGCGCAGGGCACCGGCAACACCGTGTGCGGGCTGCTCGGCGCACTGCCGATGACGGCGGTGATCGTGCGCAGTTCCGCCAACGTCCAGGCGGGCGCCCGCACCAAGGCGTCCCGGATCCTGCACGGAGTGTGGCTCCTGCTGTTCGCGGCGCTGCTGCCCGCCGCGCTCGGTGTCATCCCGGTCGCGGCGCTCGCCGCCGTCCTGGTCCACGCGGGCTGCAAGCTCATCCCCGTACGGCAGATCGCGGGGCTGTGGCGTGAACACCGGGGCGAGGCGCTGGTGCTGCTCGTCACGGCGGTGTCGATCGTCGCGGTCAGCATGTTCGAGGGCGTGCTCATCGGGCTGGCGCTCGCGGTGGCGAAGACGGCGTGGGAGGCCTCGCACGTGCGGCTCGACGTCATAGACAAGGGCGCGGGACCGATCCAGGTGTATCTGACGGGCAACGCGACCTTCCTGCGGCTGCCGAAGATCCTCGACAGCCTGGAGGCGCTGCCGCAGGACCGGCCCGTCGTGCTCGACCTGTCCGGTCTCCACCACCTCGACCACGCGTTCGGGACGGCGCTGCGGAACTGGGCGGACCGGCACAGCGGCGCAGACACGGAGCCCGTCAAGGTCACTCCGGGCCGGGCGACTCCGGGGGGCTGAGACCGGCCCGTGCGGCGCGCTACGGCGTGATCGCGCCGAGCAGGGCCCGCGCGCACAGGTCGCGCACCTGATCCCGTGACAGCTCCGGCTCGTCGAGCCACTCCAGGCACACGGCCACCATGAAGGCCAGCCAGCCGCGGACGGCGAGCCGGAGCACGGGGGATTCGCCGTCGATGTGGGAGCTGTCGGGGTCGGCGGCGAGCGCCTCGACGATCTGGCGCTCCTGCGCGGCCAGGCCCTGCCGGTACACCTCGCGCACGGCCGGGTCACCCGCGGCCTCGGCGCGGTGAAAGGCGCGGAAGCCCTCGCCGTGCGCCTCCACATAACCGAGGAACGTGTCCAGGCCCACGGCGATCTGCTCGCGCACGGGGATCCCGGGGACGGCCGCGGTCAGGCGCAGCATCCGCTCGCTCTCGCGCTGGACGACGGCGGCGAAGAAGTCCCGTTTCGTCGGGAAGTAGTGGTAGAGCAGCCCGCGCGAGACGCCGGCGATCTCGGCGACCTGCTCGATCCAGACGTCGTCGTACGTGCTCTGCGCGAAGAGCCGCGCACCCACGCCGAGCAGCTGTTCCCGGCGCTCCTCCGTGCTCAGCCGGCGGCGCGTGCGCTCCTGCTCCCTGGCGGCCATGACAGCACTTTACCCGCATTACTTGACGTGAATTCAATAGCGGGACCACACTGGGAAGCGTATTGAACCCACGTATAACAGCGGCTCGGGTACACGCACTCTCTACGTCCAGCAGGTGGGGATCATGGCTCAGTTGACGCAGCCGGCGACGGATTCGACAGCGCCGAAGGGCTTTCGCAGCGCCGAGCTCGGCTGGCCCGGACTCGACCGGATTCCGCACCCGCCGCGACGGGTGCCGTTCGTCGGCGACCTCCTCGGCGCGCATGTGCGCACGCCGGTGCAGGACTCCATGCGGATCGGCAAGGAGCTCGGGCCCGTCTTCCGCCGCAAGGCCTTCGGCAACGAGATCGTGTTCGTCTGGGGCACGCGGTTCGCCGCCGACATGGCCGACGAGTCGCGCTTCGCCAAGCACGTCGGCCTGGGCGTCGCCAATCTGCGGCCGGTGGCAGGTGACGGCCTGTTCACCGCGTACAACCACGAGCCCAACTGGCAGCTGGCCCACGACGTACTCGCTCCCGGCTTCGGCCGCGACGCGATGGAGGGCTACCACCCGCTGATGCTGGACGTCGCGCGGCGCCTGATGGCGTCATGGGACGCCCGGGAGACGGCGGGCGAGGCCGTGGACGTGCCCGGCGACATGACGAAGCTGACCCTGGAGACGATCGCGCGGACCGGTTTCGGCCATGACTTCGGGTCGTTCGAGCGGGAGCGGCCCCACCCGTTCGTGACGGCCATGGTCGGCACGCTGTCGTTCGCGCAGCGCCGCAACGTGGTGCCACCGGCGCTCGCACCCCTGCTCCTGCGGGGCGCGGAACGGCGCAACGCCGCGGACATGGCGTACCTCAACCGGACCGTGGACGACGTCGTCGCCGCGCGGCGGGCCGCGTCCGGATCACGCACCGACGGGCAGGGCGACCTGCTCGACCGCATGCTGGAGGTCGCCCACCCCGACACCGGGGAGCGGATCTCCCCCGAGAACATACGGCGCCAGGTCATCACCTTCCTCGTCGCCGGACACGAGACGACGTCGGGCGCACTGTCGTTCGCGCTGCACTATCTGGCGCACCACCCCGACGTCCTCGCGAAGGCCCGCGAAGAGGTGGAGCGGGTGTGGGGCGACGCGGACGAACCCGCGTACGAGCAGGTGGCCAAGCTCCGCTATCTGCGCCGGGTTCTCGACGAGTCCCTGAGGCTGTGGCCGACGGCTCCGGCGTTCGCCCGCGAGGCCACCGTCGACACGACGCTCGGCGGGGTCCACCCGATGCGCAGGGGAGCTTGGGCACTGGTCCTGACCGCACTCCTGCACCGCGACCCGGAGGCGTGGGGTGACGACCCGGAGGCCTTCGACCCGGACCGCTTCGCTCCGGCGGCCGTGCGTTCGCGCGCCCCTCATGTCTTCAAGCCGTTCGGCACCGGTGCGCGGGCGTGCATCGGCCGCCAATTCGCCCTGCACGAGGCGACATTGGTACTCGGCCTGCTGCTGCGGCGCTACGACCTGCACCCCGAACCGGGCTACCGCCTGCGCGTCGCGGAACGCCTGACGCTGATGCCCGAGGCCCTGCGGCTCAACCTGGGACGCCGGGCGAAGGTCCGTACAGCGGGCTGAGTTCGACGGCTGGGCCCCTCGGCTCTCGCGTCGAAGGCGAATTGTCAGACCCGTGCGCAAGAGTGGAGGCACATGTCTGTACATCCACGTCTTCGCCGAGCTGAGGGGCCCATCGATATGAACGCGACCAGGAGTGCCGAACTCGCCGCGGCCCAGGCCTGCCTGCGCCTGCTGCACACCGCGCGCGCCGCACTGACCGGTTGTGAGCCGGGGACCGCCGCCTCGCTGCTCGCCCTGCCGATCGCGGAGGCCGACGAGGCCCTGGACAGGGCGGGACTCGCGGGAAACGAGGCGTGGCTGCTGGAGAAGCTCTACGACTTGGGAACGGAGAAGCGCGTTCATACGTGAGGTAGGTGTACTCGTCCGTGGGCGAGGTATGTGTGTTCGTCCGTAGGTGACGTGCGTGCATCCACTGCCCGTGTCCCCCCGCATTCCCGCGACCGGTCAGGAGAGCTCGTTGACGATCCCACCCGTGGTCCCGCACCGCATCGACCCGGCCGGTGGCTGCCCGCACACGGCGAACGCGCGACTGCTCGACCAGGGCGTCGTCGCCCCGGTCGTGCTGCCCGGTGACGTCGAGGGCATGGTGGTCCTCGGCCACGAAGCCCTCAAGGACTTCCTCGCGCACCCCGATGTCGCCAAGAGCGCCCGGCACTTCACCGCGCTGCACGAGGGCCGCATACCCGACGGCTGGCCGCTCATGACGTTCGCGACCGTCCAGGGCATGACGACCGCGGACGACGAGGACCACCGGCGGCTGCGGTCGCTGGTGAGCCGGGCGTTCACGGCGCGCCGCGTCGAGGAGCTGCGGCCGCGCGTCGAGGAGCTGACCGGCGAGCTGCTCGACGGGCTGGAGGCAGCCGTGGCCGAGGGCGAGGACGTCGTGGAGCTGCGGCGGCATTTCGCGCTGCCGCTCCCGATGAGCGTGATCTGTGAACTGCTCGGTGTGGACGAGGAGTTCAGGGGACGGCTGCACCATCTGTCGGGCCGGGTCGTGGCCACCGACATCGGCCCGCGCGAGGCGGTGGCCGCCAACCGTGAGCTGGTGTCCGTCCTCGCGGCGGTCGCCGCGTCCCGGGCGAGCCGGCCGGGCGACGACCTGACGAGCGCGCTGATCGCGGCGCGCGAGGAGGACGGCGACCGGCTGAGCGAGCAGGAGCTGATCGGCACCCTGCTCCTGATGATCGTCGCCGGGCACGAGACGACGCTGAACCTGGTCACGAACGCCGTGCGCGCCCTGTGCGCCCACCGCGACCAGCTCGACCTCGTCCTGTCGGGCGGGGCGTCCTGGTCCGACGTGGTCGAGGAGACCCTGCGTTGGGACAGCCCTGTCAGCTACTTCCCGTTCCGCTACCCGAAGTGTGATCTGACGGTGGACGGCACGGTGATCCCCCGGGGCACTCCGGTGCTCGCGGGCTACTCGGCGGCGGGGCGTGACCGGAGCGCGCACGGCCCGGACGCCGACCGGTTCGACGTCACCCGTGCCTCGGCCGCCCGCCACATCTCGCTCGGCCACGGCCCGCACTACTGCCTGGGGGCGCCGCTGGCCCGATTGGAGGCGACCGTCGCCCTGGAGCGCCTGTTCACCCGTTTCCCCGGTCTCGATCTCGCCGCGCCCGACACGGAGCTCGCGCGGAAGGCGGGCTTCGTGGGCAACAGCGTCGACCAACTCCCGGTGCACCTGCGGCCGGTGGCCTCGGCGGTCTGAGGGACGGCTCGCGGGGGTTCCTGGTCCGCTGGTCCTAGGCCGCGCGACCTGGGCCGATACGGTCCTTCCGCCCGTGGCCCAAGTCCGCCCGGCCCCGCAGACTGACCCTATGGACGCCTCACGCACCGACGCCTATCTCCGCCGCATCGCGACGCCGCGCCCTGCGGCGCCGACCGCGCAGGCACTGCGCACCTTGCACCTCGCGCACCAGCGGACGGTCCCGTTCGAGAACCTCTCGATCCACCTGGGCGAGGACATCTCCATCGATGAGGACGCGGTCGTCGCCAAGCTCGTGGACCGTCACCGCGGCGGCTTCTGTTACGAGCTCAACGGCGGGTTCGCGGCGCTGCTCACCGCGCTGGGCTTCGAGGTGTCGCTGCACCAGGGCCGGGTGTACGGCAAGGGCGGGCATCTCGGCATCCCGTACGACCATCTTGCCCTCCGGGTCCGCACCGCCGACGGGGCCGATCTCCTCGCGGACGTCGGTTTCGGGGCGCACAGCCACTTCCCGCTCGACCTCGGCGAGCGGGGGGAGCAGCGGGATCCGGGCGGCGTCTTCCGGATCGCCGAGACGAAGGAGGGCGACCTCCTTGTGTCCAAGGACGGGGTACCGGAGTACCTCCTCGAACAACGGCCGCGCGAGCTGCGCGACTTCGAGGTCGGGTGCTGGTACAACTCCACGTCGCCGCAGTCGGCGTTCACGCGGTCGCTGGTCTGCTCGCTGGTCACGGACGAGGGCCGGCTGACCCTGAGCGGACGCACGCTGAAGACGACGGCCGGCGGCGAGCGCCACAGCAGGGAGCTCGCGTCCGACCGGGAGGTGCTTGACACGTACCGCGACGCGTTCGGCATCGAGCTCGACCGGGTGCCTCCGGACCCGGCCGCCTGAATCCAACCCTGCGGCTGTCCACCTCTGCGGCCCGCCGGGCTCTGCGGCTGCCCGGTTCTCAGCTGTCGGCGGTGTGCTCGGCGACGGTGCGGTCGAGTGCGGGGACGAGCCAGTCGAGGGTCAACTCCGCGCGGCGCGCGAGCCATCCGGGATCGGGAGCGGTGTCGGCCGGGCCGGCCTCGTACCGTCGGCGTTCGATGTCCGCCACGACCTCGGCGGGCGCGCCCAGTTCGGTGAGGACGGCGAGTGCCTCGGCCTTGCTGACAAGAGTTCCGTCGCGCAGGGTGACCGTGGCCCGGGCCAGGACCATCAGTCCCAGGTCGACCCAGACATTCTCCCGCCACAACTCGGGGCGCCCGGTCCTGGGCCGCCAGTAGCCGGCCAGGTCGGTGAGGATGTACTCCCTGAGCCTGCGGTCGTCCACCGGCGGCAGGGTGCCCGCGATGGGGTCTCCATGGAGCACGAGGCCGTAGGTGTGGAGTTCGCGACGGGTGATGGGCGTGACCGTGCGGGCGTATGCCTCCCGGTGGGCCCAGGTGAAGTGCGCACGGTCAGGGTCGTCGAGGTCCCCGTGCGGCAGGTAGGAGCAGTGGAGGTGGGCCGCGAGGGGCAGTTCCGCGTCGATTCCCTCGTGCAGCGTGGCGAGCCGTTCCTCCTCGTCCGGCTTGAGCGGGTGCGGGACGACGACGATCAGGTCGAGGTCGCTGCGCCCTTCCTGGTAGTCCCCGCCGGCGAGCGACCCGTGCGCCCACAGCGAGAACGGGGCGGGCAGTGCCTCGCGCAGCCCGGTCAGAAAGCGGTCGAGCAGGTCGGCCGTGGCCGCCGGATGTGCCTCCGCTGTAGTCATCCGGTCAGTGTGCCAGGAGTCAACTGGGCTTGTACCGCTGGTCCGTAGCGTTCGGTGATCTCTTCGACCGAGGCGGAGCGCACATGGGGGCCGCGTGCGATTCCGTACATGACGCCGAGACCGAGGAGCAGGGAGACGGCAAGCTCGGCGCGCAGGCCCGCATCCGGTCCGTGCAGGCGCTCGGCGAGGCGGTCGCTGACCTGCCCACGGAAGTTGGCGCGCAGGATGTCGCCCTGCTCGCCGTGGAGCGGGGCGAACACGATGCGCAGGATGGGGTCGGTGCCGCGCTCGGACTGGCCGGTGAGGAGGTGGCGCACCATGTGCCGGCCGAGGTCGTCCAAAGGCGCGTCGAGGAAGGTCTCCACGTCCGCCTCGAAGTTCATGACCTGGGAGAACAGGGCGTCCTTGTTGCCGAAGTACTTCAGGATCAGCGGGGCGCTGACCCCGGCGCGCTCGGCGACGGCCTTGAGGGTGATGTCGGTGTGCGCGTGCCGGGCGAGGAGGTGGCGGCAGGCGCGGATGATCGCCGTCTTGGTCGCCTCTGCGTCACGGCGCGCCGGCCCCGACCGGTGGCCGTCTCTCACACCGGAGGTGGATTCCGACTCGGCGGATGCCGTCGGGGCCGGGCTCGTCACGGGGTCACGCTCCTTCGAGGGCCTTCTCCGTCCGTCCGGTCGTGCCGCCGTCGGACTTGCGCTCTCCATTGTCCGCCGCGTCGGCCGGGACGGTGAACGCGGCCACTATCACCGTGAGGGCGACCGCACCGGCCATGAGGAAGGCCATCTGGTAGCCGCGCAGCGCGGGGAAGCCGGCACCGGTGGCGTGGTGGACGAGGATCGCTGCGACGGCGGCGCTGGAGACGGCCTGGCCGATGGTCCGCATCAGGACGTTCACGCCGTTCGCGGACGCGGTCTGACCCGCGGGCACGGCCCGCAGGATGAGGGTGGGCAGCGCCGAGTACGCGAACGTGGTGCCGGTCGACACGATCGCGGCACCCAGGACGATCACCCACAGATCGCGGCTGTCCGCGATGCGGACGACATAGCCGAGCGCCATCGCGGCGCCGCCGATGGCGAGGCTCACGCGGGGGCCGCGCGCCGCGGAGACGCGGGCCGACACCGGTGACAGGAGCAGCATGATCACGCCGTTGGGCAGCAGGCACAGGCCGGTCTGCACGATGGAGAGGCCGAGCCCGTAACCGCTGGACCTGGGCGCCTGGACCAGCTGCGCTGTGACGAGCGAATTGGCGTAGAAGGCGAATCCGGCGAGCAGGGCGGCGAGGTGCGGCAGGCCGACGCGGCGGCCCACGGCGAGCCGGAGATCCACCAACGGTCGGTCGGCCCGCAGCTGCTGCCACGACCACAGCGCGAGGATCACGACGGCGCCGGCGAACAGGCCGACCACGCGGACGGTGCCCCAGCCCCACTGGCCGCCCTGTGACACGGCGAGCAGCAGGCAGACGAGGCCGCCGGCGAGCCCGGCCGCGCCGAGCGTGTCGAACCGGCCCGGTTCGCGTACGGGCGACTCGCGCACGGCCCAGCAGGCGAGCGCGAGGCCGAGCGCTCCGAGGGCGCTGGTCGCCCAGAACATGACGTGCCAGTTCGCGTACTGGACGATCAGGGCGGCGAGCGGCAGGCCGAGCGCGGCGCCGATCCCGACGGTCGAGCTCATGAGGGCGACCGCGGATCCCGTGCGGTGGGGCGGGAGTTCGTCGCGCAGGATGCTGATGGAGAGCGGAACGACCGCGGCGGCCGCGCCCTGGAGCGCGCGGGCCGCGATCAGGACGCGGATGTCGGAGGTGAGCGCGCACAGCACCGAGCCGCCGGTCATCAGCCCCAGCGCGAGCAGGAGCACGCGCCGCTTGCCGTACATGTCGCCCGCCCTGCCGAGCACGGGGGTGAGGACGGCGCCGGCGAGGAGGGTCGCGGTGACCGTCCAGGAGACCGCGCCGGGCGAGGCTCCGGTCAGCCGGGGCAGGTCGGGCAGCAGCGGGACCACGACGGTCTGCATGACGGCCATGAGGATGCCGCCGAAGGCGAGGACCGGGATCGTCAGCCGGCCGCGCAGGCCGGACGGAGGAGCCATTTCGGGGCGTATGTCGGTTTTCATGTCGGGGTTTATCGCGGGCTCCATGAGCGCTCCGGTGGACGCCTCGAGGGCGGGGGCGGGAGGTGTGGTGAATTCCTATTCACCTACATGGTGAATCAGTATTCACCAGAGTGCTCACACCTGACCAGAACACACGAACAAATCCCTGCATACCAGGTGCAATCCCCCGCATGTTCCACCCACACCCTCAACCCGGCCCCCGAACCCGGCCCTCAGCCCTTCGCCGCCTCCCGCACCGCCTCGACGAACCCATGGAGGGCGGGCTGCGTGGGGGCCGTGTCGCGGGTGGCCGCACAGATCACCCGCATCGGCTCCGGTTTACGGACCTTGCGCAGGACGACGTCGGGGTGCCGGTTCCTGAGGCCCATCAGAGGCATGAGGCCGATGCCCATTCCGGCCGCGACAAAGCCCTGGGCAGTCGCGTAGTCCTGGCTCGCGACCGAGAAATCAGGGCTGAATCCGGCGGCGGCACAGGCGTCGCGGACAATCTCGTGACAGGGGCCCGCGACACCCTCGGTGTCGACCCAGGGTTCGTCGGCGAGTTCGGCGAGGTCGATGACACGCCGTTCCGTGAGCGGATGGTTCTTGGGCAGGACGGCACGGTAGGGGTCGTCGGCCAGGTGGCTCATGCGGATCCCGATGGGCGGCACGTCACGCGTGCGCACCACGACGGCCACGTCGGCCCGCCCCTGGCGCACCTCGGGCAGCGGATCCTCGGGGTCGGTCACTCTCAGGTCGACGCGCACGCCGGGGTGCCGCTCGCGCAGGCGCGCCACGGCGGGCGCCACGAGCGCGGCTCCGGCGGTGGCGAAGTAGCGCACGGCGAGTGTGCCGGTGCGGCCGTCACGCAGGTCGGCGAGTGCGGTCTCGGCCTCGGCGACCTGGCGGCTGATGGCGTCCGCATACTGCGTGAGCAGCCGCCCCGCCTCTGTGGCCTGCACTCCTCTGCCGACGCGTTCGAGGAGCGCCGTGCCCGCCTGTTTCTCCAGGGCGGCGACCTGCTGGCTGATGGCGGACGGCGTGTAGCCGAGGTTCGCCGCCGCGGCGGTGACCGAGCCGCTGGTGACCACGGCGCGCAGGACCTGCATACGTCGCACATCGAGCATGTAGGAGAGGTTAACAGTGGGTCCAGGACTTTTCACTTGTCCTGTTGAGTCGGGTGAGGGAGCGTACGAAGCCAGGACGACGAGTGGGAGGTGCGAGGTGTTCGGTGGACGCGGCGCGGCGGTGCGGATGGGGGTGCTCGCGCTTCTTTGGGGCTCCGGGTTCCTGTGGATCAAGCTGGCGCTTCAGCACGGGTTTTCACCGGTGCACATCGTCGTGGTGCGGTGCGCGCTCGGCGCGGGCGTCCTGTTCACGCTGAGCCGGGCGACCGGACAGCGGCTGCCCCGCGACCGCCGCACGTGGGGCCGCCTCGTGGTCGCCGCGTTCTTCTGCAACGCGGTCCCGTTCGCCCTCTTCGGCGTCGGCGAGCGGACCGTGGACTCGGGCGTCGCCGGCGTACTCAACGCCACAACTCCCTTGTGGTCACTACTGATCGGCGTCGCCCTCGGGTCGGAGCGCGGCCTGCGACCACTGCGGCTGACAGGTCTGCTGCTCGGCCTCGCCGGTACGTTGCTGATCTTCGCGCCGTGGCAGCGAGCGGGCCTCGCGAGCTGGGGCTCGCTCGCCCTGCTCGCGGCCGCGGCGAGCTACGCGGTGGCGTTCGCGTACATGGGGCGCAAGCTCACCGGGCCCGGGGTCCAGCCGATCGCCCTGTCCTCGGCACAGTTGACGACCGCGACGGCACTCAGCGTGCTGGCGCTGCCCTTCGGCGATTCGCCCACCTCCGATGTCGACCTGACGGGCGTCGTCTCGGTCGCGATCCTCGGGATCTTCGGCACGGGCGTGACGTTCCACCTCAACTACCGTCTGATCGCGGACGAGGGCCCGACGAGCGCGGCGACGGTCGGCTATCTCCTGCCGGTCGTCTCGGTGGCGCTGGGCGCCTTCGTACTCGACGAGGACCTGTCGGCGCGAGTGGTGGCGGGGATGGCGGTCGTGCTGGCCGGCGTGGGGATGACGCGAAAGATCTCGGCCCGGCAGGGAGCTCGTGAGGCCTCCGGGACGGCGACCGTTCCTGTTCCCTCCGCCGCACGCCAGCCATACTGCCGACCATGACTTCTGCTGCCACCACCCTTCGCGTCGGGCTCGTCGGCACCGGCGCCTGGGCCTCGAACACGCACGCCGCCGCTCTGCGCGCCCACCCGGGGACGGATCTCGTGGGTGTCTGGGGGCGCAGGCCCGAGGCCGCTGCCGAGGTCGCCGCCACCCATGGGGCACGGGTCTTCGAGGACGTCGACGAACTGTTCGCGGCGTGCGACGCGGTGGCGTTCGCGGTGCCGCCGGACGTACAGGCCCCGCTCGCCGCGCGGGCCGCCGCCGCGGGCTGTCATCTTCTCCTCGACAAGCCACTGGCCACGTCGGTGCCCGCGGCCAGGGAGGTCGTGGACGCCGTACGGGCCGCGGGGGTCGCGTCCGTCGTGTTCTTCACCCTGCGCTTCGCGACCATCACGTCCGACTGGCTGGCCCAACAGGCCGCCGAGGGCAACTGGTTCACGGGTCGGGCCGACTGGTACGGGTCCCTGTACACCCCAGGCGACACCTCGGAGCTGACCGCGTCACCGTGGCGGGTCGGGCGCGGCGCCCTGTGGGACGTCGGCCCGCACGCCCTGTCCGTACTGCTTCCGGTGCTCGGGGACGTCACGTCCGTGGCGGCCGCGCGAGGCCCGGCGGACACCGTGCATCTGGTCCTCGCGCACGCCTCGGGCGCCTCCGCCACGGCGGCGCTGAGCCTGACCACTCCGGCGAAGGCGGCGGGCGTCGCCGTGGAGCTGCGCGGGGAGTCCGGCATCGCGTCGATGCCGACGGGCGGTGAGTCGGTCGACGCGTTCGGGGCGGCCATCGACGCGCTCCTGGAGTCGGTGCGCACGGGACGGCCGCACGCCTGCGACGCCGCGTTCGCGTTGCGTGTCACGGAGATCCTCGCCACGGCTGAGGCCCGCCTCGCGTCACCCGGCGGCGAACCAGGCCCCGGCGAGTGAGTCGAGCGTCGCCACCGGCGGCGCGGGCAGTTCCCGCAGGTACCAGGGCAGATCGCTGTACACGTGCAGGAGTGTGTACGCCATCACCGTGCGGGGCGCGAACGCGCGGCCGTAGGCCTCGGTGAAGCGGGTCATCAGGCGCGGGTCGGCCCGGGTGACGAACAGGCCGACAGCCACGAAGTCGTACGCCGGGTCGCCGATCATGGCGGGCTCGAAGTCGAGGAGCCCGGTCAGCTTGCGGTTGTGGGGGCCGACGACGAGGTGCTGGCGCATGAACTCCGTGTGCAGCAGGACGCGTTCGGGCCCGCACGGCAGCGTGACGGAGTCGAGGAAGGCGGAGACATGCTCCAACCAGCCCTCTGCGAGGCCGTGTTCGCGCTGCTGCCGTAAGGCGCCCGCACGCTGCTTGCGCACGAATGTCCCAGTCCTGCGGGCCCACCGCGCCGGCGAGGGGCGTGGGGTCGAGGGCATGCAGTGCGGCGAGGCACTCCCCCGCCTCGCCGACGATGCGGTCCTGGTCGGCGCGCGGGATGCCGGCGGGCCAGGCCACGGCAAGGTCTTCACCAGGCAGCCGGGACATCAGGATGTAGTGCCACCCGTTCTCGTACGTGCCCGCCGAGCGGACCTCGGGGGTGGGGACGGGGAGCCTGCCTTCGAGCTGGGCGAGAACCCGGGCCTCGGTGACGCCGTCCTCCGCCGCGGCTGCCGGGAACAGCTTCAGGACGTGCTCGTCGCCGACGGCGTAGACGGGCTGAGTGCCCGCTTCGTAGCGCGTGAGCGGGATGCCGGTGAGGCCGAGCCGGGCGCAGAGGTCGTCCGCTCCCCGCCGCATGACCGCTTCGTCGGGGACCACGGCGTCCCATCGTGCGTCGGCTTCCACGAGGGGCAGCATGGCCCGCACCCTAGGGCGCGGGCCGGAGGGCCTCAACGGGAATTCGGCACCCGCGCCTGCCGAGAGCGGGTCGCGCCCCGGTCTTGACCCGGGCCGCCCCTTCGGGGTCCGATCACCCAGGACCCGCCGCGCGACCCAGGGACTATGACCGTATGACCTTGCAGATCAGCGCCACCAACCCCGAACACCCGGCCCTCCTTCTCGAACTCCCCTGGCATGTCCCCCTGGAGCAGTGGCCGGACGAATATCTGGTGCCGCTCCCCCGTGGCATCTCGCGCCATGTCGTGCGCTACGCCCGCGCGGGCAGCGAGATCGTCGCCGTGAAGGAACTCGCCGAGCGGCCCGCGCTGCGCGAGTACGAGCTCCTGCGTACCCTCGACCGGCTCGCGATCCCCGCGGTCGACCCCCTCGCCGTGGTCACCGGCCGAACGGACGCCGACGGCGCGCCTCTCGAACCCGTCCTCATCACCCGCCACCTGGGCGGCTCGCTCCCCTACCGCTCCATGTTCGAGACGACGATGCGCCCCGGCACCGTGCACCGCCTCATGGACGCCCTCGCCGTACTCCTCGTGCGGCTGCATCTGGCGGGGTTCGCGTGGGGAGACTGCTCGCTGTCCAACACCCTGTTCCGCAGGGACGCGGGCGCGTACGCCGCCTACCTCGTGGACGCCGAGACCGGGGAACTGCACCCCCGGCTCAGCGACGGGCAACGGTCATACGACATCGAGCTCGCCCGCGTCAACATCAGCGGCGAGATGCTCGACCTGGAGGCGTCGGGCGCGCTGCATCCGTCCATCGACCCGATCGCGTTCGGCACGGAGATCGGGGAGCGGTACGACGCGCTCTGGACGGAGCTGACGCGCACCTCCGTCTACCCGGCGGGCAAGCATCACTACATGGAGCGCCGCATCCGCCGTCTCAACGACCTCGGCTTCGACGTCGCGGAGATGCAGATCTCGCACGCGGAACAGGGGGACACGGTCACGTTCGTGCCGAAGGTCGTGGACGCGGGCCACCACCAGCGTCAACTCCTGCGCCTCACGGGCATGGACGCCGAGGAGAACCAGGCCCGTCGTCTCCTGAACGACTTGGAGAGCTGGATGGCCACGCAGGACGACTACGCGCCGGGCGATCCGTTGGGGGCGCGCGCCGAGGTCCTCGCGCACCGATGGGTACGCGACGTCTTCCGTCCGACCGTACGCGCCGTGCGCGACCACGTGCCGGACCGGACGGACGCGGCCGAGCTCTACCACGAACTGCTCGAACACCGCTGGTACCTGTCCGAGCGGGCGCAGCACGACATCGGGCTCGACGCTGCGGTCGAGGACTACGTCAAGAACATCGCCGGCCGGTCGCGGCCCTGACAGCGCCCGCTATGAAGATCGCCGGGGACGGAACCGGTGGCGCGAACCCATCGTGTTGACTTGCTCCTCGGGCTGAAGCCCGAGGATTCCGGCCTTCTCGATCATTGCTGTGCCGCTACGCGACACAGGGTTCGGTCGGGAATCCGTGGCTTCCTGTTTCTTCGCGCTGTGCCAGAACGGATTCTGGTCTTACCGGCGCTCTGCAGGCCGATACCGCCAGTCCGGCGGCCGTCTTCACGTTGATCGCGGCGTTGATGTCCCGGTCGTGGACCGTGCCGCAGGCCGTACAGGTCCACTCCCGGACGTTGAGGGGTTTGGGTCCGTCCTTGACGCCGCAGGCGGAGCAGGTCTGGGAGGTCGGTTCGAACCGGCCGATCTTGACCAGCGTCCGACCGTACCGCTCCGCCTTGTACTCCAGCATGCTGAGGAACGAGGACCAGCCGGCATCGTGCACGGACTTGGCCAGCTTCGTGCGGGCCAGTCCTGCCACCGACAGGTCTTCCACGGCGATCCCTTGGTTCTCGCAGATCAGTCGCGTGGAGAGCTGGTGGTGGAACTCGCGGCGTGCGTCGGTGACCTTGGCGTGGGCGCGGGCGACCCGCAGGCGGGCCTTGGCCCGGTTCTTGCTTCCTTTCTGTTTGCGGGACAGCTCGCGTTGGGCCTTCTTCAGTTTCTTCTCCGCGCGGCGCAGGAACCGTGGGGAGTCGATTTTCGTGCTGTCGGACAGGACCGCGAAGTGGGTGAGGCCGAGGTCGATGCCGATGGTGCGGTCGGTTGCGGGCATCCGCGCCTGGTCGGCGGTGGGGTCGGTGTCGATGACGAAGGAGGCGAAGTACCGCCCGGCCGCGTCCTTGACGACGGTGACGGAGGTGGGGGTGGCGGGCAGCGTGCGGGACCACTTCACCTTCACCGCCCCGATCTTCGGCAGGTTCAGACGGCCGCTGCCGGTGATGCTCCAGCGGGCGTTGGCGGTGAACCGGATCGACTGCCGTGTGTCCTTGCGGGACTTGAAGCGCGGACGGCCGATCTTTGGTCCCTTGCGTGTGCCCTTGAGGGAGGCGAAGAAGTTGCGGTAGGCGGTCTCGACGTCCCGCAGTGACTGCTGGAGGACGACGGCGGAGACCTCACCCAGCCAGGACCGCGCAGCGGTCTGCTTCGCCTGAGTGATCAGGCGAGTGGACAGCTCGCCGGCCGTGGGGAACGGCTGCCCGGCCTTACGGGCGTCTTCCCGGGCGCGGACCGCGTCGTTGAACACGACACGGGCACACCCGAACGCCCGGGCCAGCGCGGCCTGCTGAGCGGCGTCGGGGTACAACCTGAAGGCGTAC
The DNA here is from genome assembly GCF_055582645.1 of Streptomyces sp. NPDC107517. Classification (NCBI taxonomy): domain Bacteria; kingdom Bacillati; phylum Actinomycetota; class Actinomycetes; order Kitasatosporales; family Streptomycetaceae; genus Streptomyces; species Streptomyces sp. NPDC107517. The sequence goes on along the minus strand of NZ_JBVJPM010000009.1, from coordinate 197,038 downwards.
CGGAGCTGCATGACGATCACACTAGGCAAGTCGAACCCACGTCGTCACCGGGAACATGCGAGCGATCCATCACCGTCACGAAGCAGGGTCCAGCTCCGCTGGAACGCCACCCCGACGCTCCGCGTTGCAACCATAGGATTCGCTTTACCCCCGGCCTCCTCAGCAGAGCCGTGAAGGCCGGAGCACTGCGAATGAATCCCGGTAGCACCGAGGAAGACGCGCCGACGAGGGGAGACGATCATGACCGGGAGTGTGCGGGTCGACGGGAACAGTCTGGTTCTGCCGGGCGGTGCGCGGGTGCGGTTCGTGCGCACGCTGCGCCTGCCGGAGACCGGAACGCATCCGCTGCCGCCGGGGCTCGGCGAGTTCCCCGTGCGGCGGGTCGAGGACTACGCGGACTCGGTGCCGCCTCAGTGGCGGGCGCGTGGCGGAGTGATGCTGCCGATGTATCTGCGCGAGGCGATGTGGCTGAGCTTCGCGGGAACGGACGAACCGGCCGCGCTCCAGGTGGGCGTGGGCAAGGTGTGCGCCATATCGGGGCTGCCGTGGAGCAGCCGGCTGTCCCGGGATCCGCAGAACTACGTGGTGCTGCCTCGTCAGCCGTGGCTCGACGGCATCAAGTCCGGGAAGGGCACGGTACGGCAGTTCGTGGCGCTGCCCCTGGGGCTCGGTGCCACGGTCGAGGGCCAGGTCACGGGCGAGGAGACCTGGGGCGGGATCCAGCTCCAGGCCTTCACTCTGAGCGAGCCCGCGCTGGGGGCCTGGCGCGCGGAGGAGGCCCGTAAGCGGGAGGCTGCCGCGCGAGCGGTGCCGCCTGCTCCCGGAGGCATGCAGTGGATGGGGCCGTCCGGCGGTTACGGGGCGGCGCCGATGCCGGCCGCTCCGGGTGCCGCACCGCAGGCTCAGGCGGCGCGTTCGATGGGTCTGGGCGCGGGCGGCACGATGCGCCAGCAGGTGTTCCGGGACGACCGGCCCGCGTCCGACTGGGCCGAAACGGCCGCGGGCCGGGTGTTCGTGCACCTCGTGACGCCGCCGGACTGGCACCGCATCACGGGCGAGGAGCCGCCGCCGTCGCCGGTGGACCGGGCCGCGTACACGAGGGCGGGACTGCCCTGGTTCGACTACTACGACGAGAGCGCGGAGGACCTCGCGCCGACGGACACGCTGGGGGCGGTGAAGCCCGCGGGTGAGTGGCTCGGCGACGACCACGAGCCGTGGCAGGCGCCGGGCGCGCACCAGGTCAAGCCTCTGGGGGACGCGGGCAAGCCGGTGGAGGACGGAGACTGGTGAGTGCGCTGTGCGGCGGGGTCGGTTCACCGGCCCCGCCCTGCGGCCGGCCCGCGTACGCGGCAGCTGTTGCGCGGCTGGGCCTGCGCAGTTGGGCGTGCGCGGGCGGCCGGTACCGTGGCCGCTACGTAATGGCGAGTGACGGCACCGGCCGCAGCCAGTGAGCCCTTGATCTGGCCGGGAGGAGTGCCCGAACTGGGCCAAGCGATGCACTTTCCGGTCACATGGATCGGAAGATGACAACTGGCCTGGCACTGTTCCCGAAACGGATCCGAGGGTTCGATGGATACCCAACACCGGGAAATTCAGCCATTTTCGAGTGTCCCGGTCCAGGTGTCCCATCGGCGTGGCCGCGCGGCCCCTGGCGTTCAAACCAGCAGGTCGCCGACCCCACGGGTTCCATCATGACCCCCCGGCTGATCGTTTTCTTCGGGCAATGTTTATTACCAAAGGTGATAGGAGTAATTAGACTGCACTCGCTCAACTCGGCGTGGACCTCAAGGGATTACCCACCATGAACAAGACGGCGCTCCGCGCCCTGCTCCGTGAACGGCGCGCCCTGATAGCCCCCGAATCCCACGGGTTCACCCGCCCCACGGGCCAGGGCCGGCGCGCCCCTGGCCTCTCCCAGCACCAGGTGGACCAACTGCTCCACCGCACCCTGGGGACGTATCACCGGCTGGAATCGGGGAGTTACCCAAACCCGCCGACGGAACTGCTGCACGACGTCGCCCAGCTCTTCGGCCTCAACGAGCAGGAATGGGTGCTTCTTTGCCGGTACGCGCTACTCCGGGACCCACCGGGGCCGCTCCACCCCTCCTCCGGAAAGGAGGTGCCCGGGGTGTGGCAGGAGGCGGTCGACAGCATCGGCCACATGGCGTACGTAACGGACGCGTCCTGGGATCTCCTCGCTTGGAACCAGGCCTTCGCCGACCTCTTCCCCGGCAGTCGGGTACCGGAGAACACGATGCGCTGGATGCTCCTGGATCCAGACGGCCGTAAGTCCTTGACGAACTGGCACACGGCCTGGGCTCCGCTGGTGATGCCGCAACTTCGTGCGGCCCTCGTTTCCAGGCCGCACGACGAAACGTTGCGCCAGATCGAGAAGGAGGTTCTCGCAGACCCCCAGGCCACGCCCATCTACGAGTCTGGCGGCGCCTCCATCCATCCGGACGGGGACGAACGCCCTCTCATGCACGCGGTACATGGTCCCGGCTGGTTGACGATGTGCGCGGCGCAGCCCATGACCGCTCCGGGCGCTCGACTCATCATCCTCGTCTTCCACCCCGGCACACGCCGCTCCCACATGCGTACGCCGATGCTCCGGCACCGTCCACTCGGGCCGAGCGAAGCCGGGTGAAGTACCTTGTGCGGCACCCCCCACATCCCGACCCAGCCCTGTGGGAGACACCGTGCCCGCTTTCGTCTCGATGCCCCGAACCGTCCTCGGAGCTCACAAGGTGACCACGGAGGACATAACCGACGACATCCGCAACCGCCACCCGGGCCACCCCCGACTCACGGTGATCCTGCGCGTCCTCGCCAACTGCGGAGTGCGCACGCGGTACTTCACCCGCCCCCTGGACTCGCCTACGGTCTCGGGTTCGGCCGGAGTACGCGAGCGCGCCGAGGCGGCCTTCGATGATGCCCTCGCCATGGCGGAACAGGCCGCACTGACGGCTCTTGACAGCTCAGGCGTGGCGCACGAAGACATCGATGCCATCGTCACCACCCATTCCACGGGCTGGTCCGTCCCCAACCTCGACGCCCATCTCATCGCCCGCCTCGGGCTACGGCCGACCGTACGCCGCATCGCGCTCACGACATTGGCCTGCTCGGGTGGCATCCAAGCCCTCATCCGGGCGGCCGACCTAGTCGCGGCACGCCCCGGGAGCAAGGTCCTGGTGGTGGCGGCGGAGACGATCTCCAGCGTGTACAACCACAACGACACCAGCCTCGAATCGATGATCTACAAGTCGTTGTTCGGCGACTCGGCCGCAGCGACCGTCGTCAGCGGTGAGCCGCTGGTGCCCGGTCTCGCGATCGACGACAGTTTCGAGTACATCCTGCCGGACAGCCTCGACCGGTACAGCGGCCGGATCGACGCCGACGGTCTGCACTTCGACTCCACCAAAAAGGCCCTCGCGGCCACAGACGACGTACTGCCCGTGCTCCGGAACTGGGTAGGCACCCGCGCTCCGGGCTTCGCCGTCATCCACCCCGGCAGTCCCCGCATCATCACCGACACCGCCACCGCCCTCGGCCTCACTCCCCAGGACGCCCGGCACTCCACGGACACGCTCTCCGAGGAGGGCAACCTCGGTGGCGTCAGCATTCTCCGGGTCCTGGAGCGCACCCACACCGCGCCTCCCGCCGCCGGAACCAAAGGCGTCGCCGTCGCCTACGGGCCCGGCTTCACCACCGCCGCCCTCCACGGCCACTGGCACGCCTGACACACTCCACCCTTCGTGTCTCATCGAGACACATGTCCCATTGGGACATCATTGGTGTACGCTCGAAGACATGAAGGCGAAGGACCCCGCTCCCCTCACAGAACCCGTCGAGGACCGTCGGCAGCGCAAGGCCCGGCAGACCCGGGAAGCGCTCGCCGCCGCGGCCGTCGGGCTCGTGCTGGAGCGGGGTCTGGGCGCCGTCACCGTGGAGGCCATCGCCGACCGCGCCGACGTCACGCGCCGCACCTTCAGCCGCCACTTCGGCGGCAAGGAGGACGCCGCCCTCGACTTCACCCGCAGCGACGCGGACCGGATCAACGCGGCCCTGCGCGCGCGCCCCGCGAGCGAGCCCCCGATGCTCGCCTACCGCAGAGCCGTCGAGCAGTGGCTGGCGGAGCCGTCCGCACCGCACCACAGGCCGCACATGCGGGCCCTGCTCGCGGCCCTCGACACGGAGCCGGCGCTCTTCGCCGCGTACGAACGCCTGCGGGTGGACGCCCAGGACGAGTCCGTGCGCATCATCGCCGACCGGCTCGGCACCGACCGGGACCGGGATCTGCGCCCGGCCGTCGTCGTCGGCGCCGCGGCCGGCGTGCTCACCGCCGCCCTGCGCCAGTGGGCCCGCGGCGGCGGGCACGACACAGATCTCGCAGACCTGGTGGGGCAGGCCTACGACGCCCTGACCGGGGAGGCCGCCCTCGCGTCGGCCCCCCACATCTCAACCAGAGAGTGAACAGCACCATGAGCAGTACGAACACCCCGGCACCCGTCAGCGACTACGCGACCGAGTTCGCCGGCAGGACCGCCCTTGTCACCGGCTCCGCCTCCGGCATCGGTCTCGCCACCGCCCGCCGCCTGGGCCGTGGCGGCGCGAACGTCGTGATCGCCGACCACAACGCCGACGGCGCCGAGAAGGCCGCCGCCGAGCTGAAGGCCGAGGGCATCATCGCCGCGGCCGTCGCCGTGGACGTCACGAAGCCGGAGTCGGTCGAGGCCGCGGTGAAGTTCTCCGTCGACACCTTCGGCGGCCTCGAACTGGCCGTCAACAATGCCGGGATCGGTGGCGAGAGCGCCCCCACCGGCGCATACGACATCGATGTCTGGAACCGCGTCGTCCGCACGAACCTCGACGGCGTCTTCTACTCGATGCGCCACGAACTGCCCGCCATCGAGGCGTCCGGCAAGGGCGGCGCCATCGTGAACGTCGCGTCGATCCTCGGCTCGGTCGGCTTCGCCGGCTCCCCCGCCTACGTCGCCGCGAAGCACGGTGTCGTCGGCCTGACGAAGACCGCGGCCACCGAGTACGCGGCGAAGGGCATCCGCGTGAACGCGGTCGGCCCCGGCTTCATCGACACCCCGCTGCTGCGGCAGATGGACCAGGACGCGTACGACGCGCTGACGGCGCTGCACCCGGCGGGCCGCCTCGGTCACGCCGAGGAGGTCGCCGAACTGATCGCGTTCCTGCTCTCCGACCGCGCCTCCTTCGTGCACGGCAGCTACCACCTCGTGGACGGCGCCTACACCGCGCGCTGAGGCGGGATCAGCTCTCCTCGGCTCATGACGAACCCCAGCTCCGGGAGAGCCTCGAGGCCGGCGCGCGGGTCGCCGCCCACGGCGGTCAGGTCTGCCGGGCGCCCCGGGGCGAGGAGACCCGCACGGCCGCCGACGCCCAGCGCGTCGGCGGCCTCCGTGGTGGCCATGTCGATGACGCACGACACCGGCATCCCGATGTGCTCGAAGAACGTCAGGTTCCGGCTCAGGCCGTCGAACCCGGCGCGCTGCACCCCCGCGTCGGTACCGGCGATGAGCCGAACCCCGCGTTCCGCCATGGTCCTCACCTGGCCGAACGGCCTCTCGGCGCGCTGGGCCCCGAACACGGCCCGACCGGGTCCGTACCCGCGTCGAAGACGAGGTGGACGTGTGCGCCTACGAGTCCGGGGAGCACGGTGGTGCCCGGCAGCGCGATGCGCTCGTCCCGCTCGTCCGCCAAGGCCTCGACGTCGGAGCGTCTCCCGGCCGCGACCACGGCGTCGCCGTCCGTGAGAACGGCACCGTCCTCGACACAGCGACCGCCGCGACCGGCCATCACGCGCGCCGCCGTGATCAGCCTTCTGCGGCTCATCCTGACCTTCCGAAGGGTCGGAAAGGGCACCCGGGAGTGTGTCATGAAACGGTTCCTTTCGGGCAGGGCACCATGGGTCATGCACCGCGAGGGGCTCAAGGGGAACGATGGACAGGCGGCAGGGACCGGGCACCCAGGGAGCACGGGACCCGTACTTCGACAATGCGAAATACCTGACGATCGTGCTCGTGGCATGCGGGCACGCGTGGGAACCACTGACGTACGGGAGCCGCACCGTGACGGCGGTGTATCTCGGCGTGTACGCCTTCCACATGCCGGCGTTCGCTCTCATCTCCGGCTATTTCTCCCGGAGTTTCGACATGGCGCCCGGCCGGCTGCGCCGCCTTGTCGGCGGGGTCGTGGTGCCGTACGTGCTGTTCGAGGTCGGGTACACGCTGTTCTACCGGTGGGCGCAGGACGATCCGGAATATCCGATCAGCCTGCTCGACCCCTGGTATCTGATGTGGTTCCTGGTCGCGCTGTTCATCTGGCGGCTCACCACGCCCCTCTGGCTGCAACTGCGTCACCCGGTGCCCGTCGCCCTGGCGCTGGCCGTGTTCATGTCGACGGCGCCCGACGCGGGCGGTGACCTTGGGCTCCAACGGGTGGTGGGTTTCCTGCCGTTCTTCGTCCTCGGGCTGACACTGCGGCCCGAGCACTTCGAGCGGCTGCGCACACGGCGGGCCCGGCTGTGGGCGCTGCCCGTGGCGGCCGCGGCGCTGATCGCCGCGTACGCGGTGGCGCCCTGGTTCGACGCGGGCTGGTTCTACCACCGGGGCAGCGTCACCGGCCTCGGCGCCCCCGCTTGGGCGGGACTGGTCACGACCCCGGCCCTGTTCGCCCTCGCCGTCGTCCTCAGCGCCTGCTTCCTGGCCTGGGTGCCAGGACGGAAGACACTGTTCACGACACTGGGCACGGGAACGCTGTACGCGTACCTGCTGCACGGCTTCCTCATCAAGTCGTCGCGCTTCTGGGGCTGGTACGACCACCCATGGCTGCACACTCCGGCGGGCGAGCTGGCGGTGACGGCCACGGCGGTCACCGTCATCACTCTTCTGTGTACGGCTCCCGTGCGGTGGGTCTTCCGGTTCGCCGTGGAGCCTCGCGTGCCATGGGCGTTCCGGCGTACGGAACCGGTACGGGAAGCCGAACCGCCGGTGACCGGCGTCCCCGGCGAGCGTGTCCTGCGCCCCTAGCCTGTGCCGGGTCGCCTCACCTTTCAGGCGGACTTTCAGCCGGCCCCCAGAGAGGCACCCCTCGTGATCCGCACCCGCTTCCGCCGCTTCCGCCTGCTGCTGACCGCGGCCCTGCTGCTCGCCTCGGTGCCCGTGCTCGGCGGCACGGCGCACGCGGGCGGCACGTGTTTCGCGACGCATGAGGACGCCCCGATCTACGCGGGCAACAACCCGTGGACGGACATCGTCGGCCATCTGGACCCGGGCGTCCCGGTCAACGGCACGCGGCAGGGCGCGGACGAGCTGTGGCGGGTCTCGCGCACGGACAACGGCGCGCCCCTCGGATTCATGCGCGCCGCCGACCTCACCTGCGACGGCGGCTGACCGCCTGCGCGGACGAAAGCAGGGCGTGCATGCGCTCGTTCAGCTGTCCCAGGTCGTCGGCGGGCGTGTGGAACGGGAGGCGCACGTCGGCCTGGCCGCGGATGCGTTCGAGCCGGAGGGTGAGTCCGTGCCGGTCGACAGCCAGGGGCTGGACCCGGACGACGCCGTGCAGGCTGTCCACGTCGACGAGCCGGGTGAGCTGCTCGACGGCTTCGGGGTGGCAGTCGGCGAGATGGGTGAGCAGGCGGGGTTCCGCCGCGGTGAGTGGGTCGGGCGCGGTCTCGGCGAGTTCGTCGAGATCGATGCCCGTGCGGCCGGTACGCGTCTGGAGCACGGCGCGGACGGGCCTGAGCACGAACTGCTCGCCGTCGGGTTCGAGCGTCCCGGACAGCCACAGACGTGCGCGGATCCGGTCCCTGACGGGTACCGGCGCGGCGTCCGCGAACTCGATGAGCGCGGTCGGCTCACCGCGGGGCGCGCAGAGCACGGCCGCGGACAGGAGGCTGTCGGCCGGCGGCTGGATCCGTACCTCGCCCTCATCGGTGACGCGATGGGATCCGACGAGGTCCTCCCGCCCGATGTCCGTCGTCACTTCGCACGACCAGGCGGTGGCGAGCATGGATCGCGCGCGTGCCGCCGCGGTGGGAGCGGCGGTACTGATCTGTCGGACACCCATCCGAATCTCCTTAGGTAAGCCTTGCCTAAGTTATCGGAGATTTGCGGAGGAGGCCAGTACGCGCGATGGCGCCGAACGCCACGCGATCGGGCGGTGAATATGCCATACGCCCACACGGGTCGGCCGGGAGCGGCATCATGCCGCCATGGACGGTACTGCCCTTCTGCGGGACCTCTTCACGCCGGACGAGTACGACGCGGTCCGCTCGCACGCGGACCACCTGGGCGTGACGGTGGTCGAGTACGTACGTCAGACAGCCGCCGAACGTGCCCTGGAACGACTGCACTTGGCGCAGGCCATGGAGGCCCAGGACCTGCGCCTGGGGAAGCTGTCGATACCGCACGTCGAGCGCGGCCGCTGCGGCGAGGGACCGCCCGCGCTGCAGCGCTTCCTGGACTCCCTGACGCATCCTCCGGGGACGACGAGCTGACGCGAACGGCCCCGAGCCGGATTGGCCGGGGCGCGCGAGGGCAACCGGCCTCCATGACCCCAAAGACTGCGGCACGTCGGAGAAAGGGCCAGGAACGCAAGGGCCAGGAACGCAAGGGCGCGGAACGCAAGGGCGCGGCACAGAAGCAGGTGGCGAGAAAGCGGGTGCCACGGAAGCCGGTGGCACGCAAGCCGGCGACACGTAAGCCGGTGCCGTGGGGGCGGATCCTCGCCCGGGCGCTCATCGCCGGCTTCGCCTTCTTGGCGCTCGTGGCCTTCTCCGCGGTCCTCGCCCGGCTGACCCTGACGCCGTCCCCGGCGTCGGCGGACGTCGCGGGGTCCAACATGCGGCCGGGGCACTCCCTGCGCCAGTACGCCGAGTCGTACACGTTCCTCGGCGCATGCAAGCAGATCGGCGGGAATCTGCTGCTCGGCGCGCCCTTCGGGCTGCTGCTTCCGGTGCTTGTGGCGCGCAAGGGCCGCATGATGCGGGTGCTCGCGGTGACGGTGCTCGTGATGGCGCTCGTGGAGCTGGCGCAGGGCGCGATCGTCGAGGGGCGCGCCTTCGATGTGGACGACGTGATCCTGAATACGACGGGCGCCCTGATCGCCTACTTCCTGCTCGGGCGCCGCATCGGGCACAGCTACCACGCCCTCGCACAGCCGTCGGGCCGTAGCCGCTTGGCGATCAGGTTCCCGGGGAATGGGGCTCGTTACCGGGGAACACCCGGCGCCACAGGCAACGGAAGGAAGTGATCGTCATGCGTGCGCTCAAGCGCGCCGTACGGCGACCCGCACGCGTGGAGTACCTGTTGCCGCAGGGCTCGGGCTCGGCCCGCTGGGCCCGCCGCCTCACCCAGGACTTTCTTGCGGGACGGAGCCCCGGCGGCGCACACGACGCGGTGCTCGTCGTCTCGGAGCTGGTCGCCAACGCCACCCGGATCAAGGGCAGTCACTGCCGGATGAGTCTGTGCCTCGACGCGGACGAGCTGACTGTCTCGGTCCACGACGACAGCCCGCACCACCCGCGCCTCAGGCCGCATTCGGTCTCCGCGGAGTCGGGCCGCGGCATCTCGCTCGTCGACGCGCTGTCGCGCCGTATGTGCGTGGTGAGCGACCCCTACGGCGGAAAGACGGTTCGCGCCGTACTCGCCCACCCCTGATGACCGGGCCCTTCCGGGCGGCAGCGCTCCGTCTGCCGCCCGGCGTGATCGACCGGCCGGATCATCCGGCCTGATCGCCCGGCTCAGTGCCCCCTGGCGATCCACTCCTCCAGGTGGGGCGCCTCCGCCCCGATCGTCGTGCTGTCGCCGTGCCCCGTCCGTACGACGGTCTCCGGCGGCAGCGTGAGGAGCCGCTCCCTGATCGACTCGACGATGGTGGGGAAGTCGCTGAACGACCGCCCCGTCGCACCCGGGCCACCCGCGAACAGGGTGTCCCCCGTGAAGACGGCGCCGAGTTCCGGCGCGTACAGGCTGACCGCGCCGTGGCAGTGCCCCGGCGTGTGCAGCACGGTCAACTCCACGCCCGCCACGGCAAGTTGCTGACCGTCGGCGAGTTCTCCGTCAGGCGTGCGGTCGGGGTGCTTCTGCTTCCACAGCTCCGTGTCCGCGGGGTGCAGGAGGATGGGCGCCCCGGTGCGCTCGGCGAGCGCGGGTGCCGCGTCGATGTGGTCGTCGTGCGCGTGGGTGCACACGACGGCGACGAGGCGCCGGTCGCCCACGGCCTCGGCGATCGCGTCGGCGTCGTGCGCCGCGTCGATCACGACGACCTCGCTGTCGTCGCCGACGATCCATACGTTGTTGTCGACGTCCCAAGTGCCCCCGTCGAGGGAGAACGTGCCGGACGTGACGAGGTGTTCGATGCGCGCGCCCGCCATCAGAAGATCACCACCGAGCGCAGCACGTCGCCGTGGTGCATTCGCTCGAACGCCTTCTCCACGTCCTCCAGGGCGATCGTCTCGGTCACGAACGTGTCGAGGTCGAGCCGGCCCTGCCGGTAGAGGTCGATCAGCATCGGGAAGTCGCGCGAGGGCAGACAGTCGCCGTACCAGGACGACTTGAGCGCGCCGCCGCGCCCGAACACGTCGAGCAGAGGCAGTTCGAGCTGCATCTCGGGCGTGGGGACGCCGACGAGGACGACGGTTCCGGCGAGGTCGCGGGCGTAGAAGGCCTGCTTGTAGGTCTCCGGGCGGCCGACCGCCTCGATGACGACGTCGGCGCCGAACCCTCCGGTCAGCTCGCGTACGGCCTCGACCGGGTCGGTGGAGCGGGAGTTGACGGTGTGCGTGGCGCCGAGCTTCCTGGCCGTCGCCAGCTTCGTGTCGTCGATGTCGATGGCGATGATCTTCCCGGCACCGGCGAGGTGGGCGCCGGTCACGGCCGCCGCGCCGACCCCGCCGCAGCCGATGACGGCGACGGAGTCGCCACGGCCCACGTTGCCGGTGTTGAGGGCGGCGCCGAGACCGGCCATGACGCCGCAGCCGAGCAGACCCGCTGCGGCGGGCGACGCCTCCGGGTCGACCTTGGTGCACTGCCCTGCGGCGACGAGCGTCTTGTCGGCGAACGCGCCGATCCCGAGCGCGGGCGAGAGCTCCGTGCCGTCGAGGAGCGTCATCTTCTGCTTCGCGTTGTGCGTGTCGAAGCAGTACTGGGGGCGCCCGCGCAGGCAGGCGCGGCACTGGCCGCACACGGCACGCCAGTTGAGGATCACGAAGTCGCCCGGCGCGACCTCGGTGACGCCTTCACCGACCGTCTCGACGACACCGGCCGCCTCATGACCGAGCAGGAACGGGAACTCGTCGTTGATGCCGCCCTCCCGGTAGTGCAGGTCTGTATGACAGACCCCGCACGCCTGGATCTTGACCACGGCCTCCCCGGGCCCCGGATCCGGCACGACGATCGTCTCGATCCGCACCGGCTCTCCCTTGGCCCGCGCGATCACGCCTCGCACCTGCTGCGCCATGACGATCAGCCCTCCACTCGCTCGTCGCATCGTTCTTCGCCATCTTCACAGACGGGCCCCCGATCCGGGGCCGGGGTGACGAGGAGCGCGACCGCACGGGTCGCTAGCATCCGGAGCATGTCTGTCTACGAGAATGTCGAGATCGCCGCCCTCCAGGGCGGCCCGGCCGACCTCCCCCAGTACGAGGGCAAGGCCGTCCTCATCGTCAATGTGGCCTCGAAGTGCGGCCTCACCCCGCAGTACGCGGCCCTGGAGCAGCTCCACGCCGAGTACGCGGGCCGCGGCTTCAGCGTGCTCGGGGTCCCCTGCAACCAGTTCATGGGCCAGGAGCCCGGCAGCGCCGAGGAGATCGCCGAGTTCTGCTCGGCGACGTACGGCGTGACGTTCCCGATGACCGAGAAGGTCGAGGTGAACGGCGACGCGCGCCACCCCCTGTACGAGCGACTGGTCACCACGGCGGACGCGGAGGGCCACGACGGGGACATCCGCTGGAACTTCGAGAAGTTCGTGCTCTCCCCCGAGGGCGAGGTCGTCGCCCGCTTCTCGCCGCAGGTCGTGCCGGACGCGCCCGAGGTGCTCGCCGCGATCGAGGCCAACCTTCCCAAGTAGCGGTGACGCGGTACTCCGCTCGCCGGCCTCCGTCATGCCCCGCTCCGAGCAGTCGGCGCGGGGTGTGTCGAGGGCTCCGTGGCCGAGCGGGCCGGGCGCGATGGCGGCGCGGCGGAACGGCTCGCCCGCGGCGCGGCCTCGCGCCGCTCCCCCGCGTCCACGACAATGGCAGCGATGACGCCCGAACCCGTCGAGTCCACCCCCGGAATCCGGCTCTCCTCCGCCAGGGGTCGCTGGATCCTCGCCTGTGTCGTCCTGGCCTCCGGGATGGCGATGCTCGACGGCACGGTGGTCAATGTCGCCCTGCCGACCATCGGCCGCGACCTCGACGCCTCCCTGTCGAGCCTCCAGTGGGTCGTGAACGCCTACATGCTGACGCTGTCCGCCCTGCTCCTGTGGGGCGGCGCGCTCGGCGACCGGATCGGGCGGCGGCGTGCTCTCGTGCTCGGCGTGGCCTGGTTCGCGATCGCGTCGGCGCTGTGCGGGCTCGCCCCCGACCAGGGTGTACTCATCGCAGCCCGCGCGTTGCAAGGAGTGGGCGGTGCGCTCCTCACCCCCGGGTCGCTGGCCCTCGTACGGTCCTCGTTCTGCCCCGAGGACCAGTCGCGGGCCGTGGGCGCCTGGTCGGGGCTCACGGGTGTGGCGGGGGCGCTCGGACCGTTCCTCGGCGGGTATCTGATCGACGGCCCCGGGTGGCGGTGGATCTTCCTCATCAATGTGCCGCTGGCCGTGGTCGTGCTGCTGATCGCGGTGCGGCACGTCCCGGAGAGCCGTGAGGCCGAGGTCGCCGGGACCCGCTTCGACATGGCGGGGGCCATGCTCGCCGCCCTGTGCCTGGTGGGCGTCAGTTACGCGCTCATCGGGTCGTCCGGTGGCGCGTCCGCCGTGTCGACGGCGCTGCCCGCCGTGCTCGGTGTCGCCGCCGGCGTCGCCTTCGTCGCCCTGGAGCACCGGCGCGCGAACCCGATGCTGCCGCCCTCACTGTTCCGCTCGCGGCTGTTCAGCGCGGCCAACGCGATGACGCTGTGCCTGTACGCGGGGATCGGCGGCATGCTGTTCCTGCTGCCCGTACAGCTCCAGATCGCGCTCGGCTACAGCGCGCTGGAGGCCGGTGTGGCGACGCTGCCGATCACCGTCCTGATGCTGCTGCTCTCCCCCCGTGCGGGCGATCTCGCGCGCCGTGTGGGGCCGACGCCGCCGCTGGTCGCCGGGCCGCTGATCGCGGCGGTGGGCGTGCTCCTCATGCTGCGGATCGAGCCCGGCTCGTCGTACGTGGCCGATGTCCTGCCCGCGGTGGCGGTCCTCGGCCTGGGCATGAGCGTGTTCGTCGCGCCTCTGACGGCCACGGTCCTGGCGTCGGTCGAGCCGGGCCGCGCCGGGCTCGCCAGCGGCGTCAACAACACGGCGGCCCGGATCGCGCAGCTCCTGGTGGTGGCGGCGCTGCCGCTGGCGGTCGGTCTGTCCGGGGACGCGTACACGCAGCCGGGCTCCGTCAACACGTCGTTCCACCGGGCGGCGATAGGGTGCGCCCTGCTGTTCGCGCTGGGGTCGGCGACAGCCTTCGTGTTCATTCGTCCGGCGGCGGTCCGGACGCGGCTGGAGGAGGCTCCGAAGCCGCAGTGCCGCTCGCATCTGGGCGTGGCGGCACCGGCGTTGGAGCCCGGGCCGCGCAAGCGGGGCCCGGGGAAGATCCCGTAGCTCGCCGCCGCGCGGCGGGGCATGGCGGCCCGGCCTCGGCTCAGCTCCCGAACGGCACCTGGGGTGCCGCCGGGGCTGCCGCTTCCTGGTGCGGGTGTGTCCAGAGCCCGCGGGCTCGCAGCCGTGGCAGGACGCCCTCCCCGAACCAGTACGCCTCCTCCAGATGCGGGTATCCGGAGAGTACGAACTCGTCGATGCCAAGGCCGTGGTACTCCTCGACGCGGTCGGCGACCTCGTCATGGCTGCCGACCAGCGCGGTTCCGGCGCCGCCGCGCACGAGGCCGATGCCGGCCCACAGGTTCGGGTGGATCTCCAGGCGGTCGGAGCTTCCGCCGTGCAGGGCCAGCATGCGCTGCTGGCCCTCGGACTCGCTGCGCGCCAGCCCCTCCTGGACCGATCTGACGGTGGCCGGGTCGAAGCCTTGGAGCAGCCGGTCGGCCTCCGCCCAGGCCTGCTCGGCAGTGTCGCGCGTGATGACATGCAGCCGGATCCCGAAGCGGACGGTGCGTCCCTCCTTCTCGGCGAGGCCGCGGATCCAGGCGATCTTCTCGGCGACCTGGGCGGGCGGCTCGCCCCAGGTGAGGTAGACGTCGCTGTGCCGGGCCGCGATCTCCCCCGCGACGGGCGAGGAGCCTCCGAAGTACACCTCGGGAACCGGGTCGGGCAGCCGGGCGAGCCGGGCGTCCTGCACCTGGAGGTGTTCGCCCGCGAGATCGACGGTGTCGCCGGCCCACAACCCCCGGACGATCTCCAGGAATTCACCGGTGCGCGTGTACCGGGATTCCTTGTCGAGGAAATCTCCGTAGGCGCGCTGCTCACGGCTCTCGCCGCCCGTCACGACGTTCAGCAGAAGCCTGCCGCCGGTCTGGCGCTGGTACGTGGACGCCATCTGCGCGGCGAGCGTGGGCGAGACGGAGCCGGGCCGGAACGCCACGAGGAACTTCAGGCGCTCGGTCTGCTGGCTGAGCATGGCGGTGGTCAGCCACGCGTCCTCGCACCAGGCGCCAGTGGGGGTCAGCGCGCCGACGAAGCCGAGGTCCTCGGCGGCGCGGGCGATCTGTGTGAGATAGCCGATGGACGGGGGCCGGTCACCGCCCGCCGCGGTCACGGGTGTGCCGTGACCACCGCCGACGACGTGGCGGCCGTCGCCGTTGGTCGGCAGGAACCAGTGGAAGGTGAGGGACACGGGCGGGCTCCGATCGCGAGGGACTGCAAGAGGCTGTCAACAGGCCCTGAGTGGGCGGCAGTTGACGGGTCAGCTCGCCGCGGCGAGCAGGGGCCTCGCGGTGCGCGTGAGCGCGCCGGAGAACTGGTCGACGACGCGGTCGAGCGCCTCGGCCGACCCCGGCGCGACGCCGACCGTGCCGTCCGGGGCGACGGTGATGTCCTTGTCGAGGGTGAACCACCCCTGGACGATGTGGTCGGCGCCCATGGAGTTGAGGACGGGCCGCAGCGCGTAGTCGAGGGCGAGGACATGGGCGGTGGTGCCGCCGGTGGCGAGCGGCAGCACGGTCTTGCCGTCGAGTCCGTACTGCGGAAGCAGGTCGAGGAGCGCCTTGAGGAGCCCGGAGTACGCGGCCTTGTAGACGGGTGTCGCGACGACGACCCCGTCGGCGCGGGCGAGGAGCTCGGTCGCCTCGACGATGGCCGGGTGGGTGAAGTCCGCGCCGAGGAGGGCCTCGGCGGGCAGGGTGCGGACGTCGAGCGCTATGACGTCGTGGCCCTGCGCCGCGAGCCGCGCGTCGAGGTGGCGCAGGAGTCGCGCCGTGCGGGAGGCGGCGGAGGGACTTCCGGAAATGGAGAGGACAGTGGCCATGACGGGACCCTTCGTACTGGAATTCGGCACGCGCACGTGGAATGCGGGCATCGCGAAAGGCGCGAACGCGTGAAACTCAGGAGTGCCGAAATTCAGGAATTCACGCATGCCGAATACACGGTGCGATTCAGTGCGGTGCGGTGGGAAGGCGTGCGGAATTCGATCGGCACGGTGGAAGTTCGACGTCGGCGGCCGCCGCGGAGGCGGCCTGGTCGCCGGGGCGCGCGTGGCTCGTCAGAGGGCGCGGCAACAGAAGGAGCTGGAGACGCGCGCGAGGTCGACGTGGCGTCGCCGCGTGAGGTCCAGTCTCGCGTTCATGCCGCCGATCCAACCAGGGGCACGTCGCGCCAGTCAAGAAATCTCCGTGCCGGTCTCGCATCGCGGAACGGATTTCCGATGAGAGGGAATAGACACGAAGGGCGAGTCCCTTTCGGGAATGCCTTGGTGAGTGCTGTTCATCGGCGGGACCCGTACCCTCATGCGCCGCACCGCGACCCGGTGCACGATGGCTGCATGCTGTTCTCCCGGCTCGCACAGGTGTCCCAGGAGGTCGCGGCCACCAGGGCGCGGTCGCGGAAGATCGCGCTGCTCGCCGAGCTCTTCCGGGCGGCGGAGCCGGACGACGTACCGATCGTGATCCCTTACCTGGCGGGACGCCTCCCGCAGGGACGTCTCGGCATCGGGTGGCGGGTGCTGCGCGACCCGGTGGCGCCGGCCGCGCAGCCCGGGCTGACGGTCCAGGACGTCGACGCCGCGCTGACCGCCCTCGGCGATGTGGCAGGGTCCGGGTCACTGGCCGAACGGACCCGTCTCGTCGGGGAGTTGATGGGCGCCGCGACCGAGGACGAGCAGCGGTTCCTGTTCGGTCTGCTCACCGGCGAGGTGCGGCAGGGGGCGCTCGACGCGGTGGCTCTGGAGGGGCTGGCGCAGGCGACCGGCGCGCCGCCGGAGGAGGTGCGGCGCGCGGTGATGCTGACCGGGTCGCTCCCGGTGGTGGCGCAGGCCCTGCTGGCCGAGGGCCCGGACGCGCTGGGCGAGTTCCGACCGACCGTCGGTCGCCCGGTGTTCCCGATGCTGGCGCACAGCGCGTCCTCGGTCGGGGAGGCCGTGGACAAGCTCGGGGCGTGCGCGGTGGAGGAGAAGCTGGACGGCATCCGCGTACAGGTCCATCGCGACGGCGACGTCGTACGCGTCTACACGCGCACGCTCGACGACATCACCGACCGGCTGCCCGAGGTCACGGCCGTGGCCGCCGGGCTCGACGGAGACCGCTTCATCCTCGACGGAGAGGTCATCGCGCTCGACGGGGAGGGCCGGCCGCGCCCGTTCCAGGAGATCGCGGGCCGTGTGGGTTCGCGGGTGGACGTGGTGACGGCCACCGGGTCCGTACCCGTGGTTCCGGTGTTCTTCGACGTCTTGTACGCGGGCGGGGACGAACTGCTCGATCTGCCGTTCGCCGAGCGGCACGCGCGCCTGGCGCGGCTGGTGCCGAAGGTGATGCGGGTGCGCCACCTCGTCGTTCCGGACGGGGAGGACACGGCGGCCCGTGCGGCGGCCGACGGATTCTTCGCCGACGCCCTGCGGCGCGGCCATGAGGGCGTTGTTGTGAAGGGGCTGGACGCCCCGTACAGCGCCGGGCGGCGCGGCGCGTCCTGGCTGAAGGTGAAGCCCGTGCACACGCTGGACCTGGTGGTGCTCGCGGCGGAGTGGGGGCACGGCCGGCGGACGGGCAGGCTGTCGAATCTGCACCTCGGTGCGCGCAGGCCGGACGGCTCCTTCGCGATGCTGGGCAAGACGTTCAAGGGGCTCACGGACGTGCTGCTCGCCTGGCAGACGGAGCGGCTGCGGGAGCTGGCCACGAGCGACGACGGACATGTCGTCACGGTGCGGCCCGAGTTGGTCGTGGAGATCGCCTACGACGGCCTGCAGAAGTCCACCCGTTACCCGGCCGGCGTCACGCTGCGCTTCGCGCGCGTGGTGCGGTACCGCGAGGACAAGACGGCCGAGGACGCGGACACGGTCGAGACGGTGCTCGCCGCGCACCAGGCCTCGTGACAAGACCGTTTCTTTGCCAAATATTGGGGCCGATAGGGTGACACATGGCGCCGATACCTGCAGGCGCCATGCATCACCCAGGACAAGCACGGACAAGGGGAGAGCTGTGCCCGCTTCACGTCTGAGCCGCACGCCACTGCCGGGGATCGGCTTCCGGTACGACCTGACCACCCGCGACCAACGCCAGGTGTCGGTGGTCGCGCACCGGGACGGCGGGCGCACCCTGAGCGCCTACCGGACCGACGACCCGGACGCCTGCGACCTGTCGCTGAAGCTGACGTCCGGTGAGGCGGCCGCGCTGATCGACGCGCTGATGCCGTCCCACCACAGCCCGAACCTGCTGCACACCACCGATCTGGGCCTCGTCGCCGAGCGCATCGAGATCGGCGCGACCTCGCACTGGAACGGGCGCCTGCTCGGCGAGACGCAGCTGCGCACGGAGACGGGCGCCTCGATCGTGGCCGTGCTGCGGCGCGCCGAGGCGATCCCGTCGCCCACCCCCGACTTCCGGCTCGCCGGCGGGGACACCGTGATCGTCATCGGCACCCGCGAGGGTGTGGAAGCGGCGGCGACGATACTCGGAAGGGAGTGATCGGATGCACTCCGCGGTGTTCCTCATCGAATTCGGGGCGATCATCCTCGCGCTCGGCCTCCTGGGCAGATTCGCCGGGCGGTTCCGGTTCTCACCCATCCCCCTCTACCTCCTGGCGGGCCTCGCATTCGGCGAGGGTGGGCTGCTCCCGCTCGGCGCGAGCGAGGAGTTCGTGGCGATCGGCGCCGAGATCGGCGTCATTCTGCTGCTGCTGATGCTGGGCCTGGAGTACACGGCCAGCGATCTCGTCAGCAACCTCAAGACGCAGTACCCGGCCGGCCTCGTCGACTGCGCGTTCAACGCGCTGCCGGGCGCCGCGGCCGCGCTGCTGATGGGCTGGGGCCCGGTGGCGGCCGTCGTCCTCGCCGGTGTCACGTGGATCTCGTCGTCGGGCGTGATCGCCAAGGTGCTCGGCGACCTCGGCCGGGTCGGCAACCGGGAGACCCCGGTGATCCTCAGCATCCTGGTCCTCGAGGACCTGGCGATGGCCGTCTATCTGCCGATCATCACGGCTCTGCTCGCCGGTGTCGGCTGGGCGGCGGGCGGTGTCACCCTGGCCATCGCGCTCGGTGCGGCGGGCCTCGTCCTGTTCCTCGCCGTGCGCTACGGGAGGCTCATCTCCCGGTTCGTCTCCAGCGACGACCCGGAGAAGCTGCTCCTGGTGGTGCTCGGCCTGACGATCCTGGTCGCGGGGATCGCGCAGCAGCTCCAGGTGTCGGCGGCGGTCGGCGCGTTCCTCGTCGGCATCGCGCTGTCCGGTGAGGTCGCCGAGGGCGCCCACTCGCTGCTGCTGCCGCTGCGCGACCTGTTCGCCGCCGTGTTCTTCGTCTTCTTCGGCCTGCACACCGACCCGGCGAGCATTCCGCCGGTCCTGCTCCCGGCGCTCGCTCTCGCGGTCGTCACGGCCTGCACGAAGATCGCGACCGGTTACTGGGCGGCGCGGCGGGCGAAGATCTCCGTCAAGGGCCGCTGGCGTGCCGGCGGCGCTCTCGTGGCGCGCGGCGAGTTCTCCATCGTCATCGCGGGCCTGGCGGTCACGGCCGGAATCGAGCCCAGGCTCGGTCCGCTCGCGACCGCGTACGTCCTGATCCTCGTCATCGTCGGACCGCTGACGGCGCGCTTCACCGAGCCAGTGGCCGTGCGCGTGTCGCGGTGGCGACAGCGCGGCGACGCACCGGCCGCCGCCGCCACCGCGGGCCCGGCGATCGTGCCCGCCCCGCGGGACGCGCAGGATCCGGTCGTCCCCGAGGCGGAGGCGCAGTCCGGGCGGGCCTCGAACTCCTCGTCCTGATCCGGCCACCCGCCCGGTCGTCGGCCATCCCGGTCGCCGCCCGGAGCGGGGGGCTTCAGCTTGGGGCGGGGGCGGCGCTGTTCTTCGCGGTCGGCCTCCTCGTGACCTTCGCGCTCCACCGGCGCGGCGCCCCCTCCCCGTACTCGGAGGGCCGCACGGATGCAGCGCGCCGACACTGGTCCCATGGCGTACAAGAAGCAGAGCGCGGGCCTGCTCCTGTTCCGGCGCACGGCAGCCGGTACGGAGGTGCTGCTCGGACACATGGGCGGCCCGTTCTGGGAGCGGCGCGAGGCCGGGGCGTGGACCGTGCCGAAGGGCGAGTACGAGGACGACGAGGAGCCGTGGGCGGCGGCGCGCAGGGAGTTCCGGGAGGAACTGGGCCTCGCACCGCCCGACGGCACGCCCGTGCCGCTCGGCGACATCGTGCAGTCCGGCGGCAAGCACGTCACCGTGTGGGCCGTGGAAGGTGACCTCGACCTGGACGGATTCGTGCCCGGCACGTTCACGATGGAGTGGCCGAAGGGCTCGGGTCGCATGGCCGAGTTCCCCGAGCTGGACCGCGCGGCCTGGCTCGGGCTCGACACGGCGCGTCCCCTGGTGGTGCAGGCGCAGACCGTCTTCCTCGACCGGCTCGCCGAGCACGTCTGACGGCCGCGCCACCGGGTACACGGTCCGTCCGCGTTGCGCGGCGCGACGTGGCGCGGCAAGGTCGAAGCACCGCGCAGAGGAGGTCACCCCCATGCCCATCGCGACGGTCAACCCCGCGAACGGCGAGACGCTCAAGACGTACGACGCCCTGACCGACGAAGAGATCGAGCACCGGCTCCTGCTCGCCGCCGGCACGTTCCGCACCTACCGCACCACCACGTTCTTCGAACGGGCCCGGCTGCTCCAGACCGCCGCGGACCTGCTCGACGCGGACCGCGACGACATCGCACGCGTCATGACCACCGAGATGGGCAAGCCCGTCGTGGCGGCCCGCGCGGAGGCCGCGAAGTGCGCGAAGGCCATGCGCTGGTACGCGGAGCACGCTCAGGGGCTCCTCGCCGACGAGCACCCCTCGGCCCGGGACGTGGAGGACTCCGGCGCGGTCAGCGCCCACGTGCGCTACCGGCCGCTGGGCATCGTCCTCGCCGTCATGCCGTGGAACTTCCCGCTGTGGCAGGTCGTACGGTTCGCCGCGCCCGCCCTGATGGCAGGAAACGTGGGACTGCTCAAGCACGCGTCGAACGTGCCGCAGACCGCGCTCTACCTCCAGGACCTGTTCCGCAGGGCCGGGTTCCCCGACGGGTGTTTCCAGACGCTGCTCATCGGCTCGCGGGCGGTCGAGGGCGTACTCCGCGATGAGCGGGTCGTGGCGGCGACGCTGACCGGCAGCGAGCCGGCGGGACGTTCCGTCGCCTCGATCGCGGGCGACGAGGTCAAGAAGACAGTCCTCGAGCTGGGCGGCAGCGACCCGTTCGTCGTGCTGCCGTCGGCCGACGTGGCGAAGGCCGCGAAGGTCGCTGTGACGGCGCGGGCCCAGAACAACGGACAGTCGTGCATCGCGGCGAAGCGGTTCATCGTGCACGCGGACGTGTACGACGAGTTCGCCGAGCTGTTCGTCTCCGGGATGCGGGCCCTGCGGGTGGGCGACCCGATGGACGAGAACACCGACGTCGGGCCGCTCGCCAGCGAGCAGGGCCGCGCCGACCTGGAAGAACTCGTGGACGATGCCGTGGAGTGCGGCGCGACGGTGCTGTGCGGCGGCCGGCGCCCCGAGGCGTACGCCAAGAGCGGTTGGTACTACGAGCCGACGGTCGTCACCGACATCACGGAAGACATGCGCATCCACCGCGAGGAGACCTTCGGCCCGGTCGCCACGCTGTACCGCGTCGGCGACCTGGACGAGGCCGTGGCCCTGGCCAACGACACACCGTTCGGGCTGAGTTCCAACGTGTGGACGCATGACGCGGCGGAGATCGACCGCTTCGCCCGCGACATCGAGGCGGGCGGCGTCTACGTCAACGGGATGACAGCCTCACACCCGGCCTTCCCGTTCGGCGGCGTCAAGCGCTCCGGCTACGGCAGGGAGCTCTCGGCCCACGGGATCCGCGAGTTCTGCAACATGACCACGGTGTGGGTCGGGGCCTGAACCGTCCGCGTCATGCCCTTGACGCCAGGGATCAGGGGCGGGCCTGTGGCACGGCCCGTGGGGCACGCACCATGAACACGTCGATCGGGTCCTCCGATTCGAGGGTGAAGCCGTGGCGCTCGTAGAGGCGGCGGGCCGCGCTGCCCTGGACGACGTCCAAGCGTACGGTCTCGCCCGCCGCGTCGGCCCGGTCGAGCAGTGCGCGCAGGACGGCCGTGCCGAGACCCCGGCCCTGCTGTTCCGGGGCGAGGTAGAAGTGCTCGATCCACTGGCCCCCGGACTGCGCCGGGCGCATCGTGACGCTGCCCGCGAACGCGCCGTCGGCCAGGACGACGCAGGTGTACCGCTCGGAGAAGGTGTCGCGCAGCCGCTGTCGGACCCGGTGCTCGTCGTAGCGGCCGAGGCGTACCAGGTCCGGTCGCATGACAACGGCACGCAGCTCGGCGATCGGCTCCACGTCGGCGGGCCCGGCAGCCCTCAGCTCCCACCGGACGCCGGGCGGCCGACACGCCTCGAAACCCTCCTGACCAGGTGGTTCCGCGTACTCCATCGTGCGTATGTCCATCGCCGAAGTATCACAGAGGCCACGCGCCTCGCGGTGCGCCGCCCTGGGGTGACGGCTGAGGTTCGGCCCCCGCACGGGAGTTGGCGAGGGCCGAACCGGGCACTACGCGCGCGTGACGGTCAGCCGCGGGCCGCCAGCAGGTGGTCCATCGCCAGCTGGTCGAGGCGCTCGAAGGCCATGCCGCGGGCGGCGGCCGCCTCCACGTCGAAGCCCTCGAAGGCGGACTCGTCGGCGAGCAGCCCCGACAGGCCGTCGGCCGCCGTCGGCTGCACCAGCTCGTCGAGGCGCGAGGCGCGCAGCGCCTCCTGAACCTCCGGGTCGGCCCGGAACGCGGCCGCACGCTCGCGCAGGATCAGGTAGTTGCGCATGCATCCCTCGGCCGACGCCCACACGCCGTCGTAGTCCTCGGTGCGCGGCGGCTTGAAGTCGAAGTGCCGCGGCCCCTCGTACCCGGCGGTCTCCAGCAGGTCGACCAGCCAGAACGCCGAGCGCAGGTCGCCCGCGCCGAAGCGGAGGTCCTGGTCGTACTTGATGCCCGTCTGGCCGTTGAGGTCGATGTGGAAGAGCTTGCCCGCCCACAGTGCCTGGGCGATGCCGTGCGCGAAGTTGAGCCCCGCCATCTGCTCGTGGCCCACTTCCGGGTTCACGCCGTACATCTCGGGCCGCTCCAGGCGCTCGATGAAGGCGAGGGCGTGGCCGACGGTGGGCAGGAGGATGTCGCCGCGCGGCTCGTTCGGCTTCGGCTCGATCGCGAACTTCAGGTCGTAGCCCTGCTCAACGACGTACTCGCCGAGCAGGTCGAAGGCCTCCTTCATCCGGTCGAGCGCGGCGCGTACGTCCTTGGCCGCGCCGGACTCGGCGCCCTCGCGGCCGCCCCAGGCGACGTACGTCTTCGCGCCGAGTTCGACGGCGAGATCGATGTTGCGGATGGTCTTGCGCAGGGCGTACCGGCGCACGTCCCGGTCGTTCGCGGTGAACGCTCCGTCCTTGAAGACGGGGTGCGTGAAGAGGTTCGTGGTGGCCATCGGGACGATCAGGCCGGTGGCGTCGAGGGCCTGCCGGAAGCGCTTGACGTGCGACTCGCGCTCGGTGTCCGAGGCCCCGAAGGGGATCAGGTCGTCGTCGTGGAACGTCACTCCGTAGGCGCCGAGGTCGGCCAGACGCCGCACGGACTCGGCCGGGTCGAGGGCGGCGCGGGTGGCGTCGCCGAACGGGTCGCGCCCCTGCCAGCCGACGGTCCACAGGCCGAAGCTGAACTTGTCGTCGGGGGTGGGTCGGTACGTCATGTCGCGGCTCCTCGTCAGTCATGCCTATTTCGTCATGGCACTTTACAAATTAGTATGCGGACACGTCGCTGGGAAGAGGCATCTCGGGAGAGCATGGGTGAACGCTCTGTCGCACATGCACCTCGGACAGCCACGGAATCGTCTTGTCGGGAACGGGAGAGCCGCATGTCATCAGCCGATGGACCACTCGTCGTCGGGGTGGACAGCTCCACGCAGTCCACGAAGGCCCTGGTCGTCGACGCCGCCACGGGCGCGGTCGTGGCGAGCGGGCAGGCGCCGCACACGGTCAGCGCGGGCCAGGGCCGCGAGAGCGACCCCGAGCAGTGGTGGACCGCCCTGTGCGAGGCGCTGCGCCAGTGCGGTGAAGCGGCCCACCGGGCCTCCGCGGTGTCGGTCGGCGGTCAGCAGCACGGACTGGTCACCCTGGACGCCGCGGGTCGGCCGGTACGTCCCGCGCTGCTCTGGAACGACGTGCGCTCGGCGCCCCAGGCCCGCCGCCTCATCGACGAGATGGGAGGCCCCAAGGCCTGGGCCGAGCGGGTGGGCAGCGTGCCGGGAGCCTCGTTCACCGTCACCAAGTGGGCATGGCTGGCCGAGCACGAGCCGGACGCCGTACGCGCCACGGCCGCCGTGCGGCTGCCGCACGACTACCTCACACAGCGGCTGACCGGCGACGGTACGACGGACCGGGGCGACGCCTCGGGCACAGGCTGGTGGGCCTCGGCCACGGAGTCGTACGACGACGACATCCTCGCGCGCGTGGGGCTCGATCCGGCGCTGCTCCCCCGGGTCGTGCGCCCCGGCGAGGTGGCCGGCACGGTACACAGCACGGGTGAACTTCCCTTCTCCAAGGGAACGCTGGTCGCCGCGGGAACCGGGGACAACGCGGCAGCCGCTCTGGGACTCGGACTCCGGCCCGGCACCCCCGTCCTCAGCCTCGGCACGTCCGGCACGGTGTACGCGGTGTCGCGGCACCGCCCCGCGGACCCGAGCGGCACCGTGGCCGGCTTCGCCGACGCGCGCGGCGACTGGCTGCCACTCGCGTGCACCCTGAACTGCACACTGGCCGTCGACCGGGTCGCCGCGCTGCTCGGCCTGGACCGCGAGGCCGTGGAACCCGGCGGCGACATCACGCTGCTGCCGTACCTGGACGGCGAGCGCACCCCCGATCTGCCGAACGCCTCAGGGCTGTTGCACGGGCTGCGGCACGACACCACGGGAGGCCAACTCCTGCAGGCCGCCTACGACGGCGCCGTCCACGCGCTCCTGGGCGCGCTCGACCTCGTCCTCGACGCTGACGCCGACCTGTCGGTGCCGCTGCTGCTCATCGGGGGCGGCGCCCGGGGAACGGCCTGGCAGCAGACCGTGCGACGGCTCTCGGGCCGTGCCGTGCAGGTACCCGAGGCCCGCGAGCTGGTCGCGCTCGGCGCCGCGGCACAGGCCGCCGGGCTGCTGACCGGGGAGGATCCGGCGGCGGTGGCGCGGCGCTGGGGCACGGCGCAAGGGCCCGTTCTCGACCCCGTGGAACAGGACGCGGCGGCGCTGGCACGGATCTCCGGGGTACTCTCCGACGCGGCCCCGCTCCTGGACAGGGGTCCGCGCTGACCACCCCGTCGACCGAGGATCCAGGAAGGCCGACGGCCGCGTGCGCCGTCGGCCCGACCCCATGGGAGCGTCCGGAGGCATGACCGCACCACTGCACGAGCCCCGGCCCGGGACCCCCGACACCCAGCAGGGCATGCGCCGGCGCAACCTCTCACGGGTCATGCACGCCGTCGCCACGGACGGACCGCTGTCGCGGGCCACGGTCGCCCAGCACATCGGGCTGACCAGGGCCGCGGTTTCGACGCTCGTCGACGAACTGATCCGGTCGGGTCTGATCGAGGAGCTCGGCCCACAGCGGCCCGGCAGAGTCGGGCGTCCCGGTTCGGCGCTCGTCGTCAGCCGCAGCGGTCCCGCCGGGATCGGGGCCGAGGTCGGTGTCGACCATCTCGCGGTGTGCGCGGTCGATCTGAGCGGCGAGGTACGCGCGCGTGCCGTGCGCCGCGTCGCCAACCGCGGGCGCGCGCCCGGCCCGGTCCTCAAGGAACTGTCGGTGCTGATCCGGGAGGTGACGGCCCGTGCCGAACGGGAAGGGCTGCGCCCGGCGGGCCTCGCGGTCGCGGTGCCGGGCCTGGTCGCGCGCGGCACGCACACGGTGGTCCGGGCACCCAACCTGGACTGGCACGACACGGACGTCTCCGCGCTGCTGCCGACACCGGCCGGGCCACGGTCCGTTCTGCCGCTGAGCGTCGACAACGAGGCGAATTTCGGGGCCCTCGCCGAGCTCTGGCTCGGCGAGGCGACACCCGCCGACTTCCTGCACGTCTCGGCCGAGATCGGCATCGGCGCGGCGCTGGTCGTCGACGGCAAGCTGCTGCGCGGAACCCGTGGCTTCGCGGGCGAGTTGGGGCACGTTCCGGTCCGCCCGGAGGGCCCGGCGTGCCCGTGCGGAGGGCGCGGCTGTCTGGAGCAGTACGCGGGCGAGGAGGCCGTGCTGCGCGCGGCGGGCCTCGGTCCCGGCGAGGACCGGGTGGGCCTGCTCGCCGAGCGCGCCGCGGCGGGGGACACGGCTGCGCGGCGGGCACTGCGCGGGGCCGGGGCCGCCATGGGCATCGCGCTGACCGGGGCGGTGAACCTCCTCGACCCTCGGGCGGTCGTGCTCGGCGGGGCGCTGTCGCGGCTCGCTCCGTGGCTGCTGCCCGCGCTGGAGCGGGAGTTGACGCGCCGGACGGCGACGCCGGCCGACGGTGTGACGGTGTCGCGCCTGGGGTCCGACGGCCCTTTGCTGGGTGCGGCGCACTCGGTGGTGCGGGCGGTGCTCGACGATCCGGTGGCGGCGAGCGTGTAGGACGCGCCGGTGGGGGTCCGGACCCCTGGTCCGTGGCGCGCGGGTCGGGCGCGCGGGTCGTGTGGACCCCTGCGCCGTGGCGCGCGAAGTGCCAGAGGTTCGGACCTCTGACGTGCGGTTGTTCACAATCGGCGAGTTATCCACAG
The DNA here is from genome assembly GCF_055582645.1 of Streptomyces sp. NPDC107517. Classification (NCBI taxonomy): domain Bacteria; kingdom Bacillati; phylum Actinomycetota; class Actinomycetes; order Kitasatosporales; family Streptomycetaceae; genus Streptomyces; species Streptomyces sp. NPDC107517. The sequence continues at coordinate 170,466 of NZ_JBVJPM010000009.1, read as the reverse complement.
GCGCGCCGCGCCCTCTTCCGCCCCAACCGCCAAGGCCCTTAACGTAATTCACGCGGGACGCCACCGCCTCGGCGTGGTGGCGCGGTCACGTGGATCGGGGGATTCAGGTGTCGGGGGCGGACGTTCAGAACGGAACGGGACTGCGGCGCGGGGCGATCGGGCTGCGCGAGGTCCTGTTCCAGAGCATCACGGCGATGGCGCCGGCGGCCGCGGTCGCCGCGTCGATCCCGGCGGGTACGGCGTTCGCGGGCGGCAGTCTGCCGCTGTCGGTACTGATCGCACTGGTGGCCTGCCTGTTCACGGCGTCGTGCGTGGCGGAGCTGGCACGCGAACTGCCCGCGGCGGGATCCGTCTCGACATACGCCGCGCGCGGCCTCCATCCGAGCGTGGGTTTCCTCGTCGGCTGGGGCTATGTGTTCGTCGAGGCCCTGGTGCCGCCTCTGCTTCTGCTGCAACTGGGCTTCACCACGGCCGGGACGCTGCACAACGAGTGGTCGTCGTACCCGGCGGACCTGTGGTGGCCGTGGTCGCTCGCCGGAGCTGTGATCATCGCCGTGGCAGGTTACTTCGGAGTGCGCGCGTCGGCCCGCTTCGGGACGGTGCTCGGCGCCTTCGAAGTCATCGTCTTCCTGGCCTTCGCGATCCTGCTGATCTCGAAGGCGGGCAGCGACAACACCCTTTCGGTGTTCGGCACTTCGCACTCGGCACAGGGGTACGAGGGCTGGAGCGGCGTCTTCGCCGGTTCGGTGTACACGGTGCTGGCGTTCGCCGGGTTCGAGGCGGCGGCGCCCCTCGCCGAGGAGACCCGCGACCCACGGCGCACCATGCACCGGGCCGTCCTCGGAGCGGCCCTGGCGATCGGGCTCTTCTACGTACTGACGACGTACGCCATGTCGGTGTACTTCGGGCCCGGCAGGTTCGCGACGTTCGGTGCGGAGGGCGCCGCGTCGTGGGAGGGCGTGGCCCGCGCCTCGTTCGGCCTCTTCTGGGTCCTGGTGTTCCTGGCGGTGGTGAACTCGACGATCGCGAACGCCAACGCGTGCGCCAACGTCTCGACACGCACGGCGTTCGCCCTCGGCCGGATCGGCGTCTTCCCGAGCGGCTTCGCGCGCCTGCACCCGGTGCGCCGCTCCCCTGTCACCGGCGTCGCCGTCCAGTTCGTCGTCGCGGTCGCGGCGATGCTCGGGCTCGGTTTCGCCTACGACCCGGTGACGGCGTTCCTGCTCCTGGCGACGGTGATCGTCACGGTCATCATCGGTGTGTACATCGTGGCGAACCTCGCCTGTGCCGGGTACTTCCTGCGCCGCGGTCGCTCCGCGCTGCGCCCGGTGCGCCATCTCGTCCTGCCGCTGCTCGGCATCGTCGCCTTCGTGCCCGCGCTGCTGACGGCCGCGGGCCTGCCGGTCTTCGACTTCGTCTCGGAGCTGACGGCTCCGGTCTCTTACGCGGGCCCGGTCGTCGCCGTGTGGATGCTCGCGGGGGTCGTGGTGCTCGCAGTGCTCCTGCGGCGTCATCCGGAACGTATCGCGGAGACCGGACGCGTCCATCTCGACGACGACGCGCCGGACGGAGAACCGGACCCAGGACCGGACCCCGACGCACCCACCTCACAGAGCGGAGCAGCCCACCGATGAACGACCCCAGGATCCTGACCGTGCGGCCCGAACCGGGCGAGTACGCCTACACGTTCGGCGGCGCGCCGCCCGTCGCCCGGATCGCGCCGGGCACGGTCCTGGACCTGTACACGGAGGACTGTTTCGACGGGCGGGTGCGGTCCGAGAAGGACCTGGTGTCGCAGGTGTGCGAGTTCCCGTTCCTCAATCCGCAGACCGGGCCCTTCCACATCGAGGGTGCCGAACCCGGTGACACGGTCGCGGTGCACTTCGTGTCCGTCGAACCGGCCCGCGACTGGGCGGCGTCCACGACGGTGCCGCTCTTCGGCGCGCTCACGTCCACCCACACCACGGCCACGCTCCAGCCGCCGCTGCCCGAGGCCGTATGGATGTGGCAGCTCGACCGGGAGCGCCGCACCGCCCGGTTCACCGCGCGCGACAGCGACCTCCAGGTCGAGCTGCCGATGGATCCGATGCACGGAACGGTCGGCGTGGCACCGGCGAACCTCGAGGTCCGCTCGGCCCTCGTCCCGGACGCGCACGGCGGCAACATGGACTCGCCGGAGATGCGGGCGGGCGTCACCTGCTTTCTCGGGGTGAACGTCGAGGGCGCGCTGCTCAGCCTCGGCGACGGGCACGCGCGGCAGGGCGAGGGCGAGACGTGCGGCGTCGCCGTCGAATGCGCCATGCGGACCGTCGTGATCGTCGAGCTCCTCAAGGGCGTCGCCACACCGTGGCCGCGCATCGAGTCCGACACCCACATCATCTCGACAGGGTCGGCGCGGCCCCTCGAGGACGCGTTCCGGATATCCCAGCTCGACCTGGTGCGCTGGCTGGAGCGCGACTACGGCTTCAGTGAGCTGGACGCCTACCAGTTCGCCTCGCAGACCGTCGAGTCGCCGCTCGCCAACGTCTGCGACACCAACTACACGTGCGTGGCGAAACTCCGTAAGGAGTGGCTGCCGGCGCGGGAGACGCATCGCGGGCTGCACGCGCACTTGAGGGACGTCGCCGCGACGCTCCCCCGCCCGGACCACCGCACCTTCTGACGACCCACCGTTCGCTGTTCGCTGTTCGCAGACGAAGCCCTGCCCCACCGTCCCCACCAGAGAGGCAGACCAGTCATGGACCGAAGGCCACTTCCGAGCCGGCGCCGGTTACTCCAGGCCGGCGCGCTCGCCGCCGTGCCCGCAGCACTGCTCCCCGCCGCCCGCGCCATGGCCGGGGCGCAGGCCGTCGACTATCCGGGCGCCGAGTCCGTCCCTGCCAGCACCTCCAACTACACGGTGTCCAGCCGCCCCACCAGCTATCCCCTCAACTACGTGATCATCCACGTCACCCAGGAGACGTACTCCGACGCCCTGGCCATCTTCCAGAACCCGGCCAAACAGGTCTCCGCGCACTACGTGGTCCGCTCGTCCGACGGCCACATCGCCCAGTGCGTCCGCGAGCGCAACATCGCCTGGCACGCGGGGAACTGGGACTACAACACGCGAAGCATCGGCATCGAGCACGAGGGCTGGGTCGACCAGCCAGAGTACTTCACCGACGCCCTCTACCAGTCGTCCGCCAGCCTGACGGCCGCGATCTGCGCCAAGTACGGCATTCCGATGGACCGCGCGCACATCCTCGGGCACTCAGAGGTCCCCGGCACGGACCACACCGACCCGGGCCCCTACTGGGACTGGACCCGCTACATCCGCATGGTCAACTTCGCCTGAGGCGCGAGCAGGTCCGGAGCGGGTCGGCCGGCCCGGGGCGCACACGCACGGTGACGCATCCGTGCGGATCAGTGTCGGGACGCTTGTCCGTTTGCGTCCCCGGCGCGACGATGTCCCCACAGCGATGCACCGCCGCATCGCCCGCCGGGGAGGCCGACTTGACCGATCCATGGGTGGCCCTTGAGCCGGGCACCGATCCGTCCGAGCGGGTACGGGTCCTGCGCCGCGCGCACGAGACGTTCACCGCCGTGGGGACCGTGTCCCGCCCGGTGCGCCCCGTGGTGGCCGATTCCTGGCGGCGCTCCGCCGGAGCGCACGTCAGCCCGGACGCTTCGGCATCGGTGGAGCTGAGCGACGGCGACCTCGGAGCGTACCGCGCCGAGCATCCACTGGCCCGGGTCATGCCGCTGTTCCGTGAACTCATGGGCACGTTCGCCCAGGACGGCGAGCATCTGCTCGCCGTGTGCGACGCCCACGGCAGACTCCTGTGGGTCGAGGGCGACCGGACGACGCGGCAGCGGGCCGGGAAGATGAACTTCGTGCCGGGCGCGCGCTGGTCGGAGACGGCGATGGGGACGAACGCGCCGGGCACGGCCGTGGCGGTCGACCGGCCCGTCCAGGTCTTCGCCGCCGAGCACTTCATCCGGCGCGTCCAGCCGTGGACGTGCGCGGCGGCCCCCGTGCACGATCCGCGTTCGGGGCGGCTGCTCGGCGCCGTCGACATCACGGGCGGGGACGGGCTCGCCCATCCGCACAGCCTGGCGTTCGTGCAGGCGGTGGCCCGTGCGGCGGAGTCCCAGCTGGCGCTGCTCGCGCCGCCGCCATCGGACGCGGACACCCTCCGGCTCACCGCGCTCGGCCGGGACGAGGCGCTCCTCGTCACGACCGGCGGACGCAAGATCCGCCTCAGCCGCCGGCACAGCGAGATCCTCGTCCTGCTGGCCCGCCACCCGGAGGGCCTGACCGGCGACGAACTGCTGTGCGCCCTGTACGAGGACGAGTCGGTCACACCGGTGACACTGCGGGCCGAACTGGCGCGCCTGCGCCGGGTACTCGGCCCCGACATCCTCGGCTCACGCCCCTACCGCCTGGCGGCGCCCGTCGAGTCCGACTTCGGGACGGTCGAGCGGCGACTGGGGACGGGAGCGGTGACGGCGGCCGCCGCCGCGTTCGGCGGACCCCTGCTCCCCGGCTCGCAGGCCCCTGCCGTCGTTCGTGTACGGCGCAGGCTCACCGCCGAGATACGTGCCGCGCTCATCGCGCGGGGCGACCCCGACCTGCTGGCGGACTGGGCGCACGCGCCGTGGGGCGAGGAGGACCTCGACGTGTGGCGGGCGCTGGCCACGGTGCGCCCCGCGCCGCCCGTGCTGGCCCGGCTCAGGGAACTCGACGCGGAACAGGCCGCGCCCGGCCCTCCGACGTCGTACGCAACGTATCTGCAACGTCCGCGCGCCTAGCCTCCGTGCGAAAGCTGCCCAACGGCGGGCGGCTCGCACGGGAGGCCAGCCAAGATGACCCTTTACGCAGCGCCCGGTACCAACGGCTCAGTCGTCTCCTACCAGGCCCGCTACGACCACTTCATCGGCGGCGAGTACGTGCCGCCGGCCCTCGGCCAGTACTTCGAGAACCCGAGCCCGGTCAACGGGAAGCCGTTCACGGAGATCGCCAGGGGCACCGAGGCGGACGTCGAGCGCGCCCTCGACGCGGCGCACGCCGCCGCGCCCGCCTGGGGCCGTACGTCGCCCACCGCGCGCGCCGACATCCTCCTCAAGATCGCCGACCGGATGGAGGCGAACCTCGAGAAGCTGGCGGTCGCCGAGAGCTGGGAGAACGGCAAGCCGGTCCGTGAGACGCTCGCCGCCGACATCCCGCTCGCCATCGACCACTTCCGCTACTTCGCCGGCGCCCTGCGCGCCCAGGAGGGCTCGCTCAGCGAGATCGACGACGACACGATCGCGTACCACTTCCACGAGCCGCTCGGAGTGGTGGCGCAGATCATTCCGTGGAACTTCCCGATCCTGATGGCCACTTGGAAGCTGGCCCCGGCCCTCGCGGCGGGCAACGCGGTAGTCCTAAAGCCCGCGGAGCAGACCCCGGCGTCCATCCACTACTGGCTGAGCCTGGTCGCGGACCTCCTGCCGCCGGGCGTCGTGAACGTCGTCAACGGCTTCGGCGTGGAGGCGGGCAAGCCGCTCGCGTCCAGCGCGCGCGTGGCGAAGGTCGCGTTCACCGGCGAGACGACGACGGGCCGGCTGATCATGCAGTACGCGTCCGAGAACATCAAGCCGGTCACCCTCGAACTCGGCGGCAAGTCGCCGAACATCTTCTTCGACGACGTGTGGGCCAAGGACGACGACTTCCGCGACAAGGCCCTCGAGGGCTTCACCATGTTCGCCCTCAACCAGGGCGAGGTCTGCACGTGTCCCTCGCGGGCGCTGATCCAGCAGGGCCACTACAGCGAGTTCCTCGACGCGGCGATCGCGCGCACGGAGGCCATCAGGCCGGGCAACCCGCTCGACACCGACACGATGATCGGCGCCCAGGCGTCCAACGACCAGCTCCAGAAGATCCTCTCCTACCTGGACATCGGCCAGCAGGAGGGCGCGAAGGTCCTGACGGGCGGTCAGCGCATCGAATACGACGGCGAGCTGGCGGGCGGCTACTACGTCCAGCCCACCATCTTCGAGGGCAACAACCGCATGCGGATCTTCCAGGAGGAGATCTTCGGCCCGGTCGTCTCGGTCGCCTCGTTCGCCGACTACGACGACGCCATCAAGATCGCCAACGACACGCTGTACGGCCTCGGCGCGGGCGTGTGGACCCGCGACATCAACACGGCCTACCGCGCGGGCCGTTCGATCCAGGCGGGCCGAGTATGGACGAACTGCTACCACGCGTACCCGGCCCACGCCGCCTTCGGCGGCTACAAGCAGTCGGGCATCGGCCGCGAGAACCACAAGATGATGCTGGAGCACTACCAGCAGACGAAGAACCTCCTCGTCTCGTACTCGCCGAAGCGTCTGGGCTTCTTCTAGAGGCACCAGGAAAGGCGCCTGCCCTGGGCCTTTGCCCGGCAGGCGCCTTTGGCTCGACAGAGTGGGCCGAGGCCTGTCTGCCCCATCGGCTTTCGGCGGTCGGGTCGTTCGACGGCGTCCGCGTCGGTCAGCGGGTGCGGAAACTGCCGGTGTACACGTCCGTACGGTTCTGTGGTGCGCCGGTGTGGGTCTCGGTGAGCACCGCCCGTACCCCCTTGCCGGTTGCCACCAGGCCTTGGTAGTCGCCGAGGAAGTAGCCCCCGGCGAACGGCGCCTGGAGCCAGTCGAAGATCCGCGAGATCCGTCGTTCGGTCCGGAGCTTCGGGTTTCCGTGCGGCAACGTGGCCAGTTGGTAGGCGGTGGGCAGGGTGGTGGTGTTGCCGGGCTTGAGGAAGCGCAGGTCGTAGTAGGTGAGCGCGACCGTGCCCCGCTTGTCGACCGCGATCGACGGGGAGAAGGCCGGCACGCCCTTGGGGCTGATCAGCTCCGGGGTCCCCCAGGTGCGTCCGCGGTCGGTGGACCGCACGAGCTGGATGGAGTCGAACTTTCCACCGGAGAAGTCCGCGCCCTCGTAGGCCATGTACAGCGTGCCGGTCTTCGGGTCGATGGCCGGGCTGGGGAGGGTGGACCCGGCGCGCAGCAGCTTGGTCGGGTCGTTCGGGTCGACCTCCGGTACGGAGGTGTCCCTGGCCACGGTGACCGGGTCGCTCCAGGTCCTTCCGGCGTCGGTCGAGTTGACCACCTCGTAGCGGGCTTCGACGACGGTGCTCAGGTCTTCGGAGTAGGTGATCCGGTCGAAGAAGTCGTAAAGGGCGCCGGTACGCCGGTCGACGACGATCTGGTGGCCGATGGTCTGCGTGTTGGGCACGGCGCTGGTGTCGACGAACGGCCGGGCCTTGCTCCAGGTGCGGCCGCCGTCGCGAGTGAGGGAGATGTAGCCGGGACCGTCGAGGGAGCTGAGGCCGGGCGGGTGGTTGTCGAGGCGGTTCCAGACCTGGTAGGCGGTGCCCTTGCGGATCGGGTCGGCGGTGAGTGAGGGCTTGTCGTTGAAGAACGGCTGCTCGTCGACGTGCGTGGTCGTGAGGTTGCGCCAAGTGCGGCCGCCGTCGCGGGACGTGGCGGCCAGGAGGCCGGTGCGCGTGCTCTTGGTGAAGTCGACGCCCTCCCCGCTCGCGTAGACCGTGCCGTCCGGTCCGGTGCTCACCCAGGGGTCGGTCGCCCGTTCGAAGTCCGCGCCGCCCGGGGCGCACAGGCTGAACGGCAGCGTGCTCCGGTGGAAGGTGTGGCCGTCCGTGGTCCAGCCGGCCACCAGGCCACGGGCGCCGCCGTCGTTCCAGCGGTCCTGCTGGAACACGGTGACGACGCGCTTGGGGTCGCGCTGATCCACGGACAGGTACGGCTCGACCTCGGTGGCCGGGTAGACGATGCTGTCGGGGGACACCTCGCGCCGATGGTGCAGTCGGCGTACGGGTCGCCGTGGGACACCTTGACCAGTCGTGTGCCGTCGGGGTTCCGCTCTGCTGCGGCGGGAGTCGCGCCGGTGACCGTGACGAGCAGGAGCGCGGCGGTGGTGACAGCGGTCAGGGGCAGGAAGACGCGCATGCGGGATCTCCTCCGGGCCTGTCGGCCGGGGTACGGGACCGCCGTCATCGGGGCGGCCTGGGGCGCGGAGGCGTACCGGAACGCGGTGGGGCGGGGCGACTCCGCTTGATCCTTTTCGGCGTCGTGGCCGGTGCCCTTGATGGGCCGAACGACGGAGTCCCCTCCGGGGCGTCAAACGACAGAGTCCTCCCTGGGGCGTCAAGCGCATGAAGGAGCCGACCGGCGGTGCACCGTGCCGGTCGGCTCATTGGTCCTGCTGTTACGAATCCCGGACGACCTCGCCGGTCACTGTCGGGGGACGTGGCCGAGGCTGTTCAGGACGGCGGCGACCGCGGTGTTCTTGCGCGCGGTGTTCAAGGCGTCACGAACCGCCTCGAAGCGGTGACGGCCTCGGCTTCGAGGCGGTCGGCGTCCACCATGGCGAGTGCCGCGGTGTCGAGTCGGGCGTGGGCGAGCCACCCAACGGTGGACCGTGCTCTCACGCCGTACGCACCGCGCCTGGTGCACCGGTCGGACCGTTTGCCCAGCCGTGCGCCGACTGGTCAAGTGATCGGCTGCGAGGTCCCGTCAGGCATCGTGCAGACGTAGCCGGCGTAGGGGCGTGCCGTGACCTGTCCGCCGGCGGCCGTGCAGTCGTCGCTGCTGATGTTCGGAGACGAGGCGGCCCCGGCGCTGACAGCGCCGACGGCGCTCACGCCGACAAAGGTCGCCGCGGCCAGGGCGAGGCCCAGGATTCTTCGCATGCGCATGACTTCCTCCTCCTCTCAGGCGCCTTCGTTCGGCCTGCGGGAAGGACAAGTCTCAAGACGACGGCGCCCTCCTCTTCAGCATGGGCGCTCCGCATGAGGCCCGCGAGGCGAGGCCGGGCGGCCCGTGCCCTGGCGGTGGAGACGGCCGTACCCCGGCCTCCGAGCGGTACCGGCGGCGGCTGCCGCGCAGGGTCCTCTAACGCGGTTCGTGGGCAGCCGCCCGGCAGGCACCTGTCGCGGCGCCGCCCGCCACTCCGGCCCCCGTCAGTCCGGTCACGCAACTCTGCAGGTCTCCGACCACGCCACGGCTGCAGGCCGCTGTGACGGCGCCGGAATCGGTGGCGCCGTCCTGTCCGGCCATCTGCGTGCAGGCGGGGATGTCCGCCTGCACCGTGGGGGCGGCGAGGACCACACCGCCGAGGCTGAGGGTCAGGCCGGCGAGGGAACCGGCGATACGGGTCGACGTGCGCATGGGACGCACCTGCCTTCCGGGTTGGTCGCGCGGTCCTGGTCCCGGCGGGCCGGATCCACGCGGTGACGCCGCCTGGCGACGCTCGGTGAGTGGTGCCCCTGGCCGGCGGGCTCACAGACTGACCGCACCGTTCTGCGCCGCAGCCCTCGAGCCGCACCGGGACGTGGTCACCAGGCCGAAGGAGAGGGTCCCGGACCGGATGAGACGCACTCGGACCTCCACTCGCGGGCCCCTCACTCCAGCGTCGCATCCTCTCCCCCGCCCGTCCTGGGCACCCGGGGGCGGCCGCGCTGAGTAACTGCGACTGTGCGAAGCGCGGTTGCCGGCCCGGTCTCCGGCCGACCAGCTGCCACCCCCAAACCTGGTCGGCACGATCTGCGTCGTGCCGAGCCCCGGGCGCAAACGGCAGTGGCCTTCACGATCCGATCAGGTTGACCTGATCGTGAAGGCCGCTGCCGTGGTGCGGGGCTGGGAGCTACTTGACGTAGACGAGTCCGTCCGTCGTGATCGTCGGGCGGCCGCTCGTGCCGACCACCACGACCTTCACTGCGTGCTTGGCGCTGCTGGACCACGACTTGGTCCAAATGGCCGACCAGGTTGACCTGGAGGCCCTTGGGCAGGCCCGAGCTGGTGGAGCCGTTCTTGTGGACGACTTGGACCTGGACGCCGTCGGAGGGCCCGACCCACAGCGGCTCGGACGCTCCGCGCATCCCGGACCCCGACTCGGGATCCTCCAACGGGTCGACGTTCGCCTCGAGGTCCATCCAGGCGGTCCACTCTCCGGTCTCGATGCTGCGGGTGCGCACCTGGGCACCACCGTGCAGTCGCTCGGTCGCCCCGGTCCAGGAGACACCGAGCATCGAGAACTGCTCGGTCTGCGTGCGCGGCAGCTCACGCTTGCCGCTCGTGGCGCCCTTCAGCGCGAGGTCGTAGACCTTCACCGGCCGCTTGTCCCGGCCCGCCGCTCCTGGATCCTCGGAAGGGCTGGCCATGGCGTAGGTCACCACACCCCCGCCCCCCAACACCACTGCGCCGAGCGTGATCCACACCCGTCGCCTCAGGCTCAGCGGTCTCCGGATGCCCACAACGAGGCGCCTGCGCCGCGCACTTGCCTGTCAGGTGCCTCTCTCGCCGTGCAGCCTGCTCAGCCCTCCTTGACGGCATGCAGCAGGGTGATGCCGAGCCAGGGGCCGCCGTACCAGTACTCGGGGCCGAGTCCGCGCACTGTGCCGTGCCCGATGTGGTCGGCGTACTGCCTGGCCATGGGCCAGAAGTCGGCGACGATCAAGCGACCGCCAGGGCGCAGCACCCGCATGGCCTCGTCCACCGCGCGGCAACGCCGTTCGCGTGACGGGATGTTGTGGATCGCCAGCGCGCTCGTCACGACGTCGAAGGAGCCGTCCGCGAACGGCAGTTCGGTCATGTCGGCAGTCTGTACGTCCACCCGGTCGGCGACCCCTGCCGCGGCGGCGTTGGCGAGCGTGACTTCGCGGCGGTTCCCGCTCTGGTCCTTTCCGGACCACAGGTCCACGCCCACGGCGCGTCCCGTCGGCAGCCGCCTGGCCGCCTCGATCAGCACCGCGCCGCGACCGCAGCCCAGATCGAGGAGCTGCTCGTCGCCCTTCAAGGCGGCACGGTCCAACTCCCGCCTCCAGACGCGCAGTTTGCCGTGCAAAGTGGTGTGAAGGTAGATACCGGTCTGGGCGATCAGCGCTGTCCCCGCAGTCGCCAGCGCTTTCCGTCCTCGCCGCCACCGGCCGGCGGCCAGGCAGCAGGCCACGCCTGCGGCGCCGAGTGTCGCAGGGAACGCGGGAGCGTCGACGCCGTACCGCGGCCACCGGACGTCCGGCAGTGGGGAGTCTTTCCCGTTCTTGGACATGCTCGCAGTGTCACCGGCTCGATTGCCGGGCGTCTTGTAGAAATGTCCCCCTGACCCGCACGACCGGCCTCGTGCCCGCCGGGTGGCCCGCGCCTGCCGCGTGCGGATCGTGCCTGCCTCGTGCGGATCGTGGGTCAAGAGGTGGACAGGTATGCGGGGGCGGCCCATGCGACGTCGTCGACCGCGAGCCAAGGCGCCACCGCAACGGCCGTGGGCGTCACACCGGTGAAGGCCACGACATCTCGATGAAGGTGGGACTGGTCGACGTAGCCGATCTCCGCCGCCACCCGTGCGGCGCTGTGACCCGCGGCGAGACGGTGCGCCGCGTGGTCGAAACGGACGAGCTGAGCGGCGCGTTTGGGGTTGAGACCGATCTGGGCCCGGAACCGGGACGACAGACGCTTACGGCTCCAGCCGACCTCGGCTGCCAGTCGCTCGACCCGGACCGCTCCCCGATGGGTGACCATCTGCTGCCACACGAAGGCGACTTCAGGCTCCACCGCCCGGCCTGCCTCGTGTCGTCGAACGAGCGCGGCCTCGGCTATCGCGAACCGGTCGCCCCAAGACCCGGCAGCGCGCAGTTGCTCCTGGGTGTGCGCGGCGTCGCGGCCCCAGAGGTCGTCGAGGGAGAGCACCGTGGCGCCCGACTCCGCGCAGGCGCCCAGCACCGCGTGCGCGACCGGCGGCGACAGCCGCACCTGCAGGCACTCGATGTCCTGGCCGCGCCCTCGAACGCCGCCGGACGCGAGCCCCACGACAACGCTGCCGCTCTGCCTCCGGCCGCTGTAATCATCGACGACGAGGGGCTCGTCACCGAGGTCGACGGCCACGGTGACAGCAGGGTACGGGACCACGTCCAGGTCAACGAAGTCGCTTGTACGGGCCCGGAATCCGGCCATGCTGACTCCCGGCAGCCCCCCGCGCCGCGTCGGTGTGGCGATGTCCCACACCGACGCGGCGTCATGGGCCGGCTCGCCGGATCGCATGGCGCCAAAACTACGGGACATTCGTACAAGACGCGACGTCCGGTGCGCGACGACACTGACGGCTCCCGCACGCCCCGTACCGGAAAGGGCCACCCGTGATGCGCTCGCCGATCGACCCGTTCACACCCGCCGTCGAACTCGCCGCGGCAATCCGCCGGAAGGAGGTGAGCCCGGTCGAGTTGGCCGACTGCTTTCTCGAGCGGATGGACCGGCTCGACCCCCGGCTGAACGCCTTCTGCCACCGGGCCGACGACGACGTCCGCAAAGCCGCGTCCTCCGCGGCCGATGCGGTGGCGCGGGCCGCGTCCGTCGAGGACCTCCCGCCGTTCCACGGCGTCCCGCTGCCGGTCAAGGACCTTGCTGACGTTGCCGGTTGGCCCACCACCCATGGGTCCGCGGGCGCCGGGCGGACACCGGCCGGGGCATCGGACCCGGTCGTTCGACGGTTCGTGGACGCGGGCTTCGTCCTGCTCGGCAAGACCACCACCTCCGAGTTCGGCAGCCTGCCCTTCACCGAGAGCGACGCCCTGGGCATCTCGCGCAACCCGTGGGACCCGGACCGCACGCCCGGGGGGTCGTCGAGCGGAGCGGGCGCCGCCGTCGCCGCCGGAATGGCGCCCATCGCCCACGCCGAGGACGGCGGCGGGTCGATACGGATCCCCGCATCGTGCAACGGCCTCGTCGGCCTCAAACCCACCCGCGGCCTGGTCACCAACGCCGTCGTGGAGGTGGAGGGTCTCGGCACCGGCGGCGTGCTCACCCGCTCGGTGGCGGACACCGCGGCCGCCCTCGACGTGCTGGCGCGTCACGATCCGGGCGCGTGGTGGTCGCCGCCGACGCCGATCACGTCCTTCGCCGCCGCGATGAAGACGGACGTGCCGACCGGACTGCGGATCGGTGTGCTCACCGACTCCCCGATCGACGGGATACGCGTGCACCCGGCGTGTGTCGCAGCCGTCGACGTCGCACTTCGGACGCTCGAATCGGCCGGCCAACACATCGTCGACACGCCTCTTCCGCTGCCGCCGACCGACGAGTTGGTCACCGCGTTCACGACCCTGTGGAACGTCGCCGGTGCCGGGATCGCGCTCGCGGAACCGGACCGCGTCGAGCCGCACAATCGCGCCCTGCGTGAGGCGGCACGAGCGATCGACTCGTGGGCGTACGCGGAAGGGGTGCGGAAGACCCAGCAGTTGTCGCGGCGCATCGTCGAAGGCTTCCTCGCCGGCTTCGATCTCCTCGTGACGCCGGCGATGGCCTGCCTTCCGCCGCTCGTCGGTGCCTGGCGGACGGGCACCGAGGACGATCCCCTGAGGGCACTGCGGAACAGCTACCCGATGGGGGTGTTCACGTCGGTGTTCAACGTGACCGGCCAGCCGGCGATCTCCCTCCCCGTCCACCACGACGAGGCCACCGGCCTGCCCGTCGGCATCCAGATCGTCGCCGCGCCATGGCGGGAGGACCTCTTGCTCCAGGTGTCCCGCACCCTCGAACTCGCGCTCCCCTGGGCCGGTCGCCGCCCGGCTGTCAGCTGATCCTGCGGCCGGGGGTGCACCTGCTGATGCCGCAGTCTTCGCCCGCGGCATCAGCGCCGGATGCGGCCGGCGGGTGGCGTGCCGCCCCGCGCGCTCATGCCCTTGGCCGCGGCCTGGGTGATGTTGCGGGCCATGCCGCCGAAGACGACGGCGTGGAAGGGGGACACGGACCACCAGTAGGCATGGCCCAGCAGGCCGCGGGGGTGGAACAGGGCGCGCTGGCGGTAGCGGGTACGGCCCTCGGCGCCCGTCTCGACGTACATCTCCAGCCACGCCAGACCCGGCAGCCTCATCTCCGCGCGCAGCCGCAGCAGTTGTTCGGGCTCGATCTCCTCGACGCGCCAGAAGTCCAGCGAGTCGCCGACCCGCAGACGCTCCGCGTCGCGTCGTCCGCGGCGCAGGCCTACTCCGCCGACGAACCGGTCCAGCCAGCCGCGGACCGCCCAGGCCAGCGGGAAGGAGTACCAGCCGTTGTCGCCGCCGATGCCCTCGATCACCTTCCAAAGGGCCTCCCGGGAAGCGTCGACAGGCAGTTGCCGCTCGTCCTCGTAGAGACTGCCGCCGGCCCAGTCGGGATCGGTGGGCAGCGGGTCGCTGGGGGCACCGGCAAGGGCGGCGGACGACCACCGGGTGGCGACCTGTGCCTCCCGCACCCTCCGCAGCGCGAGAGCCAGGGCCTCGTCGAACGGCAGGGGCCGGCCCGGAGGGTCGGGCACGTAGCGGGCGATGTCGTGCTCGTGGCAGACGACTTCGTGGCGCAGCGACTCCGTGAGGGGCCGGGCGATGGATGCCGGCACCGGGGTCACGAGGCCGACCCAGTGGCTGGACAGCCGCGGGGTGAGCATGGGCACCGGCACGATGATCCGCCGCGGGAGTCCGGCGACCTCGGAGTAGCGGCGCATCATCTCCCGATAGGTCAGGACATCCGGTCCGCCGATGTCGAAAGCCCGGTTGACCTCGGTCGGCACGGTGGCCGAGCCGACGAGATAGCGCAGCACGTCGCGGACCCCGATGGGCTGCGTGCGGGTGTGCACCCAGCTCGGGGTGACCATCACCGGCAGCCGCTCGGTCAGATAGCGCAGCATCTCGAACGACGCCGATCCCGAGCCGATGACGACAGCGGCCCTGAGCACGGCGGCGGGCACCGCGGCGTCGAGGAAGATGCGACCGACCTCAGCCCTGGAGCGCAGATGCGGGGAGAGGGCCTTCTCGGGTACGTCCCGCGGAGTGAGACCGCCGAGATAGACGATGCGCCGCACGCCGGCTGCGTGCGCCCGCTCGGCGAAGATGCGGGCCGCGCGGCGATCGGTGTCCTCGAACCCGGACCCGGATCCGAGGGAGTGCACCAGGTAGTACGCGACATCGACTCCGCGCATGGCCGCTTCGACCGACTCGGCGTCAGTGACGTCTCCGCGTACGGTCTCGACGGCGGCCGCCCAGGGGTGGTCCCGCAGCTTGTCCGGCGAGCGGGCCAGACAGCGAACCCGGTGTCCGGCATCCAGCAGTTCCGGTACCAGGCGCCCTCCGATGTATCCGGACGCTCCGGTGACCAGACAGTGCAGCCCCTCCGCGCTGTGCTTTGCGTCCGTGTCCACGACCATCTCTCCATGCACTCGGTCCGACGCTGCTCGATGCTCTCCCGTTCGATCATGGCCGATCGCCCCAGGACTTTCCGCCTCATGACGTGTTGTCGGCGCGTTCCCCAGCGGCGACGGCTGACGGCGGGTCCGCGGGCTGTTCAGTCCTCCGGATACGCACTCCCTGCCCATAGGGCCCGGGAATCGACGGAACGTACGGACCCCTCGGTGCCACCTCGACCAGGTCGGTCCGCCAGACGGGACGCCTCGCTTCTTGCGCCCCCTGTCCTCTGGGAGCGTGCAGCCATCACGGCCGTCATCATCGGGCCCGGCGCGATCGCGATCCTTGCACCATGCACGTACGGAGCTGAGGTATGAACGACGCGACCTTGCGGACAACGGGGAAGATCGGATATCGAAAACACATGATCAGCACCTCAGCCACCGCCGCACCCACCTCCCGAGCCCTGGTCCTGGAGGAGTTCGGCACCCTGCCGCGTCTCCTGAAGCGGGCCGTTCCCGAGCCGCGGCCCGGGCACACCCTCGTACGGATGAAGGCGGCGACGGTCGCCCACCTGGACCTCAACGTCCTCGACGGACAGTTCGGCATCCTGCCCGACCTGCCGTCCGTGCCCGGCACGCAGGGCAGCGGCACCGTCCTCGCCTCCGGCACCCACCCCGAGGGCGCGCTCGTCCGGGTGCGCGGCGAAGGGCTCGGGCTCAGCCGTGCAGGTGCCTGGGCGGAGCACGTGCTCGTGCCCGATGCCGCCGTCGAGATCATGCCGGAGGGCACCGACCCCGCCTTGGCCTGCATCTACTTCTCCCCCGTCGGCACCGCCTGGGCCTCCGTGCACCCGATCGCCCAGGTACGGCCTGGCGAGCGGGTCATGGTCACCGGAGCGTCGGGCGCGGTCGGCGCGATGGCGGTCCAGCTGGCCGCCCGGGCAGGTGCCGAGGTGGTCGGTGTGGTCGGCCGCCCGGCCAAGCGGCCCCATGTGCCCGCACCCGCCAAGGCGGTACTCGCGTCCGATCTCTCCGAGGAGGCGGTAGGCGGCAAGGTCGACGTGCTCATCGACACGGTCGGCGGCAAGATCCTGCAAGGGGCCCTTCGTCTGGTCCGCCCGCGCGGCCGGGCCGCGCTCGTCGGCTACACCGCGGGCCGAGAGCTCACCCTCGACCTCGCGGACTTCTTCCTCGCCGACGTCTCGCTGCTCCCCGTCAACATGATCAGCCGGGGCAAGGAGGTCGCCGCGGAGGTCGCACGCCTTCTACCGGACCTCTCCTCCGGCAAGCTCACGCTGCCTTACGAGCGCTACGGCATCGACCGCCTCGAGGAGGCGGTGGGGCGGCTGCGCACAGGCGAGGCGATCGGCAAGGTGGTGATCGACCTGGGCTGACCGCGCCGAGGCGACCGACCACCGGCGTTGCGGCGTCGCCGGGGCATGGACGCCATGGTGGACGTCCGAGGCCCCGGACACCACAGATCCCGGCAGGCCCGAGAGGCGCAACGGACAGGCACGTCAGGATCGGCAACCGTCGTTCCGTCACGCCCCCGCGGGCGGGGCGATCTCGACCCGTACCCCGCTCGCCTCGAAGGCACGGATCTGTGCGTCGGGCGCCGATGCGTCCGTGACCAGGGTCCACTCGTTCCGCAGCTTCGCCCAGGCGTGGAACGGCGCGCGCCCCAGCTTGGCGCCGTGGGCGAGTACGTAGACCCGGTCGGCGCGGCGGGCCATCAGCTCCTTGAGCCGGGTCTGGCGCAGGTCCGCCTCGCAGATGCCGCGCTCGACGGTGACGCCGTCGGCGCCGAGGAAGAGCCGGTCGAAGGACATGTGCTCGAGTGCGGCCTCCGTGAGCGGGCCGACGAAACCCTGGCTGAGCGGGCGGAGCGTGCCGCCCAGGCACTCGACTTCCACGCCTTCCGCGTCCGCGAGGGCGTGCAGGGCCGTCAGGCCCGTGGTCGCGACCGTCAACTCCTTGGCGCCTCGTAGCTCGTGGGCCAGCGCGCCCACCGTCGTACCGGCGTCGAGGAGCAGGGTCTCGCCCGGCTCGACCTGCCGGGCGGCCCACTGCGCGATGGCCCGCTTCTCCTCGTACGCCTCCCCCGTGCGCTGCCGAAGCGACGCCTCGGGGTGCGCGGACAGCGCCATCGCGCCGCCGTAGGTGCGCGCGAGGCGGCCCTCCGTGGTGAGGCGGGCGAGGTCCCGGCGGATGGTCGAGGGGGTGACGTCGAAGAGCTGCGAGAGTTCCTCGACGCTGGCGAGGCCGGTGGTGGTGGCGAGGTGGACGATGCGGTCGCGTCGCGCCTGGGATGTGGTCGGCTGCATCTGCGGGGTCCTCTACGGTGCGGTGGTAACGGCGGTGCAGGGGACGGCGGTTCAGGCCGCCGGAGCGACCGGCGCCGTCGCCAGCTCAGCCGCCTGGCGCAGCGCCTCGACCATGCTACCGGCCTCCGCCGCGCCCGTTCCGGCGATGTCGAACGCGGTGCCGTGGTCGACGGACGTGCGGATGACGGGCAGTCCCACGGTGAGATTGACACCCGCCTCGATGCCCAGGACCTTGACCGGTCCGTGGCCCTGGTCGTGGTACATCGCCACGATCAGGTCGTAGTCGCCACGCGCGGCGAGGAAGAAGGCGGTGTCGGCGGGGAGCGGGCCGCGGGCGTCGACACCCTCGGCGCGCAGCTTCTCGAGTGCCGGGACGATCTTCTCGCCCTCCTCGCCGTAGCCGAACAGGCCGTTCTCGCCCGCGTGCGGGTTGATGCCGCAGACGCCGATGACGGGGTTCGGGGTGCCGGCGCGCACCATGGCCTCGTGGCCGCGGCGCACCGTGCGCTCGACGAGGCCCGGTTCGATGCGGTTGACGGCGTCGATCAGGCCGATGTGCGTGGTGACGTGGATGACCTTCACCTTCTCGGTGGAGAGCATCATCGAGACCTCCTCGGTCCCGGTCAGGTGGGCGAGGAGTTCGGTGTGACCGGGGTAGATGTGGCCCGCGGCGTGCAGGGCCTCCTTGTTGAGGGGGGCGGTGCAGATGGCGTGCACGTCTCCTGCCACGGCGAGTTCGGCGGCGCGCGCGATGTACGCGTATGCGGCGTCGCCCGCGACCGGCGACAGCTCGCCCCAGGGCAGGTCGGCGGGGAGCAGGCCGAGGTCGACGACATTGACGCGGCCCGGCGTGAACTCGGCGTCGCGCGGGTGGTCGACGGCGGCGATCTCACAGTCCAGACCGAGGATGCGGGCGGCCTCGCGCAGCCGCTGCGCGTCGCCGATCACGACCGGACGGCAGCGGGTGAGGACGGCATCGTCGAGCAGGGCCGCGACGACGACCTCGGGGCCGACGCCGGCAGCGTCGCCCATGGTGACGGCGATGAGAGGGAGGGGGGTGCGGGTGCTCATGCGGACAACTCCTAGGCGGGAGGCGGGTGGTGAAGGGTTCAGGTCGCTGCCGCGGCGGCCGGGCGGGGCCGTAGCGCGGCAGCGATGCGCAGCAGCGAGTCCTCGGCGCCGTAGCTGCCGGGGCGGGTGACGACGTGGCGGCCGTCAGGAGTGCGGGACTGGACGGCGCCGTGATGGATTTCGCCGAGTGGTTCCAACTCCCGTATTCCCAGCGCGTCCAGAGTGGTGCGAGCGGTCTCGCCGCCGGTCAGGACGAGGTCGGGGCGGCCCGGGTACGCAGCGGCGACTGCGCCCAGGGCGGCACTGAGGGCCCGTCCCGCGCCGGGGCGCAGTCCTGCCGAACCGTCGATGGACAGCACGGTCAGGGCAGCAGTGGCGGCGATGCGCGGCAGGCGGACCGCACCGACCGCCAGGTCGGCCGGATCCAGCGGCACATGGTGAGCGCCGAGTGCCGTGAGGTGCGCGATCTGCGCAACCGCGGCGGGCTCGGCGGTCCCGACGACGAAGAGCAGCGGGCCGCGGTCCCGGGCGGGCGCGGGCGGCTGAGTGACGGCAGCGGGACGCACCAGCGCGCGCCCGAGCGCGAGTGCCAGACCAGCGCTGCCCAGGAGCCGGAATCCGTGGCCGAGCCGCAGCGCCGCCGTGGCCACGGCATCCAGGTCGGCGTCTGTCTCGGCGTCCGGAGCGGGGTGCGCGCCGGAGCCGGCGATCCGCCGGAACTCCGCGTCCAGTACGGCGGGTTCGGACCGGACGACGCCGAGGGGAACCGTACGGACCGGGAGGCCGGACAGCGCCTCGGGGAGTGAGTGGGGCGCGGCCGCGCGCTCCGCGCGCCAGCCGTCGGTGCGGTGCAGCGGAACGCCGTTCACGTGCACCACACCGCCGGTCACGGTGCGCCCGGCCGCGGGCAGCGCGGGGGCGATGACGACGGCCCCGGCCCCTTCGGCGTAGGCGGCCGCCTCCGCGGCGAGGTGGCCGCGCAGCTGTGAGTCGACCTTCTTGTACAGCAGCCGGGGCGGGCCGTCCTGCGCCGCGCACAGGGTCGTCCGCACGACGTACGCCGCTTCGGCGGCCGGCAGGTGCCGGGTGTCCAGGTCCACGACGAGGTCGTGCGCGGCAGGGCTCTCGGCCACGTCGGCGGCGGTGAGCGACAGACGGACGGGACCGCCGAGGGCACAGGCGGTCTCGGCCGCGCCGGACAGGTCGTCCGCGAGCGCGAGGACGTACCGCAGTACGGGCACAGGCGCGGACGGCGGAACGTACGGGCGTGGGTGCGGGGGCAGGGAAGCCACGGGGTCGAACCTCCTTGGGCACGCCGGGCGTTGGGCGGCCCGGTCCGGATCATGACACAGATTGCGCGAAGTGCGCGAGACCTCTTGCGCGATTCACGCAGTCGTGCGAGCGTTCCGGTGGCGCCGACGGCCCTCACCCGCGGACCGCGTCGCCCTCGTGGACGCCCTGCGTACCGGCTCACACAGCACGGTGCACACCGGCTTGCACCGCACATCGCGGCAGAACGCAGCGCATCGCACTGCACTTGGCCGCAGTGCGGCACACCGCCGGGAACCACCGCGGCGACCGGTCGAAGCCGCGCAGCCGCAAGCAACACCCCCGATGCGCACATCACGCACGAGATCGCGTACGAACACGAGACCGCACGACCCGCACCACTTGCGCTGCCCGCACCGGAAGGAACCCGCCGTGACCGTCGGCCTTGAACTCCCGCACGTCCCTGTCCCGTTGTCCCCTCTCGTCCTCGGCACGATGACCTTCGGCGACACCGCGGACCGCGCGACGGCCGCCGCGATGCTGGACGCCGCGCTCGACGCCGGCATCACCGGTGTGGACACCGCGAACGGCTACGCGGGCGGGGAGAGCGAGCGCATCCTCGCCGGGCTGCTGCCCGGCCGACGCGACCGGATGGTTCTCGCCACCAAGGCCGGCATCCCGCACCCCGACCAGGGCGACCACGCGCCGCTCTCCGCCGAGGGCCTGCGCACCGCGCTCGACGGAAGCCTCAAGCGCCTGGGCACCGACCACGTCGACCTCTTCTATCTGCACCAGCCCGACCGCAGGACACCCCTCGCCGAAACCCTGGCCACCGTCACCGAGTTCGTACAGGCGGGCAAGGTCCTCGCCCTCGGCGTCTCCAACTTCGCGGCCTGGCAGATCGCCGAGCTCAGCCGCGTGGCCGACGAGGTCGGCGCCCCGCGCCCGGTCGTCGCCCAGCAGCTGCACAACCTTCTCGCGCGCCGCGTCGAGGAGGAGTACGTCGAGTACGCCGCCGTCACCGGCCTGCGCACCATGGTCTACAACCCGCTCGGCGGCGGCCTGCTCACCGGCCGCCACACCTTCGGACAGGCCCCGGGCGGCGGGCGCTTCGGGGACTCGAAGCTGGCCGCGATGTACCGCGAGCGGTACTGGAACGAGGATCTGTTCCGCGCCGTCACCGACCTCACCCGCATCGCCGCCGACGCGGGCCTGCCGCTCACCGAGCTGGCCCTGCGCTGGCTCCTTGCACGGCCCTCCACCGACGCGCTGCTGCTCGGCGGCTCCAAGGTCGAGCACCTGAAGGCCAACATCGCCGCCGCGTCCGCCGGCCCGCTGCCCGCAGATGTCCTGGCCGCCTGCGACGAGGTCGGTGCCCGCCTTCGCGGCCCGATGCCCGCCTACAACCGCTGACCTCGCCCCCATCCTCGTAACGGAGACAACAACATGGCCACCGGCCGCAGTTCTGCCGAGTTCACCGCCGCCCTGCGCAATCGCGAACAGCTCATCGGCTACTGGTCGTTGCTCGACTCGCCGATCGCCGCCGAGCGCCTGGCCCGCGTCGGCTACGACTACCTGGCCTTCGACGCCCAGCACGGTCTCTTCGGCTACCAGGGCATGCTCAACAACCTCCTCGCCACCGACACCAAGGGCAGCACCGCCGTCGGCATGGTGCGCGTCGAGGCCAACGACCTCACCTACATCGGCAAGGCCCTGGACGCGGGCGCGACCGCCGTCATCGTCCCGCTGATCGACACCGCGCAGGACGCCGCCGACGCCGTCTCCGCCGTCCGCTATCCGCCGCTGGGCCGCCGCTCGTACGGCCCGATGCGCGCACAGCTGCGCATCGGCCCGAACCCGGCCGACACGCACGAGCAGACCGCCGTCCTCGCCATGATCGAGACGGCCGACGGCCTGGCCAACGTCGAGGAGATCTGCGCGACCCCCGGCCTCGACGGCATCTACGTCGGTCCGTCCGACCTGCGCCTGGCCATCGGCGGCGCCTCTTCCACCGACCCGTCCGTGCAAGGCGAGTTCGAGCAGGCCCTCACCCGTGTCCGCAAGGCGGCAGAGACGGCGGGCATCGCGGCCGGCATCCACAACGCCGACGGCGCGAGCGCCGCCCGCCGTCTCGCCGAGGGCTTCACATTCGCGACGGTCGCCGCCGACGTCGTACACCTTCAGCAGATCGCGACGTCCCACCTCCAGGCGGCACGCGGCGAGGCGCGCTGATGCCGACCACCCTCATCACGACGCCCACCTTCGCCCGGCACTCGGCGCGCCCCTGGCGGATCCTGGAGGAGGCCGGAGCCGGTCCCCTGCGCCCGTCCGAGGACGCGGCGCTGCCGGCCGCCGAACTCCTCGAGTACGCGGCCGGCGCGGACGCGCTGATCGTCGGCATGGACGCGATCACCGCCGAGGTGATGGACGCCGCGCCCCGACTCAAGGTGATCGCCAAGCACGGCGTCGGCGTCGACACCATCGACGTGGCCGCCGCCCGCGCGCGAGGTATCCCGGTCGTGTGCGCGCCGGGCAGCAACTCGCGTGCGGTGGCCGAGTACACCTTCGGCCTGCTGCTCTCCGCGACCCGCTCACTCGCCGCCTCGCACACCGCGGTGGCGGCCGGCGGCTGGCCGAAGCTGTTCGGCCCCGAACTGCACGGCAAGACGCTGGGCATCGTCGGCTTCGGCCGTATCGGCCGCCTTCTGGCCGGTTACGCCCGCGCTTTCGGAATGGAGCCGCTCGCCCACGACCCGTACGTCCAGGACGCCGACGTACGCGCGGACGGCGCCGAACCGGTCGCGCTCGAAGCCCTGTTGGCGCGCGCCGACGCCGTCAGCCTCCACACGCCGCCCGACCCGTCCGGCACCCCGCTGCTCGACCGGGCACGCCTGGCGGCGATGAAGGAGGGCGCGGTCCTGGTCAACGCCGCGCGTGGTGGCCTCGTCGACGAGCGCGCGCTCGCCGACCTGCTCGGCTCCGGACACCTCGGGGCTGCGGCCCTCGACGCGTTCACCACCGAGCCGCTGCCCGCCGACCACCCGCTGCGCGCGGCCCCGCGCACGCTGCTCACCTCGCACATGGCCGCCTGCACGCCCGAAGCCAACCAGGCCATGGGCGCGACAGTGGCCGAGGACGTCGTCCGCGTACTGGCGGGCAAGGAGCCGCACCACCACGCGAGTTGAGACACAAGGCACCCTCTGCAGTACCTGCACCCCCGCTCTGCGACACCTCGGTGCCACGGCACTACCCCGTCCCCTTCCGGATTCCGGCGACGACGCCGGAGGATCCCCCAAGGACCTGACATGGCCACCTCGACAGATGGCGCCACAGCGGCGCCGCCCTCCGCGCAGACCGACCCGTACGCACTGCGCGCCGAAGACGCCCGCCCGGCCCCCGAGACCTTCCGCGGCCGACTGCGCCGGCTCGGCCCCGGACTCGTGCTGTCCGCCGCCGTCGTCGGCTCCGGTGAACTGATCACCACGACCTCGCTCGGCGCAAAGGCCGGCTTCGCCCTGCTGTGGCTGGTGATCGTCTCCACCATGGTCAAGGTGTGGGTCCAGATGGAGCTGGCCCGCTGGACCATCCTCAACGGCCGCCCCGCGCTCGACGGCTTCCGTGACGTCGGCCCGCGGATCGGCCCGCTGAGCTGGATCAACTGGCTCTGGATCGGCATGGACTTCGCCAAGATGTTCCAGCGCGGCGGCATCATCGGCGGTACCGCGGCGGCCTGTTCCATCCTCCTGCCCATCCACGGCGCGTCCCTGAGCACGTCGTCGCTGACGATCTGGGCCATCGTCGTCACCGCCGCCGCCGTTCTCATCCTCCAGACGGGCAAGTACCACGTCGTGGAGCGGGTCGAGGTCATCGGCATCACGCTCAAGACGGTCATCACCGTCGGCCTGGCACTCGCCCTGCCCCTCACCGCCTTCGGCTACGGCACCGAGCAGCTCGCCGACGGACTGAGCTTCCAGATCCCCGCGGGCACGGTCGGCATCGCGCTCGCCATGTTCGGCATCACCGGCGTCGGCGCCGACGAGATGACGACGTACACGTACTGGTGCCTGGAGAAGGGCTACGCCCGCTGGACCGGCCCCGACGACGGCACCGAACAGCGCGCCCGCCGGGCGGAGGGCTGGCTCAAGGTCATGCGGCTCGACGTGGGCGTCTCCTGGATCGTGTGCACCCTCTGCACGCTGTCCTTCTACGTGATCGGCGCCTCGGTGCTCCACCCGCAGGGACTGGTACCCGAAGGCAACGGCATGATCACCACGCTGTCGCACATCTACACCGACACCCTGGGCCCGTGGGCCGAGTACCTGTTCCTGGCCGGCGCGATCGCCGTCCTCTTCTCGGTCACCGTCGCCTCGTCGGCCAGCGTGCCGCGCCTGTGGACCAACACCCTCGGCCTGCTCGGCGTGGTGAACTGGCACGACCTGCGCTCCCGCACCCGCACGATCCGCATCCTCACCTGCTGCCTGCCCCCGGTGTGGATGTGCTTCTTCCTGTGGGTCCAGTCCCCCGTACTGATGGTGCAGATCGGCGGTATCGGCGGCGGCGTCTTCCTGCTCGCCGTCGTGGTCGCGGTCTGGCGCCTGCGCTACACCGGCGTCCCGCCCCGCTTCCGCGCCAACCCCTGGCTGACCGCCGCCCTCGTCATGAGCAGCGCGGCGATTCTCTTCCTCGGGGTGTACGCGGTGCTGGACACGCTGGGGCTGACGCCCGGCAGCTGAATGCCGCGGCGGGGCACAGTGGAGGCATGAACGCGGACAGCAGGAACATTCTGGCCCGGGGGCGCGTGGCGACCCGGCTGCCGGCCCAGGACCTGGACCGGGCACGGCGTTTCTACGCCGAGCAGCTCGGTCTCGAGCCCGTCGACGAACGGCCCGGTGGACTGCTGTACCGGTGCGGAGACACCGAGTTCGCTCTGTTCGAGTCGACGGGTTCCGCGCCTGGCACCTTCACCCAGATGGGGTGGCAGGTCGACGACGTCGAGACGATCGTGGCGGAACTCAGGCAACGCGGCGTGATGTTCGAGGAGGTCGACCTGCCCGGGTTGCGGACGAAGGACGGGATCGCCGAGATCGACGGAAACTACCCGAGCAAGGGCGCACGCGGAGAACGCGCTGCCTGGTTCCGTGACAGCGAGGGAAACCTGCTGGGCATCGGCGAACCGGTCGTCTGACCAGGTCACACCCTGGTCAGGACGACGCACGCGCGGCCGGGGCGGCTCCTACGGCTCGGCCGCGCGGGCGTCACCGGCCGGTCACGACCCGTTCGCCGACAAGATCAGCGGCAAGATCCGCAGCCGCCCGTCCCGCCTGCCCCGCAGCCGTCGCCCGGCCGGCATCGGTGACACTTGGGGCATGCAGCCCTCCCCGCCCGGACCTCCCCCCTCGCCCGACGCCGCCGCCCCGCACGGCGGTGGTGCGCCCACGCTGGGGCAGGCCGTCGGTGTGGTCGGGCCCGACGTGGTGGAAGTGCTGCGGGCCCCCTGCGGGACGGACGTGCCGGTGAGCGGGGCCGGAGTGTTCGACGAGGGCGAGACGCTGCAGGCAGGGGGGCGGATTCTCATCGCACCCGGCGTCGACACGTCCGCGCCGGGCGCCGCGGCGGTGCTGCGCGCGGCGGACCGCGCCGGGGCCGCGGCCGTGGTGCTGCGACGCGGCGCTCAGGGCATCGCGCCGTCGCTCGCCGAGGCGGCCGACGAGGTGTCGACCGCCCTGCTCTCCCGAGCCCCGTGGATCGAGTGGGGCGAGCTGATCGGGCTGCTGCGGGCGGCCATCGCCCGCACCGGAACAGCGGCGCCCGCCGAGGCGTCGGCCGATGTGGCGCTCGGGGATCTGTCGGGGCTCGCCCTGGCGCTGGCCGCGCTGGTGGGCGGCGCGATCACCGTCGAGGACCCCGAGTCGAACGTGCTGGCGTACTCGCCGACCGCCGACACCGCCGACCCGCTGCGCAGGCTGACCATCCTGGGGCGCCGGGTGCCGAGCTGGCGGGTGACCGAACTCGCCGAGAGCGGGTTCCTCACGACGCTGTGGGCGAGCGGCGACGTGGTGCACCGGCCCGCCGACGCGCGGTTTCCCGAACGCCTCGCTGTCGCCGTGCGGGCCGGCGACGAGATCCTCGGGTCGCTGTGGGCGGCCGCCGACGGCGAACCGCTGCCGCCCGGGGCCAGGGAAGCGTTGCGGCAGGCGGCCGCCATCGCCGTACCGCATCTGCTGCACCACCGGCTGCGGTCCCGGTCCGCCGCCAGCCGTCGCCGGTACGCGGTGCGGGCCCTGTTCGAGGAGCGCCCGCCGGACGTGTCCGCGGCGGCGGTCGTACTCGGGGTCGAGGCCGGACAGCCGTGCACCGTCCTCACGGCGGCCGTCGCGGTGCCGATCGCACCGGACGTCCTGGACCGGGCCTTCCACCTGGCCTCCCTGCGCGTCGCCGCGCATCACACCCCGGCCTTCGCGCACCGCGACGGCGACCGGCTCGACGTCCTCGTGGCCGGCACCGGGGCGGGAGACGGCGTGGACCGGCTGGCACGCGACCTGGCCGGCGTGCTGCGCGGCGCCGGGGCGCGGCCGCTGGTCGCGACAGGGCCCACCGTAGGGGGGCTCGGCGACGCCGCCGCCTCCCGTGCGGGGGCCGCCCAGGTGTTGCGGGTACTGCGCGAGCGCGGCGGGCCCGAGACGGCCTGCGCCGAGGATGTCCGGTTCGCCATGGACGCGCTGCGGGTGACGGATGCGGTCGCCGAGCACGTGCCGTCGGCCGCGGACGCGGTCGCCGCGCTGCTCGAGCACGACGAGCTGCACGGAACGGATCTGCCGCGCACCGTCGCCGCCCACCTGGTGTTCTTCGGCGACGCGGCGGCCACCGCCCGCTATGTGGGGGTCCACACCAACACGTTGCGGTACCGGCTGCGCCGGGCCGGGGAGCTGTGCGGCATCGACCTCACCGATCCCGATGTGCGGCTGCTGGTGGAGCTGGGGCTGCGGCGGGCCGGGCTGATCCCGCTGCCGTGACACGGTGTGGTGCGGGCGCACCACGTCGCCCCCCTGTCCGTGGTGCGGGCGCACCATGGAGAGGGGGACGGTGCCCGGCCCTTGTGCACGGCCACGACGGGAGCGGTGCGGACTTCGTGGCGGCGCACGCAGACAGTGCGGGGCTCGGGGCTGCACAGTGAACCCGGGCGGAGCGCACGGGCGACAAGCCGGTGGCATGATCACCGCCCGCGGCCGGCGCAGTCGGCGGCCCCGCAAGTCGGACGATCCGCCGGGCACGTAGCCGGCAGTGTGCAGTGAGAAGGCAGGAACACCCCATGACCATGGCCCCGGAATCCGTCGTCCGCAGGGAGGCGGCCGTGCGTGCCGCCGCCGAGCAGGGCCTGGTGGGCGCGCAGGCGCCGGTCCTCGGCCTGCTCGATGTGGACGGGATCCGTGGCGCCGCCCGGGAGCTGCGCGAGGCCTTCGCCTTCGACGGGGTCTCGGTGCAGCACACGTTCGCGGTGAAGGCCGCCTCGCTGGTGCCGGTCCTCGCGCTGCTGAACGAGGAGGGCATCGGCGCGGAGGTGGCCAGCGTCGGTGAGCTGGAACTGGCCCGCGCCGCCGGTGTCCCCGCCGAACGGATCGTCTTCGACTCCCCGGCCAAGACGATGGACGAGCTGCGCGACGCTCTCTCCCACGGCATCGCGGTCAACGCCGACAACCCGCAGGAGCTGGACCGTGTCGACGCCGTCGTCGCCGATCTCGGGGTCGGCTGCGCGCCCGTGGGCCTGCGGGTCAACCCGCAGGTCGGCAGCGGTTCGATCGGGGCGATGAGCACGGCGACGGCCACGTCCAAGTTCGGTGTCGCGCTGCGCGACGAGGGCGCGGAACAGTGGGTGCTCGACGCCTACCGGCTGCGCCCGTGGATGACCCGGCTGCACACCCACACCGGCTCCCAGGGTGTCGCCCTGGAACTGATGGCCGAAGGGGTGCGGGCCGCGTACGAGCTGGCGGAGAAGATCAACGCGCATGTCGGCGGGCAGCAGATCGACACCCTCGACATCGGCGGCGGCCTGCCGGTGAACTTCGCCTCGGACGAGATGACCCCGACGTTCGCGCAGTACGCGCGGCTGCTGCGGGAGACCGTGCCCGGCCTGTTCGACGGTCGCTACACGCTCGTCACCGAGTTCGGCCGTTCGCTGCTGGCCAAGCAGGGGCTGATCGTGGCGCACGTCGAGTACACCAAGACCTCCGGCGGCCGGCGGATCGCCGTGACACACGCCGGTGCGCAGGTGGCCACCCGCACCGTGTTCGTGCCCGAGTCGTGGCCGCTGCGCGTGGGCGCGTACGACCCCGTCGGGCGGCCCAGGGCGACCGAGCCGCTGGTACAGGACGTCGCCGGGCCGTGCTGCTTCGCCGGGGACCTGGTCGCGCGGGAGCGGGAGCTGCCCGAGCTGGCGCCCGGTGATCTGGTCGCGCTGTACGACACCGGGGCCTACTACTTCTCGACCCATTTCCACTACAACAGCCTGCCGCGTCCCGCCGTGTACGGATATGTAGTGTCCGACGCGGGGATGGTGACGTTCGCTCCGGTCAGGCCCGCACAGACGGTGGCCGAGGTGGTCGCGGAGTCCGGTGCGGCGCAGGCCGGCTCGCTTCTCGGGCTGACCGACCGTCCCTCCTCGTAGGGCACCTCCCCACCTGGGGAAAGTTGCCCCAGGAAACAGTTTAAGGTGGCGTGTCGCCGCGTGGTACTCCCGCGGCGCTCCACCGGGAACACTGCGTCCCTCGCGTGATCCGCACAGCATCACGCCAGGTCCGCCGTCTTCCCGCGATGCCGGCCCGCCGTACGGGGGGACGGGCCCTGTCCAACAGGTATGCCGCGCCGCTTTCCGGCGTTCGCTTTCGCGTGCGCGCGGGTGCGGTGTACCGCTATGCACGTCGGAGAACCATGGAGCACACAGCACAAGCCGAGCCGCAGGCCCGGCCGGCGCAGGCCCCCGCCGCCGCGGCCGGGGCGAGCGCCGCCGGCGCCATCCGCGAAGGCGGTTACACGGCCGGCCTGCGCAACCGTCAGGTCCAGATGATCGCGATCGGCGGCGCCATCGGCACCGGCCTCTTCCTCGGCGCCGGCGAGCGGCTGCACGCGGCCGGCCCGTCGCTGGTCGTCATCTTCGCGCTCACCGGCCTGTTCGCCTTCTTCATCTCTCGCGCCATGGGCGAGCTGGTGATGCACCGGCCGACGTCCGGTTCGTTCGTCTCGTACTCACGTGAGTTCCTCGGCGAGAAGGCCGCGTACACGGCGGGCTGGGTCTACTTCCTGCACTGGGTGTGCAGCGGCATCGCGGAGATCACCGCGGTGGCGATGTATCTGCACTACTGGGCGGCGTTCCGTGACATCCCCCAGTGGACGCTGGCCCTGTTCGCGCTGCTCGTGGTGCTCGCCGCGAACCTCATCTCGGTGCGCTGGTTCGGCGAGTTCGAGTTCTGGTTCTCGATCATCAAGGTCGCCGCGATCCTGGCGTTCCTCGCCATCGGCTGCTGGCTGCTGGCCAGCCGGCACCCCGTCGACGGCCACAGCACGGGCCCGCAGCTGATCGCCGACCACGGCGGGATGCTGCCCAACGGCCTGCTCGCCGCCGTCGTGCTCATCCAGGGCGTGGTCTTCGCGTACGCCGCGATCGAGATGGTCGGCATCGCCGCCGGCGAGACCGAGAACCCGCGCAAGGTGATCCCGCGCGCCATCAACTCCGTGTCGTGGCGCATCGTGCTCTTCTACGTCGGCAGCGTGCTGCTGCTCGTCCTCCTGCTGCCGTGGAGCGCCTACAAGGCCGGCGAGTCGCCCTTCGTGACGCTGATGGGCAAGCTGGGCGTTCCCGGTATCAGCGGCATCATGAACTTCGTCATCCTCACGGCGGCCCTCTCCAGCTGCAACTCCGGCCTCTACTCGACCGGCCGCGTGCTGCGCTCGATGGGCCTGGCCGGTTCGGCGCCCGCCTTCACCACGAAGATGAACAAGC
Source organism: Streptomyces sp. NPDC107517 (assembly GCF_055582645.1). NCBI lineage: Bacteria > Bacillati > Actinomycetota > Actinomycetes > Kitasatosporales > Streptomycetaceae > Streptomyces > Streptomyces sp. NPDC107517. The sequence continues at coordinate 140,636 of NZ_JBVJPM010000009.1, read as the reverse complement.
GCGGTGTGCCCTTCGGCGGCGTCCTGCTGACCGCGTGCTGCTACATCCTCGGCATCGTCCTCAACTACGTCGTGCCCGAGCGGGCGTTCTCCATCGTCCTGAACTTCTCCGCGATCACCATGATCGGCACCTGGGTGATGATCATGGTCTGCCAGATGGTGCTGCGTCGCAAGGCGCTGCGCGGTGAGCTGGAGCGCCCCGCCTTCCGGCTGCCCGGCGCGCCCTTCACCTCCTGGCTCACGCTCGCCTTCCTCGCGGGCGTCGTGGTGCTCATGTGCGTCGACGGCGGCGACGCCGCCTGGTCGGTGGCCTGTGTCCCGCTGATCGCCATCGGCCTGGTCATCGGCTGGTACGCGGTCCGCGGCCGGGTCGCCGAGCGGCAGGCGGCCGCACATCCGGCGGTCGAACAGAGCCCGGTCGAACAGAGCCCGGCCGAACAGCGGGGCTGAACGGCACTCGGCGGAGCACCGTTGCCGACCCTCCGCGCCCCGGCGGGTCGGCAACGGTGCTCCGCGTCAACGTGCATGGCACAGAGCATCGGTCGGTGACGACTGGGCGGCGGAACAACTCGCGTGCGAACAGCGCCGGTTGACCGCGACGACCGAGAGCGCGCATGCGTGCCGATGCCATGGGTGTCCCGCTCGGCAAGCCGACGTTCATCGACGCCTTCGGCACGATGCTCACCCGTCTCGGGCACCGGGTCGCCGTGCTCGCCGTCGACCTGGTCCGCAACGCCACCGGTCCGGGGGAACGGGGCTCTCCCCCGGACAGATGACGATCTTCTGGCCCCCTCCATGCTGCGGATCGGATTCCGGGACGACATGGTCGTAAGAGGGCACCCATCGCCCGGAGCGCGGCGACAATCGACCAGGGAGCCGCCGGCGCTCCCGCCCCGCACTCTGCCGACTGACGTGGAGCCGCTCATGACCACCGCACGGGACCTCGCGATCGTTGCCCTGACCGACGCACCCGACCACCCCGTGGAGCAGGGCGAGCTGTCGCTGGCGCTCGCGGGGGCCGAGGTGTTCGACCTCATCGAGGCCAAGGGCCTGATCGTGGACGGCGACCACATCCTGCCCAGCGCCCAGGCGCCCACCGGGGACCGCCTGCTGGACGAGGCCGCCGCGGCTCTCGTGCGACAGGAGCCGTACGAGTCGGTCGAGGACTGGCTGTGGCGCCGGGGCCGCGGGCTGTCCTCGGCGTACGTCGACGAGCTGGAGCGGGAGGGCCTGACGACCCGGCCGCGGGGCCTTCGCCATCCGCTGCGGGGCGGGCGGACGGAGCCGGTCGACTCGCAGGACCGGCGCCGGGCCGAGGAACGCTGGGCAGCGGGCGAACCCGTACTCGTCGCCCTGGCGGCCGCCGCCGGAATCCGGGACGAGCCGGCCGACGAGGCGCCCGAGCTCGCTGGGGACGCGGTCGCGGCGGTTCTGGCCGCCGTCGGGACCGCCGTTCAGGAGCTGCAGGCCGTACGACAGCGCAGGGCGATCGAGGACGCGGCGTTCGACAACGTCTGGCGCGGCTACTGAGATCTGTCCTCTCCCGTGCGCGAAGAAGGGCGCCTGACAGGCATCTGCCTGTCAGGCGCCCTTCGCGGCGCGTACCACCGCTATACACCCCGATCCCGGGTCCCGGATCGCTGGTCACGCCGTTCACCGCACGGGGGGCATCGTCCGGCGGGGCGCGGCTCACCCACGTCCGGGCCTGCCTAACGTACGGGGGATACACCACCTGCCCGGGAGGTTCCGTGCCGCCGCAAAACCATCCGAAGCGTTTCGCGCGCCCCGTCGAGAGCATCGAACCACCGCGCAACGTCGAGGTGGCGATCGGCGTTGCGTTCATGACCCTCTTGGTGCTGATCCTCGGCGCCCTGTCCGAGTCCCCGGTGTGGCTTCTCGGGCTCCTCGTATTCCTGCCGGCGACGGCGTCCGCTCTGTGCACCGTGCGCCAGACGACGTTCGTGGCTGCGTGGATCGCGCTCGTGGTCGTCGTCGTCGTGCTGCTCCGGCACGGCGACGGGCGGTCGTGGCTCGACAGGAGCCTCATGATGCTGCTCACCCTCGCCCTGGGCGCGGCCTGCGTCTACGCCTGCCACCGTCGTATCCGCCGCGAGGACGAGATGCTGCGGCTGCGCTCCACCGCTGCGGCGATGCAGCGTCACATCCTGCGCCCGCTGCCCCTGCTCACCGACGACGTCCTGGTCGACGGCGCGTACGAGCCCGTCCAGGAGGACCGGCTGGTCGGCGGCGACATCTACGACGTCGTCGAGTCTCCCTGGGGAACCCGGGTTCTGATCGGCGATGTCCAGGGCAAGGGCCTGCCGGCGGTCGGCGCCGCGTTCGCGGTCATCGGCGCGTTCCGGGAGGCGGCCCACCGGGAGCCGACCCTGACCGCGCTCGTCGACGCCCTCGATGCCTCTGTCGTACGGCACAACTCCTACGCCGCGCAGACCGGCGAGGACGAACGCTTCGTCACCGCACTCATCCTCAACGTCGACGCGCACGACGAGGTCCAAGTCGTCAACTGCGGACACATCGCGCCCCACGTGCTGCACAACGCCACCATCAGCACGCCGGCCCTCGACTCCGGTGTTCCCCTCGGTCTCGCCGAACTCGCCGCCGAACCGCTGACCGTCGACTGGCTCACCTTCCCGGCCGGGGCGACTCTGCTGCTGACCACCGACGGCCTCACTGAGACCCGTGGCGCGGACGGCACGTTCTACCCCGTCACCGAACGCCTCACCGAGCGGGTGTCCCTCTCCCCCACCGACCTGCCGCGCGCCCTCTACGACGACGCGAGCGCGTTCGCCGGGGAGCGAGGTCAGCAGGACGACGTCGCGATCCTGTCCGTCCGGCGGTCGCCTTTCCGTTGAGTACGTGGCGCCGGGCATCACGCGATCGCACGTCACGCCCGCGGGGAGTTCTCCGTACGGGGCAAGGCGCCTGACCGGGTTGTGCCCGTCAGTCGCCGCAGAGCCGTACGCCCTCAGGGCTGTGCCAGTCCGGCCGCGAATTCCGCGAACCAGGCCAGCATGTCGGGCCGGGTCACGGCTCCCTCCGCGCTGACCTCGCTGACGCGGGCGCCCTGGAGGATGCGCTTGACGTACGGCAGCCGAAGGCCCGGAGGATCTCCAGTGCGCCGGGCCACTCGCCGTACCCGGAGGCGGGGTTGAGGTGGCCGACGGGGCCGAGGTCGGCCAGGCGACTGCCCCACGCGTCGGCCAGTGCGGCGACCCGGTCGAAGCGGGCCAGGGGGTCGTTCGTGCTCGCCGCGACGACGCTGGGGAACGGCAGTGGGGCGCTCGGCGTGGGCAGCCAGCCGTTCGCACGCAGGGCCTGCGGTCCGGGGTAGCCCTCCGGCAGCGGTGCGTCGAAGTCGGGCGGCGTCGCGAGGAGGGCGCCCTGCACCGGGCGGGTGTGCCGGGCCGCCCAGTGGACGGTGGTGAGCACACCGGCGCTGTGCGCGACGAGCACCACCGGTCCCTCGATGCCGGACACCACGTCGTTCAGAGCGGTGACCTGCGCGTCACAGCTCAGCCTGAGGTCCGTCAGGGGCGGCACGGTCACGGCACCGGGGAGTCGGGCGGCGAGGGCCGTCTGCCAGTGGTCGGGGACGTGGTCGCGCAGGCCGGGCACGAGCACGACCGTGGGCGCGGAAGCTGGGTTCATGCGGAGATCTCCGACTTTTCGAGGACCGGGGCCGATGCCGAGACGAGGCCCCTGTCGTAGTGGCGTCTGCCGAGGGCGAAGGCGAGGGTCGCCACGATGGCGATGAGCGGGACGAGGCGGAGTGCGCCGTCCAGGCCCAGGCGGTCGGCGAGCATGCCGGTCACCGCGGGGCCCGGCGCGAGGCCCAGCAGACTGTTGGCGAGGGTGAGCGTGGCCATGGCCGTCGCCGCGACGGCGGCCGGGGTAAGGCTCGCCACCATGGCGGCGGCGGGTCCCGCTGTTGCGTTGCACAGCAGCGTCCCGGCACCGATGACGAGGAGTTGCGGTACGCCGGACGGGAGTTGGAACCCGCCGGCGAGCAGGACCAGCGAGCCGGCGCTGCACACGATGGCGACGGTCCACTTGAGGTGCGGGTTGCTGCGGGCGAGCCGGTCGCTGACGATGCCGCCGCCGATCATGCCGATCCCGGTGATCAGCGCGAAGCCTCCGGCGGCGAGTCCGGCCTTGGCGGGCGGCAGCCCGTAGTAGCGGTCGAGGAAGCTGGGCATCCAGGCCAGCAGTGCCATCGCGATGAACATCTGCAGGCCGCTGCCGACGTAGGCGCACAGCACGGACACCGACGAGAACAGCCGGGGCAGCAAGGTCCGTACCGGGCCTCCCGTACCCGGCGCGGGGCCGGTGCCGAAGCCGGCCGGCGCCAGTCTCCGCTCCGTCACGACGACGGCGTAGACCGCGGCCAGGACCAGACCGAACAGCCCCATGACGGCGAACGTCCAGCGCCAGCCCAGGCGTTGGGCCACCACACCGCCGATCGACACACCGAGTACGGAGCCGAAGGCGCCGCCCGCGATGAAGGCGCCCGACAGCGTGGCCCGCAGACCCACCGGGAACACACTCAGCACCACCGCGATGCCCACGCTCCCGTACGCCGCCTCGCCGACACCCACCATGAAACGGCCGAGGAACATCTGGCCGTAGCTCGCGGAGACGGCACAGCCCAGGGTGGCCAGGCTCCACACCACAGCCGCGAGGACCAGGCTCCTGACCCGGCCCCAGCGGTCCGCGAGCAGCGACAGCGGAAAGGTCAGCAGGCCGACCATGAGGGCGACGATGCCGCTCAGCGACCCCAACTGGGTGTCGGACAGCAGCCATTCGGCCTTCAGGAGCGGAAACACCGCGTTCAGTACCTGCCGCGACATGTAGTCGGACAGCAACAGCCCGAAACTGAGGGCGAACACCAGCCACGCGTAGCGACGGGTCATCGGCTCAGCAGGGCCTGTCACCGGCGATGCCGGCACGCTCCATCTTGCGGACGGCGGGCCAGTAGTCCTGGACCGCGTAGTGCTGGGTGGAGCGGTTGTCCCAGAGAGCGACGCTGTTCGGGGTCCAGCGCCAGCGGACCTGGTACTCGGGCACGGCCGCCTGGCTCATGAGGTAGTTGAGCAGGTGGCTCGCGCCGGGCGCGTGGTCCTGGCCGAACCGCACGTTCTCGGGTGTGTGGTAGTTGACGAAGTGGGTGGTGAAGGAGTTGACGAAGAGGATCTTCTCGCCGGTCTCGGGGTGGGTGCGCACGACCGGGTGCTCGGGGTCCGGGTAGCGGGCCTTGAGCTGGTGGCGCTGTTCCATCGGCATGACCGCGCCGAAGCTGGCCTCGATGCTGTGCCGGGCGCGCAGCCCGTCGATCTGGGCGCGGATGTGCGCAGGGAGCCTGCGGTACGCCTCGGCCATGTTCACCCAGATCGTGTCGCCGCCGACCTCGGGCGTCTCGATGCAGCGGAGCAGGGCGCCCATCGGCGGGCAGTCGCGCCAGGTCGCGTCGCAGTGCAGGGCGTTCTCGTAGTGCTCGGGCTTGCTGTCCAGGTCCTTGTAGATGCGGACGAGGCCCGGGTGGTCGGGGTCGCTGCCGAGGACCGGGTGGTCCTCCAGCGGGCCGAGCCGGGAGGCGAACGCGATGTGCTCGTCGCGGCTCATGTCCTGGTCGCGCAGGAACAACACCTTGTGGCGGAGCAGGAGTTCCTTGATCTTGGCGAAGAGCGCGTCGTCATGGACGGCGTCGCCGAGCTGGACGCCGTGCAGTTGGGCTCCGATGGTGCAGGTCAGCGGTTCGACCTGGATCCGGGTGCGGGCAGCGGTCCGGGGCATGGGTGCTCTCCAGGGGTACGGGGGGACGGGTGACTCAGGGGACGAGGACGGACGAGCCCGTGGTGCGGCCGGCTTCCAGCGTGCGGTGCGCGGTCACGGCGTCGTCGAGGGCGAAGCGCCGGCCGACGCGGATCCCGATGCGGCCGGCGGCGACGTGGCCGAACAGCTCCCCGGCGAGGTCGTCCCTCTCGGCCGGGTCGGCTATGTAGTCGGCAAGGGCCGGCCGGGTCACGAACAGCGAGCCGTGCCGTACGAGCTGCATCGCGTCCAGCGGCGGCACGCCGGACGACGTGCCGAAACAGACCAGCAGGCCGCGGCGGCGCAGTGAGGCCATGGACCCGGCGACGGTGTCCTTGCCGACGCTGTCGAGGACGAGCGGGACACCGGCCCCGTCGGTCAGCTCCCGCACGCGCTGCGCGACGTTCTCGTGCCGGTACAGGATGGTGTGGTCGCAGCCGTGTGCGCGGGCGAGTTCGGCCTTCTCCTCCGTGGAGACGGTGCCGATGACGGTGAGCCCGAGCAGTTGCGCCCACTGGCAGACGATCAGCCCCACGCCGCCCGCGGCGGCGTGCAGCAGGATCGTGTCGCCGGGCTTCAGCGGGTGGATGCGGCGCAGCAGGTACGAGGCGGTGAGGCCGCGCATCGTCATGGCGGCCGCCGTCTCGAAGTCGATGCCGTCGGGGAGCCGGATCAGGCAATCGGCGGGCATGACCCGCTCGGAGCTGTACGCGCCGAGCGGGCTGCCGGTGTACGTGACACGGTCGCCCGCGGCGACGTGGGTGACGCCTTGGCCGACGGCCTCGACGACACCTGCGGCCTCGACGCCGATTCCCGCGGGCAGGGGCGCCGGGTACAGGCCGGTGCGGAAGTACGTGTCGGCGAAGTTGAGGCCGACGGCCTCGTGCCGGACCCGGACCTCGCCGGGGCCGGGGGCGCCGACGGTGACCCGTTCGCGGCGCAGGACCTCGGGGCCGCCGGTCTCGTGGAAGCGGATGGCGTAGGCCACGGGATGCTCTCTTCGTTCGGCTGGTTGGGTGTGTCGGGCGTGTGTGCCGTGTTCGGCGTCTGGGCCGTGTGCTGCTTGTTCGGCGTGTGCTGCTGGTGCTGCTGGTTCTGCTTGTTCGGCTGCCGTCAGCGGGCTGATCCGCCGAGCATGAAGCCGCGCTGGCCCGGACGCCGGTTGGGCACCATGCCGAGCGCGGCCAGGGTCTCGTCGGTGCCGGTGTAGTACTCGCCGATGTGGTAGATCTCCTTGGCCTCCGCGCCGTTCGCGATGTCGCGGCCGAGCGTGTCGGCGATGCTGACCATCTGCTCGACCTGCTGCACGGAGCTCATGGGCTCGCCCTTGCGGGCCCACAGGTTGTCCTCGTTGCCCACGCGGACGTGGACGCCGAGGGCGATGGCGATGGCGTTCATGGGGGCGACGGCGCGCATCGAGGACTCGATGGTGAGGACGGCGCCGTCGGGAACACGGCGGACGAACTCGATGAGGTCGGCCGGGTGGCGCCCGGAGAACCCGCCACCGATGGCCACGTAGTTGAGGACCAGGGGCCCGGTGTACACGCCGCTGCGGATGAGACGCTCGACGGTCTCCAGCTGGGCCAGGGTGGCGAGCTGGAAGTGCGGCTGGATGCCGTTCGCGTGCAGACGCTTGAGGTGTTCGAGATAGAAGTCGGGGCCCGCCTCGACGACCATGTCCCGGTACGCCGTGTAGTAGTCGGGCTTGGCGATGGAGGTCCCGGCGAGGTCGTCGTCGGTCATGATCTCGACGATGTTCATCTGGCTGGTGTTGATGGCGATCGTCACCTGGTCGGGCCGCGGGTCGAGTTCGGCCAGCAGGTGGCGGGTGTCGTAGCTGAGCCACTTCGCCTCGGAGCCCTCGTCCTCGGGTGCGAACGAGATGGAACCGCCGATCTGCAGGACCATGTCCGGGACGGCCTCGCGCAGCCGGCCGATGAGCTCGTTGAACATCGACATGCGCTTGGAGCCGTGCCCGTCCAGTTCCCGCACGTGGATGTGCAGGACGGTGGCACCGGCGTTGTAGCAGTCCACTGCGGCCTGGACGTGCTCGTCCATGGTGAGGGGCAGGTCATCGGCGTCGCCGGGGAGCCACTCGGGGCCGTAGGGGGCCGCCTGGATCACCAGCTTCTGCTGGTTCTCGGGCAGCAGGGAGTCGTCGAGGAAGTGCATGGTCATCTCCTGGTACGTGGACGCGCCGGGCGGCAGGCCTTCGTGGGCACACCGACCCAACTGATGGCTGGCGCAAGGGCGTTGCACTGTCGAGCTCGGTGGCCCTTGCGGTACGGCCACGTTAAGAGCGGGTTACGCGCGGCGCTTCACCACAGGTGACAGGAGACTTGTCAGTTGGGGACACGGCCGGTGGCCGGGCGGAGACACAGCTGATGGCTGGGCGGAGACACCGCCGGTGGTCAACTCGGGAGGACAGGGCCGGTGGTCAGTCCTGGACAGGGCCGGTGGCGGTCCGCTGAGCGCGCCAGTCGCGTGCGCTGCTGCCGAATCGGTCACGGAACCAACGGGAGAAGGCGCTGGGCGCGGAGAAGCCGAGGAGCCCGGCGATCTCGGTGAGGGAACGGCTCGGGTTCGCCACGAGCTGCTCGGCAAGATGCGTGCGCGTGTCGTTGACGAGGGAGGAGAAGGTCTCGTCCGACGCGGCGAGATGCCGGTGGACGGTCCTGCGGTCGACGCCGAGGCTGCCGGCGACCTGTTCGATGGAGCAGCGCCCCGTCGGCAGCAGGACCTCGATCAGCTCGCGCACCCGATCGAGCTCGGTGGTGTCCTCGGAGACCGCGATGGAGTCGAAGTACTGGCGGGCGTAGCCGCGCAGCAGGGGGTCCGACATCGCATTGGGGGTGTCGAGTTCGGTCGCGTAGAAAACGATGCCGTTGAATTCCCGGTCGAATTCCACGACGGGCCCGAAGAATCGCCGGTGTGCGGAGAGGTCGAGGGGCGCGCCGTGGGAGAAGCACACGGACAACGGCTGCCAGCGGGCACCGAGGAACACCCGCAGAAATCCGTGGACGACGCCGACGGCCAGCTCGACGGACTGCCGGGCCTCACGTGCCTCGCCGTCGAGGCTCAGCTTCACCGTGGCGAGCCCGTTCGCCTCCGTGAGCCTGCTGCGCAGCATCTCGTTGTACATACGCTCGTGGCGCACCAGGAGCCGGAGGGCGCTGCGCGCGTCGGGTTCCTCGCGCAGGACGAGGCTGATCGGGCCGAGGTTGGAGAAACGGCGCCGCTCCGCCAGGAGCAGGCCGAAGTCCTCGCGTCGCGCCGCTGCCGCCGACAGTTCGAGCAGCTCGGCGACGGCCGCGCCGGGGATCCAGCGGTCCTGAATCGTGAGTCCGACGGGGTCGAGGCCCACGCGCTTCATGAGGGCACGGGGGTCGATGCCGAGGGACTGGCTGACCTCGATGTAGCGGCTCAGTGCCGCGTTGCGGACCAGCGGTTTCATCGGCGCGCTCCAGGGCTGTGTCCCAGATTGATAAGTCATTCGTCCCGTGACGTCAAGCGATGCCCGGGCGCGTGACCTAGCGTGGCACCACCGCGAAGGACGCGGGGAATTCCGATGGACGACACCTTGGCAAAGTATCGGCCTCTTGAGAAGTGGTCGATATCGCGGCGACAGAGGCCGCGAAAGAGCCGGTGAATCCAGGTCTCGACACCTGCCTCTCACGGAATTCCCCGAGGAGAAAGGATGAACGTGGTGCGTGGGCAGTCCCCGGAACTTCCCCGCCGCCCCTGTACCGGTCCGGCCGTGTGGCGGGGCCGGGACCTCGCAGCCTCCCGCGCCTGGGCCCTGCACCTGTCACCGGCCCATCTCGACGAACTGGACGCGGCCCTGCGGACGGTGCGCGCCCGGGGCACGCCTCTGTTGAAGGTGACGGCCGGCGGTTTCCCGCTGCCGACCCTGGCGGGCGAGCTGCGGAGTGCGGCCGACGAGCTGGAGAACGGCCGGGGCTTCGTGCTGGTACGAGGCATCCCGGTGGAGCGGTGCAGCGAGGAGGCGGCCGGTGTCCTCCTGTGGGGTGTGGGACAGCACCTCGGCATCCCGGTGTCCCAGGACGCTACCGGTCACATGCTCAGGCATCTGCGCGACGGGCCCGACACACGGGCCGCGCTGTCACCGCGCACCGAAGCGGCCGACGCGCTCGCGCTGCTGTGCCTGCGAACGGGCGGCTCCAGCGGGCGTATGACACTCGCCGGCTCGGCGGCGGTGCACAATGCCGTGCTGGCTCGCCGGCCCGAGCTCCTGGACAGCCTGAGCCGTACACACTTCCTCGACCGCCACGGAGAACAGCTCCCGGCCCAACTCCCCTGGCAGGCCGTGCCGCTCGCTCACCGGGACGGGGAGAGACTCAGCCTGCGTTACGACCGCGGCCGCCTGGAGTCGGCGCAGCGGTTTCCCGGGGTGCCGCGCCTGAGGCCGGCCGACCGGGAGCCTTTCGACCTGATCGACGAGGCGGCCTCATCGCCGGAGCTGCGCCTCGACATCGACCTCGCCCCCGGCGACCTGCTGCTGCTCAACAATCACGCGGTCCTGCACACCTTCGCACCGCACGACGACGTACCGCAGCGCCAACGGCCGGTACATCTCCTGCAGTTGTGGCTGACACCTCACCAATCACGTGTTCTCCCAGTGGAGTTCTGGGGCGATGGGCACTCCGGCTCCGGCGGACGCTGTGGTGTCACACCTCGCGATGTGATCGCCCCGCACACCCCGCACCTCCCGACGAAAGGTAAGCAACCACATGTCCGACCTCTGCGAACTCCTGACGCGTTCGGCCCGGTCCCACGCTGACCGGACCGCACTCCGTCAGGGCAGCGACGTCCTCACGTACGGAGAACTCGACGACCTGACCGCCCGGTTCGCGGCCCTGCTGCGGACCAGGGGCGTGCGGGCGGGCGACCGGGTGGCGATCGTCCTGCCCAACGTCGTGCACTTTCCCGTCGTGTACTACGGCATCCTGCGCGCGGGCGCCGTAGTGGTCCCGATGAACCCGCTGCTGAGGTCGGACGAGATGGCGTTCGTGCTGCAGGACTGTGCCGCCCGGTTCGTGGTGACCGCACCTGCCGCCTCCGGCGAGGCCGTGCCGGCGGCGGCGACGGCCGGCGCGGAGTGCCTGGTCGCGGACCCGGTCACCCTCGACGCGCAGCTGCGCCTGGCCGTGCCGATGACCGGAGCGTCCGAGAACGCCGACGACGACACCGCGGTGATCCTCTACACCTCCGGCACGACGGGGACGCCCAAGGGTGCCGAGCTGACGCACCGCAATCTGGTGAGCAACGCGCTGACGGCGGCGCGGACGCTGCTGTGCGTGGAGCCGGACGACGTCCTGTTCGGCGGGCTCCCGCTGTTCCACGCCTTCGGGCAGACCTGCGCCATGAACACCGCGGTCGCGGCGGGCGCCTGTCTGACCCTCCTGCCTCGCTTCGACGCGGTGGCGGCACTGGAGACACTGCGCGGCGACGAGGTGACCGTCTTCCTGGGCGTGCCCACGATGTTCACCGCGCTGCTCCGGACCGGCATCGGGCCGGCCCTGCCGCGGCTGCGCCTCGCGGTCTCGGGCGGCGCCTCACTGCCCGTCGAGCTGCTGCATGCCGCCGAGCGGGACCTGGGGGTCACGGTGCTGGAGGGCTACGGTCTGTCGGAGACATCACCGGTGGCCTGCTTCAACCCGCCGGACCGGCCCCGTAAGCCGGGTTCCATCGGGCTTCCCGTGCGAGGGGTCGAGTTGCGGCTCGTCGGGGATGACGGCCGTGTGGTCGGCCCCGGCGCGGTCGGCGAGCTGGCGATCCGGGGCGAGAACGTGATGAAGGGCTACTGGAACCGGCCGGACGCCACCGCGGGGGCGTTCCAGGAGGGCTGGTTCCACAGCGGCGATCTCGCCCGCGTCGACGAGGACGGCTACTACTTCATCGTCGACCGCAAGAAGGACCTCGTCATTCGCGGCGGGTACAACGTCTATCCGCGCGAGATCGAGGAGGTCCTGTACCGGCACCCGGACGTCGCGGAGGCGGCGGTGATCGGTGTGCCCGATCCGACGCTCGGCGAGGAGGTGGCCGCCGTGGTGGTGCTCCGGCCCTGCGCGGGCACCACGACGGACGAACTGCGTGACTACGTACGGCAGCGGGTGGCGGCCTACAAGTACCCACGGATCGTGAGATTCGTCGACGCGCTGCCCAAGGGGGCGACCGGCAAGATCCTCAAGCGGGACATCGTGCTCGCCCCGCCGGCGCCTTCGGGAGCCTGATCCGGCGACGCACTCACATCCGGCCGGAACGGCCCTCTGCGCGACACGCCATCCCTCAAATGGGTAACCAACCCCGCACGGGTGATGCGAAAAGAAGATGACGCCACCAACGCCGCAGGCCACCTGCCGCGTTCCGTGCGTTCGAACTTTCGAGCGATAGATTGCCTCCCCCAACACCGTTACGAGCCACAGATCGCCCCCGTTCTCCGAGCATCTGTCCGATCGCCGGCGTAGGAGGTCACATGGAGCAGCATCGGGTGTCGAGCGGAACGGGGGCCGGTGGATGAGGCTGTTGCGCCGTCCGGAGCCGGGGGCTCCCGTTGTCTCGGCCAGTGAGAGGGAGTTGTTCGGAGGGCCCTTGCGCTACGACTCGGGCTGGAGCAAGCACGAGTACGCCCGCCTCGACCTCACTCTGTGGAGTGCGCTGAAGTCCCTGCCGCATCTTGTGCTGCAGACCGTCCGGCTGGCCTGGCACACGGATCGACGCTCACTGATCACCGTAGGGGTGACGGAAGTGGGCCAAGGCATCGCGGCCGCACTCAAGTTGCTGGCCGTGAACGCCGCTTTGCACGCCGTCGTCGCCACCGGCACCGACGTACGAGGTCTGCGCGACGCCTTGCCCGCCGTGGTGATGACCGCCGTCGTCCTGGCCGCCAACGCGCTGCTCGCCTCCCGGTCCACCGCGGCTGCCGGGAGTCTGGAGCCGAAGGTCGAACGCGCCGCGTCCGAGCAGTACTTGGCGGCGTGCCAGCGGGTCGAGATGTCGGCGATCGAGGACGGCACGTTCCGAGAGCTGATCGACCGCGCCCAGTACGGCGCCAACGAAGCGCGCCACATGATCGGCTCCAGTGTCGCGGCGATCAACAGCGTGCTGGCCCTGGTCGCCGCGGGCGGTGTCTTGTCCGTGCTCAATCCGGCTCTGCTGCCCATGCTGTTCCTGATCGTCGCGCCGCGCGGCTGGGGCGTGATGCGCGTGGCCCAGCAGCGCTACTTCTCGACGATGACCTGGATCGAACACCTGCGGGCCAGCCGGGTGTTGTCCAATCTGCTCACCTCGGTCACCGCGGCCCTGGAGGTGCGCGTGCACCACGTGGGCGCGTTCCTGCTGCGCCACTACCGGATCATGGCGCACACGGCCGAGAGCGAACAGGAACGCCTGGCCAAGGACAAGGCGCGTACCGAACTGGCCGCTTCCGCGCTGTCCGGTCTCGGATACGCGCTCACCTTCACGCTGATGATCGGCCTGTGCCTGACCGGCCGCATGAGCGTCGCCGTCCTCGGCACGGCGATCATGGCCATCAACGCGGGCTCCGCCGGCATCGGTTCACTCGTGAACACCATGAGCCAGTTGCACGAGCAGTCCCTGTACGTGCATGACCTCACCGACTTCCTGAAGAAGGCCGAGGACCTGGCGATCCCCGAGGGCGGCCTCGCCCTGCCCGCTCGCCCGCGCTCCATCCGCCTCGACAACGTCTCCTTCCGCTACCCCGGCCGCGCCGAACCGGCCGTCGACAGCGTCTCCTTCACCCTCGAACTCGGCAGCGTCATCGCCCTCGTGGGCCCCAACGGCTCCGGCAAGTCGACCCTCGTGCGCCTGCTGTCCGGCCTGCACTTACCCGAAGAGGGCCATATCCACTGGGACGACGTGGACATCGCCGAAGCCGACCGCCGGCAGCTCTTCGGCCACGTCAGCCTGCTCACCCAGACCTTCGAGCGCTGGCCCTTCACCGCAGCGGCGAACATCCGCATCGGCCGGCCGGACCACGACGTCACCGACGAGGACCTGCGCACCTCCGCCGCCTACGCCGGAGCCGACCGCGACATCGCCGGACTCCCCCACGGCATGAACACCCTGCTGGGCAAGAACTTCCGCGGCGCCAGTGACCTGAGCGGCGGACAGTGGCAGAAGATCGGCCTGGCCCGCGCCCACTTCCGCGACGCCTGCGTGGTCATCGTCGACGAGCCGACGTCCGCCCTGGACCCGGACGCGGAGCAGCGCGCCTTCGACCGGATCCTCGGACTCGCGGGCCCGGACCGCATCATCGTCCTGGTCACCCACCGCATGGCCGCGGTGCGCCGCGTCGACCGCATCTTCGTCCTGGACGAGGGCCGGCTGATCGAGGAGGGCAGTCACGCCGAGCTGTTCGCCGCCGAACCCGCCAGCCGCTACGCGCAGATGTACCGCCTCCAGGCCGACCAGTACGAACACACACGCCCCGCCCAGCTCCCCGGCCCCGCCCGGCCGCCCGCGTCCGAGCCCGCGTGACCTACGGGCGACCGGTCCGACGCGGCCGGAGTCACCCCACGGGGTCAGCGGCTCACCGGGGTTTCGCGGTCGATGCGCGACAGCTTCTCGGGGTTGCGCACGGCATAGAGCCCGGTGATGAGACCGTCGTCGATGTGCACCGCCATGACGGTGTCGATGTCGCTGCCGCGCCGCAGGACGAGCGCCGGGTATCCATTGACCTGTGCCGGCCTGAGGGACACCGCGGCGTCGATCCTGCCCAGTACCCGGGCCACCTCGTCGGCGCCCACGACGGGCACCAGCGCGGCCCGCACGACTCCGCCGCCGTCGGTCAGCAGCACGACATCCGGCGCGATCATGTCGAGCAGGGTCTTGAGGTCGCCCGTCTCGATCGCCTGCTGGAAGGCGGCGAGCGCACCACGTGTCTCGGCCGGGGAGATGACCTCGCGCGGCCGGCGTGCCGCCACGTGGGCCCGTGCCCGGTGCGCGATCTGGCGCACCGCGGCCGGGCTCTTGTCGACGGCTTCCGCGATCTCGTCGTATCCCACATCGAACACCTCGCGCAGCACGAACACCGCGCGTTCGGTCGGCGCGAGTGTCTCCAGTACCAGCAGCATCGCCATCGAGACGCTGTCGGCCAGCTCGACGTCCTCCGCCACGTCCGGCGCGGTGAGCAGCGGCTCGGGCAGCCAGGGTCCGACGTAGGACTCCTTACGGCGGCGGAGCGTGCGCAGTCGGCTCAGAGCCTGGCGCGTGGTGATGCGGACCAGGTAGGCCCGGGGGTCCCGCACCGTGCCGAGGTCCACGTCCGCCCAGCGCAGCCACGTCTCCTGCAGGGCGTCCTCCGCGTCGGCCGCCGAGCCGAGCATCTCGTAGGCGACGGTGAACAGCAGATTGCGATGGGCGACGAACGCCTGGGTGGCGGTGTCCGTGCGGCTGTCGTGAGCGTGGGCGTCGGCCGTGTCGTTGCTTCGCTCGCTGGGCTCGCTCATTGCCGGCTCCTGCCTGTTCTCTCACGACCGTGTCACGCACAAGACGCCGCCCCTCACCGTCTTGTGACACCCGAGACCGGTGGTCTACGTCACATCGCCGCGCTGTCACAGGATCCGGTCGGGCGGCATCTCGTGTCTGTCAGGCTGCCGCGCGAACGATCCCGATCCGCACGGCATGCGATGCACGATCGAGGAGACACCGTCATGGAACTCCGTATGAACCTCTTCGGCAACGAGACCGGTACCAAGATCGGCAAGCGGATCTACGCCGTCAGCCAGGTGATCCAGGATTCGCCGCTGCCGAAGACCACCCAGGAGCTGGTGCAGCTGCGCGCCAGCCAGATCAACGGCTGCGGTTTCTGCGTCGACATCCACGGCAAGGACGCCGCGGCCGGCGGCGAGACACCGGCCCGTCTGAACCTGGTCGCGGCCTGGCGCCACTCCACCGTGTTCACCGAGGCCGAGCGGGCCGCGCTGGCGCTCACCGAGGAGGGCACGCGCATCGCCGACAACGGCCGTGGTGTGTCCGACGAGACGTGGGCCCAGGTGCGCAAGCACTACGACGAGGACCAGGCCGTCGCGCTGGTCTCACTGATCGCGATGATCAACGCGACCAACCGGCTCGGCGTGATCCTGAACAACCAGGGCGGCTCCTACGAGCCCGGCAGCCTCGCCACCATCGCGAACTGACCAGCAGGTGCGTCCGGGCCGGGCCTGGATCCTTCGATCCGGGCCGGCTCAGACGTATCCCGAGCGCGCTCGACGGCGCTGAAGAGTCGCTCCGACGTCAGACGGCCATCCGGTTCAGCTGGCGGTCGTGCCACTTGCCGAGCAGCAGCAGCGAGACCGTGGCACCGATCAGAGCGCAGAACATGTCCCATTGGGTGTCCCAGACATCGCCCTGCGTGGCCAGGAAGGCGTCCGCCGCCTTCCCGCCGATGACGGCCGCCACCCACTCGAACATCTCGAAGAGGGCGCTGAACGCCAGGCACGCGCAGACTGTCAGCGGTGCCAGCCATCGGCTGCCGCGCAGCGAAGACGTGCGGATCAGCAACTCCCTTACCAGGATGGCCGGTACGAAGCCCTGCATCAGGTGTCCGATCCGGTCGTACGGATTCCGGGACAGCTGCAGTCCGTCCTTCACCCATTCGCCCAACGGCACCTCGGCGTACGTGTAATGCCCGCCCAGCGCGAGCACCAGCGCGTGCGCCGCGAGCAGACAGCACAGCAGCCCCGACAGCTGAAAGCGTCGCCAGGTCAGCACGGCCAACGGCAGTCCGATCAGTACCCACACCACTTCCAGCAGCCAGGTCGTCCGGTCGTGCGGTGCCCAGGCGGAGAGGGCGACGCCCGCGACCACGACGGCGACGCAGACACGGGGCAGCACCGGCGACGGGGCCAGGGAGGGGGCCGGAGTGTTCGCCGCCCGGCGACGGGCTGCTGCGATCAGAGACATCGGGGCGCTCCTTCTACTCGGTTGCCTCATCGTGGCGGCCCGGAAGCCGGGTGGCCTGAGTACGGCTACTCATTCAGGAGCGGGCGAGTGGCGGTGGTGACCGCGTCGGTGGCGACAGCTCAGCCAGGTACGCAGACAGGGCCGCGGCGCCGGCCTGCGCGTACGTCGCGAACTCGTTCGGCGGCTACCAGGTGAACCGGCACGGCGAGCGGTTCGTGGAGTCGGACTAGTGGTCGGGGCAGATGATGGCCGAGTTCGCGGCCGAACTCGCCTCCGACCGAGCTCCCGTGTATCTCAAGCTGAGCCATCTGCTGGAGGAGACCATCACCGCCGTCGAGTCGATCCTGCACACCACGGAACGGCCCACGCGTGCCACCTTCCACGAGGGCCGCGGCCACGACTACCGCACGCACGACATCGAGATGCACATCTCGGAGATCGGTCTGTGCGGCGGCCACTCGGCGTCCGGTGTGCGGGTCGACTCCCACGCCCGCACCACCGTCCCCCGCCTGTACGCGGCCGGCGACCTGGCCTGCGTACCGCACAACTACATGATCGGCGCGTTCGTCTTCGGGGACCTGGCGGGTGCGGACGCTGCCCAGTTCCGCGCGTACGAGGGTGAGCTGCCCGGCGACCAGCTGGCTGCCGCGCACGAACTCGTCTACCGGCCACTGCGCAACCCCGACGGGCCGCCGCAACCTCAAGTCGAGTACAAGCTGCGGCGGTTCGTGAACGACTACGTGGCTCCGCCCAAGGCCGGGGCGAAGTTGTCCCTGGCCGTGGAGGCGTTCGAGCGGATGAGGAGTGAGATCGGCGGGATGGGGGCGCGGACCGCGCATGAGCTGATGCGGTGCGCGGAAGTGTCGTTCATCCGGGACTGTGCGGAGAAGGCGGCGCGCGCCTCGCCGGCCAGGACCGAGTCGCGCTGGGGTCTGTACCACGAGCGGCTCGACCATCCTGAGCGGGACGGCGCCGGGTGGTTGCACCATCTCGACCTGTACAAGTCCCCTGCAGGTGACTTGGAGTTCAAGGCCAGGCCGGTCGAACCCTATGGCGTTCCGGTGCCGGAGTTCGAGCCATGGGCAGCCGGGGCGGAGCGGGTGCTGGGCGAAGTCCCGTTGGTGCCGGTGGCGACGGCGGGGCAGCGGGACGTCGCTCCGGCCGCCCACCCGGCCACGTCCACCGCGCCGGCGCCCTCGGCCTCGGCGACCCGGGCCCCCTCATCGAGCCCCACCCTCCTCGCTCTCCTCTCCCTGGCCGAAGATTCCCCCGACCTGGACGCGCTCACCGCCTATCTTGAAGGCTCCGACCCGGCGGTGCGGGTGGCCGCTGTCGCCGTCCTCGCCGAGACAGTGCCCGCCGGGGCCGGTCCCGCGCTCGCCACACGGCTGCAGGATGCCGCGCCCCAGGTCCGGCAGGCCGCCGCCGGCGCGCTGCGCGAACTGGTCGAAGTCCTGCCCGCGGACAATGAGTTGAGGTCCAGGCTGCGGGCAGCCCTCGGTGTGGCGGACCCTGCGGTGCGGGGCGCCGCGCTCGACGTCCTGCGGGAACTGCGGCTCGGCGACGCCTCGGTGTACGACACCGTGCTCACCGACACTGACATCGACGTACGTATCCAAGCCGTCCGGGCCCTGGTCTCGGTGGACGCGGCCGCTCAGCTTTCGGCGGCCACTGCAGACCCGGCCCGCGAGGTCAGGGTCGCGGTCGCCCGCGGCCTCTCGGCGGTGCGCGACCCGTCGCCGATCCCGCTCGCTCCGCTCCTCGACGACTCCGACCCGCTCGTGAGGGCAGCCGCTCTCAACGCACTCGCCGATACGGGCTGCCCGCCCGCATACGCCGAACGGGCCGTGGCCGCGCTCGACGACCCCGCCTGGCAGGTTCGCGCCGGCGCCGCGACCGCCCTGCGAACGGCCCGGCCCACCAAGGCGGTTCCCGCCCTCGCCAAGGCATCAACCGACCCCAACGCGGACGTCCGCAAGGCCGCCGTCCTCTCACTCCTCGCCCACCGCGCCGCCCCCGACGCCCGCGCGGCCCTCGCCGACGCGACCGCCGACCCCGACGCGGACGTCCGCGCCTACGCATCCCGCGCCGCGACGTGACCGCCATGCGTGACCGACGGGGCCGAACTCCCGCGATGACCGCGCGGGCGGCGGATCGTTACAGGGGAGAGGAAAGGAGATCCACCATGCCGACCCAGGGACCTACGAAGCAGCCCACGACCGAGCTCGACGCCCGCTACAGCTCCGCGCTGAACCCCCGCCCGGGTGACGCCGACGTCACCGCCACCGAATGGGCCGAAGCCCAGCGGCAGCTGGAGGCCGCCGAGATCTTCTGGGTGTCCACAGTGCGCCCCGACGGTCGCCTGCACGTCACTCCGGTCATCGCCGCCTGGCACGACGGGGTGCTGTACTTCTCCACCGGCCCGGGCGAGCAGAAGGCGAGGAACCTCGCTCATGACGGGCACTGCGCGCTGACCACCGGCCGGAACTCGCTCACCGAAGGGCTCGACGTCGTGGTCGAGGGCACGGCGGAGCCGGTCGCCGATCCGGCGGCCCTTGAGGAGGTGATCGCGGCGTACGAGGCGAAGTACGGGGCTCACATCACCTCCCCCAAGGGCACTTTCCACGGGATCGGGGACGCGTTCCGGAAGGGCGACGCGATGGTGTTCGCGGTGTCCCCGGCCACGGCATACGGCTTCGGCCGGGACGACGGGGTCTACTCCCACACGCGCTGGACGTTCTGAGCCCCCCACACCCAGAAACCAATCGCCTCCGCGTCGCTGATCCCGTAGGTTGCGCGGGTTGTTGTGGCTGCGGCGGAGAGGCGGTTGGGGACGTGGCACCCCGAGCAGTGACGCGGGAGCAGTTGGCGGGTGCGGCGGAGGCCGCTCTGGGTGGCGGGCGGCGGCTTGCAGCGGTTGAGCGGGTCGCGGGTGGGAGCAAGAAGGGCGTGTACCGCCTGCTGATGGACGACGCGACCACGGCGATCGCCTACCTGTGGGACGACGCCGAGAACTACTGGCCGGCATCCGAGGGCGACGACGACCTCACCGACCCGTTCTCCCCCGGTCTCGGGCTCGACCTGTTCGAGGCCGCACACGCACGGTTGGACACGCTCGGCGTCCGCGTCCCGGCGATCCGTCTCCTCGACCGCGACGGCACTCACTGCCCGGGCGACCTCGCGATCGTCGAGGACCTCCAGGGCGAAAACCTGGAGGAACTGCTCGCACGCGACCGACGCGCGGCCGAACCGGTCATGGCCCGGCTCGGGGAGGCACTGGAGTCGATGCGGCGCCATCGAGCTCCCGCGTACGGCAAGGTGGCCGTGGTCGACGGGGGAGGTACATCGCGCGGAGTCTCGTGCGAGGGGGTCGTCCTGGACCGTGCACTGCGGGACCTCACCGAGGCCGCGTCGCGTGATCCGCGGATAGCGGGAGCCCGCGACCGACTGGAGGCACGGCTGCTGGGTCTCGCGGCGGCGGTACGACCGCGCGCGGAGTACGCGGTCGTCCATGGCGAACTGGGACCCGATCACGTGCTCGTGGACGCGAGCGGGAACCCCGTGGCGATCGACATCGAGGGCTTGATGTACTTCGACGTCGAGTGGGAGCACGTGTTTCTGCGGATCCGCCTGCACGACGCGTACCGGCCACTGCAAGTGGACGGGCTGGACGAAGACAGGCTCGCGCTCTACATGCTGGCCCAGCGGCTCTCTCTGACAGCGGGACCACTGAGGCTGCTCGACGGGGACTTCCCCGGCCGGGCATTCATGGCATCCATCGCCGAACACAACCTCAACAAGGCGCTGGAACTCGTTCACTCCTGAACGCCCTTGTGCACCGGACCAAGGGTGAGGGGTGCCGGCTCGGCGCCTGGCCCGACAGTCACTACGCGGGTCGGGTTCCACGGGTCAAGGAAAGCTGGGAGCGCAGGGCCGCCAACCTGTCTTTGTCACCTGCCTCGGCCAGGCAGTCGCCCAGCGCGAGGAGCGACAGGAGTTGTACGGGACGCCCTGCGGAAGCCGCTGCCTCCAGCTTGTGGTGGCCGTCGAGCAGGAAGTGCGTCAGCCCCCAGTGCGTGTAGTAGTCGGTCGACAGGTCCAACGCGGGCAGGCACACGTCCAGGGTCGACACCGCCACGGCCGTCGGGACCAGCCCTCGCTCCATCTGCGCGGCGTACTCCTCGACCCGTTCCCGGTCGTTCCATGTCGGGGGCACCATGGGCACCACGAACTCGTAGAGATGGGCTTCGTCATCGACCGCGGTCTCGAACGTGCGGTAGTACGGCGTGTGCGGGTACTCCGGGAGCCCCCAGAACGCGTCGAGACCCCACGTGGCCACCTGCTCGTGGCTGAAGTAGTCGCCCTCCTGGCCCGGGACGACCAGGTGTGGCTCGACGCTGAGCAGCAGGGGGAGGTAGTCGCCTTCCGGCAGCAGGGTGCCGAACGCGTCGAGCACACCATCGTCCAGGTCGGGGAGCTGCCCCGCCAAGCGCTCCTGCACGCTCTCCATCGACAGCTTTTCGTTGGCGCCCTCGAGTCGGCGGAACAAGAAGTGGCACGACCCGCACCAGAAGCTGAGCTCGAAGGCGGGCTTTCCGTCGACCGCGAGCACCCTGCGCCCTGGTCCGGACCCCGTCTTCGGTGGCTCCGCCTCGAACCGCAGCCTCGCCTCCGGCGCGGGAACTCCGAGCCTGCGCGGGTCACCCACCATGACGTTCATGGTCGTGACCGTACGAGACCTCGTCACCCCTGCACAAACGCGATTCTGATGTCGGGCCGGGGTCCCCGCCACACCGGCCCGGCAGGGCCTACCTGTGGCGTGTGAACGTGAGTCTGGCCTCCGTCCCGCCTGGTGCCTGTGGTCTGAGCCACGGGTGCGTGGGGAGCGTCGGCAGTCTGCCGTGGTTGAGGGCGAATCGGGGCAGGGAGACGCCGAACGTCGTCGCTATCGCGTCCAGGGCCCGGCTTTCGTCCGAGAGGTCGGTGGCCGGGCCGGCCGGGTCCGGGAACAGGTGGTCGGGCGAGAGCTCGTCGGGGATGTCGCCCGTCCGGTGGCGCTCCGCCTCGTGGACCGTGAAAGCGTACCGCTCTTCCCCGTCCTCGGCGGAGGCGAAGTGGAACAGGCCAGGCTCCCACCAGACCGTGAGGGCCCGGGTGCCGCGCGACAGGTCGGTGGCGGGGTGGGTCAGACGGGTAGGGTCGAAGCCTGGCCGGAGGGCCGATTCGAAGGCGAAGCTCCAGCCGTCGAGGGTGCCGATCCGGGCGACGGGGCCGCGGCGCGCCTGCTCCCGCGAGAAGGGGAGATCCCAGAAGTCCCGCTCGCTCGCCATCGGCTCCAGCGGGCCCGTACCGAACCGCTCCGCCAGCTCTTCGGGGCGTATGCCCTCCACCAGTACGAACCGGTATGCGTCCCTGCGCAGTTCGACCGTGGGTTGCCGATGGGTCAGCCACGCGAGCCCGTCGCGCACCGTCTCCCCCTCGACGGCGGCCGGCACGGGCATCTCCCCTGCCTGACCCGCCCGGGGTGTCATCAGCAGCTGCCGTCCGCGCTCCGGTGTGATCAGCGGCCCGAGCAGGGGGTCCCCGAGGAGGCCGAACGGCGCCAGGTGGTCCTCCCGGTACGGCTCCCAGTGCGGGACCGCCGCCGCGAGTACCCGCCAGGCGCCGTCCGTGTCGCCCCAGCGCGCCAGTTCTCTGGCCTCCTGAACCGCGTGCCCGAACGGTCCGGGCGACGTGTACTCGTACGTGCGTCGCCTGATCTGCTCCAGGACGGCACCGGCCCGCTCTCGGTCTGTCGCGTAGTCCTCGGTCATCGGGCCGAGCACGAAGGAGTCGTCCCTCCGGTACTGGCGCAGGTGATCGCGCACCTTCAGGGGCAGCACCTCGCCCGCGTACAGCGGATCGTCCATGCGTGGGTCGACGGGCACCCAACTGTGTCCGTCGAGCAGCGCCCGAAGCTGTGACGCCAGCAGGCCGGCCCGCGGCCTGCCGAGTTCCCCCGCCTCGCCGAAGACGGTGAGCGCCTCCTGCAACTCGCCTCTCAGGCAAGCGAGGCGGGCCTGTTCCACCTTGGTGTCGAGCTCCAGCGTCACCACGTTCTCGAAACCTTCGTGGCCGCCACTCAGGCGGTAGAACTCCTTGTACATGCCCTCCATGAACGCGCGGAACGAGTCGTACCGGTCCGGCAGTTCGCCACTCCACCCGCGGTACACGTACACCGCCCACTCCCCGTCGCCACCCACATCGCCCGGGTCGAGGAGCACATCCGTCATGTCCGAGTCGAGCGAGAGCTGCAGCGCCCGGCCCCACATTCCGGCCCTGAGCACTTCTTCCTCGGTCGGCTCCTGGTCGAGGTACTCCTCGTACATCGCCTGCAGGCCGTACGGATCTCCGTACGGGGCAATGCGGTCGGCCCCGGCCAGCAGATGGACGAAGCCCCCGGCATGGCGCCAACCGTCCGTCGTCTGGAGGAAGGACCGGAGGGACGGTGGCAGCGGTACCTCTGCCCCCAGCCCTCGGACCCGCTCCTCCAGAGCGGCCATCGCCGCCGGGCCGGCCGGGCCGAACCCCAGCCAGCGTGCCTGGACGATCTCCTCGTCCAGTTCCTCGAACTCCTCCGGCGCCTCCGCGGCCAGCCCTTCCAGCCATTCCTCGCTCCACCGCTTGAGCAGCGGCCCCCACTCGAAGATCTCCATACGCGCGATCGTGACACCCGCCACTGACAGTCGGCCCGTCTCATCCTCCGCGCCGGAAGACACGCCGGTGCGTTCACCGCCGGCTCCCCCGACCGGCGTTGCAGACTGCATCTCGACATGCCCCACGTGATCGACCTGCACGAGGAGACGCTATGCCCCTTCCGCTCGACGAGCGCGAGGCGTTCCTGGCCGAACCCCACATCGGCGCCCTGGCCGTCGCCCGCGCCGAAACCGGCCGTGCGCCACTCACCGTCCCGATCTGGTACTGGTACGAGCCGGGTGGTGCCTTCTGGTTCATGACCGGCCGGGATTCCGCCAAGGCGAAGGCCATCAGGGCCGCCGGTCACATCTCGCTCATGGTCGAACGTGTCGGGCCCACGGTCCGCTACGTGACCGTGGAGGGCCCGGTGACATCCGAAGTCACCTCCACAGTGCAGGAGTTGACCGATCTCACGGCCCGCTATCTGCCCGCCGACAAGGTCGAGGGATACGTGAAGACCGCCACCGCCGAGAATGGCGCGCAGGTCACCTTCCACGTCCGGCCCGAGCACTGGCTGTCGGCCGACCTCGGCTCGGTGTGACACGACGCGCGGCGGCTCGGTCGCCGTGGATACGAGTCCCGCGCGGTCGTGGCCCGGCTGCCCGCAGCAGCCGGGCCTGCCGCGCGGGGGTTGGCCGTCCGCTGAGCCGGCCTGCCGGGCCGGGCCGTCAGCCGAAGACGTCGTACGAGCGCCGGTAGATCCCGTCGGTGTGCTCGCGAATGTCGCGATACACCTCGCCGAGGCGCCGGTACAGGTCGTGGTTGGCCCGGTCGGGTGTGAACTCCGCGCCCGGGCGGACCATCGTGTCGATCGCCT
Source organism: Streptomyces sp. NPDC107517 (assembly GCF_055582645.1). Taxonomy (NCBI): domain Bacteria; kingdom Bacillati; phylum Actinomycetota; class Actinomycetes; order Kitasatosporales; family Streptomycetaceae; genus Streptomyces; species Streptomyces sp. NPDC107517. The sequence goes on along the minus strand of NZ_JBVJPM010000009.1, from coordinate 116,309 downwards.
CGTCGAACGACTTGTACGCGCCGAGTCCGACCGCCGCGCAGATGGCGGAGCCGAGCCCCGCCGCGTTGTTGACCTCGGCACGGTGGGCCGGGACGCCGAAGACGTCGGCGTAGATCTGCATCATCAGGTCGGAGCCGGATCCGCCGCCGGAGATGACCGTGTGCCGGTAGGTGGTGCCGACCTCGGTGGCCATGTGGGTGCCGGTGGCGTGGATGGACAGGGCGAGCGCTTCGAGGATCGAGCGGTACATGTGGAAGCGGCCCTGGCGGCCGTCGAAGCCGAGGATCGTGCCCTTGCGGTAGGGGGCGTCGGTGGGCGCGAGCCAGTCGAGCACCGTCATCAGGCCGTCGCAGCCGGGCGGGACCTTCGCGGCCTCGGCGTTGAGGTAGTCCTCGACGGACAGCCCTGCCGCCCGGGCGCCTGCGACCGCCTCCTCGCCGAGCAGGTCGCGCAGCCAGCTGACCGTCCACATGCCGCGGCGCACACCGAAGCTCTCGTAAAGGTAGGAGTGCGGCATGCAGGCGTAGTTGGTCCAGAAGTCGGAGGCTTCGGGCATGTTCCTGTCGCCCACGGTCATGCCGGCCACGTATGTGCCGAGGGAGACCAGGAGTGTGTCGCTGGAGCGCAGTCCGCAGCCCAGGGCCTCAACTGCCTTGTCGTTGGCGGTCGCCACGACCGGGAGGCCCTCGGGAATGCCGGTGTGGCGGGCCGCGGCGGCGGTCACCGTGCCGAGGACGTCGCCCGGCATCACCAGATCGAAGAGCATCTCGCGCGGGATGCCGGACTTGGCGAGAGCCGTGTCGTCGGTCGTCCACTGCCACGTGTCGGAGTTCAACGGCCAGGAGTCGCCGGCGTAGTTGGCGGCGGTGTCCCGGAAGACGCCGGTCATGCGGTGGCTGATGTAGCCGGAGGACGTGGTGACGTACCGCGCCTCGGGGAGGGTGTGTTCGTAGGGGCGTGAGACCCGCGCGTCCATCCAGCTCATCACCGGTTGGGCGAGTGTGCCGTCGGCCTTGAGGACGGCCCGGCAGAAGCGGATCGTGCACAGACCGACGCCGACGATGTCGGCCACGTCGCCGGGGAAGGCTGCCATGGCCTGGCGGCTGGCCGCTCCGATCGACGTCCACAGGTCGTCGTCCGGGTGTTCCACGACGCCGGGGCGGGGGGTGGCGTACGGACGCAGGGTCTGCCGTCCCTCGCACACGGCCCGGCCGTGTTCGTCGAAAACGGTCACCTTCGAGCTCTGGGAGCCGTTGTCGATGCCGATGAAGTAGCGAGTCATGGCCCACTCCGGGGTGCGAGGGAGGAGGGGGCCGCCTGCAGTGGCGGCCCCCTGTACGACAGTTGGGGATCAGGCGTCGAGGGGGAAGATCGTTCCCTTGTTCATGATCCCGTTCGGGTCGAACGCCTCCTTGAGCTTGGCCAGCATGTGGTAAGCGCTGCCGTGCTCCTGCTTCGTCCACGCTGTGCGGTACTTGCCGACGCCGTGGTGGTGGACCATCGAGCCCCCGACGCGCAGCGCCTCCTCGACGATGATCGCGTTGAGCGGCACGTGGTACTTGTGGATCTCCTCCTCCGGCTCACAGTTGATCTTGTAGTCGTAGACGAAGTACAGGTTCGTACCCGTCTGGTAGCTGTGCGAGGAGTGGGCGCCGAGGAGGGTGAGGTCGTCGGCGTGCGGGTACTCGGTGCGGATGCGGTTCATGACGGCGCCGTACAGCTCGGTGACCTTCGACCAGTCGCAGGAGACCTCGGTGGTGTAGCCGAGCTCGGCCTTGGCGCGCATGACCTCCTTCTCCGCCTCGATCTTGTCCGGGCCCCAGTTGAGGTTGTCGAACCACGCCTCGATGAGCTTCGGGTCGACCTTCTCGTGCGCGTGCTGGTCGGCGACCCGCTCGATCTCGTCGCTGGTGGCGCGCACGATGCCCTTGGGGCCCTCGGCGACGAAGACGACGACGCACTTGCCCTTCGAGAAGTGCGAGAAGTGCTGGCCGGCGTCCTCGGGCGAGTAGACGCGCACGACGGACGGCTTGAAGCCGCCGACGACGACCTCGCGGATGATGGCGGTGCCGGTCGCCATGTCGTCGACGAGGAAGCCGTGGAACTCGTTGTTCTCCGGCTGGTACTTGAAGATCTTCACCGTGACCTCGGTGATGTAGCACAGGGCGCCCTCGTTGCCGATGACGATGTGCCGGATGTCCGGGCCGGTCGCGCGGCGCGGGACGTTCTTGATACGGCTGACGGTGCCGTCGGGGAAGACCGCCTCCAGACCGACGACCATGTCCTCGATCGCGCCGTACAGGGTGGAGAACTGGCCGATCGAGCGCGTCGAGACGAGCCCGCCCATCTGCGCGAGCGGCTTGGACTGCGGGGAGTGCCCGGTCGTGTAGCCCTTGGCGCGCAGCGTGTCCTCGAGGACTTGGAGTTGAACGCCGCACCCGGCGGTGACCTGCATGTTCTCTTCGTCGATCTTGATGATCTCGTCGAGACCCGAGCCGTCGAGGACGATCGTGTCGGTGACGGCCGTCTCCAGGCCGCCCTCGGTGCCGGTGCGGCCGGTGCGGGGCACGATGTTGATGCGGTTCTCGTCGGCGAACGCGAGCACCTTGGACACGTCGTCCACGCTGGTGGCGTTGACGATCGCGGCCGGCGGCGGGGCGTCGTAGATGCCGTGCACCGCCTGGTACTTCTTGAAGCGGTCGACGCTCGCCTCGCGCAGCTGCTGCTCGTCGGTGACGACCGCGCCCGCGCCGACCAGGGAGGTGAGGCGGTCGACGATCTCTTCTCGGTTCAGCTTCGATGCGGACTGCACCATGTGGATCAACCTTCTTTGTACGTGTGTGTGTACGTGTGGGGGTGAGGGAGAAGTGGGTGTCGGGTCGGGGTCAGCGGACGAGATAGCCGCCGTCGACGGTCAGGACATGGCCGTTGACGTAGTCGGCGGCGCGGCTGGCGAGGAAGACGGTGGCACCCATGAGGTCGGCGACATCGCCCCAGCGGCCGGCCGGGATGTGGTCGAGGACGCGCTGGTTGGTCGCCGGGTCGGCGCGCGTCGCCTCGGTGATCCTGGTGGCGAAGTAGCCCGGGGCGATCGCGTTGACCTGGATGTTGTGCTGGGCGAGCTCGTCGCAGTACGCCTTGGTGAAGCCGGCGATGCCGTGCTTGGTGGCGGCGTATGCGGGGGACATCTGGCCGCCCAGGAAGGAGAACAGGGAGGCGATGTTGATGATCTTTCCGGAGCGCTGCGGGATCATGAACTTCGTTGCCTCGTGGGCGAGTTCGAAGGGCGCGGTGAGGTTCACGGCCAGCATCGGGTCCCACGCGGCGCGGTCGAACTCCTCGACGGAGGCGAGATTGCAGATGCCCGCCGAGTTCACGAGGATGTCGACCGACCCGAGGGTGTCCACACAGTGCTCGACGACCTGCCGGGGCACACCGGCGCCGGTGATGTCGGCCTCGAGGAACTCCATGCGCCTGCCCTCGGCCTCGATCAGCTTGCGCGTCTCGCCGCCGTCGTCGGCGAGCGCGGGGACGAGGACGTTGGCGCCCGCCTTGGCGAGGGCGAGGGAGAACGCCTGACCGAGGCCGGTGTTGCCGCCGGTGACGATCGCGTTCTTCCCGTCGAGGGAGAAGAAGTCCCGGGAGAAGTCCGTGATGTCCATGTGATGCCTGCCGATCTTCTTACTCTTCGTGAATCTTTACGAGTCTTCTGAAGCTTTGTATGGATACGTTCTACGCGCTCGGGGCGGTGAGTCGAAGGACCCGGCGATCACACCCCTGCCGGCACGCGGTCGCTGACGGGGGCCGGTTGCCGGGCGGCGAGTTCGCGCCGACGAGTACGGGCGGTGAGTGTCGTCATCACCAGGCCGAGCAGTGCGGCCGCGAGCAGGAAGACGAACAGCGCGCTGTAGCCGCCACCCCGTTCGGGCACCTTCGGGCTCGCCGAGGAGTCGCCGATCCACCAGGCGCACAGGGACGGCAGGAACGCGTCCGGCAGGTACGCGATGCCGGAGGCGAGCCCGATGACGCCCCCGCGCTCCCGCTCAGGCACCTCCACCTCGCCGACCGTGGACCAGTAGACGCCGCGCGAGGCGAAGACCAGTGCGCACAGGACGAACATCATCACGAGCGCGAGCCAGGCGAGGGAGGTGGTGCGCGGCAGCACGAGGAAGAGTGCGGCGAGCACGGCGCTGCCGGCGAACATCCAGCGCAGGAACACCGCGGAGGAGCGTGTCACCTTGTCCACGACGACGCCGCCCGCGGGTCCGGCGACGAACTGGAAGACGTAGGACCGCACGACCCCGATGACGGCGATCATCGAGGCGGAGACGCCGTAGTTGCCCTGGAGCAGGGGCGAGAAGTAGCCGAGCGTCGTGTAGAAGCAGTACATCAGCATGGCGGTGCCGCCGATGAGCCAGGTGTACCGGTTGCGGGCGGCGGCGAGGAGCTGCTTGAGGGTGACGGTCGCAGAGTCGAGCCCGGCGAGCCGCGTCTTGTCCTCGCGGACGACGAGCCACACGATCGCGGCGAAGACGAAGCTCAGCACGCCGTAGATCCGGATCAGTGTGAGGACGCCGTGCGCGGGCACGACGGAGGCGGAGACGACGGCCGTGCCGATGAAACCGACGGCCGTCGAGACGATGCCACGGGTGCCTTCGAGGAAGCCGAAGAGCCGTCCCTGCTCGCCGGAGTCGCCGAGCATGCTGATCGACTTCACCAGCGCGGACCAGTACAGGCCCATGCCGACGACGGCCATCAGAAGGTGCGCCGCCACGATTCCCCAGAATCCGGGAACGCTCGCGAGATAAATGTCGGCGATTCCCGTTCCGACGAGCGAAGCCACGATGAGGAGTTTCGGCGAGAACTTGTCGGAGAACCAGCCGCCGAAGAAATACATGACGATGGCCACGGCACCGAAAGCCGAGATGATGTTGCCGTACTCCTGCGAGCTGAGATTCAGCGCCGTATAGGTAGGTTCGAGATACACGAACCGGATGTAGGCGACCTGGAAAATAATTCCGCCGGTCATGGAGAGCGCGAGGAAGCTCAGCCACTTCTGGGCCTTGTTCATCCGGATCACCGCAGCCACCTCGTCGTGGACAGGAAATGGGCACAAAAAAAGAACAGCAAACTCCGGTGTTCGGAGGTTACTGTTCTCTGGTCTCTAGTAACTGTCCCGGCATGAAGCCAGAACCTTTATTTGATTGTCGCGCCCGTGGCCATGACATGAACTCCGGGTGCGTTCGCCATGCTAGGCAGGGCCGATCGGCAGTGTCAATAGAGTCAGGCGTCACATTCCCTTACACGGCCGGACGCCTACATGGCCCACACGTCACGATTCGACGAGGCTATGGCCGCGGCTCCTGCCTTCAGCGCGGCGAACACGTCCTCGCGGTCGCACACGAGGCCGCCCGCGATGAGAGGCACCTCGATGTCCTGCACGGCCCAGGAGATGACCCGCGGCATACAGCCCGGCAGGATCTCCACACAGTCGGCCCTGGACTGGCGAACCTGCGGCGCGAGATTGCGGTAGGACTTCGAGTCGATGAGGAAGAAGCGGTGGACGGCGAACAGGCCGACCTCGCGGGCGGCGCGCACCATGTGTGCCTTGGAGCTGAGCACCCCGTCGGCGGAGGTGTGCTCCTTCACGTACTGCACCACTATGTCCTTGCCGCTGAACCCTTCGAGCAGGTCCACATTGACCAGGACGACCTTGCCGCCGTCCTTGAGCTGCTGCACGATCGCGGGGAGGTTCAGCAGGGACCCGTAGAGCAGGAAGACGACCTTGCACTCGGAGTCCATGACGGCGCGCAGCCCGTCGTCGTCGATGACACTGGCGACGACCGGGTGGTCCTCCAGGAGGACCGGAAGTGACACGTCCACGAATGACCTCCCATGGGATCGGCGGCCAATCTCCGCCGATCAGCGCCGCAGCGCAGAGTAACTTCCCGGCGCCGGGACCCGCCACCTCAGCCTGGCTCCACCGGTGGGCAGCGGCGCCCGGACGACGCCGCTGCCGTCAGCTCAGGTCATGCCTGCGACGGGTGGGCCCCGCTGAGATGCCGGACGAAGAAGCGCACCGCGCTGTCGGCCTCGAACCTGGGCATTTCCTTGTGCCGGCCCGCGCCGGCGTGCAGCGTCTTCTCCTTCGAGGCGAAGGCGTCGAAGAGCGCGAGACCGGACGCGCGCGGGATGTGTTCGTCGTCCCACTGGAGCGCGAACTCGATCGGAACGGTGATCTGCTTCGCCGCCCCGGCCAGGGTCTCGGCCCAGTAGAGACCGAAGACCGCGGCGGTGATCCTGGGTTCGACCGCCGTCAGCGGCACCCCGATCGCGGTGCCCATGTTCAGGCCGAAGTAGCCGACCGGCCCGTCGGTGCCGATCTCCGGGAGTTCCTGGAGGGCGTCAAGGGTCGCCCGCCACTCCGGCACGGCGCGCTCCGCCAGGTGTGCGTTGTAGCGCTGGACGATCGGGCCGACCGGTTCGCCCGCCGCCATCGCCTGCTGCATCACGGCGATCTCACGCTCGTCGTGTGCCGTACGGGGGCGGCCGCCGTGCCCGGGTGCGTCGATGGTGGCGACGTGGAAGCCGCCGCCCGCCACGAGCAGCTGGGCCCGGCCGGTCATGGCCGGTGACTTCCTGTGGTTGCCGCCGCCGTGGCCCATCAGCACGAGCGGCGCGCGGTCGGAGCCGGGGGCCGGCGACCAGAGCGCGCCGGTGACCTCACCCACGGTGAAGTCGCGCTCCAGGACACCGTTCGTCGATGTCTGCGCGGTGAATTGAACAGAGTTCATAGGTGTTGCCTTTCGGGAGTGCCTTGTGGAGGAGGCGCTCCCGGCGAGACCTACGTCAGCCGTCCGACCGTGGCGAGGAGGGGAGCACCCATACAGATACAGCGTTCATGGGTCTCACCTCCTCGCACGACGTCACGGCCTGGGCGGGACGCTACCAACGGGCCGCCGTGCGGCCCAACCTGTTTTCCGCCGTCCCCTCAGGCGTTGGGGTCGAACGGTATGCCGGCCGGCTCGGCCTTCTCCAGGTGGTAGTTGAAGTTGCCGTCCTTGAGGCCGAAGACGGCACTGCCGAAGTCGGCCTGGCTGAGCTTCTCGCGCAGGCCCGAGGGGTAGCCGTTCCAGCCGACGAGGGTCGGGAACTGCCAGGTGTGGCGGTGGTTCTCCGGCGGCTCGTCGTTGGCGTTCGCGGGGCGGAAGCAGTGCGTGCCCAGGCCGTCCTTGTGGTAGACGGCCTTGGGGTGGGTGCCGTCCCAGCGGATCTGGTCACGGCTGTAGACATTGAAGTTGCCGTGCGCCGAGGTGGAGACGTACTTGGCCTCGTTGTCCTGCACCCACACCACGACGTGCTCCCAGTCGTTGCGGTGCCCGCCGAGACCGCTGCCCGCGACGGCCTGGTCCTTATCGAAGTACAGGCCGTACATGATGGCGCACCAGCCGTTGTTGCACTTGGAGCGGGAGTAGCCGTTGGTGCTGTCGAGGTCCCAGGAGTCGTGGCACTGGCCGTTGACGGCCCCGGACGGATTGAGGCCGGGGTTGATGGTGCCGTCGGGGCCGATGGCGGGCGTCGGGTAGCACCCGTCACCGTCGTAGTCGTAGGCCGGCTGGAACGTCTGCTCGAGACCGTCCGCGTTGGCGGGGAGCGCCGGGGGCGGGTCCGCGAGCGCGATGCCCGGGAAAGCGATGACCAGCGCGACGGCGCTGCCGAGGGTGAGTGTCGCTCTGCGGATCGGCGGGCTCTTCTTCACTGCGTCCTCCTGATGAACCGTGGGGGTGTGGGACACACGCGAGCGAATCTGGCATGCCCTCGTCATCATCCAGGTCGCGGTTGCCCGGCGGAGCCCAGCTGTGTGGCGCAGTGATGAAGAGTCCGTGCCGTCGTCAACAGGCGGCCAGGTCCTTGATGTTGACCGAGTCGGCCATCGCCTGCATGCCCTTGTCATTGGGGTGCAAGTGGTCGCCGCCGTCGAAGGCCGGGAGGATGCGCTCGTGGTCGTAAGGGCTGCGCAGAGTGCGGTCGAAGTCGGTGACCGCGTCGAACTCACCGCTGTCCCTGATGAATTCATTGACCTCGAGGCGTACGGACTCGGCCGTGGGGTCCCACTCGGACCAGCCCTTGAACGGCGCGATGGTGGCGCCGACGACGCACTTGCCTGCCACATGGGCCCGTTCGGCGATATCGCGAAGGCCGTCGATCACGTCCTGGGCCGTGACGCCCGTGTGGGCCTTGACGTCGTTGACGCCCTCGAAGAGGAACACGGTGCGCACTCCGGGGTGAGAGAGCACATCGCGCTCAAATCGGTTGAGCGCACTCTGCCCGGCGCCGTCCGCGAGCACCTTGTTCCCCGAAATCCCTTCGTTGGCAACCCCCTTGACCGATGGGTCGTCCGCCGCCTGCAACCGGCGGGACAGGTAGTCGGGCCAGCGCCGGTTGAGGTCGGTGGTCGACTGCCAGCCGTCGGTGATGGAGTCGCCGAGCGCCACGACGGCGCCTGTGTCCACTGCGGTCCGTACGGTGACGGAGTCGAGGTAGAACCAGGAGCCGATCCGCTCGGTCCAGTTGTCCGCGCCTTCCTCCGAGGCGTGGTCGCCGGTTGCCGCGTACGACGTCTGCATGGCCATGGAGTGGCCCGTCGCCGTACCCGCAGCCTGCGCGGTGTGCAGGCTGACGACCAGCGTCGTCTCGGCGGGCAGCCGACCGGGCAGCGGGTCGCTGTACGTGGTGTCGCCCGCAGGCACGGTGACGGAGCGCGCCCCGCCGAAGGTCAGGCGCCGGTTGCTGCCGCGGACCAGCTCCGCACCCTCGCGCCGGCGGCCCGCATAGGCGCTGTCGAAGGTCACCGGTCGGTCGCCGAAGGCGTTGGAGAGCCGGATGCGCAGGCTGTCCCCGCCGACGCTGGTGTGCAGGATCAGGCGGTAGCTGTGATCGGGAACCGCGTCGCCCACGCGGTCGGCGCTCGCGCCCCAGGTGATCACGTCGTGGCGGGCAGCCGGCGGGCCGGCATGGGCGGCTGCGGGTGCGCATACGGCCGCGATCAGCAGCGTCACGGTGATGGCGGCGAGGCGACGCCACAGGCCAAGTAACCCACTGGGCACGACCGATTGCCCCCTCTCGGCCCTCACCGGTCGAACTCCCTCAGGACCGTGGCCTCGCCCGGCTTCAGGCTGATCTTCCGTGACATCCCGCCGTACGACACCGTCGTGGTGTGCCCTCCGACGCTACGGATCCTGGCCTGCGTCGGCCTGCCGTCACGCCAGCGCAGATCGACGACGAAGCCACCGCGCGCGCCCATGCCGGTCACCGCACCGGACTTCGACCACGCCTCCGGGAGAGCAGGAAGGAGTTCCAGACGGCCCGGCCGGGAGTACAGGAGCATCTCGACCGCCGCGGCAGGAGTGCCGAAGTTGGCGTCGATCTGGAAGATGCCGCGGCCCTTCTCCACCTCGTAGATGTCGAAGAGGTTCGGGGCGGTGCCGTTGCTCCCGCCGGTCGACGGTCTGAGGTTGTTCACGAACAGCTCGTAGGCCTTGTCCGCGTTCTTGAGCCTCGCCCAGCACAGGCTGCGCCACGCGTTGGCCCAGCCGAAGCTCTGGGTGCCACGGGCGGTGAGCAGGGCGGTGGCTCCGTCGAGCAGGGCCGCAGGAGTGGAGTCGTCCGGGCGGATGCGGTCTCCGGGGAAGAGTCCGACCAGCGGGGACAGATGCCGATGAGTTGTCTCCCCGAGGTTGTCGGGAGACATCCACTCCTCCAGCCAGCCTGTCTTGGGGCTCACTCGCGGCAGATACAGCCGCTTCTGGAGCGCGTCCGTCTTGTCGGCGTAAGCGGCGTCCTGGTTCAACACCTCGCTTGCGGTGCGGTAGTTGGCGAACAGGGTCCACACCAGTTCCTGGGCGTACGTGATGCCCTTGGCGTCCAGCGGGCCGTGTTCCGGCGACCAGTCGCTGTCGGCGATGAGCACCTCTTTCTCGGCTCCGGTGTCCGGGTCGGTGACCGTCGTGGGGATGAGCCGGGCCTCCCAGAACTCGCAGGCACCCTTGAGGAGCGGATAGATCCTTGCCAAGTAGGCGGAGGAGTACGTGAACTCGTAGTGCTCCCAGAGCGTGTTGCACAGCCACGCGTTGCCCGCCGGATGCCACCACCAGCCCATCCCGCCGTGGACGTTGGTCGAGATACCGACCGTCCAGCCCGCGACCTTTCCGCTGGAGTTGCGGTAGCGGTTGCGCGGGTCGTTGAAGAGGGTGCGGGTGAGTTCGGTCCAGGACGACAGCTGGGCGAGGCAGTAGTCGGTGAGGGCGTCGAAGCACTGCGAGAGGCCGGCCCGGTCGGCCATCCAGTAGTTCATCTGGATGTTGATGTCGGTGTGGTAGTCGCCCATCCAGTCCGGGTCGTTGCCGTCGAGCCACAGCCCCTGAAGGTTGAGCGGCAGGCTTCCCCGGGACCCGCAGATCATCAGATACCGCCCGAACTGCAGGTAGGCGGCCTCCAGTTCGGGGTCGGGCTGCCCGTCTCTGGTGCGTGCCTCGATGCGTTCCCAGGTGTTCAGAGCGCGCTGCGCGGAGGACGACGTGCCGAGCGAGATGTCCATCTGCCCGAACAGGTCCCGGTAGTCGGCGACATGGGTGCGCAGCAACGTGCTCGCCGAGTGCCCGGCCGCGTCGACGACCTTCGTGCGCGCCAGCCGCTCGGGCTGGACGGAGGGGTCGCGATAGTGCTGGGAGGCGTCGGGCGCGTAGTTCGTGCCACCGCTCACCACCACCGTGAGTTCCTTGCAGCCGGAGAAGTCGATCCGGGAGCCGTCGACGGTGACGCTGCCGCCGGTGGCACGCGCCGTCACCGCGGCCCCGTAGCGCAGGCCGTTGGGGAACGTGGCGCCGAAGGAGGCGTACTTCCCGGTGCGGTCCCCGGTCGTGGTCTCGCCGTGGGTGCCCTCCAGGGTCACGGTGCCGGTGTAGCGTCCGCCGCCGCTCTGGGTGAAGTGCAGGACGATGGCGTCGTCGGGGCGGCCTGCGAAGACACGGCGCTGGTACGTCACTCCGGAGCGCACATACGAGGTGGTGACCAGGCCCTGGTCGAGATCGAGGCCCCTGCGGTAGTCGTTGACGGCCGATATGTCGTGGTCGGGTATGTCGACGGTGAGCCGGCCGAGGAGCGTGAACGAGCCGAAGTCCTGTCGCGTGTAGGAGAATTGGCCGTCCGCGTCGAGCTTGTCGTTGAGTCCTCCGGTCCACAGGGTGGCGTCGGTGATGAGGAGGAGCTCGCGCCCGGGGTCGTTGCTCGCAAGCGCGCCCAGACGGCCGTTGCCGAGGGGCAGGCCCTGTTCGATCATCGAGTGGTCGTCGGCGGGCGCCTGCCACCACAGCTGGTTCCGCGGGCTCGCCGGCAACGCGGGTGACTCGGTGGGGCGCTGCGGGGTGGCGGAGGCGGTGAAGGCGGGCAGGCCGCCGAGTGCGGTGACGGCTCCGGCCGCCGCGGCGAGGGAGAGCAGGCCACGTCTGCTGGGGAGTCTGTCCGGTGGATCGGTCGGGAGGTTGGTGTCCATCGTGCGGCTCCAGGGGGAAGGGCGGACGGGTCAGGACGACTGGGGTACGTCGATGCGGTCGATGTCCGGTGCGTAGCCGGAGCCGCTGTCGAAGGTGATCGTGTTGCTGCCGGCCTTGAGGGTGACGGGCACGCTGACGGTCTCGACGCTCCCCCAGTCCCCGGTGGACGGGAACTTGTGACGTGTGGCGCCGTTACCGTTCGCGGAGACGTCGGCGGAGCGGGCGTCACCGCTGATGTACGCGACCTTGACCAGGTAGGTGCCGGCCTTGTCCACGTCGATGCCGTCGAAGCGGAGCTTGCCGCCGCCATAGAGGTTGCCGACCTTGTGGCCGCCGGAGCAGGCGCCGCAGTCACCCACAGAGGCGTTGCCGCCGAGGGTGTTTGCCGGGGCCTCGGCCTCGTAGCCCTTCCAGGTCACGGCGGCGCCGTTCGGGGTGACCGTGAACAGGCGCGAGCCGTGGGCGGGCAGGGCCTGCGTCACCTTGTTCTTGTACGTGCCGAGGTTCTCGTGGTTCCACAGGTCCCGGACGCCGGCCCTGCCGGTGAAGCCGAGGGACGACCAGTCGGCGGTGACGGAGGCCGGGGCGTCGGAGAGGTTGAAGAGGGCGACCGTGTAGCTGCCGTTCGCGTTCTTCGCGGCCCACACCTGCTGAGGGTCCGAGGGCGTGACCGGCCGGGCAGGAGGCGTGCTTCCCTGGTTCAGGGCGATGACCTCGCGGTTGGTCAGCAGGGCGACGCCGTAGCTGTCCAGCCTGGTCAGGTCGTCACCGGTGTAGAGCGGGGACTTGGCGATGGCCCACAGGGTCGCATAGCTCTGTCGCTCCGCCTTGGTCAGCCCGTCCATCTCGCCGTTGCCGACGTCGAGCGAGTCGAGGTCGTTCCAGCCGTCGGGGCCGGCGTGCCGTGTCCAGCCCGGAGCGTCGTCCCAGCGGTCGTCGACGGAGTTCTCCCAGCTGACCAGCGTGTTGCAGTAGCACTCGACGTCCGTGTCGATGCGCCAGCCGTCGGAGTACTTCTTCCAGTCGGCGGCGTGCCCGATGTCGAGGGACCAGGAGATCTCCAGGTGGACCGGGCGTCCGGCGGCGGCTATGGCCTTGTTCCAGGCGGCCACGTCGGCGACGTTGTCGTACTGGTCCCCGCTCTTGCCGGAGCCGGGGCCGACGCCGTCGAGCTTGAGGAAGTCGTATCCCCAGTCCGCGACGAGCTGTGCCTGGGAGTCGATGTACTTCTGGGCGCACGGCTTCGAGAAGTCCAGCTTGTAGGCGCTGTCCCAGCCGTTGGTGGTGCGCAGGTCGCTGTAGACGATGTCGGCGGTGGTGCAGTCGCCGGCGTTCGCGATGGGGGTCTTGCCCTCGCCGTACGCCTCCTGCTCCAGACCGGCCGGGAGGTAGATGCCCGCTTTGAGACCCTTGGCGTGGATGTGGTCGGCGACGGACTTCATGCCGTGCGGGAAGCGGTCCGGGTCCGCCTTCTGGCGCGCGTTCTCGTCGAACTCGGGCTTCCAGGTCTTGTCGCGCCACCAGCCGGCGTCGATGTTGATGTACTCGTAGCCGTACTTCTTGAGCTTCGACGCCATGGCGTCGGTCTGCTTGAGGACGTTCGCCTCGGTGAGGTAGCTGTAGTCGCCGTCCGGGTTGAGGCCCGGGTACTTCGACGACTGCATGCTCCAGCTCGACCAGCCCATGTACGGCTTGACGGCCGCCTCAGCGGGAGTGGTGGTGTCGGCCCGGGCGGCCGGGACGGTCGTCACGAGGCCTGCGCAGAAGGCGAGGACGACCACGGCTGTGAGGGTGGTGCGGCGACCGGAGGGGGCGGCTCCGGGCATGACGGAGTACGAGGATGACCTCATGGGTCGGACCTCCAAGGACGGTGTCAGCGGGGGTGGTGGGGGCCGGGCTGTGGGCAGTTGTTGATCTCCGGTGCGGATCCGGTCTTCAGTTCGCGCCTGAACTTCCGTACGTGCCTGGACATCCGTTCGCGTCTGGACCCACTTGCCCGGACTTCAGTGCGTGTCCGCTCGGATGAAGGACTGGATCGCGGTTGCGGCGGCCCCCCGCGCCCACTCCTCGAAGGGCAGGGGGCGGGTCCGCACGTCGCAGCGGGCGGCGGAGCCGAAGGCCGCCGCGGTGAACGCCTCGCGGATCTGCTCGGCGAAGAGGTCGTACGCGGCCAGGCCCTCGCCGGAGATGATCACGCGCTCGGGTCCAAGGAGGTTGGCCACCGTGGCGATGCCTCGTCCGATCGCCTCGCCCGCTCGCGCGTACACCTCCCGCGCTCCGGGGTCACCGCCATGGGCCAGCTCCAGGGCCTCGGCCGCGTCGGCCACGTGCACACCCGTCACCTCCCGGACCCGGCCGACGATGGCGGAGTCCGCGGCGATCGCCTCGACGCAGCCACGGTTTCCGCAGTGGCAGAGGGGTCCGGCCGGGTCGATCGCCACGTGTCCGATCTCGCCGGCCACTCCGTTCACCCCCGCCACCACCTGGCCGTGGACCACGAGGCCGCAGCCGATACCGGCCCCGACGGTCACCACCGCGAAGTCGGACAGGCCCACACCGGCTCCGAACCACTGCTCGGCGACGGTCAGCGCCCGGACGTCGTTGTCTACGGTGACCGGCAACCCTGTCGTCATCCGAGCCAGTTCGGCGAGGCCGACGTCGCGCCACTCCAGGAAGGGCGAGTAGCGCACCGCGCCGGCCGCCCGGTCGACGTCACCGGAGACCGCGATGCCCAGGCCCTGCACCTGCACGCCGAAGCCGTCCGCCTCGGTCAGGAGCTCCTGCACGAGTCCCGCGATCGAGGCGAGGACCGACTTGGGGTCACGGCAGGTGAGCGGGACGTGCCGGGCGACCCGGATGCGGCAGCACAAGTCGGTGAGCACGGCGATGAGTTCGTCCCCCGTCACCTTGACCCCGATGAACAGCGCCCGGCCGCCGTCGACCCGCACCGGGTTGGCGGGCCGCCCGAGAGACGGCTGCCGCGCGTCCTCGTCGACGTCCTCCAGGAGGTACCCGGACTCGATCAGCGGCCGGACCGCCTTCGTCACCGCCGCCGCCGAGAGACGGGTCCGCCCGGCGATCTCCGACCGGGTGAGCGGGCCGTGGGACAGCACGGTGGTGAAAATCTGGGAAGCGGCCGCGGTGTGGGCCGGGAACGCCTCGGTGAGGGAAGTCGAGCGCATGGCCGGGAACCTAGGCCCCTTATTTTCCGCTGTCAATGAAAGAAACAGGAATTGCCTGTGCGTCCTCAATGAGGGGCCCACAACCTCCAAATGCCAGACCTGTAGGGGGTATTGACACATGATCCAAGGCCACGGTTGTGTTCCTCTCGTCTCGTGGCACCACAGGAACGTGAGGATCCATGTCGCTGATCTCCTTCGCCCCGCGGACCGGGGTCTGGCTGCTGGCCACACCGGACACGTCGTACGCGCTACGCCTCGACGAGTCCGGCGCGCCCTGCCACGTCGCATGGGGTCCGCGGCTGACGCTGGAGGAGGCGGAGGATCTCACGGCCCCGCAGCCGTCCGCGACCAGCAGCTTCGAAGGAAGACCGGCCGTGGGAGAGGAGTGTCCCGTCGACGGCGGGACACGCTATGGGCCCCCCTCGCTCCAGGTCCGATTCGGCGACGGATCCCGTGCGTTCGAGTGGGAACCCACAGGCCACCTCGTGGACGAGAGCTCCCCCGAAGCGGGGGAGCTCGTCCTCGAGTTCCGCGACCGCCGCTACGCGCTGCATGTAGCACTCCACTACCGCGTACGCGTCGGCACCGACGTCATCGAACGCTGGACCGTCGTGCGCAATGCCGGCGACGAGCCCGTCACCCTGCTGCGCGCCGACTCCGCCGCGTGGACACTCCCGCCGCTGCGCGACTATCGCCTGAGGCACGTCACCGGGCAGTGGTCCGCCGAGAGCCGGCTGCGGTGTGAGCAACTCCCGTACGGCGAGACCGTGTTGACCAGCCGCCGCGGCATCACCAGCCACCACGCGAACCCCTGGGTGATGCTCGACGACGGCACGGCGACGGAGGAGTCCGGCCGCGTCTGGAGCACAGCCCTCGCATGGAGCGGGAGCTGGCGCATCACGGCTCAGCGCACCCCCGACGGGCGGGCCGCACTCACCGGGGGCCTCGGGCACGACGGCACGAGCGTGCCGCTCGACCCGGGCGAGGAATTCACCACTCCCCCGTTCCTGGGCCTGTTCACCGACGGCGGCTTCGGCGGCGCGAGCCGCGCGTGGCACGCCCACACCCTGACCCACGTCCTGCCGCATCCGGACGAGGTCGCGCCGGTCGTCTACAACTCCTGGGAGGCCACGGGATTCGACGTGGACGAGGCCGGCCAGAAGGCGCTTGCCGAGCGGGCCGCCGCGCTCGGGGCCGAGCTGTACGTCGTGGACGACGGCTGGTTCGGCGCCCGTCGGAGCGACCGCGCGGGGCTCGGCGACTGGACCCCGGCGCGCGACCGATTCCCGGACGGGCTCGGGCCGCTGGTCGGGGCGGTGCACCGGCTCGGGATGCGCTTCGGCCTGTGGGTGGAGCCCGAGATGGTGAACCCTGACAGCGACCTGTACCGCCGACACCCCGACTGGGTCCTGCACTTCCCCGGCCGCCCCCGCTCCGAGCTGCGCAACCAGCTGGTCCTCAACTTCGCCCGACGGGACGTCGCCGACTGGGCCCACGGCTGGCTGACCCGCCTCGTCGGCGACCACGGCATCGACTTCCTCAAGTGGGACATGAACCGCGCCTTCAGCGAGGCGGGCTGGCCCGGCCGACAGGACGGCACCGACCGCCTCGGACCTCAGTACGTACGCAACCTCTACGACGTGATCGACCGCCTGCGCGCGGACCATCCCGCTCTCCGGATCGAGTCGTGCAGCGGTGGTGGCGGCCGGGTCGACCTGGGCATTCTGTCCCGTACCGACCAGGCGTGGGCGTCGGACAACACCGATGCCGCCGACCGCATGTGGATCCAGCACGGCTACGGCCAGGTCTACCCCGCGCGCACCATGGGCTCCTGGGTGACCGACGTGCCGAACCAGCTCACGGGGCGCACGGTCCCCTTGCGGTTCCGCTTCCATGTCGCCATGGCCGGAGCGCTGGGCATCGGCGGCGATCTCACCCGGTGGCCGGAGGACGAACTCCGGGAGGGGGCCGCGTTGGTGGCCGAGTACAAGCACGTGCGCCATCTGGTGCAGCACGGCACTCTGGACCGCCTGTCGCCTCCCTCCGACGAAGCACTCTCTGTGGTGCAGTACACCGCTCCGGACGCCACGGAGACGCTGCTGCTCGCATGGCGGCGCGTCTCCCGCCACGGAAGTCCTCAACTGCCCGTCCGGCTCAGGGGTTTGACGCCCACAGCCCGCTACCGCGACGCGCGTACCGGGGCGGTCCACCATGCCGCCGTACTCACCCAGTACGGAATGCACCTCGACCTGCCGCCCGGCGACTGGTCCAGCGCGGCCGTGCACTTGATCCGCGAGACGGAGGACTGAGCTCACGCACCATGCCGGTCTCAACAGGGCATGCCAGCAGGGCGTGTCAGCGGGGCGTGTCAGCAGGTTGTGTCAGCGGGACGTATCACCAGGCGTCATTGGCATGGACCTGCCCGTGATCCTTCGGTAGGCTCCCCACGGGCATTTCCTGGGAGCGCTCCCAGGCTTTGCTGTTCCACCCCCACGATGCTGGAACAACGAAGGGCCAACCCCATGAGACGCACGAAATCCCTGCGCATCGCGCTGTCCGCATTACTGGTCGCCGGAGTGTCCGCCGGGTTCCTGCCGGCCTCCGCCGGTGCCGCCACCCCCGCGGACGAGAAGGCACCCGCCTCCGGGTCCATGCTCGCGGCCATGCAGCGCGACTTCGGCCTCAGCAAGAGCGAGGCAGAGGCTCGGCTGAGCGCGGAGAAGAAGGCCACGGCCGTCGAAGGAAAGGCACGGCGAGCCGCCGGATCGTCCTACGGCGGCGCCTGGTTCACACCGGAGAGCGGCCGCCTGACCGTGGCCGTCACCGACCGGAACAAGGCCGCGGCCGTACGGTCGACGGGCGCCGAGGCCAAGCTGGTGAAGTACAGCGCCAAACAGCTCGACGCGGCCAAGGAGCGCATCGACGCCCTCAAGGCTCCCAAGGGCGTGGCAAGTTGGCACGTCGATCCGGCGTCCAACCGGATCGTGATCGAGACCCTGGCCGGACGGCAGGGCGACAACGATGTCAGGCAGTTCCTCGCGCAGGCCCGCGAGGCCGGCCCTGTCACCGTCGAGAAGACCGCCCACGCACCCCGCACCCTCGCCGCCGGCACGGTCGGAGGCGACCCCTACTACACGGGCAACGTCCGCTGCTCGATCGGCTTCTCGGTGAACGGCGGATTCGTCACGGCCGGCCACTGCAGCGGCGCCGGCGCCGCGGTGAACGGCTGGGACGGTTCGTACATCGGCAACTTCCAGGGGTCGTCGTTCCCGGACAACGACTACGCCTGGGTCAACGTGGGCAGCGGCTGGTGGACCGTCCCCGTGGTCCTCGGCTGGGGCACTGTCCCGGACCAGCTGGTGCGCGGCTCTGCCGAGGCCCCGATCGGCGCGTCCATCTGCCGCTCGGGCTCCACCTCGCACTGGCACTGCGGCAATGTGCTGGCCAAGAACGAGACCGTGAACTACAGCCAGGGCGCGGTGCACGAGATGACCAAGACGAACGTGTGCGCCGAACCGGGCGACTCGGGCGGCTCGTTCATCAGCGGCGACCAGGCCCAGGGTGTCACCTCGGGCGGCTGGGGCGACTGCTCCGGCGGCGGTGAGACCTGGTACCAGCCCATCAACGAGATCCTGAACAGGTACGGTCTGAGCCTGACCACGGCCTGACCGACGCACTGAGAGGAGCCGGGCCCGGTACGGCGTCGGAGATGCCCCCTCCGCCGTACCGGGTCCCGCCTCCCTGAAGCGCCAACGGGCCTTCCCCACAACCGAGATGACGCTGGAGTCACGCATGACGGCACAGTCCTCCGGAAGCCGCATCGACACGAGCAGGGCCCACCCGGCGCGTGTCTACGACTGGCTGCTGGGCGGCAAGGACAACTATCCGGTGGATCAGGAAGTGGCGGAGAAACTGCCTCCGGAGTCCCGCCTCAGCGCCCAGCGCAACCGCGCGTTCATGCACCGTGCGGCGGCCTGGCTGGCGGGCAAGGGCATCGACCAGTTCCTCGACATCGGCGCGGGTATCCCCACGGAGCCGAACCTGCACCAGATCGTGCAGTCCATCGTGCCGTCGGCGCGGGTCGCGTACGCCGACAACGACCCCATCGTGCTCCGGCACGCGGAGGCACTGCTGGTCAGCACCCCCGAGGGGGCGACCGACTACATCGAGGCCGACGTCCGCCGGCCCCAGGTCATTCTCGACCACGCCCGCACGTTCCTGGACTTCACCCGGCCCGTCGCGCTGTCGATGGTCGCGCTGATGCACTTCATCACTGACGACGAGGCCCCGTACGCTCTCGCGCGGACGCTCATCGACGTTCTGCCCTCGGGCAGTTATTTCGTGTTCTCCCACGGCACCACCGATGAGCACCCGCACCTCGCGAAGACGGTGAAGAACACGTACCGGCAGGGCGAGATCCCGTTGCGGATGCGTACGCGGGCCGAGGTCGAGCCGTTCTTCGAGGGGCTGGAGCTGGTGGATCCGGGTCTGGTGACGGCGACCCAGTGGTACAAGGACTCCCCCGCACCCGAGGAGGAGCTGAGCGGCTTCTACGTCGGGGTCGCCCGGCTGCCCTGAAGACCCGACTTCCGCGCATACTCCGCGAGTCCGTCGGCCGTGTCGCCCGCCCATCCCACGTAGCCGTCGGGCCGCACCAGGTACACGCCCGCGCCGTACGCCTCGTACGCCGGGATCCGGACGACGGGGACGCCGAGCTCGGGGAGTTCGGTGTCCGTGCCCACCGTGAGCAGTGTCCAGTGCGGGCCGCGGAAGGTGTCGAAGAGGCGGACGCCGTCCACCGTTCCGTCCGGCGCCCGGTCTCCCGCGCGGACCGGCCCCGCGGTCGTGCGGGCGTCCACCGTGAGGGACGATTCGCGGTATCCGAGGCCCAGTTGACGGGTCGCCTCGCCGCGGCGGATCTCTCCGCGGTGCACGCCCGTCGAAATTCCGAGCATGTGCGCGGCGATCGGGCGACGCTCCTCCTCATACGTCTCGACGAGGGTCTCCGGGGCACCGTCGCGCAGCACCGCGCCCAGCTTCCAGCCCAGGTTGTACGCGTCCTGGACGCTGGTGTTCAGCCCCTGGCCCCCAGCGGGCGAGTGAACGTGGGCGGCGTCCCCGGCCAGAAGAACGCGCCCCGCGCGGAAGCGGTCGGCCAGGGCGGCCCGCGGCCGGAAGTCCGAGGCCCAGCGCAGCTCGGTCACGTCCTCGGGCGTCAGATGGGAGCGCGCGGCGACCACCTCGCGGATGCCGTCGAGAGAGAGGTCGGGCACCCTTCCCTCGGGGAACTGCGCACTCACCTGGAAGTCCTCGGTGCCGGCGAGCGGGCAGATCCCGAGGAAGCCCTCGCTCCCCTCGCGGGGCGGGAAGAAGTGCCAGTTGTCGCGGTCGAGGCCGGTGATGCGCACGTCCGCCACGAGCACCGGATGCGGGTCGACGGTCTCGCCCGTCATGCCGATGCCCAGCGCGCGGCGCACGGTCGAACGCCCGCCGTCGGCCGCGACGGCGTACCGGGCGCGGACCACACCGCCGGCGGCGAACTGCGCGGTCACCGTGTCCGCGTCCTGTTCCACCGCCACCAGTTCCCGGCCGAACTCCACCCGCCCCCCGAGCTCCATGAGCCTCTCGAACAGGATCTGCTGCGTGCGCCACTGCGGCACCATCCACGGCTCGGTGTACGGGGAGTCTTCGCTCGGCTCCCCCGGGTCGAACATCCTGTGCTCGCCGACCCGCGCGCCGTCCTTCCAGATCATCCCGACGGGATAGGGGCCGCCGCACGCGTGAATCGCGTCCAGCACGCCGAGATCGTGGAAGACCTCCCTCGTGCGCGGCTGGATCCCCTTGCCGCGAGACCCGGGGAAGAGCACGTCGGCGCGCTCGACGATGAGGGCGTCGACCCCGCGCCGGGCCAGGTCGACGGCCAGGGCGAGGCCGGTCGGCCCGGCGCCGACGACGAGGACCTCGGTGTGCGTGATCGCGTCCGCACGGTCTGCACGAGGGCTCACCGCCCGCTCCTTAACGTTGTTAAATTCCATGCTCGCAGCATGCGCTTAACGGCGTTAAACTGTCAAGCGTGGCTACGCAGAGATCCCCCAAGCTGGACAAGAAGCAGGTGGTCGGCACCGCGCTGCGCCTGCTCGACGACGTCGGCCTCGACGGCCTCACACTCCGGGCCATCGCCAAGGAGCTGGGTGTCCAGGCGCCCGCGCTCTACTGGCACTTCAAGAACAAGCAGGAGCTGCTGGACGAGATGGCGACGGAGATGTACCGCCGCATGACGGCCGACGATCCGCTCACGACGGACGCCACCTGGCGGGAGCGCCTGCTGACCGCGAACCGCGGACTGCGCACCGCGCTCCTGAGCCACCGCGACGGCGCCAAGGTCTTCAGCGGCTCACGCTTCACCGGCACGCTGCACGCGGTCGAGATGGAGCGGACGCTGACCCTGTTCACCGAAGCCGGATTCACGCTCGCACAGGCGGTGCGCGCCGCCACGACCGCGTATATGTACACCCTCGGTTTCGTCACCGAGGAGCAGGGCGTCCAGCCCCTGCCGGGCGAGCGCCGCGAGGGGTACGACATCGACGAACGCGCCCGCCGGATGGCCGACTTCCCCCTGTCGGCCGCGGCGGGCGCGGAGATCTTCGAGGACTACGAACAGCACTTCGAGGACGGTCTCGCCCTGGTGATCGCGGGGATCGAGGCGCGGTACGGAATGGACTGAGCCGCTGCCGGCGAAAGGGACTCGGCAGCGCGTCGACGACGAGGCGCTCGGCGACCTCTTGCCGCCACCCACGCTGCCCCTACAGCGGAGAACTCGCGGCGGCCCGCTGGGCTCAGGTGCCCGGCTTGCGGCCGTAGACGTAGACGTCGTCACCCGTCTTCAGCAGGGACCAGTACTTCTTCGCGGTGGTACTGGTCATGTTCACGCAGCCGTGCGAGCCGGGCGGGTTCCACATGCTCACGCCGACCGAGTGGAAGGCCTGGCCGCCGTCGAAGAACTGGCTGTAGGGCATGGGCACGTTGTAGATGCTCGACACGTGGTCGATGTACCGCCAGTAGATCTTCTTCAGGCCCGTGCGGGTCTCGTAGCCGTCACGGCCGGTGCGGACCGGCACCGGTCCGTAGACGAGGTTCTTGCCGTCCTGGATCCAGCTGAGCTGCAGCGTCAGGTTCACACAGGCGATGCGTCCCTTGTTGACGGGGCATTTGCCGTCTTTGTTGGGATTACTGCCGACGGCCTTCTGCTTGTTCATCAGGTCCATCACGCCCCACGTGACGGGTCCCGCGTAGCCGATGTTCGGGCTGATGCCGTGCTTGTTCTGGAAGCTCTGGACAGCCTTGCAGTCGGCGGCGGACTGCTTTCCGTCGACCGGCCGGCCGAGGAACCCCTCCACCTGCTTCTGATAGGGACCGGTCGATGTCGTGCAGCTCGCGGCCTGCGCGGGCGCGGCGCCCAGCGCGAGTGTCAGCGGCGCGACGAGTCCGGTGATCCCCAGTGCGACGGCTCCCCGTCTGCGTATGTCCCCCATGGAAGGGCCTTTCCTGGCAGGGCGCTCGATGCGCCTGACGCGTTCTCTGCCAGGTAGACCGGTTGCGGGGCTCGGAGGTTGCAGCCGTGCTCTGGCTGGGACCCAATGGTGACAATTCCGAGTTCTTCACCAATGGGAGCGTGCGGGTCGCCGGCTGTGGCGGCCCCGCTGATGGCCGGCGGCGGCGCGTCAGCAGGCGCCGACCCACTCCTCGTCGCCGTCCGAGAAGAACTGGTGTTTCCAGATGGGCACCTCGTGCTTGAGGTCCTCGACGAGGCGGGCGCAGGCGGCGAAGGCCTCCGCGCGGTGCGGGCAGGAGACCGCCGCGATCACCGCGACGTCGCCGATCTCCAGACGGCCCGTCCTGTGGACGGCGGCGAGGGCGCTGACCGGGAAGTCGGCGGCGACCTTCTCGGCGACCCGGCGCAACTCGCTCTCGGCGGCGGGATGGGCGCTGTATTCGAGGGCGTCCACCGATCTGCCGCCGTCGTGGTTGCGCACGGTTCCGACGAAGACGGCGGTGCCTCCGGCGGTGGCATCGCCCACGGCCTCGTACACCTCGTCCAGAGAGAGCGGGGTGTCGCGCAGTGCGAGCAGTTGAACGGGGTGGCCGGAGGGGTCCGGGATGTGCGGCATGGTTCGCTCCTGAGGTCGGGGGGCATTGCGGTGCGCGCAGGAGCGTCTTGAACTCCGGCTTGTGTGCGACGAGTTGAGGCGGATCAGCCACCCGCGAACGGAGGCAGCACCTCGACCGTCCCCCCTTCGGTGAGGTGGACCGAAGCGTGGTCGCGCCCGCCGACCGGGTGGCCGTCCACAAGGAACGAGCAGTAGCCGAGCACCCGCGCCAACCGCGGGCTGTCGTCGTGCCGGGAACGGACTTGTTCCAGCGCCTGCGCGAGTGTCGCCGCGCGGTAGGGCTCCTGCGCCGTACCGGCCGCGGCCTTGGCCGCCGCCCAGTAGCGGATGGTTCCGGCCGGCGTCATCGGCGTCGCCACGGCCGTGCCTCCTGTTGTCGAGCCGCTCTGGTCTACGTGCGGATGTCCCCACGCGGTCACTGTCCCGGCACCTCCAGGACTTCCGCGGTGGCCCCGGCGGGCACCCCGCCGGGCGGGACGACCGCGAGGCCGTCGGCGCACGCGAGTCCGCGCAGCATGGCCGGGCCGTCGAACGGGAGCGGCGCCACTTCGTGGTGCGTGCGTCGCACCGGCAGGAGCCGGGTGTCCCGCGGGTGTCCCGGCAGCTCGGTGGCGGCGCGCATCCGGCAGGGTTCCGCGTCCGGACGCCCGCCGAGGCGTCGCAGCAGCGGCGCGGCGAGCGTCACCGTGCCGGCGACGGCGGCAAGTGGGTTGCCGGGCAGGCCGACCAGCCGGCGAGTGCGGCCGTCAGGGGTGGGCGGCAGCTCGGCGAGCAGCATGGGGTGGCCGGGCCGGACGGCGACGGAGTCGACGAGCAAGCGGGCGCCCGCCTCTTCGAGGGTGGCGTGCAGGAAGTCCACCGGGCCGGCGGCGGTGCTGCCGGTGGTGACGACGACATCGGCGGCAGAGGTGCGTACGGCCTCCCGCAGCAGCCCCAAGTCGTCCGCCACGAGGCGGCGGCCGATCACGTCGGCGCCGTAACTTCGCAGCCACGACGGCAGCATGGGTCCGAGCGCGTCGCGGACCCGGCCGTTCCGGGGCAGACCGGACTCCATCAACTCGTCCCCCAGCACCAGGAGTTCGACGGTCGGGCGGCAGTGCACGGCGAGGCTGTCGTACCCGGCGGCCGCCGCGAGGCCCAGCACGGCCGGGGTCACCGTGACGCCGGCCGGGATCAGCGCCTCGCCCGCACGGCACTCCTGGCCACGCGGCCGGATGTCACGGCCCACAGCCACCGAGCCGGGCCCGTTCGAGCGATCGTGCAGCGTGCCGCGCTCGGCGTCGAACTCCCCATGTTCCCTGCGCAGTACCGCCGTTGCGCCCGTCGGCAGCCGGGCGCCGGTGGCGATGGGAACGGCTGTGCCGTAGTCGCCGAGCGGGGCGGACCGATCGCCGGCGAGCACGGCGGCGCCGCCCACCCGCCACGGTCCGGGTCCGGCCACGGCCCAGCCGTCCATCGCGGACGTGTCGAACGGCGGCAGGTCGGTGAGCGCCGTCAGCGGTTCGGCGAGAGCGTGACCGAGCGCGTCCGCCAGGGATCGGGGGACGACGGGCAGCGGGTGTCCGACGCAGTCCCGGGCGATCCGCCGGGCCTGTTCCCACGTCACGTGGATGTCGGCCGTCACTCGCCCGCCCTCCGTGCCGTGCACGGTGTGCGTGTCCATGACGGTCATGCGGTGCCCCCGCTGTTCCCGGGCTCGGCCGACCGGCGTTCGGCCAGCGCCGTCACCCGGCGGTTCTCCTCGGCCACGGCCTCGGCCCCGCCGCCGGCCTGCGCCGCGGCACAGCCGACCAGGAACGAGGTCAGCGGCGCCGCCGGGCGGGCCACGCCATGGGCGACGACCTTGGTCATGTCGAGCAGTTGGGCTACATCGACATCAAGGTCGATGCCGAGTTCGGACTTGACGTCCTCGATCCACTGACGCATCCAGCTCACCTCTGTTCGTTGCTTCCGCCCGCCGTGTGTCTTGGGGGCTCTTCGCCCTCAGCCGCCGATGGCCGACATCGGGCGTTCCGGGCGGCGGAACTCCGGGCTGTTGATCGCGTGGCCGGGCCCCTTGCCGCCGACCGAGGTCCGCCAGGCCGCCTCCACCGTCGCGTCGTCGGCGCCGCCTCGCAGGAGGGCACGCAGGTCGGACTCCTCAGGGGCGAAGAGGCAGTTGCGCAACTGCCCGTCCGCCGTCAGCCGCACGCGGTCGCACGTGCCGCAGAACGGACGGGTGACACTGGCGATGACACCCACCAGCGCCTCGCTGCCCGCGATCCGCCACTCCTCCGCGGGCGCGTTGTCGCGCCGCCCGACCGGCACGAGCGTGAAGTGCTCCCCGAGACGCTCCAGGACCTCCGCGGCCGTGACCATCCGGTCCCGGTCCCAAGCTCCCTGCGCGTCCAGGGGCATCGATTCGATGAACCGCATGTGGTATCCGTGCTCCGCCGCGAACGCGGTCAGGTCGACGATCTCGTCGTCGTTGACTCCGCGCACCGGCACCGCGTTGATCTTCACCGGGTTCAGACCCGCGTCGCGGGCGGCCGAGAGTCCGGCGAGTACGTCCCTGATCCTGTCGCGCCGGGTGATCTCGGCGAATCGCTCCGGGCGCAGGGTGTCGAGGCTGACGTTGACCCGGCCGAGCCCGGCCTCCCGCAATGCGTCGGCGCTGCGCGCCAGGCCTATGCCGTTGGTGGTGATCGACAGTTCCGGAGCCGGGTCCAGGGCGGACAGGCGGGCCACCAGGCCGGGCAGGCCCCTGCGCAGCAGCGGCTCGCCGCCGGTCAGCCGGACCTCGGTGATCCCGAGTCGCTCGGTGCCGATGCGGACCAGGCGTACCACCTCGTCGTCGGTGAGGACCTCGGCACGGGGCAGCCAGTTCAGGCCCTCGGCCGGCATGCAGTACGTGCAGCGCAGATTGCAGCGGTCGGTCAGCGAGACCCGCAGGTCCGTGTGGACCCGGCCGAAGCGGTCCACGAGGGGCGACGGGACGACGGGAAGGTGCTCCTCGTGGTGGCGCCGGGACCGACCGGTCCCGGTCGGCTCGTCGCTGTGATCAAGCACGGTTGCGCCCTCCCATGAAATACCAGTGGCCGGGGTTGGTGAAATTATTAGAGACCAAGGTTCGCGAATTATCCAGGGGTCGGAATCCGAAGCCTTTCCCCGCTACGCCTCTTCCCCACTCGTCGATCATCATGAAAAGGTTTCCCCAAGAAGTCAAAGCGGGGTTCTCGATGGCATGATCGGTCGAGGTTATCGAGCCTCGGACCCCAGCCAGGACAAGGGAAGACGCCTTGATAAGCGGCACCTATCAGGCGATCGGAAATGCCTCTTTGACGCGCCACGAGAATTGCAGGAAGCTTCTCTCGCGGCGATGACGCGTAAACGTATCCGGCGCGCACGAGTAAACCGCGGTAAAAGTGAACACGGAGAACAGGCCGCCGTTTCCCGGGGACCCGTCCGCCCAGGTGCACGGAAGAAAGAGGCAGACCAGATCATGAGCAGCAGCATCGAGGACCCGATCGACGACCTGACGGTCACGCCCCCCAAGACCTGGGCGACGGGTCTGCCCGCCGTGACGCACGCGCTGGAGTACTCCCTCGGCCAGACGTCCCCGCGCCGCACCATGCTGACGCTGCTGAACATCAACCAGGCCAAGGGCATCGACTGCCCCGGCTGTGCCTGGCCCGAGCCAGCGCCGGGCAAGCGGCACATGAACGAGTACTGCGAGAACGGCGCCAAGCACATCAACGACGAGGCCACCTCGCGCCGCGTCACCCGTGACTTCTTCCGCGAGCACTCGATCGCCGAGCTGAACTCCAAGTCCGACTACTGGCTCAACCAGCAGGGCCGGCTGACCGAGCCGATGGTCAAGCGCCCCGGCGCGACCCACTACGAGCCGATCGGCTGGGACGAGGCGTTCGGCATCCTCGCCAAGGAGCTCAAGCAGCTCACCTCCCCCGACGAGGCCCTGTTCTATGTCTCGGGGCGCCTCAACAACGAGGCCGCGTTCCTCCTCCAGCTCTTCGCCCGCGCATACGGCACCAACAACCTGCCGGACTGCTCCAACATGTGCCACGAGTCCAGCGGCTCCGCCATGTCGGAGACTCTGGGCATCGGCAAGGGCACGGTCTCGCTCGACGACCTGGAGAACTCCGATCTGGTCTTCGTCGTGGGCCAGAACCCGGGCACCAACCACCCGCGCATGCTGTCCTCCCTGGAGGAGACCAAGCGCAACGGCGGCAAGATCGTCGCCGTCAACACGCTCCCCGAGGCCGGCCTGCTCCGCTTCAAGCACCCGCAGCGTCCGCGCGGCATCATCGGCAAGGGCACGCAGATCGCCGACCAGTTCCTGCACATCAGGGCCGGCGGCGACCTCGCCCTGTTCCAGGCCCTGAACCTGCTGCTCCTGGAGGCCGAGGACGCCAACCCGGGCACGGTGATCGACCACGCCTTCATCGAGAAGAACACCATCGGCTTCGAAGCCTTCGAGAAGCACGCGCGCGAGGTCACGTGGGAGCACATCCACGACGCCACCGGCCTCTCCCGTGAGGAGATCGACGAGGTCTTCGAGCGCGTCCTGAAGGCCAAGTCCATCATCGTGTGCTGGGCGATGGGCCTCACCCAGCACAAGCACGGCGTCCCCTCCATCCGCGAAGTCATCAACTTCCTGATGCTGCGCGGCAACATCGGCAAGCCCGGCGCGGGCGCGTGCCCGGTACGCGGCCACAGCAACGTGCAGGGCGACCGCACGATGGGCGTGTGGGAGCGGATGCCGCAGAAGTTCCTGGACTCCCTGGGCAAGGAGTTCGGCTTCACGCCGCCCGGCCACCACGGTCTGGACGCCGTCGACGGAATCCGCGCCATGTACGAGAAGCGAGCCAGGTTCTTCCTCGGCGTCGCCGGCAACTTCGTACGGGCCACCCCCGACAGCGAGGTCACCGAGCAGGCGATGCGCAACTGCAGCCTGACGGCCCACGTCTCGACGAAGCTCAACCGCTCCCACACGGTCTGCGGTGAGAGTGCGCTGATCCTGCCCACCCTGGGCCGCAGCGACAAGGACTTCCAGGCCACCGGCGAGCAGTTCATCACCGTCGAGGACTCGATGAGCGACGTGCACGCCTCCCGCGGCAAGCTGCCGCCGGCCTCCCCGCACCTGCTCAGCGAGGTCGCCATCATCAGCCGCATGGCCCGCGCGACCCTCGGCGACAGGTACGGCATCCCGTGGCAGGGCTTCGAGGACGACTACGGCACCGTCCGCGACCGGATCTCACGCGTCGTCCCGGGCTTCGAGGACTTCAACGAGCGCGTCTCCGTCCCGGGTGGCTTCAACCTGCCCAACCCGGCCAACCGCGGCGTCTTCAACACCCCGAGCGGAAAGGCCGTGTTCACGGAGAACGAGTTCACGATGCCGCACGTGCCGGAGGGTCACCTGTTGCTCCAGACGCTGCGCTCGCACGACCAGTGGAACACCGTCTGGTACGCCCCCAACGACCGCTACCGCGGCATTCACAACGCCCGCCGTGTCGTGATGGTGAACCCCGCCGACCTCAAGCTGCTCGGTATCGAGGACGGCGACATGGTCGACCTGGTCAGCGTCTGGCACGACGAGCGGGAGCGGCGGGCCGAGAACTTCAAGGTCGTCGCCTACCCGGCCAGCCCCGGCTCCGCCGCGGCCTACTACCCCGAGACGAACGTCCTGGTCCCGCTGGACAGCGTCGCCGACATCAGCAACTGCCCGACGTCCAAGGGAGTTGTCGTGCGTCTGGAGCCCGTCGGCACTCCGAGCTGACCCGACGCCCGGCACTCCCACGGCAGTTCAGGGAGTGCCGGAGTCCTCGGAGTGCCCGCCGCGACGGCGGGCCGAAGCACCGTGTTCAGAAAGGTGATTGCCTGCATGGCCGCAACTCGCGCCGTCCGCGGCTGGCTTCCGGCGGCGGCCGCGGTGTTCACCGCCGGGTGGGGCGCGAACCAGTTCACCCCGCTCGCGGTGGTGTACCGGACCCAGGAGCACTGGCCTCCCGTCCCGGTCGCCGCCATGTTCACCACCTACCTGCTGGGTCTGCTCCCCGGCCTGCTGCTCGGCGGCCCGGCCGCCGACAGGTTCGGCCGATGCCTCACGGTCCGGCCCGCCCTGGCCCTGTCCGCCGCCGCGAGCGCCCTGCTGGCGGCGGCGCCGGTGAGCCCGGACGCCGTCTACGTGAGCCGGCCGGCCACCGGATTCGCGGCAGGTGTCGTCCTGAGTGCGGGGACCAAATGGCTTCGGGAGCTGTCGGCCTGGGCCGGGCGCCCGGACGCCGGTGACCGGCGCGTTACGTACGCCACCGGTGGTGGATTCGCGGCGGGTGCGGTGACGGCGGGCGCCTTCGCCCAGTGGCTGCCGCATCCGATGGTGCTGCCCGGCCTCGCCCACTGTCTGCTGGCCCTGCTGGTGCTGGGCGTGACCCGCCGCGTACCGGAGACGGCTCCGGCACCCGGTGCGGCCCCGGCGCCGTCCCGCGTCGTGGACCTGCACCGGGCGATCGTCGGGAACAGGCGCTTCCTGTGGGTCGTGCTTCCCGCGAGCCCGGCGGTCTTCGGCGCCGCGACCGTGGCGTACGTGGTGCTGCCTCCGCTGGTGGCGAACCGGGTTCCCGGATACGCGCCGCTCTTCAGCGGTCTCGTGACGGCGCTGACGCTCACCATGGGCATCGCCGTCCAGCCCCTGGCCGTACGGCTCGACCATGCGCACAGCGCGCGGGCCACCCTGACCGCCATGGTCACCGTGATCGGCGGACTCACCGTGGGCGCGATCGCCGCACACCGGAACTCCGCCGGTCTCGTGATGGCCGCGGCGGCCCTGCTCGGCGCCGGATACGGGCTCACCCTGGCGGCGGGCCTGAGGGAGATCCAGCGGCTCATGCCGCCCAAGGCCCACCCCTCGACGGCGGTCCTCTACCAGGGCGCCACCTACAGCGGCTTCCTCACACCGCTCCTGCTCGCCCTCACGGCGGGCGCGGGCACCGCCCCCTACCCGGCGCTCCTGGCGGGCATGGCGGCCGTGGGCCTGCTGTGCCTGGCTGTCACAGCCGGGTACAGCCGCCGGAGTCTTCCCTGATGGCGCGGGCGCAGGACGAGGTCCGCCACGCGTCATATCGTCTACGACATCGGAGTACGGCTCCGAGGAAAGGAGCACCATCATGGGACGCGTGACCGCGCGCCGGCGTGTGCTGCGAGTTCGGGACGGGGTGTCCTCGTACCGGCCGGACACCATGGCCGTCGAGGAGCCGATGGAGATCAGGGTGGGCGGGCGCCCGCTCACGGTGACCATGCGGACACCGGGCGACGACTTCGATCTCGCGGCCGGGTTCCTGGTGAGCGAGGGCGTGGTGCACGCCGGCGACGATGTGACGGGGATCCGTTACTGCGCGGGCGCCACGGCCGACGGCGGCAACACGTACAACGTGGTGGACGTGGCCCTGGCCCCCGGCGTGGCCGCACCCGACGCCTCTCTGGAGCGGAACTTCTACACCACGTCCTCGTGCGGGCTGTGCGGCAAGGCCAGCCTGGACGCGGTGCGCACCACCGCGGCGTGGACCGTCTCCGAGGATCCGCTGCGCGTCGGCCCGGAGCTGGTGACGGCGCTGCCGGACCGGCTGCGGGCGGCCCAGAAGGTGTTCGACAGCACGGGCGGCCTGCACGCCGCCGCCCTGTTCGACGCCGACGGCGAGATGCTGTGCCTGCGTGAGGACGTCGGCCGACACAACGCCGTCGACAAGGTGATCGGCCACGCACTGCGCGAGGGGCTGCTGCCGCTGCGCGAGACCGTCCTGATGGTGAGCGGCCGGGCCTCCTTCGAGCTGGTGCAGAAGGCGCTGATGGCCGGAATCCCCATGCTGGCGGCCGTCTCCGCCCCGTCCTCGCTCGCCGTGGACCTCGCAGCCGAGAGCGGACTGACCCTGATCGGCTTCCTGCGCGGCACCTCGATGAACGTCTACACCGGCGCCGAGCGGCTGGCACAGGTGCCCGTGGCCTGACGCACTGACCGGTGACTCGTCCGGCGGCCAGCGAGCCCGGTTGGCTTTCCCCCGGGCCGTCGGGTAGACCCATGGCGTGCTGTTTCGCCAACTCGAATACCTGGTGGCCCTCTCGCGGGAGCGCCACTTCGCCCGCGCCGCCCAGGCCTGTTACGTCTCCCAGCCCGCCCTCTCCGAGGCGATCCGCAAGCTGGAGGAGGAGCTGGACGTGCCGCTGGTCCGGCGCGGCCGCAAATACGAGGGCCTCACACCCGAGGGCGAACGCATCGTGGTGTGGGCGCAGCGGATCCTGGCCGATCGTGACGCGCTCAAGGACGAGGTCGGCGCGCTGCGCACCGGGCTGAGCGGCCGGATGCGGATCGGCTCGGTCCCGACCGCGTCCGGCGCCGTCTCCCTGCTGACCGGTCCGTTCTGCGCGGAGCACCCGCTGGTGACCGTGGAGGTGATAGCGGACCTCCAGTCGCGGGACATCCTCCGCCAGCTGCAGAATTTCGAGATCGACGCCGGAGTCACCTATCTGCACAAGGACCTTGCGGAGAACTTCCACACGGTCCCGCTGTACGAGGAGCGGTACGTGCTCCTGATCACGGCCGCCGATGCCCTGGCGCATCGCACGACGGCCACGTGGACGGAGGCGTCCCGGCTGCCGCTGTGCCTGCTGACCGACTCCATGCAGGGGCGCCGCGTGCTGGACGAGGTGTTCGCCGAGGCCGGGACCCGGCCGTCGCCCCGGGTCGAGACCGACTCGGTGGGCGCGCTGTTCGCCCATGTCAGGACGGGGCGGTGGGCCAGCATCGTGCCGCACGCGTGGCTGCATGTCTTCGGCGTCCCGCACGGCATGCGCGCGGTGCCACTCGTCGAACCCTCCCGGACCGTGCCGGTCGGACTGGTGGTCACGGCCCGCGAGCCGGGATCGGTCATGGCCCGCGCACTGACGGAAGTCGCCCGGCACACCGATGTGGCGGCCGCGCTGGAACGCCTCCCCGGGGATCCCGTGACCCCGTAGCCGCCCCGGATCACGCGCCCAGCGACACCACCGTGACCGTCGCCTGCCCGTCCGGCGCCTCATAGCTGACGCTGTCCCCGGCGCGGTGACCGAGCAGCGCGCTGCCGAGCGGGCTGTCGGCGGTGACCAGCGTCCGGTCGAGGACCGCCGCGCCCTCGCCGATCTGGACGGTCGCCACCGAGTCGTCCGCGTACCTCACCTTGACCGTGCTGCCCACGCCCACCACATCCGTGCTGGGCGGGCCCGCGTCGGCGGCGCCGTGCAGGCGCACCTTGATCTCGTCGATGCGGGCGTCGAGGCGGTCGACCTCGTCGGAGCGGATCAACTCGTCGGCCTGGTCGGCGCGGTCGCCCACCTCGGTGGTGTCCTGCAACGTGGCGGCGTCCGCGTTGCGTTCGGCCGTCACGTCGGCGAGTTCCTGCTCGAGCGCACGGCGCTCGGCGGCGCTCATCGGTTCGGGCTCTCCGCTCATTCCTGCTCCCTTCACGGCCTGCTGCCGGTGTGCGGGAAGGTCACCTGTCGTAGCGGGTCGGGTCATAGCGCGACGGCGGGAAGGCGTCTCGTTGCGAACGCGGCCCCTTGCCCGCAGGCATCTCGCCGCTGTCGACCGCGCGATCGATCTCCCTGTGGATTGCCTCGTACTGCTTCGCGGGCCGCTCGGGCTCCTTCACCCGCAGCCCGACCTCCCGCAGGTCCTCCTGGGTGCGCCTTTCGAGTGCATCCACGTCGGGGCGCAGAGGCATGCCGCGCCGGTCGTCGGGGTTGCCCTCGACGGAACGGTTGGACTTGTGGTGACGGACCATGTGTCCTCCTTGGTTCAGGCGCCGTCAGGCGCGCCCGACCGGATCAGGCATCGGGAGTCTGCTGCGCCTCGGCCGCGGGTGTGTCCTTCGCGGACCCTCCGGCCTTCGCCTCCTGCGCGGAATCGCCCTTGCTCACGGTGCAGTGGATGGTGTCGTTCACCACGTCCGCGACGATGGTGTCCCCCGGCTCCGCGTCACCGCTCAGCAGGATCGACGCGATCCGGTTGTCGAGTTCGGCCTGGATCGTGCGCCGCAGCGGACGCGCGCCGAACTCCGGCTGGTGGCCATGGGCGACGAGCAGCTTCTTGGCCGCCTCGGTGACGTCCAAGGTCATGCCCTGTCCGAGCACCCGGCGCTTGCTCTGGTCCAGGAGGTGCTCCACGATCTGCGACAGGTCGTCCTCGGTGAGGGCGTGGAAGATGATGATGTCGTCGATGCGGTTGAGGAACTCGGGCAGGAACCGGGAGTGCAGATCCTCCATCAGCTCGCCCTTGATCTCGGACACGTCGCCGTGGTGCGCGAGGATCCGGTGGGCGCCGATGTTCGACGTCATGATGATGACGCAGTGGCGGAAGTCGACGGTGCGGCCCTGGCCGTCGGTGAGCCGTCCGTCATCGAGGATCTGGAGCAGGGTGTTGAAGACGTCGGGGTGGGCCTTCTCCACCTCGTCGAACAGCACGACGCTGTACGGCTGCCGGCGGACCTTCTCGGTGAGCTGACCGGCCTCCTCGTAACCGACGTATCCGGGAGGGGCGCCGACGAGGCGGGCGACCGTGTGCTTCTCCTGGAACTCGCTCATGTCGAAGCGGATCATGTGATCCTCGTCGCCGAACAGCAGGTCGGCGAGGGTCTTCGCGAGTTCCGTCTTGCCGACGCCGGTGGGGCCCAGGAAGAGGAACGAGCCCACGGGGCGGTTGGGATCGCCCATGCCCGCCCGGTTGCGCCGCACGGCCTCGGAGACGGCGGTGACCGCCTCGTCCTGGCCGACGACCCGCGAGTGCATCTCCGCCTCGAGGTTGAGGAGCTTCTCCTTCTCGCTCGCGGTGAGCTGGGAGACCGGGATGCCGGTGCGCCGCGACACGACGTCGGCGATGTCGCCCTCGGTGACCGAGACGACGCCCTCGCGCCGTTCCTCGATGCCCGCGAGCTCGCCCTCCAGCTCGGCGATCTGCCGCTTGAACTCCGACGCCTTCTCGAAGTCCTCGACGGCCACGGCCTGTTGCTGCTCTCGCCGCAGCTTGGCGATGCGGTCCTCGCGGCTGACGACCTCGGTGGACCGCCCGGCGCTGCGCAGCCGCACGCGCGCGCCCGCCTGGTCCATCAGGTCGATGGCCTTGTCCGGCAGGAACCGGTCGCTGATGTAGCGGTCGGAGAGCTCGGCCGCCGCCGCCAGGGCGCCGTCGGCGAAGCGGACCTGGTGGTGGGCCTCGTACGCGTCCCGCAGTCCTTCCAGGATCTGCACCGTCTGCTCGACGGTCGGCTCCGGAATCAGGACGGGCTGGAAGCGGCGCTCCAGCGCGGCGTCCTTCTCGATGTGCCTGCGGTACTCGTCGATGGTCGTCGCGCCCACGAGCTGCAGCTCACCACGCGCGAGGGCGGGCTTCAGCATGTTGCCCGCGTCCATGGAACCCTCGCCGGTCGCTCCCGCGCCGACGACCGTGTGCAGTTCGTCGATGAACAGGATGATGCTGCCGCTGGCTTCCTGGACGTCCTCGATGACCTTCTTCAGGCGCTCCTCGAACTGGCCGCGGTACTGCGCGCCGGCCACCATGCCGGAGAGGTCGAGTGAGACAACTCGCTTGTCCTTCAGGGTTTCCGGGACCTCACCCGCCACGATGCGCTGGGCCAGACCCTCCACGATGGCGGTCTTTCCGACGCCGGGCTCACCGATGAGCACAGGGTTGTTCTTGGAGCGCCGCGAGAGGATCTCGACGGTCTGCTCGATCTCGTCGGCCCGCCCCACGACCGGGTCGAGCATTCCCGCCTTCGCGTCCTCCGTCAGGTCCCGGCCGTACTCGTCGAGCGTCGTCGCAGGCTTCTTGGCCTCCGCGGCCCCTTCCGTGCGCGACGCCTGATCCGCGAGGCTCTCCAGTCGGTCCGGGCTGAAGCCCTGCGCGCGCAGCAGCCGGGCGGCGCCGCTGTCGGAGTCGCTCAGGAGCGCGGCGAGAATGTGCTCGGGGCCGATGTACGAGGCCCCGGTCGCCTGCGAGTGCGAGTAGGCGGCCTGGAGCGTGCGCTTGGCCGCCGGCGTGAGTCCGGGCTCCGCCGACGGCTGGCCGGACTCCTGCGGAAGGACTGCGGCTACTTCCGTCGACAGCGCGTCGGGGTCCACACCGATCTGGGAGAGCAGCTTCCGGGTCGGATCGATCTTCGTCGTCGCCCAGAGCAGATGCTCGGTGTCGAGATCGGAGGTTCCGTCCTCGATCGCCTTCTGAGCGGCGAGACCGAGGAGTTCCTGCGACGAGTCCGTCAAGAGCCGTCCGATCGGCACGCGTTGGACGGCCGGCGGTGAGGATGCCGGCGACATTCCGAAAAACCGGCTGAACAAGTCGCTGAAAGGGTCGGACGAGCCGAACCCCGAACCGAAGGACATCGACATGCCTGCTCCTGATGGAGAGAGATTGGTTCAACTCAAGCGCGATGTCAGCCGGGCCGCAACAGCAGCGAAATCGGCGCACCTGGACGCCGGAATCGGGTGCGGAAGGGAATGCAATCCCATGGCGCGGGCCTGATTGCGGGCGGGCGGCCGGGGACGCAGGCTGTCGTCGAGAGAATCCGGCGGGTGAGCGCCGCGAGAGTCGACGGAGTCGGAGAGCACATCATGGTGGAACGCGCAGACGTCACGCGGTCGCATCCCGCACGAACTTCCTGGTGGGCGGGGGCCGATCCGGCAACGGAGCTGCAGCACCTGTGGGGCGAGGTGAGCCGTCTGCTGGAGCGCTCCTCGCAGCCGGCCGGGCCTTCGCAGCACTGGATGCCCGTGGTGGAGGAAGCGGACTCAGGGGTCGCCTATGTGGTGCGCGCGGAACTGCCCGGTGTCCCTCGTGAGCGCGTGAACGTAGAGGTGGACGGCAGGGAACTTCATATCTCCGGCGCCGTCGACGAAACCACGGACGGAAATGCGCTGCGTCGCCGGTCCGGGACCTTTTCCTATGGAGTTCGCGTTCCCGGCGACGTCGATGTCGATCGCATCCAGGCCGATATGGCGGACGGCGTCCTGACGTTGCGCCTGCCGAAGACCGCGGCGGTGACGCGGCGAACAATCGAAATCCGCGCCGAAGGCAACAAAAAATAGGGGCCGCGCGGCGCCCGTCCCCTCTCAGTGTCCCCCCGCCCGCTGAGGACGTCCTGTCGGCGGAGACGTCCTGTCGTGCGGATGTCAGCCGGTGACGATTCCCGTGACGAGGTTGATGGTCGTGGCGAGGATGCTGGTGCCGAACACGTACGACAGCAGCGAGTGCCGCAGCACCACCGAGCGGATCTTCGAGGTCGAGACGTTGGTGTCGGACACCTGGTAGGTCATGCCGAGGTTGTAGCTGAAGTAGAGGAAGTCGCGGTACGCGGGCGGGTCGTC
The DNA here is from genome assembly GCF_055582645.1 of Streptomyces sp. NPDC107517. Taxonomy (NCBI): domain Bacteria; kingdom Bacillati; phylum Actinomycetota; class Actinomycetes; order Kitasatosporales; family Streptomycetaceae; genus Streptomyces; species Streptomyces sp. NPDC107517. The sequence continues at coordinate 80,024 of NZ_JBVJPM010000009.1, read as the reverse complement.
GTTGTTGAAGTCGATCCCGCCGGAGGCTGTGTAGTACAAGTACGCGTAGCGCGTGGCATACATCAGATGAAGCGCCGCCCAGGCCATGAACACGCCGCCCAGCGCGACGGCCGCCGCGGCGTGGCCGCTTTCGGACTTGCCGAGCAGAAGCAGCAGCACGGTGGCGACCAGGCCGCACAGAGCGACACCGACGATCACGAGCTCGTCGGTGATGGGCTGGAAGTCCTCACGTCGGACATTGGCGCGGGTGGCTCTGGCATCCATCGGCCACAGCACCGCCCAGCCCGCCACCACGAAGACCAGTTCGGTCGCGGCGATACCGGAGAGAACCCCCAGCGCAGCGTTGTTCGTCACCGCGACGATCGCCCCGACCACGGCACCGGCAACCACGGAGACACCGAGCCGGGGAACCGCGGACAAGGGCAACCATGCGCTCATGGATCGTCACCCTAGTCTTTCCGCCACGGGCCGGCCTGGCGAAGCCTGCGGCGGGGGCAGAGACTGGATTCATCTGGATCCGGTGCAGTCGGCTGCAGTCGGCCGGATCCGCCGCAGCCGGTTCGAACCAGCCGCATCCAGATCACGAACTCCACTCGGAGCCGGTGGTATATACCGGACATGCCTCCTTCCCGCCGCCCACTCGCTGCCGTGACCAGGCACAGTTGGTGGCCTGCCGTGGCCAGCGCGGCGCGCCTCCTCTCCCCGCGCGGCTCACTCGCGCTCCAGCGGGCGGACGGTGCTCTTCTCTTCGCCGTACGCGGCGCCTTGTCGATGGCTCTTGTGGCGCTGCCGGTGGCGATCGCCGGGCGGCCCGATCTCTCCGTGTACGCGATGCTGGGCGCCTTCACCACGACGTTCGGGCGCAACCTGCCCTACCCGCGTCGCGCGCGCGTTCTCGCGCTGGTCGCGGTGGCCATGACGGCGTGCGTGGGCTGCGGATCGGCGCTCGCCGCGTGGGCTCGTCCGGAAGCCGGTGGCTGGGGTGCCGCCGTCGTGGTCGCGGCGACGGCGGTGGTCGCCGGGCTGGCGAAAGCGGCGTGTGACGCGACCCGGATGAGCGGGCTCGGCGCGGTGCTGCTGTTGTTCTCCTTCGCCGTGGCGGCCAATGGCTCGCCCACCACCGCCGAAGTTCTCCCGCAGACCGGGCTTGCCGCGGCCGGCGCCGCCGTCGCCTGGGTACTCGGTGTGTCCGGCTGGCTCGTGCACCCGGACCGTCCGCAGAGATACGCCGTGGCCAGGGCCCTGCGTGAGCTCGCGGGACTGCTGACCGGGTCCGGACACGGCAGTGACACGCGGGAGGCGCGACACCGTACGACGGTTGCGGTGCTGCAGGCGTACCACTCCCTCGGTATCGCGCCTCCGACGCAGGCGCACCAGGCCGGCCGGGACGGAGTCTTCGTACGCCTCACCGACCTGTCGTGGTCGCTGCTGACCGGCTCGGCGCGCAGGGCACCGGTCGACCCCGCCGCGACGGCGGAGCTGCTGCTCCGGCAGGCTCGTGTCCTCACCGAGCGGAACCGCCGGCCACCCGCGCTCGTGCCGGAGCTGGCCGTCCCGCCTCCGGCGGCACAGGACAGCGAGGCCCCCTCCACGCCCTCTGCGTCCGGACCTGCCGGAGGGCCGGCCACGGGACCGGGCCAACCCGTCGCCTGGCGCGCCACCGAACTTCTGATGGGGCGACGCGCTGGTGGCCCCGAACACCGGGCCGTCCTCGCCGTTCCCGCGGCGCGGATGGTCCTGGGAACCGGCATCGCGGGCGGACTGGCCGTGGCCGGAGGGCTCGAGCACAGCTACTGGGCGTCGATCTCCGCCGCCGCCGTGCTGCACTCCGTCAACCTCCGCACCACGGCCCAGCGCGCCGTCCAGCGCACCCTCGGCACGGTCATCGGCCTGCTCATCGCACTCGGTGTGCTCGCCACAGACCCGAGACCCGAGGCACTCGCCTGCGTGATCGTGCTGCTCGAATTCCTCCTCGAGTACTTCGTCCCGCGCAACTACGGGCTCGGCGTCGTCTTCCTCACCCCGCTGGCGCTGCTGATGAGCGACCTCGCCGCACCCGCCCCTGCCGGAGAACTCGTCACCGACCGCGTCCTCGGCAGCGGGCTCGGCATCGTCGTCGGGCTCGTCTGCGCGTTGCTGATCGTCCACGACCATGCCGCGCTGCGCGTCGAGCGTGCCCTCGCCGCCTGCACGCAGGCATCCGATCGGGCGGAACGCTCGCTGGCCGGGAGCCCGGGGCCCCAGCCCTCGGTCGTCCAGGTCCAACTGGTGCTGGCCGTGGTCGAGTTGCGCGACGCCGACGACGCCGCCGCGGGCGAACTGTGGCCGGCGGGGATCGACCCCTCCGAACTCGCGGCCGCCGAGCAACGTGCATATCTCCTGCTGGAACGGCTCCACCATCAGCGGTAGCGGACTGCGGCCGACGCGCGCGGGCCTCTGGCCTCGGGCTAGCGTGGTGTGATGCGCCACGAGGTGTCCGATGCCCATACCGCGAGGACGGTGGGAAGCGGTGACCTGCCCGTTCTCGCCACCCCGTGGTTGATCGCGTGGATGGAGGCGGCCACCGTGCGGGCCGCCGCGCCCTTCACGGCGCCGGGCCGGACGACGGTCGGAACCGGTGTCCGCATCAAGCACCTTCGCGCCACCCGCGTGGGCGCCTGGGTCGACGTCCGCGCGGAACCGCCGGCCGAAGCGGAAGGCCGACGGCTCACCTTCCTCGTGCGGGCCCACGACAGTACGGGAGCGCTGGTCGCCACGGGTGAGATCGACCGGGCGATCGTCGACCGGCGGCGCTTCCTCGCAAAGGTGTCGGACCAGGACCCCGGGGTCGATCAGGGTGCGCGTGGGGGCCATCCCTGAGAGGGATCTCCGGATACCGGACTCGCGTGTTCTCCACGCGCGATCAGCGGCTCCGCCGGCTGCTCGCGTACACCCAGACCCCGCCGGCGTCGCCGGAGGACATGACCGACCGAGTCGCTCCCGTTCTCACCGCGTGAAACCCTGGCGGCGCACTTTGAAACGGAGGTGCAGTACGCGGTCCCCCTGGATCACCACGTGGGGGTCCTCGAGAAGATGCTGGGTGTCGACGGCGCCGAAGTACCGCTTGCCCGAGCCGAAGACGACGGGCACGACGTCCATGGCCACCTCGTCCACCACACCCAGGGCGAGCGCCTGGCCGCCCACCTCACCGGCGGCGACGGCGACGGTGCGGTCCCCGGCGAGTTCCCTGGCCTTGGCGACCGCTTGCGCCACGTCGTCCACGAAGTAGTAGGACGCCTCGGGGTGCCAGCCCTCGGGCCTGGGCCGATGGGACACCACGACGACGTGCTCCCCCGCCGGGGGCGACCCCTCCCAGCCGTTGGTGATGTCGAAGAGGTGCCGCCCGATCACCATCGACCCGATGCTCGCCCACATCGGCCGGACGTACTCGGCCGAGACCTTGGACACCAACACCTTGTCGTTCGCGCCGATCTCGGCGTCGCCATTCGCGTACCAGTCGAAAAGGGGGCCGACCTGATCCTCCGAGTCGGCGATGAAGCCGTCCACGGAGACGACGTTGTGCATCACTACGGTGCCCATCACTTCTCCCAGGTGTTCCGCCATGCGTGCCGCGGGTTTGCCGGCCTCCGCCGTACATACATAGACCGGGCACGTCCTCGGGACTCATCGCCCGACGGGTGAGGTACGCGGGCGTCCGCACCGCCCGCGTACCTCACTTCCGGGACCCTGGCGTCAGTCCCTCTCGACGTCGGTGTTGGTCAGCCGGGCGTAGCGCTGCGGGTCCCTGCTGCGGATGCGCAGGGCGATGCAGATGCCTGCCGCGAGGACGACGGGCAGGGGTGCCAGGAGGACTGCGTTCACCGTCCCTGAGGCACCCGTCAGAAGATCGAAGTGGAGGACCGCCAGGACGGTGAGGAGCCCGAGACCGGCGAACGCGATCAGCGGGGACCAGACCACGCGGGCCGCCGACATGCCCCGTCGGTCGCGCCGGAAGAAGGCCCACACGGCGAGGGCCGCCAGGGCCTGCATGACCATGATGCCCGGGACGGCGATGCTGTTGGTCCAGATCAGGACCTGCGAGAACGGGTCGGCGGCCAGCGCGGCGCCGACGAGGATCACCAGGAGGTTGAAGACGGTCTGCGTGCTCACCGCGATGCCCGGAGAGCCGTGCCGGGCGGAGACGACGCCGAGTCGCCGCGGCAGGAGCCCTTCGCGACCCAGGGCGTAGAGGTAGCGTGCGGCGGCGTTGTGGAAGGCGAGGGTGGCCGCGAAGGCGCTGACGATGACGAGGGCGTGCATGGTGTCGGACAGCCAGGAACCTACGTACAACTCACCCGCCTTGAAGGTGAGTTCGGGACCGGCGGCGGCGCGAGCCATGGCCACCGCCTTGTCCGTGCCGAACGCGCCCATGATGAGCCATGCGCCGGCGGAGTAGAACAGGGCGAGGAACCCGATGGCGATGAAGGTGGCACGCGGGACGGTGCGGCTCGGTTCGCGCGCCTCCTCGGCGTAGATGGCGGTGGCTTCGAAGCCGGTGAAGGCGCCGATCACGATGACGAACATGCCCGCGATCCCGCCGGTGGCGAGCGTGCCCGGGTCGAAGGAGTGCACGTCGAGGGCCGCGGTGCCCCGGTGGCCGAGGATGCCGCCGTCCATGACGAGCAGGGTCAGCACTTCGAGGATCAGCGCGACGCCGAGGACCTTGGCACTGAGGGTCACCCTGAGCCAGCCGAGCACACCCACGGCGAGGACGCAGACACCGGAGAGCACCCACCAGGGGATGTCCGCTCCGGTCGCGTCGTGCACCGAGCCGGCCGCGAAGTAGCCGAAGGCGGCGGCCACTCCGGGGGTGATGAGGTTGTACGACACCACGGCGACGTAGGCGATACCGACGCCGAGGGTGCGTCCCAGGCCGCGGGCCACGTAGGCGTAGAAGGCGCCGGCGTTGCGGACGTACAGGCTCATGGCCGTGAAGCCCGCGGCGAAGAGGACGAGAAGGGCTCCTGAGATCAGGTAGCCGAGGGGGGCGCCGGGACCGCCGATGGCGATGGCGACGGGTGCCACGCCGGCGAGCACCGTGAGTGGGGCGGCGGCGGCCACCACGAAGAAGACGAGATCGAAGGTGCCGATCTGTCCGGAGGAGAGACCTCCGCCCGAGTCCCGCCCGGCGTCGCCGGGTGTGGGTCTCCCGGCAGCTCCGGCCGCTTCGGTGGCTCGGGTGGATCCGGCCGCTGCGGCGGCGGGCTCGGCTGTGGACGGCTGGACGCTCATCGCTCCTCCTGCGGGGCAGAGGCGTCGCCGCCCGGTACGGAAATGGCGGGGAAGTTCGGGAAGTCGTTCTCGGGTGCGGGTCCCACGACGCGTCCGCCGTGGAGGACCAGGAGGCGTCGCGGGTGGGCCGCGACGGCCTCCGGTACGCCGCCTGCGGCGATCACGACGAGGTCCGCGCGGCAGCCGGGGGCGAGGCCGTAGCCGGAAAGGCCGAGTGCGGCGGCGGCTTCGTCGGTGACCATCGAGGCCGCGTGACGCAGTTCCTCGTCGGTCATCAGGTCGCCCTGGAGGCCGATGACGGTGGCGCGTTCGAGCATGTCCGCGGTGCCGTAGGGCCACCAGGTGTCGCGGATGTTGTCCGAGCCGGCGAAGACGCGGACGCCGTGGTCGCGCAGGCGCAGCACGGGCGGCATGGAGCGCCGGGGGCCGTTCGTCATGATCGCCACTCCGGCCGCGGCCAGGGCGGTGGCGGTGCGGTCGAGTTCGGGGGCGTCGACCTCTCCGAGGGCGTAGGCGTGGCTGACGGTGACGGTACCGTCGAGGCCGAGCGCGGCCGTCCGCTCCGCGATGGCGCGCAGCTGCCGGGTGCCGGTCACGCCGCCGTCGTGCAGATGGATGTCAATGCCCGCTCCGTGCCGCTCGGCCAGGCCGAAGACGATGTCGAGCTGGCCGTCCACGTCCCCGTCGAAGCCCGCCGGATCGAGCCCGCCGATCAGGTCGGCGCCCTCCGAGAGCGCCGCGTCGAGGAGGTCGGCGACGCCCGGGGCGGTGACCACGCCGCTCTGCGGGAACGCGACGATCTGCATCCCCAGCCGGTCGCGGAACTTCTCCCGCACCTCGACCAGCGCGCGCAGGCCGTCCAGACGCACGTCCGGGTCGATGTCGACGTGCGACCGCACATGGCCGGTGCCGAGGGACACCATGCGGTGCGCCAGGGTCGTGGCCCGGTCGGCCACCGGTACGGCGATGGAGGCGCGCAGGGCCCGTTCGTTCGCGATGTGTTCGCGCAGCGAGGCCGAGGTGGGGTGCGGCTGCCAGGGTGCGCCGAGCAGCGTCTTGTCAAGGTGTGCGTGCCCGTCGACGAGCGCGGGCAGGACGAGGGCTCCCCCGAGGTCGAAGCCGCCGAGCCCGACGACTGACCCTCGGCCGGGGTAGGGCTCACCGGGCCGGCCGGGCAGGTTGGGCCGGCCGGCCTGGTCGGGTTGGTCGACCAGAGCCGTGACCCGACCGTCCGCGAGGTGGATGTCAGCGCGCCGGCCGTCGGGCAGCGTGGCGTTCCTGAGGACCTCGGGGGCGAGCGGGATCGACGGGGTGTCGGCGGGATGCGACACGACTTCCTCCAACTGTTCGTTAGGCGCCCGGCGCGACTGACCAGCCGGTCGGCGAATCCGGCGGAACGCTGCTGGTGAGCGGCGGGCAACGACAAGCTAACTGGTATACCAAATACCAGGCAATGGTCTGTGGGATCTTGTTTCCGCGGTCTGCGATGATCAGGACCACCCCCGGGGCGGTCACGGCCGTGCCCGCTCGCCACTGAAGAGGACTCGATGACCACCCGCACAGACCGCCGCCCCACGATCGGTGAGAGCCACCAGTCCCTGAGAGAACGGGTCTACGTGGAACTCCGCGAGCGGATCATCGAGGGGACGTTCCCGGCGGGCATGCGACTGGTGGAGCGCGAACTGGCGGACCAGCTGGGTGTCTCCCGCATCCCGCTGAGGGAAGCCATGCAGCGGCTCGAACGGGAGGGCTTTCTGACCGTGCAGGCCAGGCGCGGCTCCGTGGTCACGGATTTCGGCGCGCAGGACGCGACGTACCTCTTCGACGTGCGCGAGAACCTCGAGGGCCTGGCGGCGGGACTCGCGGCGCGCCACGCGACGACGACTCAACTGCGCACGATGGAGCGCCTGTTGGCGCGCAGCCGCAAGGCGTCCGACGCCGGGCGGCTGCGCCAGGCCGTGGCCCACAACGCGGACTTCCACCAGCAGATCGTCGAGGCGTCGGGCAACCCGCTCCTCCAGGAGCTGATGGCACCTCTGGACGCGCGGCTGCGCCGGCTCTTCCGACTGACCTCCGACCTCAATGACGGCGATCCGATGTGCGGGGAGCACGAGCGTCTGTACGAGGCGCTCCGCGACCGCGACGCGGCCCGGGCGGAGGAACTGGCCCGCCACCACGTGGCCGGCACCCGCGACTCGGCGCTGCGCTACTTCTCCGACGCGGCGACGCAGCTCTCCGACGGAGGCTGAGTAGACCGGGGGGCGCGGCAGCCGGGCCCGGCTCACCCACACTTGGCTCACCCGCGCCCAGCTCACCCGCTCCCGCTGGTCCCGCCCGAGGAGCAGCCCCGTACCCAGTTCCGTCAGGCGGTCCGCCACGTCCGGTCCGCGCCGGGGCTTCGCGTTCTGACGGCGTTGTCGATCACGGCGAGGACCGCGCACACGGTGATCTCGGCCGCGTCGAGCCCGGGTGTCACGTTCGTCGAGGATGCGCACCCACAGGGCGAGTTCCCGCAAGCCCTTGAATGACGATCAGGGGTGCGCCATCCGGTTACCTGGGATCAGCTCTTCGCGGCTTGGCGCTCCTCGGAGTCCGGCGCCGCCTTCGACTCCGGCTCCGCCTGCGCCTGAGGCGTCTGCCGGAACGTGGCGAGGCAGCCCGCGCTGATCAGCGCCATCACGGCGAAGGCGGTGGCGACCGGGGTCCATGAGTCGCCGGCTGCGCTGAACAGCCAGGTCGCCGCCGCCGGGGCCAGCGTGCCGATGAGCCCCGCCGTCTGGAAGCTCATGGAGAGGCCCGTGTAACGGACCCGGGGAGCGAACCAGCCGGATATGAGCGTGCCGATCGAGGCGTAGGCGACGGTACTGGCGAGCATCGGCAGGCACATGGCGAGCCAGAGTCCGGGCACGGAGCGGGTGTCGGCGAGCCAGAACATCGGGAAGGCCACGACGAGGTGCAGCAGGATGCCGGTCAGCGTCACCCGGCGCAGCCCGAGGCGGTCGGCGACCAGGGCGGCCAGCGGGGTGCACACGATGACGACGACGGAGGCGGCCGTGCCGGCGCCCGCCACCTGCGAGTCGGTGAAGCCGAGTTCGTTGACGGCATAGGTCGACATGAAGGTGACGACCACGTAGTAGCCGCCGACGGTGATGAGGAAGGCGCCGGAGGCGAGCAGCCAGGTCTTCCAGGCGTCGCGGACGACGGTGACGAACGGTGCGGCCTGCTTCTCCTCGGCGGCCTCGGCCCGGCGTGCCGCCTCGAACTCGGGTGACTCCTCCATGGAGCTGCGGATCACGAGGCCGACCAGCACCAGGACGGCGGACAGCAGGAAGGGCAGGCGCCAGGCCCAGTCCACGAGCGCGTGATGGCCCGCCAGTGCCGCGAGCGCGAAGACGCCGGTGGACATGAAGTAGCCGACCCCGTCGCCGACCTGGGGGAAGGAGCCGAAGAAGGCCCGGCGCCGGGGCGGGGCGTGTTCGACGGCGAACAGCACCGCGCCGCCCCACTCGCCGCCGACCGCGAGCGACTGGACCATGCGGATGAGAACGAGAAGGAGCGGCGCGGCGACGCCGATGGAGGCGTAGCCCGGGAGCAGGCCGATGCAGAAGGTGGCGCCGCCCATGAGCGTCATGGACCAGATCAGGGCGCGCTTACGCCCGTAGCGGTCACCGATGTGCCCGAACAAGACCGCGCCGAGCGGGCGTCCGAGGGAGCCCACGAAGAGCGTCGCGAACGACATGAGCGTGCCGAGCGCCCGGTTCATCTCGGGGAAGAACAGCTCGGGGAAGACGAGCGCGGCGGCGGTGGCGTAGATGCCGAAGTCGTACCACTCGACGCTGGTGCCGATCATCGAGGCCCCGGCGACCTTCCACGGACCGGACCGGCGCCGTGCTCCCGGGTCCGTAGCGCCACCTGCGACTGTGCTCATGTGCGTACTCCTTCACGGCCAACGATTGGGTTCGCCATGGACCCAAAAACGTGGGGGCGACGCTAAAGCGGTCGTCAGACCCTGTCAATAGGGTTCACGTCAAGTCCAATATCATGGCCACCCGAGGGCATGACGGGACGCGCGTGACCCGCGAGCTGAGAGAGGGCCCGTGAGCAACAGCGAGAGTCGTGACGAATGGACGGCCGGAACGCGCCAGGCGGCGTCGCACGCCGTGGTGGCCGAGGCGCTCCGGCAGCGCATCGCGCTCGGCGGCTTCGGTCCGGGCGACCGGCTGCCGACCGAGCGGGAGCTGTCCGCCGTCTTCGGGGTGGGGCGCAACACCGTGCGGCAGGCGGTGCGCGAGCTGGCCGAGGAAGGCCTGGTCACGACCACGTTGGGGCGCAACGGCGGCACTCGCGTGGCGCCCACCCGGCCCGGCGGGGAAGGTTCCCGGGCCGCGATCACCGCGACGATCCGGGCCTCGTTGCGCGACTACATGGAGTACCGCCTCGCGATCGAGCCGTACGCGGCGCGCCTCGCCGCCGAGCGCGGGGCCGGGGCCGCCCGCCGCGAACTGGTGGCGATGCTGGAGAACCAGGTCGCCGACCTCGGCGAGTACCACCGCTGCGACACCGCGTTCCACCTGGGCATCGCGGCCGCCGGCGGGAACGAGGTGCTCACGGAGGCGGTGACACGGGCCCGCGCCGAGATGTTCGTGGGCGGCAACGCGCTGTGGCTCGGCTCCGACTGGAGCCGCGTGTACCCGGCGGAGCGGGACTTCGGCTCCGCGTTCCGGGAGGAGCACGAGGCCATCGCGCTCGCCGTGCTGTCCGGCGACGGCGACGCGGCCGAGGCGCGCATGCGGGATCACCTGCTCGACTCGCACCGCCAATTCCTGGCGCTGCTCGACCAGTTCGCCGCTCAGGACTGACCTCGGGCACGCTCGCGCCCCCACGCGACCGACCCCCGGCGCCCGCGCTCCGTACGCCCGTCGATTGACGCGCGCCTGCGGTGACGCCTACTCTCCGAAATGGATCCAGTCGAGACCCAAATAGCTTCCGCAGCGCGCGACAGGAGAGACGCCCCGTGCACTCTTACGACGAGGACCTCACTCAGCAGGTCATGGACCATCTGCTGCACCGACTCCGGCTCGACCCGCCGCCGCTCGGCCGCCTCGGGGACCACCAGGAACTCACCCTGGCGCTCAAGGACGCGATCGGACCCGCCCCTCAGCCCCCCGCTGACGTGCTGCGCACCTACACCGACGCCCTGGAGCCCACGGTCGTCTCGTGCGACCACCCGGCGTTCCTCGCGTTCATACCCGGCGCCCCCACCAAGGCCGCCGCCTTGTTCGACATGGTGCTCTCGGCGTCATCGCTGCACGGCGTCTCCTGGCTGGAGGCGTCCGGCGCGGTCGCGGCGGAGAACCAGGTGCTGCGCCTGTTCGCCGACCTGGCGGGGCTGCCCGCCGACGCCGGCGGCTGCTTCGTGAGCGGTGGCTCGGCCGGAAACCTCTCCGCCCTCGTCGTCGCCCGCGACACCGGCCGCCACCGCCGCGGCCTGGACGAGCGCGCTCCGGTCCGGATCGCGGTCAGCGACCAGGTCCATTCCTCGGTCGGCAACACGCTGCGCATCCTCGGCGTCGAGCCCCTCGTCGTGCCCACCGTCGACCACCGCCTCACCGGCCAAGCCCTGCGCGCCGCGCTCGACGCCGCCGACCGGGACGGCGGCGCGCCCGTAGTCGCCGCCGTCGCCACCGCGGGCACGACCAACGCCGGCATCATCGACGACCTCGAAGGCGTCGCCGAGCAGACCCGCGCCCGTGACCTGTGGCTGCACATCGACGCCGCGTACGGCGGCGCGGCGCTCTTCGTGCCGGAGCTGCGCGAGCGGCTGCGCGGCATCGAGCACGCCGACTCGCTCGTCGTCGACCCGCACAAGTGGATGTTCGCGCCCTTCGACTGCGGCGCGCTGCTCTACCGCGATCCGAAGCCGGCCCGCGCGGTCCACACCCAGGACGCGTCCTACCTCGACGCCATTCACGGGGCGGACGGCGCCGACGACGAGACCGAGTGGAACCCGAGCGACTACGCGTACCACCTCACGCGCCGCCCCCGCGGACTTCCGCTGTGGTTCTCGCTCGCCGTGCACGGCACCGACGCCTACCGCGACGCCGTCGCCCGGGGCGCCGGCATCGCCCGTCGCACCGCCCGCCTCGTCGAGCAGACCGAGGGCCTGGAGCTGCTGCGCGAGCCCGAGTTGACCGTGGTCCTCGTGCGCCGCACCGGCTGGCAGCCGGAGGACTACTACGCCTGGTCCAAGAGGCTGCTCGCCTCGGGGACCGCCTTCGTCACCCCGAGCGTCTGGGAGGGCGAGACGGTCGCCCGCCTCGCCTTCCTCCACCCGGACATCACCGAGGAGACCGTCCGCGCCATCCTCGACTCACTCGTCGACGAGGGGTAGTCCGGGCGCGGGACATCACGGCGACGGGGCTCGTCACCGTGCCGGACAGGGGTCGGCACGTGGACCGGGGCTCGTCACCGTGCCGCGCGGAGGTCGGCACGTGGACCTGGCCTCGTCACCGTGCCGCAAGGTGGCCGGCGGCCCGTCAGCGTCCGGGCGTCGCCGTCCCGGCCGGCTCGTTGCCGATGCGGCTGCGGGCCGCGCGGACCGTGGACGCCGGTGTGGGGGCCAGTGTCCGGTGGAGGTTGGTGCGCAGGGTCGACGCGGCGTCGAGCACATAGTTCTGCCGGACCTTCCACGGGCTGCGGTCGCCCTGCCGGGGGAACGCGTCGATGGAGCGCTTCACGTAACCGGAGGCGAGGTCGAGCAGCGGGCGCTCGTTCAGGGCGCCCGTCGGCCTCGGCTCCACCGCCGCGTAGTCGTGGCGGCGCATGTGGTTGAGCACCTTGCACACCAGCCGCGAGGTGAGGTCGGCGCGCAGCGTCCAGGAGGCGTTGGTGTAGCCGATGCACACCGCGAAGTTGGGGACGCCGGTCATCATCGCGCCGCGCCACACGAACTGCCGGTTCAGCGCGACGGGTTCACCGTCGACGCGCGGCGCGATGCCGCCGAAGGCGAGGAGGTCGAGCCCGGTCGCGGACACGATGATGTCGGCCTCCACGACGCGGCCCGACTTCAGGCGGATGCCCTCGGGGACGAAGCGGTCGATGTGGTCGGTGACGATGTCGGCGTCACCCGAGTTGAGGACGTTGAACAGGTCCGCGTCGGGCACCGCGCACAGCCGCTGGTCCCATGGGTCGTACGACGGCGTGAGGTGCTCGTCGACCAGCCGGTCGTCCTTGACGATGCGCTTGTTGAGCCCCGTGAGCACGCGCCGCGCCACCTTCGGGCTGCGCCGGCAGAACTGGTAGACGCCGATGGTGAACAGGATGTTCTTGCTGCGCACCAACCGGTGGGCCACTCCCGCGGGCAGGGCCGCGCGGATGCCGTCGGCGAGTCTGTCGCGGGAGGGCAGTGAACTGATCCAGGTGGGGGAGCGCTGGAGCATGGTGACGTGGGCGGCGCTCCGCGCCATCGCGGGGACCAGCGTGACAGCGGTGGCGCCGCTGCCGATGACGACGACACGCTTGCCCGCGTAGTCCAGGTCCTCGGGCCAGAACTGCGGGTGCACGACCGTGCCGGAGAACGAGTCGGCGCCCTCGAACTCGGGGGTGTGTCCCTTGTCGTAGTCGTAATAGCCCGCGCAGGAGTAGAGGAAGTCGCAGGTGACGGTGGACAGAGCACGGCGGCCGTCCGCGTCGGTGCGCTCCAGCGTCAGGGTCCAGCGCGCCGCCTCGGTCGACCAGTCGGCGGCGAGCACCTTGGTGCCGTAGCGGATCCGGCGGTCGATGCCGAACTCGGCCGCCGTCTCCTTGATGTAGCTCAGGATGGACCCGCCGTCGGCGAGCACCTTGCGGTCGCGCCAGGGCTTGAACGGGTAGCCCAGCGTGAACATGTCGGAGTCCGAGCGCACTCCCGGGTAGCGGAACAGGTCCCAGGTCCCGCCCATGGACTGCCGCGCCTCGACGATCGCGTACGAGCGTTCCGGGCACTCGGTCTGGAGCCGGTATGCGGCGCCGACACCGGACAGGCCGGCGCCCACGATCACCACGTCGATGTGCTCGGCCCGGACCCCGGAGCCGGCGGTGCTGGAGTCTGCGGTGTGCGTCATGTTCCCAGTGTCGGGAAGCACAGCCCTCAGGAATTGACCTGGAACGACAGATCTTTGACCCTGGGCGACATGTCCGTGATCAGATCGGCGGGGCTGCGCGGCTTCCGCGCCACGGTGGCGGAGCTCGGCGGTGACGCCGACGCGTACGCCCGGCAGGCCGGTTGCCCGCCGGCCGCGCTCGACGTGGACGACCTCCTGGTGCCGGAGGAGGCGATGGCGACGGTGCTCGAACTCGCCGCCGCGGACCTCGGCTGCGCCGACCTCGGGCTGCGCATCGCCGCCCGGCAGGACCTGGGCATGCTCGGCGCCCTGGCCCTCGCCATCCAGAACTCCGACACCCTCGGCGACGCCCTGGAGTGCACGACCCGCTACCTCTTCGTCCACGCCCGCTCGGTGAACCTCAGCCTCGAACCCGATCCCTACGGCACTCCGGGAATGGCCGCGCTGCGCTACGGCGTGCGCGACGGGCTGGTCGCGCCGCCGCAGGGCATCGACCTCTCCCTCGGCTTCATTCACCGCGCCATCCGATATCTGGTCGGCCCGTACGGACTGGGCTCCGTGGAACTCCCCCACCCCCTGCTCGCCCCGCTGCCCGTGTACGAGGACTTCTTCGGCGTACCCGTCAAGGGCGACCGTCCTTCGGCGTTGCTGCGCGTACCGCTGAGCCTGGCCGGCCGGTCGCTCGGCGGCGGCAACGCGCGGCTGCGCCACCTCGCGCTCGCGTACCTCGACGAGCAGTTGCCGAAGGAGCCCGCGGACGTCGTGGGCAGCGTCCGGGCCGTCGTCGAGCAGTCGCTCGGCACGTCGTCGCCCGAGATCGGGGCCGTCGCCGGCCTGCTCAACGTCCATCCGCGGACCCTGCAGCGGCGGCTGCGCGCCGCGGGCACGACGTTCGCCGAGGTCGTCGACGAGGAGCGGCGCACCGCCGCCCACCGCTACCTCACCGGCACCGACCTTCCCCTCGGCCAGGTCGCCCTGCTCCTCGGCCTCTCCGAGCAGTCGGCCCTCAACCGCTGCTGCCGTCGCTGGTGGGGCGCCACACCCCGCGCCGTACGCCTGGGCCGACCGGGTCGGCCGACGGGCTGGTGAGCGGGCCTCGGACCCGACCGGCCGACGCGGGCCTTGGGCCGACTGCCCCACTGCGCCACCCACTCACACTCTGTCGTCCTTATCGTGCTTTACGAGAATGATCCGGCCGTGAGGACGTAGGGAGTGCGCATGCGTCGTCTCACGTGGGCGCGGGCAGCACTGGCGGTCGTCCTGGGGAGCGTCCTCGCCGCCGGGCCTCAGGCGCCCGCCGCCCACGCCGAGAGCCGCCGCGCGGAGTGCGGCACCGACGCGTACCCATGCTCCGCGGTGAACTGGCTGTACGAGTACAACTTCGCCCTCGGGCTGCATCCCTTCACCACCCCGCACGACATCCGGTCCCAGCTCACGCACCACTTCTGGCTGTTCCCCGTGAGCGGCAGCGGCTGCCGGGGTCCGGTGCGGCAGGGCGATCAGTGTGCGCTGGTGGGCGACAACCCCGTGTCCGTCGAGCGCGTCGGGAGGACCTACTTCCAGATCACGACGCTGCCTGGACACGCCCTCGGGGACGGTCTCCACATCCGGTTCTCCTTCTCACGGACGCTCGGCATGCACTTCATGACCGTGCGCGCCTGGTACGACGAGGCGACGACGTGCACCAACGGCTGCAGTGTGGTGAGCGGGCTGGGCGCCCTGGTGGTGTGGCAGGTCCTTGCGGACACACTGAAGATCTCGGCCTTCGCCGCGTGAGATCG
Organism: Streptomyces sp. NPDC107517; assembly: GCF_055582645.1. Taxonomy (NCBI): domain Bacteria; kingdom Bacillati; phylum Actinomycetota; class Actinomycetes; order Kitasatosporales; family Streptomycetaceae; genus Streptomyces; species Streptomyces sp. NPDC107517. The sequence goes on along the minus strand of NZ_JBVJPM010000009.1, from coordinate 64,870 downwards.
TGGGCCACGCCCGCTCGTTGCTCACTCGAGTCCAAGGAGAAGCGTCGTGACCGGTTCGGCACCGACCTCTGATCTCACCGGCTGGCAGAAGGCGCCGTTCACGGGCGCCGGGCTGACGTACGACGTGTACGAGAAGGGCAGCGGCCCCGGCGTCGTACTGATCCCCGAGATCCCCGGCATCACGCCCGCCGTGCTCGGTCTCGCCGGCCATCTGGTGGAGCAGGGGTTCACGGTCTCGATCCCGTCCCCGTTCGGCGAGCCGGGCCGCGAGGAGTCCGTCGGCTACGCCCTCAAGGTCCTGACCCGGCTCTGCGTCGCCTCCGAGTTCCGCGCCTTCGCCACGAACGCGCGCCGGCCGATCGCGGACTATCTGCGCGCGCTGGCCCGCGATCTCGCGGCGCGCACGCCGGGGCCCGGCGTCGGCGTCATCGGCATGTGCTTCACCGGAGGCTTCGCGCTCGCCGCCGCGGTGGACGACGTTGTGCTCGCGCCGGTGCTCAGCCAGCCGTCGGTGCCGTTCCCGGTCAGCGGGGCGCGGCGGGTCGACCCGGGCCTGTCCCGCGCCGAGTTCGACACGGTGGTCAGCCGCTCCAAGGAATCCGGCCTGTGCGTGCTCGGCCTGCGCTTCAGCGAGGACGTGGCGGTGCCCGCCCAGCGGTTCCGCACGCTGCGCGCGCATCTCGGCGACGCCTTCGAGGTCATCGAACTGGACTCGTCGCCGGGCAACGCGGGCGGTTTCGCCAAGGGCGCGCACGCGGTGCTCACCGCGGAGGTGCGCGAGGAGCCGGGCAACCCGGCGCTCGCCGCCCGCGAACGAGTCGTCGCCTTCCTGCGCGAACGGCTGGTTCCAGAGGTTTCATAGCTGCCGCGGGGCGCAACCCTCCTGCAACGTGGCGCGGAGTTGACTGGGGCTCCGCGACACCGTCCTACGGAAGGAGCCTGCCGTGAGTGACGAGGCCCCGCGTGTGGAGCTGACCCCGGCGGCCGCCGATCTGCTGCGGCGGCTGCGCAGCGCCCACGGGCCCCTGATGTTCCATCAGTCCGGCGGGTGCTGCGACGGCAGCGCACCCATGTGCTATCCGGAGGGCGAGTTCCGCACCGGCGCCAGCGATGTGCTGCTCGCATCCCTGACCGTGGAGGGTGTCGCGGAGCCGGTCGCGTTCTGGATGTCGAAGAGCCAGTTCGAGGTGTGGAGCCACACGCGGCTGATCGTCGACGTGGTCGAGGGCCGCGGCAGCGGCTTCTCCCTGGAAGCACCCGAAGGTGTACGTTTCCTGATCCGTTCCCGGCTGGTCGGCACCTAGCCATCGACGCGCCCCTCCGCGTCTGGTGAACTCCCTTGAGACAGGGGTGAGTTACACGGACAGCTGGGGGTCACGTGAGACATCGCGACGGACGCTACAGATCGGCTCTGGCGGCCTGTGCCGCATTCGGCGCGCTGGCCGGCGCCGTCCTCGCCGGGGCGGCGCCGGCCAGTGGCGCAGAGGGCGGCGGCACCGAGATCGCCCCGGGCGTCACGTACGAGGAGTTCGACATCCCCGCGGCGAAGGGCCTCACGCACGCGCATGTGCTGAGCGTCGATCTGCGTGACGCGCGGGTGCGGGTCGATCTGCTGCACCCGGACGCGGTCGGCGGACGGGCCACCGTCTCCTCGCTGGCCGACGAGAGCGGCGCGGTCGGCGGCGTCAACGGTGACTTCTTCAACATCACCGAGTCCCAGCACCCCGGCGTGGAGGCCACCGGCGCCTCCGTCGGTCCGGCCGTCGCGAGCGGCCGGACGCTCAAGGCCGCCGTGCCGAACGGCCAGCGCTTCGGTCCCGCGCTCCCGCCCGGCACCACCACCGAGGACGTGCTCGGCGTGGGCGTGGACCATCGCGTCCGACTCGACCGCATGACCCTCGACGGCTCGGTCAGCGCCGACGGCCGGCGACTGCCGCTCGGCGGCCTCAACCAGTACGCCCTGCCCGTCGGTTCGGTCGGCGCGTTCACCTCCGACTGGGGTGCCGTGTCGCGGGTACGCGCCACCTGCGGCACCGACGAGGACCGGGCCGCGCCGTGCAGCACGGACACGTACGAGGTGACCGTGCGCGACGGCCGTGTCGTGTCGTCGGCCGACACTCCCGGCAGCGGGCCCATTGCGTCCGGCGCCACTGTGCTCGTCGGACGCGAGGCGGGCGCGCAGGAGCTGCGGAAGCTGTCGGCGGGCGACCGCGTCCAGATCAGGCACCGCCTGGTGGCGGCGTCGTCGCGCATTCCCTACCGGTTCGCGGTCGGCGGCTACCCCGTGCTGCGGGACGGCGCACCGCTGTCCGGCCTGGACGCGAAGACGGCCGCGGTCCGTACCGCCGCGGGCGCCACGGCAGACGGCCGCCGCCTCTTCCTCCTGGCTCTGGACGGCGCCCCGCAGTACCGCACCGGTCTGACCATCGCGGAAATGGCGGACGTGATGCGCAAGCTGGGCGCGGATGACGCCTTCAGCCTGGACGGCGGCGGATCGTCCACGCTGGTCACGCGGGACCCGGGCGCCGCGACGACCACCGTGAGAAACCACCCGACGGACGCCCCGGAGCGCGCCGTGGCGAACGGGATCGGGGTCTTCTCGCGACGCTGAGCTCAGCGCTCACACAGCCAGGACGTCGCCGCGGTGGGCTGCTCGGAGCCCTCCGCGGCCGCGCGTCTCACTCCCCGTCCCGCACCGCCACCAGCCCGTTGAAGACGCCGACATACGCCGTGCCGTCCGGGCCGAGCGTGACAGGGGCCCAGTTGTTGTCGTAGGTGACGCCCGTTCCCGCGAGCTGCTTCCAGCGGGGTTCGCCCGTGCGGAAGTCCACTGCCGTGAGGTACCAGGCGTCTACGCCCAGGGAGTTGGGGTCCTTCGTATAGAAGTACACAAGGCCGTTGGCGGTGGAGAGTTTGGGGACCGTGGAGGGGGAACGGACCTTGCTCTCCCACACCGTGTCGCAGCCTGAGCCGTCCTTGCGTACGTCGACACGGGTGACTCCGCCCACCACGGAGCGGCCGAAGGTGAGTGACGTGATGTTCTCGTAACCGTAGTTGTTCTCGACGACGAGGCTGTTGCCGTAGCTGATCAGGGAGTTGTCGGTCGTGGAGGCGCCGGAGCCGAAGACGGGCACCTTGCAGACCAGGCGCTGGTCGTCGGGGACGTGGCGGCCGCGGCGGTAGACCAGGACGTTCATGCGGTCGTCCGCGTTGTCGGTGATCGCGACGTAGTCCTCGCCCGCGCCGAACAGGTCGGGTGTGGTGCCCGAACCCTGGTTCACCGAGCCGGGCTTGGTGCCCGTGCCGCGGTCGTACGTCTGGCGCCAGACGGCCCGGGGAGTACCGTCCGCCGCCGCCTCGAAGCTGTAGAGGGCGTGGTCGGAGACGATCGAGACGCCGTCCTCGGCGACCGAGAAGGAGTTCTGGATCTCCTCCCCCGGCAGCTGGATCGACTTGACCGTTCCAGCTGCCGGCTCGACCGTGCCCACGCGCCCCTGCCGGGTCACCCACCAGATGCGGCCCTGCCAGTCGGGCATCACCGACGTCACCGGGTCACAAGTACCGCTCGGGTAGAGGTTCGTCCAGCTCACGCAGTCGTGCGGCACCTGTCCCGTCAGGTCCCAGTCGTCGGTCACGCGGAAGTGCCAACCGCCGTCCGCCGTCTGCTCGTGCGCGAGCCTGATGATGTGCTGGCGCGAGTCGGCCAGGACGAGCCGGTCCTCGTCGTCGAGGTACGAGTAGGCGCCGCCCGAGGTGTCCTTGAAGATCTTCGAGAAGTCGAGCCGGGTGATGGCCTCGACGGTGGACGGGCGCTGCGGGAGCTTGTACTCGGCGAGGGTCTTCAGGGAGTGCGGGTCGAGCAGCTTCACCAGGAACCCTGTGAACGTGCCGCAGACGGTGACGATACGGCCGTCCTTGTCGAAGGTCACCGTCGCGCATTCGCCGCCGAGCGCGGCCATCTTCTCGCTGCTCACCGCGGGCTTGTTCCCCAGCGGCCCGCTCCAGGGGTACGTGCCGCTGCCCGCCGCGTCCGCGTGCATGCCGCTGCGGCCGTTCGCCGCGAGATACGGGTGCTGCGGCGGCGCCTGACCCGGCACGGGGCGCGCCTGCGCGGGCGCTCCCGCGTACTGCTCGACGAGCCGGTGACCGGGTGCCTTGGGAATGTCGTCCGCCCGGGCGGGGTACGCGACACCGGCCGCGGCGATCGTCATGGTCAGGGCGAGGGCACGGCTCAGGGCTCTGCTCGTCATGGCGCGAAGCTAAGGCCACGCTCTTGAAGTGTCCATGCGCATAGGGGTGTTGTTCACGAACCCGAAACGATCACTCATCTCGTCGATGAACGGGGAACGATCACGGATGCAGGCCGCTCACGATCCCCGCCGTCGCCGTCAGGCCGTTCTGCAGCGTGGGCGCCATACTCGTGCCGGCCAGCAGGAATCCCAGCAGCACGCAGACCATCGCGTGCGAGATCTTCATCGCGCCGTTGCGCAGAAAGACCACCGCCAGGATCAGAAGCAGCAGCACGACCGAAATCGACAGGGACATCGCCGAACCTCCTCCGCCACGCCAATACCGCGGCTTTCGGCCGCAAGTGTGGCGTAGCGGAGGCTGCGCCCGGGCGAGTGACGTGTCCCCCGAACGAGTGGTGTGACAGTGGACGCCTACTTCTCGTGGGCGTCGAGGAACGCTTCGAGACCCGCGAGGTCGTCCGTGTTGAGGTGGTCCACGCCGGCAGCGAGCAACTCGCCCCACACGGCATCGCGCTCGGGTCCCGCGACGTCGGGCGTCGCCCAGAAGCGGACGCGGCGGCCCTCCCGGTGGGCGGCCGACACGATGGAACGCAGCTTCTCGCGCTCGGCGGCCGGGATCGGTCCCGCGCCCTGCCAGGTGAAGTTGTTGGCCCAGTTGTCGCTGATGAGCGGAGTGAAGGAGGCGGGCGCGGCGCCGCCGAGGTCGGTGAGGCGGCCGTCGTAGAACGCGCTGCGCACCTGCTGCTGCTCCATGGGCTCGCGGGCGGCGCGGTCGCCGGAGATCACGGCGGTCACCGCGCCGGTGCGCACGCGGCCGTGGGCGTACGTGGTGAACAGGTTGCGGTAGCCACGCAGTTGGCGGTCGAGTTCGAGGTAGGTGGCCGCGCCTTCGGTCTTGATGTCGACGAGGAGCTGGAGGGGCGTGCGGTACCCCCGGTACACGGAGCCGTGGCTGGCCCTGACGCGGGCCGCGAGCGGCTCCAGGTAGAGGGCCGCGAGGGTGCGCTTCGGGTCGAGGTCGATCGGGTCGTGCGCGACGAGGAGCTCGCCGTCGACGAGGTAGATGTCCGCCTCGACGCTGGCGAAGCGGTGGTCGAGGGCGTCGAGGAGGGGCCGGGGGTGCTCGTAGTCGTTGTGCGCGTGGGCGCGCAGCAGGGGGCGGGGGCCGCGTCCCCGCTCGGACGCCTGCGCGTGCCCGGGCGCGGCGACGGTCGCGGTGACCGCCGCGGCGAGGGTCGTGAGGGCTCTGCGACGGGTGAGGTGGGCCATGTGTTCCTCCCGGGGAATGCCGTACGGGCCTCCGCGAGTATGGAGTCCCGTACGTCTCAATGGGCGTTACCGGAACGGGAGTTGGCCGGACCGGCATGCCGCGTTCACCTGTGTGCTCAGGGTGAACGACGGGCTGCCGGGCGGGGGCGGAACGCCCCTCGTTCACCTGCCTTCTTCGGCGGGGCCCAGCGCGTCCCACTCGACCGTCCGGCCGCACCAGCGCTCGAGGAGACGCCGGTCGTGGCCCACGGCCAGCAGCCCCGCGCCCGTCTCCGCGCGATAGTCCTCCACGACGCCCACCAGGGCCGCCGTCGTGGACGCGTCGAGCATCGCCGTCATCTCGTCGCAGATCAGCCAGCGGGGGCGCAGGGCGAGGGCGCGGGCGAGGCAGGCGCGTTGCAGTTGTCCGTCGCTGACTTCATGGGGTCGCCGTGGCAGGAGGTCGGCGCCCAGGCCGACGGTCTCGGCCAGTTCGCCGACTCGGGCGTCCGGTGCACGTCCCGAGGCCCGCAGCGGCTCGGCGATGAGGTCGGCGAGGCGCAGCCGCGGGTCGGCGGACATGCGCGGCTGCTGGAAGACCACGCCGAACGCGGTGCGCTGCTCGCGGGGCGCGCGGTGGCGCCAGCCGCGGGCCGGCTCCCCGTCGATGACGACGCGGCCGGAGTCGGGGCGGTGGAGCAGGGCGGCGACGCGGGCAAGCGTGGACTTGCCGCAGCCGCTGGGCCCGAGGAGGCCGACGGCCTCGCCGGGGGCGATGGTCAGGCCTGCGTTCCGCACGACGGGACTGCCGCGCTCGTACCCGGCGGTGACGGAGATCAGTTCAAGCACGCGGCGCCTCCAGCGGCACGGTCGCGGGGTAGTGGCAGGCCACGCCGTCCGCGAGTGCGGGCCGGGTCCCGCAGGTGTCGGTGGCCCGGTCGCAGCGCGCGGCGAACGCGCAGCCGGCGGGGAGCGCGCCCAGTTCGGGCGGCATCCCGGGAATGGGCGTGAACTCGCGGTCGGGCAGCGCGTCGAGGAGGCCGCGTGCGTACGGGTGCCGGGGCCCGGGGCTGCCGAAGAAGTCGGCGGCGTCCGCGAGTTCGACGATGCGGCTCGCATACATGACGGCCACGCGGTCGGCGATCCGTTCGGCCGCCGCGAGGTCGTGCGTGATGAGCAGGAGGGCGCGCTCCGCCCCGATGTGACGGCGCAGTTCGTCCACGGTGCGGTCCACGAGGTCGCGGTCGAGTCCGGTCGTGGGTTCGTCGGCGAGGAGCAGGGGCGCGTCGCCGACCAGGGCCAGCGCGGTCGCGGCCCGCTGGGCGAGCCCCCCGGACAGCTCGTGCGGGTACCGGTCGAGATGCCCGGCGGGGAACGCGGCGCGCGCCGCCGCCTCCACTGCGGCGGCCCGCAGCAGCGGCCCGCGTCGCACCCCCGTCAACTCGCCCACGGTTTCCGTGAGTTGGGAGCGGACGGTTCGTACGGGGGTGAGGTGTGCGGCGGGGCTCTGCGGCACGAGGCCGACGCGGCGGCCGCGGACGGTGCGGGCCAGGGTGCGCTCGTCGGCGGCGAGGAGGTCGAGGTCGCCTGCGAACGCGGACCCGGTGGTCTCCGCGTTGCCCGGGAGCAGCCCGAGGAGGGCCGACGCGAGCACGGACTTGCCGCAGCCGCTCTCCCCGACGAGGGCCAGGCACTCGCCCGCCGCGAGGTCGAAGCGTGCGCCGCTGACGGCCTGGACGTGCGCGCCGTCGCGCATGCGGAAGCGTACGGACACGTCCCGTACGGACAGGACGGGTCGGGACTCGGTCACAGCATGAGCTCCGATCGGCGGCGCGGGTTGAGGCGTTCCCGCCAGGCGCCCGCGAGGCCCGCGATCGCCAGGGTCGGCACGATGATGAACAGGCCGGGGAAGAGGGTCGGCCACCAGTCCCCGGCGAGCAGCGAACCCCGCGCGGACTGCACGAGGGTGCCCAGGCTCGCCTGGTGCGTGGGCAGGCCCAGGCCGAGGAACGACAGGGCGGATTCGTGCCAGACGGCGTGCGGAACCATGAGGACGGCGGCGAGCGCGGCCTGCGGAAGGACGCCCGGCAGCAGGTGGCGCACCGCGATCCGCCACCGCGTGGAGCCCCCGGACACGGCCGCGTCGATGTAGGGCCGCGAGCGCAGGGAGAGGACTTCGGCGCGCACGATACGGGCCGTGGACAGCCAGTGCGTGAGCGCCACGGAGACGACGACCGGCCAGACGCCCGGCCGGAACATGGCGACGATGAAGATGCCGAGGAGCAGGTGCGGCACCGATGAGAAGACGTCCACGAGCCGCATGACGACCCGGTCCGTCCAGCCGCCGACTGCGCCCGCGAGCGCGCCCACGGCCGTTCCGATGACGGTCGCCACGACAGCGGCGACGACCCCGACGAGGAGGGAGACGCGCAGCCCGTACACGCAGCGCAGCAGCAGGTCGCGTCCCACGTCGTCGGTGCCGAACGGGTGTGCCCACGACGGTGGTTGAAGCTTGGCGGCGAGGTCGACGGCCTGTTCGTCGAGGTGGGCGAAGGGCGGTACGACGAGGACGGCGAGGACGACCGTCGCGACGAGGACGGCGGACGTGCGCACCCGCCACGCGCGCGTGGATCGGCGCGCGCGGCCGTGGGTGCGCCAGGTGAGTTCAGCCATCGAATCCCACTCTCGGGTCGGCGAGGCCGTACAGGAGGTCGGCGGCCAGGTTGCCGAGGAGTACGGCGAGGGTGGCGAGCGTGGTCAGTGCGGCGAGCAGCGGGAAGTCCACGGAGGTCGCGGCCTGCACGGTCGCGGCGGCGATCCCCGGCCAGCTGAACACGGTCTCCACCAGGAGCGCGCCGGTGATCAGTTCGGGTACGCGGGATCCGATGAGCGTCAGTACGGGCAGCGTTCCGGACCGCAGGGCGTGGCCCATCAGGACGGTGCGCGGGGAGAGTCCGCGTGCGCGCGCCCCGCGGACGGGGTCCTCCTCGAGTGCGTCCCCGACGCCCTGGCGTACGTACAGGACGAACCAGGGGAGTTGTGAGACGGTGAGGACGGCGGCGGGGAGCACCAGATGCGAGGCGACCTGTCCTGCCGTGATCGTCGTGCTGCCGGTGTCGGTGAGTCCCCCGGCCGGGAGCGCGCCGAGTTTCAGGGCGAACAGCCAGACGGCGAGCAGGCCGAGCCAGAACGGGGGCGCGGCTTCGAGGGTGTAGGCGACCGCGCTGACGGTCCGGTCGAGCCATCCTCCCTGGCGTCGCGCGGCGAGGACGCCGAGTGCCGTGCCGAGCAGGACTGCGGCGAGGAAGGCGGTGGCGGCGAGCAGGACGGACCAGCCGATGCGTTCGCCGAGGACGTCGGCTACGGGCTGTCGCAGTACCGAGGAGTCGCCCAGGTCGCCCTGGAGAGCGGCGGTCAGCCAGTCCCACCAACGGGTGACGAGGGGCCGGTCGACGCCGAGGTTGGCGCGGAGCTGGTCGAGGTTGTCCTGCGAGGCGGTGAGGCCGGCGGTGCCCGCGTAGGCCTTGACGGGGTCGAAGGGGGACGCGGCGGCGATCGCGAAGACACCGAAGGTCACGGTGGCCAGGACCGGGACGGCGAACAGGATCCGCCGTCCCGTCAGGCGGGCCATCGGCCCCCAGGGGAGCCGCCGCTTCACGAGGCCGGCTGCCACTTCTCGACGTTCCACCAGGGGCCGGAGGCGAGCCCGTGGTCGTGCGGCTCGACCTGAGTGGTGAGGTCGCCGAACCGGTCGCCGACGACGTAGAGGTGGTCGATGTGGGTGAGGAAGGTGTAGCCGGGGTTCTTCACGAGTTCGCGCTGCACCGTGTCGTAGGCGGCCTTGCGCTCGGCCCGGTCGTCGGTCCTGCGGGCCGCGTCGAGCGCCTTGTCGACACGCGTGTTGTCGTACCGGGCCATGTTGTTGAAGCCGTCGCCCGCGAGGGAGGACTTGAGAAGGGTGTACTGGTCGAAGTCGGGGTCGGCCGGGGAGCCGCCGCCCGCGAGGACCGCGTCCTTGGGCATGCGCGGCTCGATGACCTCCCAGGTGCCGGACTCGACCTTGATCTGGATGCCGAGCTTCTTGGCGTCGGAGGCGTAGGCGAGGGCGTGGTCCTGGCGGAGCTTGTCGCCGGTCAGGTACCAGAGCGGGAAGGAGGCGCGGACGCCGTCCTTCGCGCGGATCCCGTCCTTGCCGGCCTTCCAGCCCGCGTCGTCGAGGATGTGCCTGGCTTTCGCGAGGTGGTGGGTGCGCTCGGTGCCCTTGGTGAACCAGGGGCTGTCGGTCGGGACGGGGCCGTATGCCTCCTTGCCCGCGCCGTCGAGGATCGAGTCGACCATGGCCTTGCGGTCGACGCCGATGTCGAGCGCTCGCCGCACGGCGGTGTCCCCGGCGACCTTGTTGCCGGTGGGCAGGGTCACGACGCGGTAGTCGAAGGTGCGGGCGGCGTACGTCTTCTTGTCGCTGTCGCTCTTGAACGTCGCGGCGAGGTCGGGCGGGAGGATGGCGCCGTCGAGGTCGCCGGAGCGCAGCCGGGTGGCGCGCACGTCGTCGTCCTTGATGACGGCCATGGTGAAACTGCTGACCTTCGGCTCGCCGCCCCAGTAGCGGGGGTTGGCCTTGAAGGTGAGCTTCTCGCCCTTGGACCACTTCACGAGCGTGTACGGCCCGGTGCCGATCGGCTTCGTGGTGAAGTCGCCGGTGTTGACGTCCTGCTGGCCCGCTATGTGCTCGGGCGCGATGGGCAGGACGGTGCGCTCGGCGAACGGGGCGTAGGGGTACTTGAGGCGGAAGACGACGGTGTCGTCACCCTTGGCCTCGACCGTGTCGACGGCGTCGAGCTCCGTCTTGGAGGCGTTGTTGGTCTTCTTGTCGAGGATGGTCTCGTAGGTGAAGACGACGTCCTTGGCCGAGAAGGGCTTCCCGTCGCTGAACCGCACGCCGTCGCGCAGCTTGTACGTGTACGTGCGGCCGTCGGCGCTCACCTTCGGCAGGGCGGCGGCGAGCGCGGGCTTCAGCTCCATGTCCGCGTCGTGGGTGAGCAGCCCGTCGAAGATCTTCGAGTTGCCGTCCTTGCCGTAGCCGAGGAGCGGGCTGAGCGTGTCCGGTTCGTAGGCGATGCCCACGACCGCGCTCGCCCCCGCCCGCTCGTTGCTGCCCTCACCCGAACCGCCGGGCGCCGAACAGGCTGCGGCGGTCACCGACAATGCGGCGACCGCCGCCACCGCTGTCGCACCTCGTGCCGGCCTGACCACCATGCCCACCCCTATTGAAGATCAACTCTTATTGCGAATGAGTCGCAATAATGTCATCTCGTCAAGGGAAGGTAAAACCCGGGGTCAGACCCGGCATCGGACTCGGGGGCAGACCCGGGGTCAGGGCGCCCGGAGGTCGACCAGCTCGGCCAGCTCCTCCCGGTGCCTGCCCGCGGAACCCAGCGCGATCGAGTCGGCCTTGGCCCGCTTGAGGTAGAGGTGGACGGGGTGCTCCCAGGTCATGCCGATGCCGCCGTGGAGCTGGAGCGCCTCCTCCGCCGCGTGGACAGCCGCAGGTCCCGCGTACGCCTGGGCGACCGCCACCGAGACATCGGCGTCATCGCTCCCGGCGGCGAGGGTGTCCGCTGCGCTGCGGGCCGCGGCGCGGACGCCGACGACCTCCAGCCACACCTGGGCGAGCCGGTGCTTGAGCGCCTGGAAGGAACCGACGGGCCGGTTGAACTGGTGGCGCTCGCGCGTGTAGCGGACCGTCTCCGTCAAGCACCAGTCGGCGAGACCGAGTTGCTCGGAGGCGAGGAGCCCCGCTCCGGCCCGCAGCGCGCGGCGGACGGCCGGGACCGCATTGTCGGTCAGCACGCGCGCGCGTGCACCGGTGAACGTCACCGTGGCGACGGGCCGGGTGGGGTCGAGGGACGTCCGTGCCTCGACAGTGACACCGTCGTCGGCGACGTCGACCGCGTACAGGCCGCTGCTCGTCGGTACGAGGAGCACATCGGCCGCCGCCGCGTCGGCGACGCCGGTGACCTGCCCCTCCAGCCTGCCACCCTCTTCTTGGACACCCGTGAAGGCCTGGCCGGGCGCGGCCGACAGGGGCACGGCGAGCACGCCCACCGTGCGGCCCGACGCGAGCGCGCCGAGCAGCGCGGAGGCCTCGTCGCCCGAGCAGTCGAGGAGCGCCTCGGTCGCGACGACTGCGCTGGTGAGATAGGGAACGGGGGCGACGGAGCGCCCCAACTCCTCCAATACCACGGCCACTTCGCGGTGCGTCGCCCCCTGGCCGCCGAGCTCCTCGGGGATCAGCAGGCCCGCGAGCCCCATCCCCTCCGCGAGCGACTTCCACAGCGCGCGGTCGTGCGGCTCGTCCGTCTCGACGCGGGCGAGCACCGACGCGGCGTCGCAGTGGGCGGCGAGGAGGCCGCGCACGGCCGACCGCAGCGCCTCTTCCTCCTCCGTGTACAGCAGATCGCTCATCGCGCGAGGTCCTTCCAGGCGACGTCCTTGTCGGTGCGCGGCTCGGACGGCAGTCCGAGGACGCGTTCGGCGACGATGTTGAGCAGGACCTCGCTCGTCCCGCCCTCGATGCTGTTGCCCTTGGCGCGCAGATAGCGGTATCCGGCGTCTCGGGCCAGGAAGTCGACGACGGCCGGCCGGCGCATGGTCCAGTCGTCGTACAACAGGCCCTCATCGCCGAGGAGTTCGATCTCCAGGCCGCTGATCTCCTGGTTGAGCCGGGCGAAGCCGAGCTTCATGCCGGAGCCCTCGGGGCCCGGCTGGCCCGCGACCAGCTGCTGGCGCAGACGCTCGCCGGTGAGACGGGCGACCTCGGCCTCGACCCACAGCTTCAGGAGCCGCTGGTGCAGGTCGTGGGTGCGCAGCTCGGGGCGTTCGCGCCAGGTCTTCGCGACCGCGGAGATCATGCCGCCCTCGCGCGGGATGCGGGAGCCGCCGATCGACACACGCTCGTTCATGAGCGTGGTCTGCGCGACCTTCCAGCCGTCGCCGATCTCGCCGAGGCGGTGCGCGTCCGGGATGCGCACATCGGTGAGGAACACCTCGTTGAACTCCGCCTCGCCGGTGATCTGGCGCAGCGGCCGCACGTCGACGCCGGGGTCGGTCATGTCGCAGATGAAGTACGTGATGCCGCGGTGCTTGGGCACGTCCGGGTCGGTGCGGGCGATGAGGATGGCCCAGCGGGCGGCGTGCGCCCCGGACGTCCACACCTTCTGGCCGTTGATCACCCAGTCGCCGGTGGCCTCGTCGCGCACGGCGCGGGTGCCGAGGGCCGCGAGGTCGGAGCCCGCGCCGGGCTCGCTGAACAGCTGGCACCACACCTCCTCGCCGATCCACAGCGGGCGCAGGAAGCGCTGCTTCTGCTCGTCGGTGCCGAAGCCGAGCACCGTCGGGGCGGCCATGCCGAGGCCGATGCCGATGCGGCGCGGATCGTTGTCCGGGGCGTCCGCCGCGGCGAGTTCGGCGTCCACGACGGCCTGGAGCGAGCGCGGCTGCCCCAGCCCGCCGAGGCCCTGCGGGTAGTGCACCCACGCGAGCCCGGCGTCGAAGCGGGCCTTCAGGAAGTCGGTGCGGTCCGTGGTCGCGGGCGGATACGCGGCCAGCAACTCCTGGGTGCGGCTGCGCAGTTCGGCGGCGTCGGTCATACGCCCGCCCCCTCGTGGCCGGGCACCACGGCGACACGGCCGGTGGTGACGCCGTCGGCGACGCGCTGTACGGCAGCCGCCGCGCCGGCCAGCGGCACGCGCTCACTGATCAGCGGCTTGATCGCGCCACGCGCCGCGAGCTCGGTGAGCTGCTCGTGGCAGTGCGCGACCAGCTTCGGGTCCTTGGTGTTGTACAGGCCCCAGTGCAGGCCGAGGATCGCGTAGTTCTTCACCAGGGCGTGGTTGAGGGCGGGGCTCGGGATCGTGCCGCTCGCGAATCCGACGACGACGATCCGGCCCTCGAAGGCGACGACCTTCGTGGACTGCGTGTACGCCTCGCCACCGACCGGGTCGTAGATGACGTCGGCACCCCGGCCGCCGGTGGCCTCCTTCACGGCGGCGATGACGTCCTGCGCGCGGCGGTCGATGACGACGTCGCAGCCGAGGTCGCGGGCCACCTTTGCCTTCTCCTCGCCGCCGACGACGCCGATGACGGTGGCACCGGCCGCCTTGCCGAGCTGGACGGCGGCGCTGCCGACGCCGCCGGCCGCCGCGTGTACGAGGAGCGTCTCGCCCGCCTGGAGGTGCGCTCTGCGGTGCAGGCCGAACCAGCCGGTCTGGTAGCCGATGTGCAGGGCCGCGGCCTCGGCGTCGTCCAGCGCGTCGGGCGCGGGCAGCAGGGCGGCGGCGTCCGCCACGGCGTACTCGGCGAAGCCGCCGTGCGGCAGCGCGGGGTTGGCCAGCACGCGCCGGCCGTCCTCGGTCTCGCCGCAGATCTCCACGCCGGGCGTGAACGGCATCGGCGGCCGCACCTGGTACTGGCCTCGGCACATCAGCGCGTCCGGGAAGTTGATGTTCGCCGCGCGCACCCTGAGCAGGACCTGGCCGTCGCCGGGGACGGGCCGCTCGACGTCGGCGAGCTCCATCACCTCGCTCGGCTCGCCGTTCCGGTGCACTTGCCATGCCTGCATGCGGGGCCTCCACGGGACTTCTTCGTCTTACCGGGCTCGCACGCATACTAAGCGGTCGCTTGGATATCTGGGAACAGGGCGGGACCCTTTTTCGCGCAGGCCGTCGCGGGCCTGTCCCAGACGATGCCGCGGGCCGTGTCGCAGGCATGGAGCTTTCGGCGCCCACGCGGTATCGATACCGGCATGACGGACTCGACCGGCCCCACCCACCCGACGACACCGCGGGGGCTGCCCGCCCCTCCCCCGGCCGGCACGACGGCACTCCCCCCGGGAACGTACCGGGGAAGCCTGGTCCTGGTCACGGGTGGCGGGACGGGTCTCGGGAAGGCCCTCGCCGCCGAGTTCGCACGACTCGGCGCCGACGTGATGATCGTGAGCCGCCGGGCCGCGCATCTGGAGCCCGCGCTGGAGGAACTGGCGGCGGTGAGCCGCGACGGCGGCACGGTGACAGCCGCGGTGTGCGACATCAGGGACCCGGACCGCATCGCCGAGGTCTTCGACACGGCGGAGGCGGCGCACGGGCGCACCCCCGACGTGCTCGTCAACAACGCGGCCGCCAACTTCCCCGTACCCGCCGAGGACATGAGCCCGAACGCGTGGCGCACCGTCGTCGACATCACCCTCAACGGCACCTTCTACATGACCCGCGAGTTCGGCCGCAGACACCTCGTGGCGGGCACGCCGGGCTCGGTGATCGCCGTAGGCGCCTCCTACGCGTGGACGGGCGGCCCCGGCTTCGCCCACAGCGCGGCGGCCAAGGCAGGTGTGAAGAACCTGGTGGAGACGCTGGCCGTGGAGTGGGGCCCGTACGGCATCCAGGTCAACGGCCTCGTGCCGGGCCTCATGCCGCACGAGGACATGCCGGAGGACATCCGCGCCAACCTCAGCCCGGAGGCGGGTCACCGCGAGCACGACGCCCGGCAGCCCGCCCTGCGCGTCGGCGCGCCCCACGAGCTGGGCTGGGCCGCCACCTTCCTCGCCTCCCCCTACGCCCGTTTCATCAGCGGCCACACGCTCGTCGTGGACGGGGCGAACTGGCAGCGGCGCGGGCTGGTGAGCCCGCCCGTGGTGACGGTGCGGGAGCAGATGGGGAGGGGGCCGTTCCGGGAGGGACCGTGAAGGGATCGACCCCTTGGCTCAAAGCACTACTTCCCCTCGAACCGCGGTTCGCGCCGCTCCGCCTTCGCCGTGTACCCCTCCCGGATGTCCTGCGACGTGAGCGTGAGTGCCGCGCTCATCGCCACACGGTCGAGCGCGGCCCCCATGCCCGCGTCCGCGAAGGCGTCGATGTCCCGCTTGACGGACTGGACGGCGAGCGGCGCGTTGGCCGCGATCTCCGCGGCGAGCAAACGGGCGGACGCCTCCAACTCGCCCGCACCGGTGACCTGTTGGAGCAGGTTGAGCCGGTGCGCCGTCCCCGCGTCGATACGGCGTCCCGTCAGCGCGAGGTACTTGGCCCACCCCGCGCCCGCCTCGCGCGCGATCCGCAGATCACCGCCCGCGTCGACGGCGACCCCGAGCCGCGTCTCCGGCAGCGCGAACACCGCGTCGTCGGCCGCGATCCGCACATCGGCCATCAGCGCCAGCTCGAACCCGACGCCGAGGCAGTAGCCCTGGACGGCCGCGACGACGGGCTGCGGCAGACCGGCGAACGCGCGGAACCGCTCATGGACCCAGCGAATGCCCTCGTAGTAGTTGCGCGTCAGCTCGGACCCCGAGCGCCCGCCGATCCCGCCGCCGGGCGCCTTGATGTCGATGCCCGCGCAGAAGGCCCGACCCTCGGCCCGCAGCAGCACCACCCGGATCCTGTCGTCGAAGCGGATCCGGTCGGCGAGCAGGCCGAGCTGGCGGCTCGACTCCCAGCTCCAGGCGTTCAGCTTCTCCGGCCGGCACAGGGTGAGGACACCGATGCCGCCCTCCTCGACATCCAGCCGGAGCCGCCGCGCACCGTCACCTTCACCCCCGCCTTGGCCTTGGCCTTCGCCTTCGCCTTCGCCTTCGCCGGGAAGTTCGTTGCTCGTCGTGTCGATCATTCCGCCACCACTCCCGCCTTCCTGACGCATCATCAGAAGGCGCAGGGTAGGTGACGGGCCCTACCGACTGAAGAGTTCGAACGGTACGGCCGGTGTGCCGCCGAAGCGCTCCGCGGCGGCCTGGACGTTGCCGGTGAGGAAGGAGCGGCAGTAGACCTCGGGGTCCTCGTCCGTCAACACCTCGATGTACGTGCGGTGTTCGAGCAAGGAGCGCACGGCCCGTTCGATACCGGGCGTCGCGTCGACCGCGTGCGTGGGCGACGACGAGCCGGCGACGGCGACCCAGCGCACACCGTTCCACGGCTCCAGGCCCTGCTCGATCAGCTCGGGGAAGATCCAGCGGTTGCCCGCGTCCGCCGCCGCGTCGAGGGTGGCCCGCCCGACGGCGACATGGTCGGGGGTGTTCCAGGCGACTCCACCCCAGGTGTCTCGGTGGTTGAGGGTGACGAGGAGTTCGGGCCGGTGCCTGCGGATCGCGGCGGCGATGTCGCGGCGCAGCGCGGTCCCGTACTCGACGACGCCGTCCTTGTGGCCGAGGAACTCGACGATGTCGACGCCGACGACGGCGGCGCTCGCGCGCTGCTCCTGTTCGCGCAGGGGCCCGCACTCGGCAGGTTCGAGGGTGTCGATGCCCGCCTCCCCACGGGTGGCGAGGACGTACGCGACCTCACGTCCGCCGTCGGTCCACGCGGCGATCGCCGCGGAGCAGCCGTATTCGAGGTCGTCCGGGTGCGCCACGACGGCGAGGGCCCGCTGCCAGCCCTCGGGCATGGGGAGCAGCTGGTCCGGGGCGGCGGTCTGGCTCTTCGGCTCGGTCATGGCCGCACCCTAATGCGGTGCCGTCCGCGGCGTGGGGGGATTCGCCGGGGCGGGGAAGGCGGTCCTGCTTCCCCGCCCCGGCCCTCTCAGACGTCTCCGCGCACCATCGCGAGCAGCCGGTCGAGGACGTGCGGCGCTCCGGCCCGCAGCCCGTCGTGCTCGAATTCGTCGGTGACCCATGTGCGCAGGCCCTTGATGGTGCGTGCCGTGCGCAGGGAGTGGTCCGTGTCGACGTACATGTCGTCGTGGTAGACGGCGGCGACGGCCGGCACCTCGTTGGCGGCCAGGCGCGCGGGGTCGTAGAGCGGGGCCCAGTCGGTGCGCGCGGCGAGGAGTTCGGCGGTCTCGCGCAGGGGGCGCAGGGCCGGGTCGCAGTCGAACATCCACGGGTGCACGGACTCGCCGGTGAACAGCAGGGGCCCGTCACCGGCGAGGGTCTTCGCGGCGTCGAACTGGGGGAACTCTCCGCGTACGCGCTCGGCGGACCAGTTCGTGGGCCGGTCGTCCTGCCCGTAGATGGCCTCGTGCACGAGCGCGTAGAGCGGGTGTCCGGCGTAGGAGAGCGTGGCCTGTACGTCCTCCTGGAAGGCGTCGGACAGTTCGACGCCGCCCGGCGTGCGGACGAA
Source organism: Streptomyces sp. NPDC107517 (assembly GCF_055582645.1). Taxonomy (NCBI): domain Bacteria; kingdom Bacillati; phylum Actinomycetota; class Actinomycetes; order Kitasatosporales; family Streptomycetaceae; genus Streptomyces; species Streptomyces sp. NPDC107517. Next base: position 47,274 of record NZ_JBVJPM010000009.1, on the reverse strand, counting down.
GGCGTCCTCGAGGAGGTAGTGCAGACGGTCGCTGCCGCCGGTCCCGCCGAGCAGGATGCCGAGGGACTGGAACGCCTCGACGGTCAGCTTGTAGCCGCCGTTCAGTACGGGCTCGTGCTCGGTGAGGTGCTCGGCGATGCGGCGGGCGCGTTCGACGTCCTGCGGGTAGCGCGCGTAGTGGGCGGCGACCTTGCGCTCGATGCGCGGGTACGCGGCTCGGTAGACGTCGTCCGCGTGACCGTCGAGCGTGGGCAGGCCGCCGGTGATGACGGCGGCGGCGAGGCCTTCGGGGGCCGTCGACAGATACCGGGTGGCGCAGAACCCGCCGAAGCTCTGGCCGAGGACCGTCCAGGGGGCGCCGCCGGTCACCTCGCCTCGGATGATCTCGCAGTCGCGGACGATCGAGTCGGCGCGGAAGTGCGCGAGGTAGTCGGCCTGTTCGCTCGGCCCGCCGCGCAGCGGGAGCGTCTGCCGGTTGGCCGGGGTGGAGCTGCCGGTGCCGCGCTGGTCGAGGAGGAGCACCCGGTGGTCCTGGAGCGCCGTGCCGAGCCAGGCCTGCTTGCCGGAGAAGCGGTTGGCGCCGAATCCGGGGCCGCCCTGGAGGTAGAGGAGCCACGGGAGGTTCGCGTGTTCCTTGCCGACGGCCACCGCCTCGCGGGCGAACAGCTCGATGCTCTCGCCCTCGGGGTGGTCGTGGTCGAGCGGCACTGAGAAGCGGCGGTCGGTGAGGACGACACCGGGCTGGCGGTATGTGGCGGTCGTCAAGGGGGCTCCTGGGCGGCGTTCGGAATACGGTGTGCGGTGTCCGCTCAGTTCAGCACATGTCAGCGCGAGCCCAGACTCGACCCCCGTACGACGAGCTCGGGCTGGAGGACGACCCTGCGGTGACGGTGGGGTTCGCCGGTCGCGGGTTCCGTCTCCTCCAGCAGGAGTTCGGCGGCCATCGCTCCCATGGTGACGGCGGGCTGGCGTACGGAGGTCAGGGGCACGGTGGCGGCCGACGCGAACTCGATGTCGTCGTAGCCGACGATCGCGATGTCCTCGGGGACCCGTACACCGGCCGCGTACATCGCCTGGAGGACGCCGAGGGCGAGCAGGTCGTTGGCGCAGAACGCGGCGGTGGGGCGATCGGCGAGGCCGAGCAGGCGGGCCCCGGCGTCGCGTCCCGCCGCGACGTCGAGCCGCTCCGTGGGCAGTTCGCGCAGCGCTGCGGCCGGGAGGCCCGCCTCGGCCAGGGCCTGGAGGGCGCCGGTGCGGCGGTCCTTGACCTGGTTGAGCGCGGGCGGTCCGCTGACGTAGGCGATGCTGCGGTGTCCGGCGTCCACGAGGTGGCGCACGGCGAGCGCGCCGCCGGTGACGTCGTCCACGGACACGGAGCACTCCGAGGTGCCCTCGGCGACGCGGTCGACGAGCACGAACGGGATGCCGTGCCGGCGGAAGTTCTCGATGTTGCGGCCGCTCGCCTCGGCCGGGGTGAGGAGCACGCCCCGCACGCGCTGCTCGGCGAACAGGGACAGGTACTCGGCCTCCTCGGAGGGGTCCTGCGCGCTGTTGCACACCATGACGCCGAGCCCCGCGTCGCGCGCGGCACGCTCGGCGCCGCGCGCGACGTCCACGAAGAACGGGTTGCCCATGTCCAGGACGAGCAGACCCATGATGCGGCTGCGGCCGGCGCGCAGCTGACGCGCCGACTCGCTGCGCACATAGCCGAGCCGGTCGATGGCGGACAGCACCCGGGCCCTGGTGTCGGAGGCGACGGAGTCCGGGCGGTTGATGACGTTCGAGACCGTGCCGACGGATACTCCGGCGGCGCGGGCGACGTCCTTGATACCCACCGACTGGGCCATCGGGCGGGGACCTCCATGGGGCGATGAGCGACGGGAATGGTTCAGATTACCCGTGAATGCGCTGGTGGCTGCGGGGACGGGGGCCAGGGCCTCAGAAGTGGTAGTCGTCGATGTTCTTCCGGTCGAAGACCGTGGGCTTGCCGAGGTCGATGACGCCGTCCGTGCCGACGGTGAAGGTGCCCATGCCGCCGGCCTTGAAGGTCTCGCCCTCCTTGCCGGTGATCTGTCCGGAGGACAGCGCGACGGCGGTGCGGGCGGCGAGCTCGCCGAGCTCGGCCGGGTCCCACAGCTCGAAGCCCTCGACGGTGCCGTTCTTGACGTACTTGCGCATGTCGTTGGGGGTTCCGAGACCGGTCAGGGCGACCTTGCCCTTGTACTTGGAGCCGGACAGGTACTGGGCGGCGGCCTTGATGCCGACGGTGGTCGGGGAGATGATCCCGGCGAGCTTGGGGTGTTCCTGGAGCAGGCCCTGGGTCTGCTGGAAGGACTGCTGGGCGTCGTCGTTGCCGTACGCGACCTTCACCAGCTTCATGTCCTTGTACTTGGGCTTCTTCAGCTCGTCCTTCATGAAGTCGATCCAGGTGTTCTGGTTCGTCGCCGTCTGCGCGGCGGACAGGATCGCGATGTCGCCCTTGTAGCCGATCTTTTCGCCCAGGAGCTGGACCTGGGTGCGCCCGAGCGCCTCGGCGCTGGCCTGCGAGACGAAGGCGTTGCGGCACTCGGGCTTGGTGTCGGAGTCGTAGGTGACGACCTTGATGCCGTTCTTCATGGCCTGCTTGAGTGCGGTGCACAGGGCGCCGGGGTCCTGCGCGGAGACGGCCATCGCGTCGACCTGCTGCTGGGTGAGCGTGTTGACGTAACTGACCTGTCCGCTGGTGTCGGTGGCGCTGTTGGGGCCGGTCTCCTTGTACGTCGAGCCGAGTTCGGTGAGGGCCTTCTCGCCGCCCTTGTCGGCGGTCGTGAAGTACGGGTTGTTGACCTGCTTGGGCAGGAAGGCGACCTTCAGGCCCTTCTTGGTCGCGGCTCCCGGGTCGGCCTTGGCATGGGAGGACGTGCCGGCGTCGTCGTCCTTCGCCGAGTCCTTGGTGGTGCCGCCGCACGCGGTGGCGGCGAGCGCGAGCGAGGTGACGGCGGCGAGCGCCAGGCAGGCTCGGCGGAGTGCGGGTGCGGACATCGTGGGCCCCTTTCGGGCGGTACGTGAGGTCAGTGCGAGGGAGTGGTGGCCTGGCGGCCCGCTCGGGCGGTCGCCAGCTGCCGGGCGACGCGGGGTCCGAGCACGGAGACGACGAGCAGGACGCCGGTGACGACGATCTGCGACTGGGCGGAGACATTGAGCAGGCTCATCGCGTTCTGGAGGCCGCCGAGCAGGAACACTCCGGCGATCGCGCCGCCGAGTGTGCCCCTGCCTCCGTCGAAGTCGATGCCGCCGAGCAGCACGGCGGCGACGACGGACAGTTCGAGCCCGGTGGCGTTGTCGTAGCGGGCGCTGGCGTAGTGCAGGGCCCAGAACACGCCGGTCAGGGAGGCCATGAGGCCGGTGGCGACGAACAGCCACAGCTTGTGGCGCCGGACGCGGATACCGGCGAAGCGCGCCGCCTCTTCGTTGGCGCCGATCGCGAAGAGGGAGCGGCCGAACGGCGTCGCGTGCAGGATGACGACCGCGATCGCGAGCAGCGCGAGGAAGGGCAGGAACGCGTACGGCAGGAAGGTGTCTCCGATGCGTCCCGCCGCGAAGTCCAGGTACTGCGAGGGGAAGTCGGTGACGGCGTCCGAGCCGAGGATGATCTGGGCGATGCCGCGGTAGGCGGCCATGGTGCCGATGGTGACGGCGAGGGAGGGCAGCCCGAGGCGGGTCACCAGGAGGCCGTTGACGAGCCCGCAGAGGAGGCCGAGGACGAGGCACAGCGGGATGATCGTCTCGATGGCCATGCCCGCGTTCCACAGGGAGCCCATCACGGCCCCGGACAGGCCGGCCGTCGAGGCGACGGAGAGGTCGATCTCGCCGGCGACCACCAGGAGGGTCATCGGAAGCGCGATGAGCGCGATGGGCAGGGTGTTGCCGAGCAGGAACGACAGGTTGAGCGCGTTGCCGAAGCCGTCGACGAACGAGAACGACGCCAGGAGCAGCACCACCAGGAGTGCGCCCACCACGGTGTCCCAGCGGACGGCGCGGGCGAGGGGGAGATCAGCCATGGCGGGCGTTCCTCTTCTTCAGTGCCTGGGCGACGCGCAGGGCGACGACCCGGTCGACGGCGATGGCGAGGACCAGCAGGACACCGTTGATCGCGAGCACCCACACCGAGCTGACGCCCAGGGCGGGCAGCACGCTGTTGATGGACGTCAGCAGGAGCGCGCCGAGGGCGGCGCCGTAGACGCTGCCGGAGCCGCCGGTGAAGGCGACGCCGCCGACCACGACGGCGCTGACGACGGTGAGTTCGTAGCCGTTTCCGGTGGCGGAGTCGACGTTGCCGAAGCGGGCGAGGTACAGGGCGCCCGCGAGCCCGGCGAGCGCCCCGCAGGCGGTGTACGCGGCGAGGATCCGGCGGCGCACGGGGATGCCTGCGAGGCGCGCGGCCTCCGGGTTGGAGCCGAGCGCGTACAGCTCGCGCCCGCCGCCGAAGTGCCGCAGGTAGTACGCCACCGCGATCAGGACGGCGAGGGCGATCAGCGCGAGATACGGCACCGCGGAGATGCCGCCGGAGCCGAAGTCGACGTATCCGCCCGGCAGATCGGAGGCGGTGATCTGCCGCGAGCCGACCCAGATGGAGTCGATGCCGCGGATGACGTAGAGCGTGCCGAGGGTGACGACGAGGGCCGGTACCTGGCCGAGGCTGACGAGGGCGCCGTTGAGGAGCCCGCAGCCGATGCCGAGGGCGACGGCGAGCACGATCGCGACGAGGGAGTTGCCGCCGCCGTGGAGGTAGTCACCGGCGGCGAAGGCGCTGATGCCGAGGGTCGAGCCGACGGACAGGTCGACGTTCCGCGTGATGACGACCAGCGCCTGCCCGGTGGCGACGAGGACGAGGATGGTGGCGTTGAGGAGCAGGTCCTTGATGCCCTGCTCCGAGAGGAACTCGCTGTTGCCGGCCTGGGTGACGCCGATCATCACCAGGAAGACCAGCAGGATGGCGAGTTCACGCATCTTGAAGACCCGGTCGACGAGCCGGGTGCCGCCGGCCTTGTCGGGATCGACGGCGGGCGCGGGCGGCTGTGCGGTGACGGTCATGAGGTCCTCCTTCCGGGGTTCGCTTCGCTCGGGCCACGCATCACGCCGCCCTCCCCGTCGCCGCCGCCATCACGGACTCCTCCGTCGCCTCGGTACGCGGGATCTCCGCCGTGAGGCGGCCCTCGTGCATGACGAGTACGCGGTCGGCCATGCCGAGGATCTCCGGCAGGTCGGACGAGATCATCAGCACCGCGACGCCGTCCGCGGCGAGTCCGGACAGCAGCCGGTGCACCTCGGCCTTGGTGCCGACGTCGATGCCGCGCGTCGGCTCGTCGACGATCAGCACGCGGGGGCCGGTGGCGAGCCACTTCGCCAGGACGACCTTCTGCTGGTTGCCGCCGGACAGTGTGCCGACCGCGTCGGCGATCCGCGCGTACTTGACCTGGAGCTTCATGGCCCAGTCCAGTGAGCGGCTGCGCTCGGCCCCACGGTCCATGAGTCCGGCCCGCGCGGTCGTGCGCAATCCAGTGAGCCCGATGTTGCGTTCGATCGACATGCCCATCACGAGGCCCTGGGCGCGCCGGTCCTCGGGCACGAGGGCGAGTCCCGCGGCCATGGCGCTGCTGGGGGCGCCGTTGACGAGCGCGCGGCCGTCGACCTCGACGGTGCCCGCGTCCCGGCGGTCGATGCCGAAGACCGCCCGGGCGACCTCGCTGCGACCGGCGCCGACGAGCCCCACGAGGCCGACGATCTCTCCGCGCCGCACGTCGAACGACACGTCGGTGAAGACGCCTTCGCGGGTGAGGCGGCGCACGCTCAGGGCGACCGCGCCGATGTCGGTCGCCTGCTTGGGGTAGAGCTCGTCGAGGTCGCGGCCGACCATGCGGCGTACGAGGTCGTCCTCGGTCAGGCCCTCGACGGGTTCGCTCGCGATCAGGGTGCCGTCGCGCAGCGTCGTGACGCGCTGGCAGAGCCCGAAGATCTCCTCCAGGCGGTGGGAGATGAAGAGGATGGCGGAGCCCTGTTCGCGCAGAGTGCGCACCACGGCGAAGAGGCGGGCCACTTCGCTGCCGGTGAGCGCGGCGGTCGGCTCGTCCATGATCAGGACCCGGGCGTCGAAGGAGAGCGCCTTGGCTATCTCGACGATCTGCTGGTCGGCGATGGACAGGCCGCGCGCGGGCTGCTCGGGGTCGAGGTCGACGCCGAGGCGGGCGAAGAGGGCGGCGGCCGCGGCGTTGACCGCCTTGTGGTCGATCCTGCCGAGGGAGCGGCGGGGCTGGCGCCCCATGAAGATGTTCTCGGCGACGGACAGGTCCGGAAAGAGCGTGGGCTCCTGGTAGATGACCGCGATCCCGGCGTCGCGGGCGTCGGCGGGTCCGTGCAGGGTGACGGGCTTGCCATCGATGAGCACGGTGCCGGCGTCGGGCCGGTGGACCCCGGCGAGCGTCTTGATGAGGGTGGACTTCCCCGCGCCGTTCTCTCCGGCGAGGGCGTGCGCCTCTCCGGCGTGGAGCTGCAGGGACACGCCCTGGAGGGCGCGCACGGCACCGAAGGACTTGTCGAGTCCCTCTACGGCCAGGACGGGGGGCTCTCTCATGGGAATGGCACCGATCGGGTCTGAAGAGCTGACTGTGAAAGGTTTCAAACAGATTGCACGGAAGCTAGCCCCGTACCAACAGCCCCGTCAATGGTGGGGACTTGGAAATCCATCAACCCGTTGCAACGCTGCGGCAAACCCTTGACAGGCCACATTCGCCACTCTAGCTTCCCTCCCTGAAACGATTCATAGCCGAGTCGTATGGAGCCGAGTGTGATCAGCAGAAGACGACTGCTCAGCACGACCGCGACAGCCGCACTGGGGACGGCCATCGCCTCCGCCGCACCGGGAGCCGCGCAGGCCGCGCCGGCACCGGAAGCCGCCGGAGGGGCTCGGGCCGCGAAGGCCGTGAGTGTGAGCGCGCCCACCGTCGAGTACGTGAGGCACCCGCTCGGCCTCGACGTGCCGCGTCCCAGGCTGAGCTGGCCCCTGGAGTCGGACGAACCGGGCCGGGCCCAGAGCGCCTATCAGATACGCGTCGCCACCACCGCCAGCCGCCTCGGCGACCCCGACGTGTGGGACAGCGGCAAGGTCGACTCCCCGGAGTCCACCCTCGTCCCCTACGCGGGCCCCGCCCTGGCCGCCCGTACCCGCTACTACTGGTCGGTCCGCATCTGGGACACCACAGGCCACGCCTCCGAGTGGAGCGAGCCGTCCTGGTGGGAGACCGGCCTGACCGCCGCCTCGGACTGGTCGGCCCGGTGGATCGGCGCGCCCGCGGCCCTGATCGGGACGCCCGCGCTCGACGACGCCTCCTGGATCTGGTTCCCCGAGAGCGACCCGGCCGCCGGCGCCCCGGCGGGAACCCGCTGGTTCCGCGGCCGTGCCGAGGTACCCGAAGGACTGACCCGGGCCCGCCTGGTGATGACCGCCGACGACGGCTACACCGCGTACGTGAACGGCACCGAGGTGGCGCACGCCGACCCGGACGGCCCCGCGGAGAACTGGCGCCGCCCGGCCGTCGTAGACGTCACGGCCCAACTCCGGGCCGGTACAGCCGTGCTGGCCGTCGCCGCCGTCAACGCCACGGACAGCCCCGCCGGCCTCCTCGGCCTCCTGGAGCTGACGACGGCCGACGGGGCGAAGACCTTCGTCACCGGCGCCGACTGGAAGGCCGCCGACCAGGAGCCCGCGGGCGACTGGAAGTCGGCCGGGTTCGACGACACCGCGTGGAAGGCGGCGAAGGCCCTCGCCCCATGGGGCTCGGGCCCCTGGGGCAAGGTCGCGCCCTCGCACTCCCCCGCCGCCCAACTGCGCCACGAGTTCCGGCTCAAGGGCAGGCCGGTCGCGCGGGCGCGCCTGTACGCGTCCGCGCTCGGCCTGTACGACGCCCACATCAACGGCGAGCGGGTCGGCGAGGACCGGCTCGCGCCGGGCTGGACGGACTACCGCAAACGCGTGCAGTACCAGACGTACGACGTGACGAGGCTGGTGCGGTCCGGAACCAACGCGCTCGGGGCGACGGTGGCCGCCGGCTGGTACGCCGGGAACATCGCCTGGTTCGGCCCCCATCAGTACGGTGAACGGCCCGCGTTCCTGGCCCAGTTGGAGGTCACGTACACCGACGGGTCGACCGAGCGGGTGCTGTCCGGCACGGACTGGCGCGCCACGACCGGGCCCGTCACCGAGGCCGACCTCATGGCGGGCGAGGACTACGACGCGCGCCTGGAGACCGACGGCTGGACGCGGGCCGGGTTCGACGACTCCGACTGGGTCCCGGTGGCTGCCGTCGACAAGGTGAGCGCCGCTCTCGTGGCCGAGGCGGGCGGCCCCACGCGCCTCGAACGCGAGCTGCCCGCACGGAAGATGACCGAGCCCGCGCCCGGCGTGTTCGTCTACGACCTCGGCCAGAACATGGTCGGCGCGGTCCGCCTCACCGTCGCCGGGAAGGCCGGCACCACCGTACGGCTGCGGCACGCCGAGGTCCTCAACCCCGACGGCACGCTCTACACCGCCAACCTCCGCACGGCGAAGGCCACCGACACGTACACCCTCAAGGGCGGCGGCAAGGAGACGTACGAGCCGCGTTTCACCTTCCACGGCTTCCGCTACGTCGAGGTGACCGGCTACCCCGGCAAGCCGCCGCTCGACGCGGTCGTGGGGCGGGTCATCCATACGGCGGCGCCCTTCACCATGGACTTCTCGACGAACGTGCCGATGCTCAACCAACTGCACCAGAACATCACTTGGGGCCAGCGCGGCAACTTCGTCTCCATCCCCACCGACACCCCGGCGCGCGACGAGCGGCTCGGCTGGACCGGCGACATCAACGTCTTCGCGCCGACGGCCGCCTACAACATGGAGTCGGCCCGCTTCCTCACCAAGTGGCTGGGCGACCTGCGTGACGGCCAGAGCGACGAGGGCGCCTTCACGAACGTGGCCCCCGACATGCCCGGCGTCGGCAACGGCGTCGCGGGCTGGGGCGACGCGGGCGTGACCGTCCCGTGGGCGCTGTACCAGGCGTACGGCGACACGCGTGTCCTCGAGGAGTCCTGGTCCTCGATGCTGAAGTGGCTCGACTACCTGGAGAAGCACAGCAGCGGTTTCCTGCGCCCCGCCGAGGGCTTCGGCGACTGGCTCAACCTCCAGGACGAGACGCCCAAGGACGTCATCGGGACGGCCTACTTCGCCCACGCCGCCGACCTCGTGGGCCGGGCGGCGAAGGCGCTGGGCAAGGACCCCACGCCGTACACGTCGCTTTTCGGCAGTGTGCGCGACGCCTTCCGCGCGGCGTATGTCTCGGACGGCGGCAAGGTGAAGGGCGACACGCAGACCGCGTACGTGCTCGCGCTGTCGATGGACCTCCTGGCGGAGAGCGACCGGGGCCCTGCCGCCGACCGTCTGGTCGCCCTCATCAAGGCGAAGGACTGGCACCTGTCGACGGGGTTCCTCGGCACACCGCGCCTGCTGCCGGTCCTCACCGCGGCCGGTCACACCGACGTCGCCTACCGGCTGCTCGTCCAGCGGTCCTTCCCCAGCTGGGGCTACCAGATCGACAAGGGCGCGACGACGATGTGGGAGCGCTGGGACTCCATCAAGCCGGACGGCAGCTTCCAGGACGCCGGGATGAACTCGTTCAACCACTACGCGTACGGCTCGGTCGGCGAGTGGATGTACGCGAACATCGCCGGTATCGCACCGGCCGAACCGGGCTTCCGCAAGATCCTCGTACGACCGCGGCCCGGTGGCGGGATCACGCGGGCACAGGGTCGCTACGACTCCGTCCAGGGGCCGATCAGCACCAAGTGGTCGGTGGACTCGGGCGGCTTCCGCCTCACGCTCACCGTGCCGGCCAACACGACCGCCGAGGTGTGGATCCCCGCGTCCGACGCGGCCCAAGTGGCCCACGGCGCCGCGAAGTTCCTCCGCATGGACGACGGCTGCGCCGTCTACGCGGCGGCGTCCGGCACGCACCGCTTCTCCAACTGATGCACCGCGAGGCTGAGATGAGGCCATGCCTAAATCGATTCACTCCTGCCCGGTCCCGGCGCGGGCGGACGGAGGCACACAGACGTGACGGATGACGTGAAGACGAACACAGCACAGGGGCCCGACCGGCGCGCCGTGCTCGGAGCGGGTGTGGGCGGGGCGGTGCTGGCCGCGGCCGGACTGCCCCTCCTGGGCTCGGGAACGGCCGCGGCAGCGGCGCCGGTTCAGGGACCGGCCGCCGGGCCGGTCGCGGATGCGGCCTGGCACCGCTACGTCCAGGCGCCGTCCAGCCGTACGGTGCGCCCGGTACGGATCGTCCGGTCGGCCGGTGACGTCACGCGTCCCGACGCGCTCCTCAAGCCCGGCGGCCAGGTCACCGTCCTGCGCCGCCCCGAGCCTCCCGCGCCCCCGCGCTGGCCCGGCGGCACCACCGCGGAGGGATCCACCACCCACGCCGGCAACAACGGAGGGGACGGTCGGCCGCGCACGTACGACGCGCAGCACGCCGTCGACGGCGACCCCGACACCTTCTGGAACGACGACACCGAGCGCGCCTTTCCCGACACCCTGACGGTGACGGCGCCCGATGCGCTCACGCTGTCGGGCCTGACCGTGGTGTCCGGCACGGACGGCGTCCCCACCGACTTCACGGTGGACGCCTGGGTGGACTCCACCTGGCGGAAGGTCGCCGCCGTCACCGGCAACAGCGCGGTGCAGCGCGCCGTCCTCTTCGACGGGCCGGTGTCCACCGCGCGGGTGCGGATCACGGTCACGTCGGCCCAGGACCTCGGGCACGGCGTGTTCACGCGGATCAACGAGGTCTGGCCCGAGGCCGTGGACCCGGTCGTGGCGCCGAGCGTGACGCTCGACTTCGGCAAGGTCGTCGTCGGCTACCCGAAGGTCGACTTCGCCTCGGCGTCCGACAACAGCCCCGGGGTGCGCCTCGCCTTCTCCGAGACGCTCCAGTTCCTCACCGACCGCTCCGACTTCACCCGCAACGACCAGGCGGGCGGCGCCTCGAAGGGAACGGACCAGTACGCCGTGCCCGCGGGCGGCGCCGAGTGGACGGACAAGAAGGGCTACGCGTCGGGCGGTGACAAGGTGTACGCGGACGGCCTGCACGGCTTCCGCTATCTCAAGATCACGCTGGACGCGCTGCCCTCCGACGCGCCCGCCGCGCAGCCGTGGGGCACCGTCGCCGTGGACGCGGTGTCGCTCGACTTCACGGCGTATCTCGGCACACCGGAGTCGTACCGCGGCTGGTTCCTGTGCTCCGACGAGGAGCTGAACCGCTACTGGTACGGCGCCTCTTACACGAACGAGCTGGTCGTCGACACGTTCCGCGAGGACGACGTGGACCCGCGGGGTGCATTCAGCGCGTCGCTCGACGGAAAGCTCGTCCTGCACGACGGCGCGAAGCGCGACCGCGATCCGTACGTCGGCGACGTGGCGGTGGCGGGGCGCACCCTGTATCTCACGCACGACGACGCGGCCGAGGCCGCGCGCAACGTGCTGGCGGACCTCGCCGAGCATCAGCGGGCCGACGGCTGGATCCCGCCGGCCTCCATCAACCAGTACACGCTCCCGCTGTTCGACTACCCCCTGTGGTGGGTGACGTGCAGCTGGGACTACGTCCTGTACACCGGGGACAAGGACTACGCCGAGCGCTACTACCCACAGCTCGTCAAGGTCCTCGACACGTGGTACCCGAGCGTGACGGACGACGCGGGCCTGTTGAGCAAGGGCCTCAATGGCACGTCCGGGTACGGCGATTACGCGTTCCTCGGGCGCACGGGCCGGATCACTTACTACAACGCCAACTACGTGCAGGCCCTGAGGGACGCGGCCCGTATCGCGGACCACGTGGGTCATGACGCGGACGCGGCGCGGTGGCGGGAGCGGGCGGACAAGGTCGCGCAGGCCGTCAACACGCATCTGTGGGACGAGGCGGCGGGCGCCTATCTGGACTCCGCGACCGGCGCCGTCCGGCACGCGCAGGACGGCAACGCGATCGCCATCACATCGGGCGTCGCGGGCGCGGAGCGGGCGGCTTCGGCGCTCACCCACCTGGACGCGACGACGAAACGCCGGTACGGCAACGCCTTCATGGACAACGACACCCTCTTCGGCGGTGCCTCCCAGCGGGTGTACGCCTTCACCTCGTACCCGGAGTTCGTGGCGCGCTTCGAGAGCGGCCTGGCCGACTCGGCGATCGACCAGATCAAGCGCACCTACGGGTGGATGGAGAGCCACGACCCAGGCATCACGCACTGGGAGGGCATCGGCCCGAACGGCTCGCTGTACGAGGGCGCTTACACGAGCATGGCGCACGGGTGGTCCACCGGAGTCCTGCCCGCGCTCACCCATCAGCTGCTCGGCGCGAGGCCGACCTCGCCCGGGTACGCCGCGTGGGAGGTGCGCCCGTGCACCGGCTCGGTGCGTTGGGCGCGCGGTGAACTGCCCACGCCGCACGGGCCGTTGGGCGTGGAGTGGGAGCGCAAGGGTGACACGTTCACCCTGACCGTACGGGTGCCGCGGGGCACTGAGGGGGTCGTCGCGCTGCCCACGGACGGCCGGGGCGCGACCGTGCGTTCCGGTGGGCACACGCTCTGGCGGGACAGCAGGCCCGCTGCGTCCGGGGTGCGCCTCGACTCCGGCCGCGTGTGGGTCTCCGGCCTCGCGCCGGGCACCCACCGCTTCACACTGACGCAGGAGGGCTGAACTGCGCCCGCGGCCTCGACGACCGAGCCGCGGGCACAGTCACCGACAAGGCCGTGCGGGGCCGTTGACACACCCCGCACGGCCCTTTAGCGTCAGGATTTGAATCGTTTCACAACGATCGTACGTTCACAGGAGAGACATGACCGGGTCCACAGCACACGAGGCGAGGACAGCGGCCGCCAAGGCCGTCCTGAAGCGCCAGTCGATCGAGACACCGTCCTGGGCTTACGGAAACTCGGGCACCCGCTTCAAGGTGTTCGCCCAGGCCGGCGTGCCCCGCACCCCGCGCGAGAAGCTCGACGACGCCGCGCAGGTCCACGCGTTCACGGGGGCCGCGCCGACCGTGGCGCTGCACATACCGTGGGACCGCGTCGAAGGCGGACCCGAGGGGTACGCGCAGCTCGCCGCGTACGCGCAGGAGCGCGGCGTGAAGCTGGGCGCGGTCAACTCCAATGTCTTCCAGGACGACGACTACAAGCTGGGCAGTGTCACCAACCCGGATCCCGCGGTGCGCCGCAAGGCCGTCGGCCACCTCCTGGAGTGCGTCGACATCATGGACGCCACCGGCTCGCGCGATCTGAAGCTGTGGTTCTCCGACGGCACCAACTACCCCGGCCAGGACGACCTCCGGGATCGCCAGGACCGGCTCGAAGAGGCGCTGCGGACGGTGTACGAGCGGCTGGGCGACGACCAGCGCATGGTGCTCGAGTACAAGCTCTTCGAGCCCGCCTTCTACGCCACCGACGTGCCGGACTGGGGCACGTCGTACGCGCACTGCCTCAAGCTCGGCGAGAAGGCGCAGGTGTGTGTGGACACCGGGCATCACGCGCCGGGCACCAACATCGAGTTCATCGTCGCGTTCCTGCTGCGGGAGGGCCGGCTCGGCGCCTTCGACTTCAACTCGCGCTTCTACGCGGACGACGACCTGATGGTCGGCGCGGCGGACCCCTTCCAGCTGTTCCGGATCCTGTACGAGGTGCGGCGGGGCGGCGGTCTGGAGGCGGACTCCGGGATCGCGTTCATGCTCGACCAGTGCCACAACATCGAGACCAAGATCCCCGCGATCATCCGCTCGGTGATGAACGTCCAGGAGGCGACGGCCAAGGCACTGCTCGTCGACACCGAGGCGCTCGCCGCGGCCCAGCGGGAGGGCGATGTGCTGGCGGCCAACGGGACGCTGATGGACGCGTACAACACGGACGTGCGTCCCCTACTGGAGGAGGTCAGGGAAGAGCTGGGGCTCGACCCGGATCCCATGGGGGCCTACCGGCGGTCAGGATGGCAGGAGCGGATCGTGAAGGACCGCGTCGGGGGCGTACAGGCCGGATGGGGGGCATGAGCGACATGACGGAGCAGCACGCATGCGTGAGCGAACTCCTCGAGCGTTCACACCGGTTGGGCGCGGATCCGCGCAATACGAACTACGCGGGGGGCAACACCTCGGCGAAGGGCACGTCGACCGACCCGGTGACCGGTGGTGACGTCGAGCTGATGTGGGTCAAGGGCTCGGGCGGTGACCTGGGGACGCTCACCGCCGACGGGCTCGCGGTGCTTCGTCTGGACCGGCTGCGCGCCCTGGAGAGCGTGTATCCGGGGGTGGAGCGCGAGGACGAGACGGTCGCGGCGTTCGACTACTGCCTGCACGGCCGGGGCGGGGCCGCGCCGTCCATCGACACCGCGATGCACGGCCTGGTGGACGCGGCGCACGTGGACCATCTGCACCCCGACTCCGGGATCGCGCTCGCCTGCGCCGCGGACGGCGAGAAGCTCACGGCCGAGTGCTTCGGCGACACGGTGGTGTGGGTGCCGTGGCGCAGGCCCGGATTCCAGCTCGGCCTGGACATCGCCGCGGTCAAGGAGGCCAACCCGCGGGCGGTCGGCTGTGTGCTCGGGGGGCATGGCATCACGGCGTGGGGCGACACGGCTGAGGAGTGCGAGCGGCGCTCCCTGCACATCATCCGTACAGCGGAGGCGTTCCTGGCCGAGCGGGGCAGGGCCGAGCCGTTCGGACCGCTGCTCGCGGGGTACACGGGCGCGGGACCGGCGGCGCGGAGGGAGCGGGCCGCGGCGCTCGCCCCGTTCATCAGGTCGCTCGCCTCGCAGGACCGCCCCCAGGTGGGCCACTTCGACGACTCGGACGTCGTGCTCGACTTTCTGTCGCGCACCGAGCATCCGCGCCTCGCGGCCCTCGGCACGTCCTGCCCGGACCACTTCCTGCGTACGAAGGTCAGGCCGCTGGTCCTCGACCTGCCGCCGACGGCTCCCCTGGACGAGGCGGTCGCGCGCCTGAAGGAGCTGCACGCCGAGTACCGGGAGGAGTACGCGGCCTACTACGCGCGGCACGCGGGCCCGGACTCGCCGGCGATGCGGGGCGCAGATCCGGCGATCGTGCTCGTGCCCGGCGTCGGCATGTTCAGCTTCGGCAAGGACAAGCAGACGGCCCGCGTCGCGGGCGAGTTCTACGTCAACGCGATCAATGTGATGCGTGGCGCCGAGGCCGTGTCGGCGTACGCGCCGATCGAGGAGTCGGAAAAGTTCCGCATCGAGTACTGGTCCCTGGAGGAGGCCAAACTCCGGCGGATGCCGAAGCCCAAGCCGCTCGCCACCCGGGTCGCGCTCGTGACGGGCGCGGGCAGCGGGATCGGGAAGGCGATCGCCCGTCGGCTCGTGGCGGAGGGCGCGTGCGTGGTGGTCGCGGATCTGGACGGGGACAACGCGGCCGCCGTGGCCGAGGAGTTGGGCGGTCCCGACAAGGCGGTGGCCGTCACGGTCGATGTGACGTCGGAGGAGCAGATCGTCGACGTGTTCGGGGCGGCGGTGCTGGCGTTCGGCGGGGTCGACCTCGTGGTGAACAACGCGGGCATCTCCATCTCGAAGCCGCTCCTGGAGACGACGGCCCGGGACTGGGACCTCCAGCACGACATCATGGCGCGCGGCTCGTTCCTCGTGTCGCGCGAGGCCGCCCGTGTCATGCGGGCGCAGGGGCTCGGCGGCGACATCGTGTACATCGCCTCGAAGAACGCGGTGTTCGCGGGTCCGAACAACATCGCATACTCCGCGACCAAGGCCGATCAGGCACATCAAGTCCGACTCCTGGCCGCCGAGTTGGGCGAGCACGGCATCCGGGTCAACGGCGTGAATCCGGACGGCGTGGTGCGCGGCTCCGGGATCTTCGCGGGCGGCTGGGGCGCGCAGCGAGCGGCGACGTACGGGATCGAGGAGGACAAGCTCGGCGAGTTCTACGCGCAGCGGACCATCCTCAAGCGCGAGGTACTGCCGGAGCATGTCGCGAACGCGGTGTTCGCCCTGACGGGCGGGGACCTCACGCACACGACGGGGCTGCACATACCGGTGGACGCCGGCGTCGCCGCGGCCTTCCTGCGATGAGCTCCGTGTCGAGAGGTCCGGTGGGTGGGCGCGAGTGCGCGTTCGCCGCGGTCGACCTGGGCGCCTCCAGCGGGCGGGTCATGGTCGGCCGGGTCGGCCCCGACAGCCTCGGCCTGGTCGAGGCCCACCGCTTCCCCAACCGTCCAGTGCGGCTTCCGGAGGGGCTGCGCTGGGACGTGCTCGGCCTGTACGCCGGCGTGCTGGACGGGCTGCGGGCAGCGGGAGCGACGGCGGGCGGGCGGCTCGCGTCCGTCGGTGTCGACAGCTGGGCCGTGGACTACGGCCTCCTCGACGCGGACGGCGCGCTGCTCGGCCAGCCCGTGCATTATCGTGACGGGCGCACCAAGGGCGTGGCGGAGAAGGTATGGGCGAGCGTGCCGGCGGCGGAGCTGTACGCGGCGACGGGGCTGCAGTACGCGCCGTTCAACACGCTCTACCAGCTCGTCGCGGCCCAGGATTCCGCTCAACTGGCGGCCGCCCGCCGTCTGTTGCTGATCCCCGATCTGATCACGTACTGGCTGACCGGCGAGCAGGGCACGGAGGTGACCAATGCCTCCACCACACAGCTGATCGACCCGCGAACCAGTGAGTGGGCGTTCTCGGTCGCCGAGCGCGTCGGGGTCGATCTCGGGCTGTTCGCGCCGCTGCGGCGGCCAGGGGACCCGGCGGGGCGGCTGCTGCCGGAGGTGCTGGAGGAGACGGGGCTGACGGGTCCGGTTCCCGTGACGGCCGTCGGCTCGCACGACACGGCCTCCGCGGTGGCCGCCGTCCCGGCCGCGCCCGGCGAGCGGTTCGCCTACATCTGCACCGGCACCTGGTCGCTGGCCGGTCTCGAACTGGACGCCCCTGTCCTGACCGAGGCGAGCCGCGCCGCGAACTTCACGAACGAGCTGGGCCTGGACGGCACGGTCCGCTATCTGCGCAACATCATGGGTCTTTGGCTGCTCCAGGAGTGCCTGCGCTCCTGGGGAGATCCCGAACTGGGCGCGCTGCTGCGGGAGGCGGGGGACGTTGCGCCGCTGCGCTCGGTGGTGGACGCCGGTGACGCCGCGTTCCTCGCCCCGGGCCGGATGCCCGAGCGCATCGCGAAGGCCTGCCGGGACACGGACCAGCCCGTGCCGCGCACCCGGGCCGAGACGACCCGGTGCATCCTCGACTCCCTGGCGCTCGCGCACCGGCGGGCGATCGCCGACGCGGCACGCCTGGCCGGCCACACGGTCGACGTCGTGCACATCGTGGGCGGCGGCGCGCGTAACGCGCTGCTGTGCCAGTTGACCGCCGACGCGTGCGGTCTCCCGGTCGTGGCGGGCCCGGCCGAGGCGGCGGCCCTGGGCAACGTACTCGTGCAGGCGCGCACCCATGGCCTCGTCGGCGACCGGGAGGCGATACGCGGACTTCTCGCCCGCACCCAGTCCCTGACCCGGTACGAACCGCGCGGGAAGCACGCCGCGTGGCGGGCCGCCGAGCGGCGTCTCGCCGAACGGTGACGCCAGGTGTCTCCCCTCCGGGCCGCCTGCCGCGTACCCTGCACCCATCCGATGATCGATACGAAGGGGCCGCGATGCGCGTCGCACTGTTCCTGACGTGTGTCAACGACACGCTCTATCCGGACACCGGCCGTGCGGTGGTGAAACTGCTGACCAGACTGGGTGTCGACATCGACTTCCCGATGGGGCAGACCTGTTGCGGGCAGGCGCACTACAACACCGGCTATCGCCATGAGGCGGAGCCGCTCGCCCGGAAGTTCTCCGATGTATTCGGTGAATACGACGCGATCGTGACGCCGTCGGGGTCATGTGGGGCGATGGTGCGCGAGCTGTATCCGCGGATGGGCGAGCGGGCCCGCGCGGAGGGCCGCGGCGACGGGCTCGCGGCCGCTCTGGCGCCGGTCGTGCCGAAGACGTACGAGCTCACCGAGTTCCTGGTGGACGTGCTCGGGGTCACGGACGTGGGCGCGTACTACCCGCACACGGTGACGTACCACCCGACGTGCCACGGCCTGCGCTCCCTCGGCCTCGGTGACCGGCCCTACCAACTGCTCAAGGCCGTCAAGGGACTTGATCTCAAGGAGCTGCCGGGCGCACAGGAGTGCTGTGGGTTCGGCGGCACCTTCGCCGTGAAGAACTCCGATGTCTCGGCGGCGATGGGCGAGGACAAGGTCCGCAACGCCACGTCGACCGGCGCCGACGTCTTGTGTGCGGCGGACAATTCCTGCCTGATGCACCTCGGCGGCACGATGTCCCGCCTGCACACCGCGATGCGCCCCGTCCACATCGCGGAGATCCTGGCGAGCACGGAAGAGGAGCCCCTGTCATGAGCGGCACGTTCGTCGGCATGCCTGCATTCCCGAAGGCCGCGCACGAGGCTGTCGGCAACACCACCTTGCGCGCGAACCTCCGGCACGCCACGCACACGATCCGCGACAAGCGGGCCAAGGCCGTCGCCGAACTCGACGACTGGGCGCTCCTGCGTGAGGCCGGCAAGCAGATCAAGGACCACACACTCCGCCATCTCGACACCTACCTCCTGCAGTTGGAGGAGGCCGTCACCGCGGCAGGCGGCGTCGTCCACTGGGCCGCCGACGCCGACGAGGCCAACCGGATCGTGACACGCCTGGTCAAGGAGACCGGCGAGTCCGAAGTCGTCAAGGTCAAGTCGATGGCCACCCAGGAGATCGGCCTCAACGAGCACCTCGAAGCCGAAGGCATCCACGCCTACGAGACCGATCTCGCCGAGCTGATCGTGCAGCTCGGCCACGACCGCCCCTCCCACATCCTCGTGCCCGCCATCCACCGCAACCGCGGCGAGATCCGCGACATCTTCGCCAAGGAAATGGGCGAGTGGGGCCGCCCGGCCCCCGAGGGCCTCACCGACACCCCCGCCGAACTCGCCGAAGCCGCGCGCCTCCACCTGCGCGAGAAGTTCCTGCGCGCCAAGGTCGGCATCTCCGGGGCGAACTTCATGGTCGCCGAGACCGGCACCCTGGTCGTCGTCGAGTCCGAGGGCAACGGCCGCATGTGCCTCACCCTGCCCGAGACCCTCATCTCCGTCGTCGGCATCGAGAAGATCGTCCCCACCTGGCGCGACCTCGAAGTCTTCCTCCAGACACTCCCCCGCTCCTCGACGGCCGAGCGCATGAACCCGTACACCTCGATGTGGACCGGGACCACCGACGCCAAGACCGCGGACGGGCCACGCGCCTTCCACCTCGTCCTCCTCGACAACGGCCGCACCGACACCCTCGCCGACGAGGTCGGCCGCCAGGCCCTGCGCTGCATCCGCTGCTCCGCCTGCCTCAACGTCTGCCCGGTCTACGAAAGGGCCGGCGGCCACGCCTACGGCTCCGTCTACCCGGGCCCCATCGGCGCCATCCTCAGCCCCCAACTCCGGGGCACCGCAAGCGAGATCGACGCCTCACTCCCCTACGCCTCTAGCCTCTGCGGCGCCTGCTATGAAGTCTGCCCCGTCGCCATCGACATCCCCGAAGTCCTCGTCCACCTGCGCGAGCGGATCGTGCAGGGCGGGCCGGCCACCCGGCACGGCAACAGGGTGGTCCTGAAACCGGCGAAGGGGCACGCGGCGGAGCGGGCGGCCATGCGCGCGGCCGCCTGGGCATTCACCCACCCCGGAGCCCTGCGCGCCGGCCAGCGCGTCGCCTCGCGCACCCGCCGCTTCCATCCCCGCACGCTCCCCGGTCCCGGCCGGGCCTGGAGCGCGACGCGGGATCTGCCGCAGGTGCCGGCGGAGCCGTTCAGGGACTGGTGGCAGCGCACGCACGGCAAGAAGGAGAGCGGCAAGTGAACAGCAGGGACATCATCCTGGGCCGGGTGCGGCGCGCGCTGGGCGACGCGCCCCGGGGCGATGCGCGGGAGTCGTACGAGACGGCCGTGGACCGGGAGTACCGGCGTGAGCACGGCTCCCGGACCACCGAGGAGACCGTCGACCTGCTGGCGGAGAACCTGGCGGACTACCGGGCGATCGTGCACCGCACGGACCCGCAGGAGCTGCCGGCTCTGATCATGCGGCTGCTCGGCGAGCGGTGGCCGGACACCGTACTGGTGCCGCCGGGGCTGCCGCCCGAGTGGATGTCGGCCGCCGACCCGCCGCGTATCCACGACCGTGCGGTCAGCACCGCCGCGGAGCTGGACCGGTCCGGGGCCGTCGTCACCGGCTGCGCGGTCGCCATCGCCGAGACCGGGACCATCGTGCTCGACGGCTCGCCCGACCAGGGCCGCAGGCGCATCACGCTGATCCCCGATCACCACATCTGCGTCGTCCGCGTCCCGGACCAGGTCGTCTCCTCCGTCCCGCAGGCCCTTGAACGGCTCGACCCCACGCGTCCCCTGACGTGGATCTCCGGTCCGTCCGCCACGAGCGACATCGAACTCGACCGGGTCGAGGGCGTGCACGGCCCGCGCACCCTGGAGGTGGTGCTGGTGAGCGGGGAGTGACGGACGCGGCTAGCGTGAGGGAATGATCCGGTTCGACCACGTCACCAAGCGGTACGAGGACGGCACGACGGCCGTGGACGATCTGTCCTTCGAGGTCGGCGAGGGCGAACTGGTCACCCTGGTCGGCCCGTCGGGCTGCGGGAAGACCACCACGATGATGATGGTCAACCGGCTCATTGAACCCACCTCCGGCCGGATCTTCGTCGACGGCGAGGACATCTCCGAGCTCGACCCGGTCAAGCTGCGCCGCCGCATCGGATACGTCATCCAGCAGGTCGGCCTCTTCCCGCACCGCACGATCCTCGACAACACGGCGACCGTGCCGGCGCTGATCGGCTGGAAGAAGTCCAAGGCGCGCGCCCGGGCCGCCGAGCTGCTCGACCTGGTCGGACTCGACCCGAAGCAGTACGGGTCCCGCTACCCGGAACAGCTGTCGGGCGGCCAGCGCCAGCGTGTCGGCGTGGCCCGCGCGCTCGCCGCCGACCCGCCGGTGCTCCTGATGGACGAGCCGTTCGGCGCGGTCGACCCAGTGGTCCGCGAGCAGTTGCAGGATGAGTTCCTGCGGATGCAGGCCGCCGTGCGCAAGACGGTTCTCCTGGTCACGCACGACATCGAGGAGGCCGTGAGGCTCGGCGACCGGATCGCCGTCTACGGGCAGGGCCGTATCGAGCAGTTCGACACCCCGGGCGCCGTGCTCGGCACGCCCGCGACGCCGTATGTCGCCGCGTTCGTCGGCGCCGACCGTGGTCTGAAGCGGCTCTCCGTGACCGAGATCGAGCCAAACGACCTGGACCAGCCGTCGGTGGCCCGCGCGGGCGAGCCCGCCCGCGACGCCGCCGCCCGGCTGCGTGACGAGGACGCGCGCTGGGCCGTCGTCCTCGACGCGGACGGCGATCTGCACGGCTGGGTCGGTATCGACGAGTTGTCGCTCGCGGGCGAGGAGGGGCTGGTCGGCGACCTGGCGCACCGCATGAACGCCTGGGTCCCCGTCGGTGCCCCGCTCAAGCAGGCGTTCGGCGTGATGCTCCAGCACGACGCGGGCTGGGTCGCCGTCCTCGACGGCGCCCGCTTCCTCGGCGTGCTGACCCCGGCGAAACTCCATGAGGCGCTGCGCCGCTCGGTGGACGCGGACGCGCAGGGCGTGGCGCGCAGCAAGGTGGAATTCGACTCGGTCGCCGACGCGTGAGCGACCCGCCCCCTGTGTGGAAGTCAGCTGGAACCCATGAACGTTCAGTGCTTGAGCAGACCCTTCGACTCCAGGTACGAGCGCGCCACGTCCTCCGGAAGCCTGCGCCAGCTGTCCACCTGCTGGTTCATGGACGCCAGGTCCTGCGTGGTCAGTACGGAGTTCAGCGCGCCGAGGGCCTTGGCGACGCGCTCACTGCCCGCCCGCGACCGGTTGACGACCGGCACGATGTAGTCGGCGTTCTGCAGATGCTTGTCATCGGCAAGCAGCACGAGGCCGAAGTCGGACAGGGTCGCGTCGGTCGTCGTGGTGAGCACCATCTGGTCCTTGCCGTCCTGGACCGCCTTCTTCGACTGGGTGGTGCTGACGCCCTTGGGGTCGACGCCGGTGACGTCGATGCCGTACGTCTTCTTCAGGCCCGGCTCGCAGTACGGCCGTTGGACGCACTCGTCGCCCGCCGCGAGCCGTACCTTCAGGCCCGACGCGCCGAGGTCGCTGAGCGTCCTGAGGCCGTGCTGCTTCGCGAAGGCGGTTGTCACGGCGAAGGCGTTCTGGTCGACCGCCCTGCCCGGGTCGAGGACGGTGAGCCCGCGCGGGGCGGCGAGGCCGCGCAGCGCCATCATGGTGGCGTCGAGGTCGGGCGATCCGACGGGCGGGGCCTTGGCGCCGTTCGTCTTGGCGTTGAGCCAGTCGGCGAAGGTCGCCGCGTACTCGGGCACGACGTCGATCTGGCCGGATTCCAGGGCGGGTTCGTACAGTTCACGGTTCGCGACGGACAGGATCTCGGTGCTGTATCCGGCCTGTTTCAGGAGCAGGGCGTACATCTGGGCGAGTACGTCGCTCTCGGTGAAGCCGGCCGTGCCGATGGTGAGGTGCTTGCTGTCGCCGGGCGGGGCGGTGACCGCGCCCTGGTTCTCCAGGGAGGGTCCGCCGGAGCATGCGCCGACAAGGAACAGAGCGAGGAGCGGGAGGAGTACGGCTGTTGCTGCGGCCCGTCGCCGTAAGGCCCTCATCAGGCCCTCCTCCGGGCGAGGGCGGGCGCGTACCGTTCGGCGAGCTCGAAGACCCCCTCGACGAGCAGCGCGAAGACGGCGACGAGGACGGCACCCGCGACGACCTGCGGGGTGCTCGCCAGGTTGAACCCGGCGGTGATGATGCGGCCGAGGCCGCCGCCGCCCGCGAGGGCCGCGATCGTCGCGGTGGCGACGAGCTGCACGGCGGCGATCCGCACCCCGTTCATGATCATCGGCAGGGCGAGGGGCGCCTCCACCTGGAACAGCATCTGCCGTCCCGTCATCCCCATGCCGCGGGCGGCCCGGACGATGTCACGGTCGACGCCGCGTATCCCGACGTAGGCGTTCGTGAGCAGCGGCGGGACCGCGAAGAGCACCAGGGCGACGACGGTGGGTCCCTCGCCGTACTTGCCGAGCGGCGTGAGCAGGAGCAGGACGAGGACCGCGAAGGTGGGGACGGCTCGGCCGACGTTGGAGATGTTCACGGCGAGCGCGCCGCCCTTGCCTAGGTGGCCGTGGACGAGTGCGACGGGCAGGGCGATCAGGCAGCTGATGACGAGGCAGACGACGGTCAGGGCGAGGTGCTGGGCGAGCCGGTGCCAGATGCCGTCGTCGCCGGACCAGTGCGAGGCGTCGGCGAGCCAGTCCCAGGCGTCGGTGAGGGTCTTCACGCGCGGCTCGCCCTCGTCCAGGGCGTGAGGATCCGCTGCACCCCGAGCAGCAGCAGGTCGGCGGCGACCGCGATGACCACGCACAGCACGGACGCGGTGAGGACCTGCGCCTTGAAGAACGTGTTCATGCCCGCGTAGATGAGGTTGCCGAGGCCGCCGTAGCCGACGATGGCGCCCACCGTGACGAGGGAGACGGCGGAGACCGTGGCGATGCGCAGGCCCGCCATCGCGGCGGGCAGCGCGAGCGGCAGCTCCACGGTCAGCAGCAGCCTGACCGGCCCGTACCCCATGCCGCGCGCGGCCTGCCGGGTGTCTTCGGGGACCGCGCGCAGGCCCGCGAGGATGTTGCGGACGAGGAGCGTGAGCGAGTACAGGACGAGGCCGGCGACGACGAGGGACGCGGACAGGCCGTACGCGGGCAGCAGCAGCGAGAACATCGCGAGCGACGGGATCGTGTACAGGATGGTCGTCAGTCCGAGGACGGGTCCTGCCGCGAGGGACCAGCGGCGCGCGACGACGGCCAGCGGCACGGCGATCACCAGCGCGATCAGGACGGCGAGCGCGGTGAGCTGGAGGTGCTGGACGACCGCGTCGAGGAGGATGTGGCGGCGGGTGCTCAGGTACTGGCCGCAGATCCAGTCGTTGCGCGCCAGACAGTCGTCGGGCGAACTGCCGGGGCTCTGAGTGAGGGGTCCGCTCCATGGAGGCACTCGTCCATTCCAGTGGCAGCCGCGGACGACGGCGCGCTGGGATGACCCGTACGGCGTACGGCCACCGGTGCCGGAGACGGCGCGGTCGGGCGCCCTCGAAACGGAGTGCGCCCCGGTCAGGTGTCCTTGAAACCGATCGACGCGTGGCTGCCGTCGCAGAACGGCTTGTTGCGCGAGGCGCCGCAGCGGCACAGGGTCACGCGGTTGCGGACCTCGTACGGCGTGCCGTCGGCGCCGGTCACCGGGATGCCGCCGCGCACCCAGATTCCCCCGCTGACGCCTTCCTGCGGGTCCTCGATGATGCCGATGGACGGCGGGAGGCCGGGCTCGACGGGGCGCCGCTCGGCGAGGTTCCAGGCGACGAGGCGCCCTGAGGGACAGTCGCCCGTCTCGCGTGTCACCACGTCGGCGCTGCCCTTCTCCTCGACGAGGTTCCACACCTGCCCGTCGGCGTCGCAGAACCGCGCGAAGGCACACAGGGGCTGGGCGTCGGTGAGGCTGAGCTCGGGTCCGTCCTGCTCGTCGGCCTGCTCCAGATAGGGCAGCCGGCTCGCGGTCTCGGTGCCGTCGAACCCGGCCCGCTCATGGCTGCGGTCGCAGAACGGCTTGTTCGCGGACTGCCCGCAGCGGCACAGCGCGTACGTCTCATCGGTGTCGTACGTGCGCTGCTGCCACCACTCGACGGACTGACCCCGCGCGTCGGTGACGATGACCAGCTGGATGAGAGGGACGCCGCCGGTGACGACGTACGGCCCGTTCTCCGACACGCGTACCCCCTGCGCCGAGGCGGAGTGCGGGGCGGCGTCCTGCGCGTCCGGCATGTGGGGCCCTTCCTGAGCTGCGTGCGGCGGCCCCCTGCTCCAGCCTTGCGGAGGGGGTCGCGGGGCGCCACAGGAGAGGGTCGGGGCCGGCGGCCCGCGCTGCCCGAGGGCTGTGAGCGGCCCGCCCTCCTCGGACCCGCGCGACCGCGTCCGGCGCCGGACCTCCCTGGCCCGGCGCCGGACGCGGGTCACTCAGCGGCCGGCCTGAAGCGGGTAGTGGTCGGACAGGTTGTCGTACGTGTAGCTCGTGCCCCAACTGCTCACGGTCCAGGGCGCGGTGGACTCCTTGACCACGTTGTTGACCCACCCCGTCGGCCGCGCGTGACCCTGGACGTGCAGGACGTAGTCCAGGTCCTCCTTGGGCTCGCCCGGGTAGCGGTAGCTCGCGATCGAGTTCGTCTCGGTGTCGAACGAGTACGGGTGCCCGGTCCGTGAGTCGGCCCCGACCAAGCCGCCGTCGGCGAGCATGGAGGCGTACTCCGTGCCGTGCGAGTCGACGTTCAGGTCGCCCGCCACCATGACCTGCTCGTCGGCCGGGATGTGCTTGGCGTCCAGGAAGGACTTGACGGCCTTGAACTGGAGGCTGCGGTCGTTGACCGCCTCACCGGCCCCGCACCCGGAGTCCGTGGACTGGGTGTGTGTCCCGACCACGTGCACCTTCGCGCCGTTCACGTCGAGGACGGCGTAGACGAAGCCCTTGTTGGACCACCAGTCGGAGCCGCACGCGTCCTTGTAGACGTACTGCTCCTTGTGCACGATCGGCCACTTGCTGAGCAGCGTCACGCCGCCGTCCTCGGGCGTCGTCGACGAGTACGAGCCGCCGGTGGCGTCCCAGCCGTCCTTGGACCGCCCGACGACGGGGGTCTGGTACGGGTACTGCGCCGCCGCGTTGCTCTTGAGCGCGTCGGACGTCGTGTTGTCGAACGCCTCCTGGAGCACGACGACGTCGTTGCCCTGGAAGAACGGCGCGGCCGGGATGGCCGCCGCCCGGTGCGCCTGACCCCAGTTGGGGTAGAGGTTCGTGCTCATCAGGAACGTGTTGTACGTCAGGACCTTGAGCCTCGGCGTTTCGGCCGGTGTCGCCGCCGACGCCTGCGGGGCGGTCAGGACCGCGGAGGCGGCGGCGAGGGTGACGGCGAGGGCGGAACCGGTCGTGCGGCGGGCAACGCGGGACACGTGGCCTCCCGTTTCTTGTGGGGGAGTTGTGAGGGACGTGAGCACGCCACATCAAAGCAGCCACAGTTACTTCCGGGTAACCATCCGGTGGCCACATTCTGCCAATTCCCCTACCGTTCCTAAAGACTGAGCATGGGTTGCACGTGCTCAGCCGAACGCCCCGAACGGTCTTGGGCGTTCTGGTCCACCGCGTTCGCTCCGTGTCCAGCGCCATCGGATCGTGTCCGTGGTCCGGGTACTCGGGGGCGGTTTCCCTCGCGCCCTCGGCCGCTGGGTCGGGCCTGGACCGTCCGATGCCCCACACCATCGCTCTGGTGGTGTGGGGGCGGTGCCGTCCGTCGCCTGATCCGGTGACCGAGGGAACGTCGTCCGATCGCCACCGATGCGGCGTAGTGCCGTGTCGCGGGGCGCCGCCTGGTGGTCAGCGGTTTCTGCCAGTGCTCCGCGCCCCACATCGAGGTGTAGGCGGGATCGACAGCGATCACACTGATACCGGCTTCCGCGCACATCGACAACAGGCGTGCGCGGAGTTTTCCGGTGGGGATACCGGAGATGAGCTGTCGGAACTTCTTCTTCCGGCCGTGCTTCTCTCGGGTCTTGGTGTCGGTGAAGTCGAGATCTTCGATCGCGATGGCCTGCACGCCAGTGGTCTTGGCCCAGTGAAGGAGTCGGGTGAGGGCGTGGCGGAGCTGGGCGTCACGGTGGCTGGCGGTGCCAGTCAGGTCGTAGTCGAAGCGGCGCGGTGCACCTATCGGGTTGCCGTGTGCGTCGAGCAGCCAGGCGGCCAGGTGATCGGCATTGGTGTCCACGCCGATCATTCCACCGGTCCGCAAGCTGTCGAGTGGGGTGACGGGCAGCTCTTTGCGGGTCCAGGACGCATCGAGGTACCAGCGGGCGAAGGAGGTGTTGAGGTGGATGCGGTAGGCCACGGACCGGTTTGCTCCGATGCGGTCGCGCCATTCGTCGCCCCGGTGCGGGAAGGCTACGCGGGCGCCCAGCACGTACCGGCCATGCCGGGCGTTGGCCATGTCGGCGAGCGGAGCGGGCAGCTTGATGCTGACCTCGCCGTCGGGGGTGACGCGGATCGTCTCGTTCCCGAATCGTTTGCCGGACTCGCCGTCAGCGGTCAGGAACCAGCGCTCCGTCTCCCACTCGGCACGCCACTGCTCGGGCTTCTTGTTCGCGGCGTTGAGGTGGTGACGCTGGTGAAGCAGTCGGCGGCCCCCGCGCACGACCGAGACGTGTCCGGCTTCCCGCTCGCCGCGTACGCGCTCATACCGTTCTTCGAGGATCGACAGACGCCTAGTCTTGTGGAAAAACTCGCTCTTGGAGCGGTAGCCGCCGGGCTTGCCCCGGCTGCCCTTCTCCCCGACGGGCAGGGACAGGCGGTGCCGCAGGGTGCGGATACCTGCGTCCAGGGAGGCGAGGTGTGCGTACTGGGCGCGGCGGGACAGGCCCCACTGGTCGTGGGTGTTGGAGGTGACCGAACCGGCCCACCGGGAAGAAGACTCAGTGGTCAGGTCCCTCTTGCGGGCGGCCCACGTGTCGGTGGAGTGATCCAGGCCGTCACGGCACCTGCGGGCCAGGTCAGCGGAAGCCAGGCGCCCCATGTGCTCGCCCACGGCCCGCAGCACCTTCTCGTCCTCGCCGGTCAGGCCCTTGAGGCGGTCCCGTATCGAGACACCCGAGGGGCCATCGGCGACGAACGGCCGGGCGATCTGCCGCAGCTGCTCCTTCTCAGCCATGCTGCGCGGCCTACATGGCCTTGCGGGCACGGTTCTTCGCCGAGCGGCTCCCGTACAGGCGGGCACAGAACGACGTCAGCACCTCCACCACATCGCGTACCAGGTCGTCTTCCACCTCGCCGTCGTCCAGGACGACGAGGCGACGGCCGTGCGCGGACAGGGCCGCTTCCACGAGTTCGACGTTCATGCGGCCGAGACGGTCTATGTGCTCGACCACGACCGTGGTCACCGCCGGATCGGCCAGCAGACGTTTCGCCTTCGAACGGGCACCGTTCATCCCGGAAGCGATCTCCGCCTCAACACGCACGACACGGTGACCAGCCTTGGCCGCCCACTGAGACAACCGGGCCACCTGGCGTTCCAGGTCGGCCTTCTGATCGTGGGAGGAGACGCGGGCGTACAGGCCCAGACCCCCGCCTGCCTCGCGAGCATGGGCAGCGTCGATGTTCACGAGGATCGTGCGCGGCCCAACACGCTGAGCGGGCACGGGAAGCGTCCCGTTCTTAAACCACCGGTACGCGGTGTGGGGGCTCACCCCCTGCGCTCGTGCCCACTCGGTCAGATTCACACCATGATCGTAACGCAACTAGAGGACCGGCATGCACACTTATGCACGCTCAACCGACGGCAGTTCCTCACCCCCCGTGGGCTAGCCCACGCGCCGCAGCCGAGCCGACAGGTGGTGCTGGAGCGGCATCCCGACGGCCTCGAGGTCGTGGGTGAACGTGAGGGTGCCGTCGTCGGTCAGCGCGTAGCGGCGGCGCGTGGCCTTGACCTCCTTGGCGGTGGGCGTGAGCGCCACCTGGTCGGTGGAGAGGTCGACCGTGTTGCCGTCCGCGGTGCCGACGGAGATCTCCGCGATGCCGGTCGGCTGCGTGATCAGTGACTCCACCCGGCCCTCGGGCTGGAGCCGCCACCAGCCGCTCTCGCGCGCCGACGGCCGCAGCGGCGCACCATCGGCGTCGAGCAGCCAGGCGCGGGCCTCGAAGCGGAGGAACGGCCGGCCGTCGTGGCTGAAGGTGATCTCCTGCGCGTACGTGAAGTCCCCCTCGAGCGTGGGATATCCGCCCTGTCCGCGTCCGCGCCAGATGCCCAGGAGGCCCAGCACGGGCGCCAGCAGCGGGTGCGGGGCGGGAGCCTCGTCCGGGCCGGTGCTGTCGGGGTACGGGTGGGCCGGTGCGGGGTCGTACACGGTGCGCGCTCCTGAGGTCGGTGCCTGTGCCTCGTGAAGCCTAGGGCCTCTCGTTCGGATCAGGCCGGGCTCGCGGGGCCCGGCACGCACATCCGCCTCGCCCCAGGTGGCACCCGGATCCGTCCATCGGACGTTTATCGTCGACGTGTTTGATCTTCCGACGGGGACGCAACGGGGAGAAGATCGCGTGCTGAACGAGACGGAGTTCCGGAGTGCGGACGTGCCGGCGGCCGACCGGCTTGCGTACTGGGCGGAGCGGGTGGGGCAGACCCACGCGCCGGTGCGGATGACCAGCGACCACGCCGATGACTTCTGGGCCACTCAACGGGTCATCGACCTCGGTTCCGTGTCCGTGTGGCCGGCCACGTTCCAGCAGCTCGTCATCCGGCGAACACCCCGGCTCATCCGCCGCTCCGACCCGGAGCTGTACCACCTCTCACTGCTCCTCGGCGGGACGGGGACCGGCAGCTGGGACCGCGAGGAGGCCGTGTACCGGCCGTCCGACCTGCACATCAACGACTCGTCGGTGCCGTGGGAGATCCGCACCGGCAAGGACCCGGTGACGGCCGTGGGCCTCGAACTGCCCAAGGCGCTGGTGCCGCTGCCCCCGGGGCGGACTGCCGCTCGGTCCCGAAGCGGGTGCCGGCCGGGACGGGGATCGGTGCGCTGCTCGCACAGTTCCTGTCCCAGCTGACCGCCGACACCGCCTGCTACCGCCCCGCCGACGGGCCCCGGCTGGGAGGTCTCGTGACCGATCTGGTCACCGCGCTGTTCGCCCATGCCCTTGAGGCCGAGAACAGCCTCCCTGGGGACACGTACCGGCGCGCCCTTGTCCTGCGTATCAAGAAGTTCGTCCAGGAACACCTGCACGACCCGCAGCTCACCCCCGCGGGCGTCGCTGCCGCGCACCACATCTCCACCAGCCATCTGCACCGGCTGTTCGAGAACGAAGAGGCCACGGTCGCCGCCTGGATCCGCCGCCGGTGTCTGGAGGCGGCCCGTCGCGACCTCGTCGATCCGGCGCTGGGCTCCTGCCCGATCCACGCCGTGGCGGCCCGCTGGGGCTTTCCCCGCGCGGCCGACTTCAGCCGCGCGTTCCGCACCGCGTACGACATCACGCCGACGGAGTACAGGAGCCGGGCCGCCACCCTGGACACGTCCCCGCGCTGCTGAGCGCGTCATGGCTCCTTGTCGCCACATCGACTGTGCGCTCTCTGCTCAGTCGCCCCCGCACCCTGTTCGGGCCGCCCCGCTCCAGGCATGATCGTCACCGTCGCCCACCCGTCGGCGGTGACCGGGGCCGACGGGACACCCGGACCCGGAGAGCCTCTTGCGCCAGCCCAATGTCGTACTGATCTGTGTGGACCAGTGGAGGGGCGACTGCCTCTCCGCCGCGGGCCACCCCGACGTCCACACCCCTCACCTGGACGAACTCGCGGGCGAAGGTGTGCGTTTCGACCGCGCCTACTCCGCGACGCCGACCTGTGTTCCCGCCCGCGTGGCCCTCTTCACAGGACAGTCGCAGGAGCGGCACGGCCGGGTCGGGTACCGCGAGGGTGTGCCCTTCGAGCAGGTCCACCCGGTGACGCTGCCGGGCGAGTTCCGGCGCGGCGGCTACCAGACCCAGGCCGTCGGCAAGATGCACGTCTTCCCGGAGCGCGCCCGCCTGGGCTTCGACGACGTACGGCTGCACGACGGCTATCTGCACTACGCGCGCAGGCGTCACAGCCGCAACTTCGAGTTCTTCGACGACTACGTGCCCTGGCTGCGCCGCCAGCCCGGGATGACGCCGGCCGCCGACTACGCGGACCACGGCGTCAGCTGCAACTCCATCGTCGCGCGCCCCTGGGACAAGCCCGAGGCGCTCCATCCGACGACGTGGGCGGTGACCGAGGCGATCGAGTGGCTGCCGCGCCGCGACCCCACCAAGCCGTTCTTCCTCTATCTGTCGTTCCACCGGCCGCACCACCCGTACGACCCGCCGGAGTGGGCCTTCGACCAGTACATGGCCCTCGACCCGTACGAACCCGTGGTCGGTGACTGGGTCGACGACTATGCGCCGTACCGCAAGGACGGCTATCACGAGGCGGCCGTCGGCGTGATCGATCCGCGGCTGGTGCACCGGGCGCGGGCGGGCTACTACGGGCACATGGCGCACATAGATCTGCAGATCAAGCGGTTCCGCGAGGCGCTGGTCGAGGCGGGTCTCGGTGACGACACGATGTTCTGTTTCGTGTCGGACCACGGCGAGATGATGGGCGATCACCACATGTTCCGTAAGGCACTGGGCTTCGAGGGCTCTGCACGGGTGCCCATCCTGATGAACCTCGCGCCGTCGATGCGCGGCGACGCGGGCGGCTCGGTGGCCGACGAGGTCGTGGAACTGCGCGACGTGATGCCGACGCTGCTCGAAGCGGCGGGACTTCCGGTGCCCGACAGTGTCGACGGGCGCAGCCTGCTGCCGTTCCTTCGCGGTGAGCGCCCGGACGACTGGCGGGAGTATCTGCACGGGGAGCACACCTATCTGGGGCAGTCGCTGCAGTGGGTGACCGACGGGCGGCACAAGTATCTGTGGATGTCGGGCGACGGGCACGAGCAGCTCTTCGATCTCGCCGAGGATCCGAAGGAGTTGGTGAACCTGGCCCGGCTGCCCGAGCACGCGACGCTGCTGGAGCGCTGGCGCGGGCGGCTGATCGACGCGCTGCGCGACCGCGAGGAGGGCTTCGTGCACGGCGGCGAACTGGTGACGGGCCGACCGGTGGTCACCGAGCTGCGGCACACCCGGGAGCGCATCGCCGCCGCGACCGGGGCCGGCTGACAGGGGGACTTGTCGTGAGGGAGATCAGGCGAACCGCACTCCGAGCCCGCCGTCCACGGCCCACTCCGCGCCCGTGACGAAGGACGCCGCGTCGGAGGCGAGGAAGCAGACGACTTCGGCGACCTCCTCGGGGGTGCCGATCCGGCCCAGCGGATGGACGTCGAGCGCCTTGCGCTCGGCGTCCCGGTCCGGGTGCTGCTCGAAGTACTCGTCGACCAGTGCCGTCCTGATGTAGCCGGGGCTGACCGCGTTGACCCGTACGCCGTGCGGCGCGACCTCCAGGGCCATCGAGCGGGTCAGCCCGACGAGACCGGACTTGGCCGCCGCGTACGGGTACATGCCGGCGCAGGTCAGTTTCGCGTGCAGGGACGCGATGTTGACGATCGCCCCGCTGCCGCGCTCGATCATCGACGGCAGGGTGTGCTTCGCGCAGAGGAAGGCCGCCTTGAGGTCGACGTCGAAGACCTGGTCCCATTCGGCCTCGGTCATCGCGACCGGGTCGGCGTAGACGTTGCGTCCTGCGTTGTTGACGAGGATGTCGACCGGTCCGAGCGTGGCGGCCACGTCGCTCACGGCGTCGGCGACCGACTGCCCGTCCGTGACGTCGACCCGGCGGAAGGCGACGCGGGCACCCCTGCCGGTGAGTTCGTCGCGCAGCGCCGCTCCGGACTCCTCGTCCAGGTCGAAGAACGCCACGGCCGCGTCCTCGCGCACGGCCGTCTCGACGAGCGCCCGGCCGATGCCGCGCGCCCCGCCCGTCACCAGGACCACCCGGTCCGCCAACCGTCCCATCGCCACTCCTCGTTCGCTCCGCTGCCCGACCCTCGCCGACTCTTGACAGCCTAGCTGCTAAGTAGCGACCCTTGCTGTCGCCCCGCGCCCCGGCCGGGCCCCGAGACCGAAGGTGCGAACGAGTGACCTCACGCTATGTGCTCCGACTCCAGGTGGATCCGGCCGACGATCCGACGCAGGCCGGCGACAGGCTGCTCGCCCTGGCGCGGGCGGCGCGAGCCGAGGAGATCTGCGTGTTCCTCTTCGGCCTGGAGTTCAACGACGGCCACGAGAGCCTCGACGGCGTCGCGCACTGGCTGGCGGCCACACGCCCCTGGCGCACCCGGCTCCGCGCCGAGGGCATCGCCGTGAGCCTCAACCCCGGCCACACCGTGGGCCACAGCGACTGGGCCCGCTCCCTCAAGCCCGGCCAGACCTGGCAGACGATGACCGACCAGCACGGGACGGCCGCCGACGTGCAGGTGTGCCCGCTGGACCCCGGCTGGCGCGCGTACTTCGCGCAGACCCTGCGTCTGTACGCAGCCGAGGACGTCGACACGGTGTGGATCGAGGACGACATCCGGCTGCACAACCACCGTCCGCTCGACTGGGGCGGCTGCTTCTGCCCGCTCCACCTGGCCGAGTTCGCCCGCCGCACCGGCATCGAGACGACGCGCGAGAAGCTGGTCGCGGCCTGTACCGCGCCCGGCGACCCGCACCCCTGGCGGGAGCGCTGGCTGGACTTCTGGGACAACACGCAGCGTGAACTCCTCACGTCCTGGCGCGAGATACTCGGCGACCGGCTCGGCCTGATGTCCTCACGCACGGACTCCCACGCCGCCGAGGGCCGCGACTGGCAGTCCTGGCTGGACCTCCCGGCCCTGCACCGCCCGCACTTCTGGGGCTACTCCGACGCCGCCGGACCCGAACTTCCGTGCGCGATCCAGCAGTTGGACATGCAGCGCGCGGTGCAGCCCGAGGGCCTCCGCAGCTTCCCCGAGATCGAGTGCTGGCCCTACGGACACTGGAACAAGTCCTTCCGCCAGACGGGCGCCCAGATGTCCCTGGCCCACGTCCTCGGCAGCGACGGCCTCGCGATCAGCCTCTACGACTTCCTCGGCAACCACCCGGACGACGAACCCCGCCGCGCCTCCTTCCTCTCGGAGTGGCGGGACACGTTCGACTGGCTCTCGGAGACGTTTCCCAAGACCCTCCGTACGGTCGGCGTCGGGCTGCCCTGGTCGGAGCGGACCGGCAGGCGCACCCACACGGAGCGTGCGGGCTGGCGGTCGCTCGTCGTCCCGCACGGCTCATGGGCCGGACTGCTCGGCGCCGCGGGCCACGCCGTCACCGCCCGGGGCGGCGCGAGCGTCAACGCCCTCTCGGGGGAGGCGACTTGGGCATTCGAAGACGCCGAACTGCGCGAGTGGCTCAGCCAGGGACTGCTGCTCGACTCGGTGGCGGCCCGGATCCTCTTCGAGCGCGGCTACGGCCCGCTGATCGGCGTGACGGGGGCGCGGCCGTCCCCCGAGGGTCACTCCCGCGAGATCTGCACCGACCCCGAATTCTCCCTGCGCCCCGGCTGCGCGATCTCGCTGGACGCCGAGAGCTACGACCGTTCCACCGTGGTCGCGTTCGACCCCGCGCCGGACGCGCGCGTCGCCAGCGTGGTCCGCGATCAGCTCGACCGCGAGAGAGGCAGCGGACTCCTCCTGTACGAGAACGCGCTGGGCGGCCGGGTCGCCGTCACCCCCTGGCCCGCCCACACCCCCGGCACGACCTTGATGAACGCGCAGCGCGAGGCGCAGTTGGGCGCCGTACTCGACTGGCTGTCGCGGGGTGCGCACGCACGGGCCACCGGGCATCCGTGGCTCGTCACACAGGCGCTGACCGACGGCACGGACTGGCGCGTCGTGGTGTGGAACGCCTCGCCGGACGAAGCCGACGACTTCCGGCTCCGGCTGCCCCAGGGCATGCCGGAACCGCGCTCGGTGGTCCAGGTGACGGCCAGGGGCGAACGCCTCACCGCGGCCTGGCGCGACGACCGTCCGCTGCTGTCGCGCCCGCTCGGACAGTGGGAGTACGTGGTGCTGAGCAGCGCACACGCCTGATTTCCGCCGTGACGTCGACGGTACGCTGGGGCCCGCCCGGCACATCCCCCGAAGGAGTTTCCACGTGGCAGTGCGCCGCACCACGCTGTTCGATCAGGTCGCCGGCGAGATCGTCGACCTGATCGAGGAGTCGGGGCTCGAGCCCGGCGACGACGTGCCCTCGGAGGGCGAACTCGCGGCCAGGTTCGGGGTCAACCGGCTCGCGGTGCGCGAGGCGATCCGGGTGCTGTCCGCCCGCGAGATCCTCGTGTCGAGCCAGGGCCGGCCGGCCAGGGTCAACGTCCCCTCGGCGCGGGTGTTCGGGCAGATCCTCCAATTCCGGCTGCGCCAGCAGTCGTTGGAGTTCGCGGACGTCCTGGACGCGCGCGCCGCCATCGAGGGCGCGCTGGCGTCCCGGGCGGCGGCGCGGGTCGCGTCCGGCGACGCCTCCCCCGACGCGGCGGCCACGCTGCTCGACGAGATGGAGGACGCCGTCGAGGACCGCGACCGCTTCGTGGCCCTCGACCTCGCCTTCCACCACGAGATCGCGCGCATGGCCGGGAACGGGATGCTGGCACTCGTATTGGAGTCACTCTCGGACATCCTCACCGCACACCGTCTCGCCAGCTACGAAGGGCGGTCCCGCCGGGGCGACAGCCAGCGGGCGACCATCACGGCCCACCGGCGGATCCTGGCCGCCATCGCGACGGGCTCACCGGACGATGCGGTCGCCGCCATGGCGGCCCATCTCGACGAGACCGGCGAGGATCTCGCCGTGTCCTAGGGACTTACGTTCGGCTCAGCCCGGGACAGGGAGCGGGGCCTGAGCCGAACGAAAGACCCTAGGCACGCCCAGCCGGCTCCGGCTCCACGAAATCGCACCACACCGCCTTGCCTTCCCCCCGCGGCTCGACGCCCCAGCAGTCCGCGACCGCGTCGACCAAGAGCAGCCCGCGCCCCGATGTCGCCGCCTCGCCCGGAGTGCGGCGGCGCGGAAAGACGCTCGACCGGTCCTTGACCCACAGCCGGACGCGCCGCACCGGCCCCGGCAGGACTTCGAGGGTGATGACGGCGCCGGCCTCCGTGTGCAGGAGCGCGTTCACCATCAGCTCACCGGCGGCGACCTCCATGTCGTCCGCCACCGCGGCGAATCCCCAGTCCTCAAGGGCGCTTCGCAGCGCTGTGCGGGTCTCGACGAGACCCTGCGGGTCCGCCGGGTGAAGGTACTGGTGGATGCGCGGCGCGAGCGGGGTTCCGGGGTCGAGGTCCCGGCGCAGGACGAGCAGTGCCACGTCGTCGGCGGTCGGCGTGGCCTGCGAGAGCCGTGCCGACAGATGCTCGGCGATGGCGCGCGCCTGGACGGGCCCGTGACGCACCGCTTCGGTGATGGCCTTCACGCCTGCCGTCACGTCGCGCCCCCGATGGTCGACGAGGCCGTCGGTGAAAAGGATGAACGCCTCGCCGGGCAGCAGGTCGAGCCGCGTCTCGGGGTACTCCTCCTGCTCGAACTCCGTGGCCAGGCCCAGCGGGAGCCCGCCC
Source organism: Streptomyces sp. NPDC107517 (assembly GCF_055582645.1). NCBI lineage: Bacteria > Bacillati > Actinomycetota > Actinomycetes > Kitasatosporales > Streptomycetaceae > Streptomyces > Streptomyces sp. NPDC107517. Next base: position 10,944 of record NZ_JBVJPM010000009.1, on the reverse strand, counting down.
CGCACCGGTGGGGTGCTGACGCGGCCGTCCGCGTGCCGCAGCAGCGGTTCCATGTGGCCGGCCCTGATCGCTCGTACATCTCCGGTGGCCGGGTCGACCTGGGCGTACGTGCAGGTGGCGAAGCGGTCGGTGTCGAGTTCGGCAAGGAAGCGCGAGGCGCGCGCGATGACTGTGGACGGCGGGTGGCCCTCACCCGCGAAGGCACGGAGCGCGATGCGCAACTGGCCCATGACGGCGGCGGCCCGGGTGTCGTGCCCCTCGACGTCACCGACGACGATCCCGATCCTGCGCCGGGGCAGCGGGATCACGTCGTACCAGTCGCCGCCGACCTCCCGGCCGCGGCCCGCCGCGTGGTAGCGGGCCGCGATCTCGACGCCCGGGAACTCGGGGATGTGCCGGGGCAGCATCGTCGACTGGAGGCCCATGGCGAAGTCGCGTTCGCTGTCGAAGAGGATGGCCCGCTGAAGGGACTGGGCGACGACGCTCGCGAGGCCGAGGAACAGGTCACGGTCCTCGGCCGTGAACTCGTCGCGCCCCCGGAACAGGAGCGCGAGGCCCCCGACGGAGCGGGCCTGGGCGACCAGCGGCAGGAAAGCGGCCGCGTCCAGCTCAAGGCGTTTCACGTGGGGGCCGAGGCGCGGGAAGGTGTCGGCGAGTTGGCGCAGGGAGGTCACGAAGCGGGGGCGCTGGGTGATCACCGCCTCGGCGAGGGGCAGCGACTCGTCGAGGCGGTGCAGCTCGAGTTCTTCGAGCATGGGCGTCGATTCGCCTGACAGGGCGATGAGTTGGAGCGCGTCACCCTCGACGAGGCCGAGGACGAGTCCGTCGGCGCCGAAGCGTTCGAGTCCGCCCGCGCCGGTGAGGACGGCGGTCACATCGGCCACCGTCATGGCGCGGGACAGGGCGTCGGCGGCGCCCTGGAGGACGGTGGTCATCCGCTGCCACCCCCCGAGCTGGACGGGGCTGGTCATGGCGAGCTGGGCGCGGTCCGCGCCGGCGTCCCGCACGATGCCGACCACGTGCCGGGGTGTGCCGTGCTCGTCCCTGAGGACTCGGCCGCGCAGATGTGTCCACTGCTGCTCGCCGTCGCGGCGCCGGATGCGGAAGTAGGCACCGAAAGAGGAGCGTCCCGCGTGGATCGCCGTCATCGCGGCGGCGCCGAGCCGGGCGCCCTCCTCGGGCGCGACCTGGGAGAGCAAGGACTCGGGCCGGCCGTCGTACTCGTCGGGCCCGATGTCGAGGACGGCGAGGCCCGCCGCGTCCAGCTCGAGGGTGTCCCCCTCCACATCCCACTCGAAGGTGCCCACGCGGTTCAGGGCGAGGCGCTCCCCGAGGCCGATCTCCGCCCTGCGCCGTCCTGCCATGCGTTCGCTCCGGAGAAGTGAGCCGGGAAGCCCCGGTCAGCCGGCCGGGCCTGTCGCCTCCGGCGCTCCGTCCAGCCCCGCGCCGTCGACGCCGGGAACCCTCCGAGCATATCTTTGTGGGATTTATCACGCATTTCTACGCATATGCGGCACACCTTTCCCCGTATGGGCGGCATGACGATCAGCGTGTTCCCGCCGATCAGGGCTCGCGCGGGGCCAGATTCTGGCGCAGGACCCGCTTGAGGATCTTGCCGCTGGGGTTGCGGGGCAGCTCCTCCATGAAGTGGACGATCCGCGGCTTCTTGTACGAGGCGATGCGCTCGCGCGTGAAGTCGATGAGGTCCTGCGCGGTGGCGGGCTCCGCCCCGGGCCGCAGGACGACGGCGGCGGTGACGGCCTCACCCCACTTTTCGTCGGGGGTTCCGAACACGGCGACGTCGAGGACCGCGGGGTGCTCGGCGAGCACGGACTCGACCTCGATCGGGTACACGTTCTCGCCGCCCGTGATCACCATGTCCTTCATCCGGTCGGTGATGAACAGGTAGCCGTCCTTGTCCAGGTATCCCGCGTCGCCGGTCCTGAGCCAGCCGTCGGCGGTGAACAGCGCCTCGTTCTCCTCGGGCCGCTTCCAATAGCCCGGGGTGACCTGGCGGGAGCGGGTGAGGATCTCGCCCACGACACCCGGCGCCACATGATCGCCCGTGACCGGGTCGGCAATGGCCACCTCGACCTCCGGCCACACGTTGCCCGCCGACCGCAGCAGCGCCGAGCGCGGGCCGTCCACGACGTGATCCTCGGGCAGCAGCCGCGAGGCGGAACCGGTCGTCTCGGTGAGGCCGTACTTCTGGTAGAAGCCGCAGCCGAACGCTTCCATGGAGCGGCGCAGCAGTGCGGGCGTGATGGGCGAGGCGCCGTAGACGATCAACTGGAGCGCGGAGAAGTCGCGTTCGTCGATGTCGGGCAGTGTGGTGAGGAGGTGGAGTATGGCGGGCACGAAGAACGTGTGGGTGACCCGATGGCGCTCCATGAGGTCGACGACGGCAGCCGGGACGAGGTCGGGGACCAGTACCGTGTGGGCGCCCGCGGCGAGCGCGTTCACCAGCCAGCCGGTGCCTGCGATGTGGAAGACGGGCATGACGTTCAGGGAGACGGACGCCGTCGTCCAGCCCATCTCGCACAGCTGGTCCTCACTCGCGCTGCAGTTGTTCAGCGTGAGCTGGACGCCCTTGGGCAGCCCGGTGGTGCCAGAGGTGTAGAGCTGGAGGAAGACCGCGTCCTCGTTCCCGGCGCCCGGGTCGACATCGTTCGCCGCGGCCAGCCACTTCTCGTATGTGTGCTCGCCCGCGTCCGCCTCGCTCCCGGTGACGAGGGTGATGCCGGGAAGCGCGGCACGGACGGCACGCGCGCCTTGCAGGAACTCGGTCTGGGTGAGGACGACGGCGAGTTCGGCGTCCTGGGCGACCGCGACCAGTTCGCGCTCGGCCAGGCGCCAGTTCAGCGGGGTGGCGACGAGCCCCGCCTTGGCGCAGCCCATGAGGAGCTCCGCCGAGAGGATGCCGGGGCGTACGAGATATCCGACGTGGGCGCCCTTGGGCAGACCCTCGGCGAGGAGGGCCTGCGCGACACGGTTGCCCCGCCGATCGAGCTCGGCGAAGGTCAGCGTCCGTGAGCCTTCGGTGACGGCGGGAGCGTCGGGGTTCAGCGCGGCGTGCTGTCGTACGGCGTCGGGCAGGAAGGGGCCCATGCGGGAGTCCTCCATCGGCGTCGGCTTCGGCGACTGGTCACAGGACGGGACCGGACCGTGAGCATCCCGGCCCGGCAGCACGGCGTCAATGCGTTGAGCACACGTTCAAGACCGGTTCGCGGCTTTGGGGCCATGCGGATCGAGCCGTCCAGACGGGTCGAAGATGACGACATGGGCACCGCCCGCGACGAGGCGCTCGGTGGTCGCCCGCCCGAGGCCGGAGGCCTCACCGGTGACGAGGGCGGACGAACCGGTGTTGATCTGCATGGCTTTCCCGTCTCCGCCGACCCTCCTTGAACGATCGTTAAGTCATGCCGCACATGCAGATGCTGCCCATGCGGCGAGCCGGGCGGCTGATTCACGCGGGCCCGGATTCCTCCCGTATCCGCAGCAGCGCCTCCTGGACGACCGACGCGACGAGCCTCCCGTCCCGGTCCCAGAACTCGCCGTACGCCAGGGTCCGCCCGTCGCCCGCGAGGCGACTGCGGCAGGCGTACAGGAGCCAGGCGTCGGCCCGGAACGGGCGGTGGAACCACATCGCGTGGTCGAGCGAGGCGAGGACGACGCCGGCCGGCCGCGGTTCCCCGTACGGCACGAGGGCCGTGGGGGCCAGTGGTGCGTCGGAGATGTACGCGAGGGCGCAGGCGTGCAGCGCGGGGTCGTCGGGGAGGGCGCCGACCGTGCGGAACCACCCGAACCGTTCGATCTGCCCCTCGACCGCGCCGTGGACGTCCGGCACCTTCCGGTACTCCACCGCCGTGCGCAGCGGATGCGTCGCCGGGCGGAACGCGAACCCGTCGTCGAGGCCTTCGGGTCCCGGAACGGCCGGCATGCCGGGCTGTCGCGGGCTCCCTTCCTGCTGTGGCAGTTTGAAGGACACGCTCATCGTGAGCGCGTCCCTGCCGCCCTGGGTGGCGGTCACCTGGCGCACGGAGTAGCTCCGCCCGTCCCGCACCACGTCGGACACGTAGCGCGCGGGGCGCTCGGGCGTGACGGGGCGCAGGAAGTAGGCGTGCAGGGAGTGCACGGCGCGGTCGTCCTCGACGGTGCGGTACGCCGCGGCCAGGGCCTGGCCCACGACCGCCCCGCCGTAGGCGCGCCGCGCCGCACGGCCGGCGTGGCAGTACCCCTGGAGGACGCCCGAGCCGACGTCCTCCAGGGCGAGGCGCTCACCCTTGCCGAGGGGGCCGAAGGGCTGCGCCTGCTCCAGAACTCTGCTGATCATTCGTTAAGTGTGCAGGCCACGCACCCAGCCTGTCCACCCTTCGTGATCAGCGCACCCGCAGGCCCCCTGTTCCGGCGCCGGGCTCGCGTCGCCGTCCTCCCCCGGTCAGTCGTCGATCGCTTGGTAGAGCGTGGTCCAGAAGTCGAGCATGAGATGCACCGGATCCGGGACGGACGCCCCCACCTGGGTGAGCAGGATTCCGGTGAGCTGGTTCTCCGGGTCGGCATAGGTCGAGGTGCCGCTTCCGCCGTCCCAGCCGAACTGGCCGACGGGCGCGTAGTCACCGCGGTAGGTGCGCACCGCCATCCCGAAGCCCCAGCCACCGTGCTGCCCCTGGCCGTGGGACACATGGACGTTGTCGACCGCCAACTTGTGCCGGGCGGCGTGCTGTTCGGGCGAGAGACGGTTGGTGGTCATCAGCTCGACGGCGGCCCGCGACAGGATCCGTTCGCCCTCGTGCATCCCGCCGTTGAGCAGCATCCGGAAGTAGGCGTGGTAGTCGTCCGCGGTGGAGTTCAGCCCGCCGCCCCCGCCCTGGAACGCCGGCGGCGCGCTGTGGCGTCCCGTCTCGGCGTCGTCCCACACCTGGAACTCGCCGGTCCCCGGGTCGGGGGCGTACAGCGGCGGCAGCCGGTGGAGTTGGTCGGCCGGCACGTGGAACCCGGTGTCCTTCATGCCCAGCGGCTCGAAGACGCGCTCGCGCAGGAACGACTCGAACGACTGCCCTGTGACCCTGGCGACGAGCACGCCCACCAGATCGCTGCTGATCTGGTACTGCCAGCACTCTCCGGGCTGGTACATCAGCGGAAGCGTGCCGAGGCGGCGCATCCACTCGTCCGGCTCGGGCATCGGCTCCGGCAGATTGGGGGTGATCCCCTGCTCGAAGACGGCGTTCATGATCGGCGTGCCGAGCACCGTCATATCCATGCCGAGGCCGAACGTGGAGGTCAGCACGTCCCGTACGGTGATCGGCCGGCGCGCCGGCACGGTCTCGTCCAGCGGGCCGTCGACCCGCTTCAGCACCTGGCGGTCGGCCAGTTCCGGAAGCCACTGGTCCACGGCGTCGTCGAGGCGCAGCCTGCACTCGTCGAGCAGCACCATCGCCGCCGCGATCGAGACCGGCTTGGACGTCGAGGCCATCCGGAAGATCGTGTCCCGGCGCATCGGCGCGCCGCCGTCGTGACGCACCGTCCCCATCGTCTCGACATGCGTCTCGTCACCCCGGCTGAACAGCGCGACCAGGCCTGGGATCTTCCCCGAGTCGACATGCCGTGACAGCACGTCGTGCACCCTGTCCAACCCCGTCTTGGTGAAGCCGCTCATGCCAGTCCCCATCGTCAATCTCCCCACCTCGGTCTTCGATACCTGCAGCGCCCGATCGTGCGGAACCCGTCCCGTGCGCCGCTCATGGAAGCCACGAGCGGCGCGCGCGGGCCGGCCCGCGCAGGACTCCGTCCGGTCAGGTCACGCGGCCCGTATCAGGGCACGCCACATCCTCGCTGACTCGTGCCAGCCCCCCTGCAGGTTCATCCCGGCCGATGATCCCAGAAGACGGCCCCCGTCTCCCGGGAGTAGCAAATTTTTACGAAGTCCCTTACGGACCATGCGAGTTCTCGCATCACCCACCCTTGGAACAGGCGAACCCGGCCACCGCCGGATTCCTGTCGTCCACGGGGTCTCCGACCACGCCGATGACGGGTCCGGCCGCGCCCGCCGCGCGGCTCGGCGCACTCGGCCTCGCGGTTCGAGCGGCACAGGGGGTAGTTCGGGAGCAGTCAGCGGATCGTCTTCGTACCCCTTCACCTCGCCGAACCTCGACCCGCTCGTCCGGTCTTCCCGGGCCTGAAGCTTTTGGCTGCCCATTCATTACTCAGCCGGTGCGGTAGAGCGCGGTGAGCAGTTCGATCACGGCCTGGGTCGCGGGGTGCGGGTCGTCCCGCCACCAGGCGATCCGCACCGCGATCGGCTCGGCGTCCTGCACGGGCAGGTAGGTCACTCCAGGCCTCGGATACTGGTGGGCGGTGGACTCCGCCGTCATGCCGACGCAGCGGCCACTGGAGATGATGGTGAGCCAGTCGTCGACATCGTGGGTCTCCTCGACCGCGGGGCGGGAGTCCGGCGCCCACAGGTCGACGGTGGTGGTACCCGTGCGGCGGTCGATCAGCAGGGTGCGGTCGGCGACGTCGGCGAGACGGATCGCGGAGTGCGAGGCCAGCGGGTCATCGGTGGACAGGGCGGCCAGGCGCCGCTCCAGGCCCACGATGGCGGAGTCGAAGCGGCGGTCGTCGAGCGAACGGCGGACCACCGCGAGATCGCAGGCACCGTCCGCCAGACCGGCCGTCGCGGAGTTGACGCGGACCAGGTGCAGGTCGGTCTCGGGATGTGCCTGGGCCCAGCGGCGCTGGAGCGCCGGTGTGTGGCGGCCGAGCGCGGACCAGGCGTAGCCGATCCGCAAGGTGGTGTGACCCGAGGTGGCCTCCCGGACGAGGTCGTCCACCTCACCGAGCACGCGACGGGCCTGCGCGACCACGCGCAGGCCGGTCGCTGTCGGCGTCACCTCGCGGGAAGTGCGCCGCAACAGCCTTACGTCCAGGGCACGTTCGAGCGCCGCGAGAGTACGGGACACAGCGGCCTGGGAGACGCCGAGCGCGATGGCCGCGTCGGTGAAGCTGCCCTCATCGACGATGGCGACAAGGCAGCGCAGTTGCCGCAACTCCACATTCATAACCCAAGCGTATAGCTGGCGCGGCGAACGCATTTTGTGCAAGCGTCCCCGGGCTGCACGCTCGTTGCATGCGACCCGCACGCGTATCCGCGTCGACCCCCGTTCAGCTCCGTGCCCCCTCAGCGCCTCCCGAGCCGCCCAGGGGCCGACTCGTCGGTGTGGCCACGATGATCGGCAGCGGCCTGTCCAACCAGACCGGTGCGGCGGTCGGCTCGCTCGCCTTCCCCTCCATCGGTCCCGTCGGTGTGGTCGCCGTACGCCAGTACGTGGCTGCCGTCGTCCTGACGGCTGTCGCACGCCCTCGTCTGCGGAGCTTCACCTGGGCGCAGTGGCAGCCCGTCCTGGGGCTCGCCGTCGTGTTCGGCTCCATGAATCTGTCCCTGTACAGCGCGATCGACCGCATTGGTCTGGGCCTCGCGGTGACGTTGGAGTTCCTCGGGCCGCTGGCGATCGCGCTGGCCGGGGCGCGGCGGCGGATCGACGCGTGCTGTGCGGTGGTCGCCGCGGCGGGCGTCGTCGTGCTGATGCGGCCACAGCCCTCCGCGGACTACGTCGGGATGGGCCTGGGCCTGTTCGCGGCGTGCTGCTGGGCCTCGTACATCCTGCTCAACCGGGAGGTCGGCCGCCGCGTCCCCGGTGCTCAGGGCTCCGCGGCGGCCACACTCGTGTCGGCCACGATGTTCATGCCGGTCGGCGTCGTCGTGGTGCTCCACCACCCGCCGTCCGCCGGTGCCGTGGGCTGTGCGATCGCCGCCGGTGTGCTCTCCTCGGCGGTGCCGTACCTGGCGGACTTGTTCACCCTGCGCCGGGTGCCCGCCCAGGCGTTCGGCCTCTTCATGAGCGTCAACCCGCTCCTGGCCGCGCTCGTCGGCCGGATCGGGCTCGGCCAGGATCTGGGCGGGCCGGAGTGGGCGGGCATCGGGGCGATCGTCGCGGCGAACGCCTTCAGCATGCTCGCCCGCACCAGGCGCTGACCTCAGATCACTCCCTGCGCGTTCATGGCGTCCGCAACACGCAGGAAGCCGGCGACGTTGGCGCCCAGGACGTAGTCGTCCGCGGCGGCGCCGTAGACCTCGGCGGTTTCACGGCACTGGGTGTGGACGTCACGCATGATCGCGGCGAGGCGGGACTCGGTCTGCTGGAAGGTCCACGTTTCGCGGGCCGCGTTCTGCTGCATCTCCAGCGCGGAGGTGGCCACGCCACCCGCGTTGGCGGCCTTGCCCGGACCGAAGAGCACCCCGGCCTCGTGGAACACCCCGACGGCCTCAGGGGTGCAGGGCATGTTGGCGCCCTCGGCGACGGCCAGCACGCCGTTCTTGACCAGCGCGACGGCGTCCTCGCGGCGCAGTTCGTTCTGAGTCGCACACGGCAGAGCTATGTCGCACGAGACGTCGTACACCGTGCCGCGAGCGGAGAAACGTGCGGTCGGCTTCGCCTCGGCGTAGGCGGAGATCCGCTCCCGGCGCACCTCCTTGATCTCCTTGAGCAGCGCCAGGTCCATGCCGTCCTCGTCGACGAGGTACCCCGAGGAGTCGGAGCAGGCGATCACGCGACCGCCCAGGGAATGGACCTTCTCGATGGCGTACAGGGCGACGTTGCCGGAGCCCGAGACGACCACCCGGCGACCCTCGAAGTCCTGGCCGCGGGTCGCGAGCATCTCCTGGGCGAAGTAGACCGTGCCGTAGCCGGTGGCCTCGGTGCGGGCGTGCGATCCGCCCCAGGCCACCGGCTTGCCGGTCAGGACGCCCGCCTCGTACCGATTGGTGATCCGCTTGTACTGACCGAAGAGGTAGCCGATCTCGCGGGCCCCCACACCGATGTCCCCGGCGGGCACGTCGGTGTGCTCGCCCAGGTGCCGGTAGAGCTCGGTCATGAAGGACTGGCAGAACCGCATGACCTCGCCGTCCGAACGGCCCTTGGGATCGAAGTCCGATCCACCCTTGCCACCACCGATCGCCATACCCGTCAGCGAGTTCTTGAAGATCTGCTCGAAGCCCAGGAACTTCACGATGCCGAGATTGACGCTCGGGTGGAAGCGCAGACCCCCCTTGTACGGGCCGAGCGCACTGTTGAACTCCACCCGGAAACCGCGGTTGACCTGGACAGCGCCCTGGTCATCCACCCACGGAACCCGGAACATCACCTGCCGCTCCGGCTCGCACAGACGCGCCACGATCCCGGCGTCCACGTACTCCGGGTGCCGTTCAAGCACCGGCGCGAGGGAGTGCAGCACCTCCTCCACCGCCTGGTGAAACTCCCCCTCCCCCGCGCTGCGACGGCAGACCTGCCCGTAGAGGTCCTCGAGGTACGCCTTGGTGTCCATGGGCATGTGACCTTCCCGTTCGCAGATCCCGGCGCCGCTGCCAGGTGGAGTGCCTGCACACTAGCTCGGTGGCGTTTCTCCCCTTCGTACGGGAGCCGGGAAGACTCACGGTGACGTTTCGGCAGGTGTCGCAATGTGCAGGAGTGGGCGTCCGCGCATTCACGGGGCTGCTGTCAGGCGCCCGTTGCCGCGGTCGGCCCGGGCTCGGTGCGGGCTCGGTGCGGGCCGACCTGTCGACGTCGATCGCGACGGCATGCGCCATCTCTTCCGTGGCGCATCCGGAGGCGACGCCCCAGTAGTACGCGATCAGCGCCACCCCCAAGCTCGAGCAGCGTGCCAGCAGGCAGGGAAGACAAGGTGCGTGAGGGTGCACCATTCCAAGGGGCGCAAACGAATGAGCGGGGCATCTTGCCGCAGCAGGCTCGGTGCCGGCAGCCGCGAAGTGGTGGGTCTCAGCCTCTTCCTCCACTGAGGTTCCCCCACTGCGGGCCGATCTGTTTCCACTCCTCGTCCCATTCGGCCAAGCGCCGCCGGATGAGCCGGTTACGTACCACCCAGCCGGCGCCCCAGACCGCGGCAGCGACCGGTGGCGCGACGAGGATGGCGGCCAAGGACTCCTGCAGCGTCGCCTCGGCGCCGGTGGCAGGTGCCGGCACCACCCCGCCCTTCCCGTCCGTCCACACCGTGACCCGCGTGCCTGCCGGCGCCCTCGGCAGGACCTTCGCCTCGCCGGTGTGCACCGCGCCGTCAGCGTCCGTCCAGCGCACGGCCGCCCATACTCTGCCGTCGTCGTAACCCCCGGTGGTGGGCCCGGTACCCGCCGCTCGATCAGTGAGTACCGCAGTCACGGCATGAGCCTTGGCCGCCTGCGCCGAGAAGGCCGAGTCGACGGCCTGTACCACCAGTACACCCGCCAGAAGGCCGGTGGCGACCGCGAGCAGCCAGATGACGAGCACGAGCCAGGCCTCGACCACATCGCTGTGCCGGCGCAGCGAGTTGCGTCGCCAGCGCCACCTCAGTGAGGCGGCCTTTACAGGAACTGTCCTTGTCATCGTCGCCGCCTCTGGTCCAGTGCCGGCCGCTCTGCGTCAGGCCGCGCGGGTGTGGCCGGCGTCCGGAAGGCCGGGGTCGAGGGGCGGTGCCGGGGCGGTCCGGTCAGGGCACTCTCCACGGACCAACCCGTCATCGTCCGGCACCGGGAGTGCGCTGACCCGCCACTCACGCATCGCCTTCACGATGTCCTTGAAGGACGCGCCGGTGCGCAGGGCCACAACCCGATGGCGCATCACATCGTGCACGCCGGTCGGAGTGCCGTTCATGGCGTCCTCCAAGGGCTCGGCTGCCGCCATCGGACACTTTTCAGGCTGCGGGTTCGTGCCGTGCGGGTCATGGGCCGAATGGGCCCGGGAGGCTACCCGGTCGGTCCCTTACAGACCGTGACCCCGCTACGTCCTTCTACGAGCCGCCACTAGTACTCCAGCAGGATTTCGCTGTCTGACCTGGTCTTTTCGCCGGGTGGCGGGAGTGTAGCGGGACTTCGATCGTGCGGGGGCGGTCTCACGG